>JBBSST010000005.1:0-116361 GCA_038241735.1 Lysobacterales bacterium
CGGCAGGCCGACGCGCGCATACAGCAGGCGCAGGTAGTCGTAGATTTCGGTGATCGTGCCGACCGTGGAGCGCGGATTGTGCGAGGTCGATTTTTGCTCGATCGAGATCGCCGGCGACAGGCCCTCGATGTGGTCGACGTCGGGCTTTTCCATCACGCTGAGGAATTGCCGCGCGTACGCCGACAGCGACTCGACATAGCGGCGCTGACCCTCTGCGTAGATGGTGTCGAACGCCAGCGATGACTTGCCCGAGCCCGACAGGCCGGTGATCACGATCAGCTTGTCGCGCGGCAGGTCGAGGTCGATGTTCTTGAGGTTGTGGGTACGGGCTCCGCGAATGCGGATGGTGTCCAGCGCCATCGAATGGGATCCGGTGTTGTGCGGGGTGGTTGGCGACACCGGCCGCGATGGCGGCAGGAGCGGGCAGTCGATCAGCCTAACGAGCCAACGATTTGGGGGCAAATCGCCAGAACTCCAGTCTCGACCGAGGCTGTCTCGCAAACCGCGACAGCCGCGAGAACTCGGACAAAACGCGGCCTGAAGCGCCGCGCATGGCTGGAGGTGCGCTGGGCGTGGGCTGGGGCGGTGGACGGCTACGGCTGCACGGTGAACACAATGCGGCGGTTGCTTGCGCGGCCTTGCGCTGTGCCGTTGTCGGCAACCGGCTTGTCCTGGCCGAAGCCATTGCTGGACAGCATGGCGGCATCCGCGCCGTTGCTGGACAGCTGTTTGGCCACCGCTTCGGCACGTGCCTGCGACAGCGCCTGGTTGCTGGAGGCATTGCCGGAGTTGTCGGTATGGCCGCCGACCTCGATTCTGGTCCCGGCTGGAGCGCGGGTGATCGCCGCTGCGGCCTTGCGCAGGATATCCATGCTGCCGGCGGAGATCCGCGCGCTGCCGGTTTCGAAGTGGATGTCCATCAGGTTGAGCGCCTTGACCAGATCGGCGACGTTTACGTCGCCCTGGCGCGAGGTCAGCGTGTCGAGTTCAGCGCCGGCGTGCGTCGTCGGGGTCGCGATGCCAGCACCCGGCACACCGGCGACGGCTGGCGTCGCCGTCTCGTGGACGGGAGCAATGGCTTCACGGGAGTGCAGCGCCGGCATGGTCGCGGCCGGCAAATTGGCGTCCGTCATGGCGGCGCGCTCGTTGCCACCCAGGAAATACCAGGCCAGCCCGGTCAGGATCGCCAGCAGCAGGATCCACAGCGGCCATTTGCTGCTTGGTGACGCGACCACGGGTGGGGCGGGGTTGCCAAGTGTCGCCGTGCGGGCTTCGATCGCAGCCCCTTGCCCGCCGACGGCCGCCGCGCTGGGGCGACCAAAATCGCCCAAGGTGCTGCCGACACCGCCCAGCAGCCCGCCCAGGCTGGCCGGGATCGTGGTCGGCAGCTGGCCGTCCTGGGTCAGGCGACTGAAGACCTCTGGCAACATGCCGCTCAGGGCATTGCTGGTGGTCGTGGTGTCCAGGCCAGTGCGCGCGGCAATGGCGGCGATCTCGCCGTGCCCCAGTGCGTCTTGAAGCTGCGTCGGGCTGATCGGCTGGTTTGGGCCACCGCCGATCCATGACTGCACCATATCGCCCAGGCCGCCGCTGCGGAGACGGTCCACGAAGCCCGCCGGGCCGCCCTCGGAGCTGAAGATCAAGGCGGTCAGCCCGGCCAGCAATTGCTGGGTTTTTTCCGTGCTGATACCGGAGCGTGAGGCCGCCTGCTCAAGGATCGTGTCGAACATGATGTGCTCCCTTCCTGGATCCATCGCGAGGGGTCGACCGCCCCGTGTCCGGGCGGCTGCGCCATGGCTTGGCCCTCGCGGCACCCGCCATACGGCGCCGTCCGCCGTGAAACCGCGGTGAGCCTGGCCTGTGCCGGCTGTAGCCGATAAATCCGGGTCACCGCCTGGTTGACCCTAACTCGCTGAATCCCCTACAATTCCGCTCCTGTCTGCCCTCGATGGCGGCCAGCGCAAAAAAACCATAGAAGAACTACATAAGGGAATCACAGGTCATGTACGCAGTTCTGGTCACTGGCGGTAAGCAATACCGCGTGATGAAGGGTGAGACGCTCCGCGTCGAGCTGCTCGATGCCGAAGCCGGCAGCGAGATCAAGTTCGACAACGTCCTGATGCTGGGTGATGGCGAGGGCGTGACCCTCGGCGATGCACTCAAGGGCGCGCTTGTCACCGCAACCATCAAATCCCACGGCCGCGCCGACAAGGTGCGCATCGTGAAGTTCCGCCGCCGCAAGCACCATCGCAAGCAGATGGGCCACCGGCAGCATTACACCGAAATCGAGATCACCGGCATTGCCGGTGGCGACAAGAAATAAGGAGACGCAGCCATGGCACATAAAAAGGGCGTAGGTTCCTCGCGCAACGGTCGCGACTCCAACCCGAAATACCTCGGCGTCAAGATCTACGGTGGCCAGGCGATCGATGCCGGCAACATCATCGTGCGTCAGCGCGGGACCCAGTTCCACCCGGGCATGGGCGTTGGCCTGGGCCGCGACCACACGCTGTTCGCGTTGATCGACGGCAAGGTCGAGTTCACGGTCAAGGGCTTGAAGAAGCGTCGCATGGTCAGTGTGATCGCGGACGCCTGAGCGTTGCATTGCTGATCTTGAAAAGCCCCGCTTTGGCGGGGCTTTTCGTTTCCGCCTATCGTGGGGCGCAGCCCATGGCATCATCTTTTCCGGGTCTTTCGTGAAAAGCAGATTGCAGGGTTTGTCTTGTGGCTGCTGCAAGCGCACTGACCAACGCTTCCAGCCGCTTTTCCAAAAGGGACAGGGGCTGGAAACGCACTGACGCCAATCCCACGTTTATTTCCAGCTCCAGATTCACTATTTCCTGTTTCCTAATTCTTATTTTCCATTCCTGGCACCCATCTCCATGAAACTCGTCGACGAAGCAGAAATCCAGGTCATTGCCGGCAATGGCGGCAACGGTTGCGTGGGCTTTCGCCGCGAGAAATTCATCCCGCTTGGCGGCCCGGATGGCGGCGATGGCGGTGACGGCGGCAATATCTGGCTGATGGCTGACGAGAACCTCAGCACGCTGGTCGACTTCCGCCACCAGAAGCACTTCCGTGCGCAACGTGGCGAAAACGGCATGGGCCAGCAGCGGTATGGCAAGGGTGGCGAGGATTTGCTGATCACCGTACCGGTCGGCACCGTGGTGACCAACGTTGAAACCGATGAGGTGATCGGCGACCTGTCGCAGCACGGCGACCGCCTGTTGGTCGCCAACGGCGGCAAGGGTGGCCTTGGCAACATGCACTTCAAGAGCTCCACCAATCGCAGTCCGCGCCGCGCCTTGCCGGGGTTGGACGGTGAGCAGCGCACGTTGCAGCTGGAGCTCAAACTGCTGGCCGATATTGGCCTGCTCGGCTTCCCGAATGCCGGCAAGAGCACCTTCATCCGTGCGGTGTCGGCGGCAACACCAAAAGTGGCCGATTACCCGTTCACCACCCTGTATCCCAACCTCGGCGTGGTCAGCGTCGAGCCGGGCCGTAGCTTCGTGATCGCCGACATCCCCGGCCTGATCGAGGGAGCGGCCGATGGCGCCGGCCTGGGCAGCCTGTTCCTGCGCCACGTGCAGCGCACGCGATTGCTGCTGCACCTGGTCGACATCGCGCCTATGTCCTTCGAAGGCATGGAAGGCGGCGTCGACGTCGCACCGGCCGAACAGGTGCGCGCGATCGAGCACGAGCTGCGCAAGTACGACCCGGCGATGCTGGAAAAACCGCGTTGGCTGATCCTCAACAAGGCCGATTTGATGTTCGAGGACGAAGCGCGCGCGCGCGCCGCGGAGATCGTCGCGGAACTGGCCTGGACGCAGCCGTGGTTCCTGGTGTCCGCCATCAGTCGCGAAGGCACTTGGCCGATCATGCTGGAGGCGCAGTCGTTCTTCGACCGCTTGCGCGCCGATGCGCTGGAAGCCGAAGCGCTGGACCGGCCCGTCGATGGGCTTTGATCCGGCGGATTTGCGGCGGTGGCGTCGAAGCCGTGATGCCTGACGTCATCGCGCCCCGCGTTCAACAGCGTCCCGTGCAGGCGGGGGAGGGGATTGTTGCCGGTGCGAGGATTGCTCCGCGCGACCGCAATGTGTCGGCATGGGCCTCGCGGAAGAAATCACGGGCAACAAAAAACCCGGCGTTGGCCGGGTTTTTTGCACGTCACGACCTGGACAAGCCAGGTGGTGCGATGTCAGGCCGCCTTGATCGCCTTGATGCGCGCGGTGAGACGGCTCTTGTGGCGTGCGGCCTTGTTCTTGTGGATCAGGCCACGGGCACTGAACCGGTCGAGGATCGGCTGGGCAACGTTGAAGGCTTCCTGTGCGGCCGGGGCGTCGTTGGCGTCAAGCGCCTTGAGCACTTTCTTGACGGCGGTGCGCAGCATCGAACGCTGGCTGTTGTTGCGCAGGTTGCGCACGACAGCCTGCTTGGCGCGCTTCTTGGCGGACTTGATATTGGCCACAATGAATTCCTGGAAGGCCCGGGATTGCCGGGATTGAGCGTTGGACGGGGAAACGAACGGGAAATTATGGACAATTCAGCAGCTTGCGTCAACTTCGGATTTGCCGGGAATGCCCAGTGAGCGTGCCGCAACCCGGCCAATCGCCGCGCGATGGCGGCATGCTGCGCTCAACGGTGGTTTTCAGCCTGATGACCTTCGTGTCGCGGATCGCCGGCTACCTGCGCGATTGGTTGCAGGCCAGCCTGTTCGGCGCCGGGCCGGCGGTCAGCGCCTTCGTGGTCGCCTACCGCATCCCCAATTACCTGCGGCGGATCTTTGCCGAAGGCTCGTTTTCATCGGCGTTCGTGCCGGTGCTGTCGGAATTGCGCCAGAGGGGCGACCAGAAAGCGCTGCAGGACTTCATCGACCACATTGCCGGGGCGTTGCTGGCGATCGTGGTGGTGGTCAGCGCGATGGGCATGTTGCTGGCGCCGTGGGTCGCGAAATTATTCCTGTTGCTGGCCGACAAGGATGCGCAAACCATACCGCTGGCCGCCGACATGCTGCGGATCACGTTCCCGTACCTGACTTTCATCTCGATGACGGCCCTGGCCGGCGCGGTGCTCAACAGCTTCCGCCATTTCGGGCTGCCCGCACTGACGCCGGTCCTGCACAACCTGGCCATGATCGCGGCCATGCTGCTGTTGGCGCGCTACCTGACGGTGCCCGAGCAGTCGATGGCCTGGGGCGTGCTGGCCGCCGGCATCGTGCAGATGCTGGTGCTGTGGCCGGCGATGCGGCGTTTGGGCCTGCGCACGCGTTTCAAGTTCAACCTGCGCCATGCGGGCGTCAACAAGGTGATGAAGCTGATGTTGCCGACGATTTTTTCCTCGTCGGTAGCGCAGGTGAACCTGCTGGTCGGCACCGTGTTTGCGTCGCTGCTGGTGGTCGAGGCGCAATCGTGGCTGTATTACTCCGACCGGCTGACCGAATTGCCGCTGGGCCTGTTTGGCGTGGCGATCGGGACTGTCATCCTGCCGCAGCTCTCGCGCCACCATGCCGACGACGACGCGGCGGGCTATTCGCGCTCGCTCGACTGGGGCTTGCGCACGGTATTGCTGGTGGGCGCCCCGGCTGCGCTGGGCCTGGCGCTGTTGTCCGAACCACTGACGGCGTCGCTGTTCCGCTACGGCCGGTTCAACGCCGAGGACACGCGCATGGTCAGCTACAGCCTGACCGCGATGAGCGTTGGCATCCCGGCGTTCATGCTCAGCAAAGTCCTGTTGCCGGCGTTCTACGCACGCCAGGACACCAAAACACCGATGCGCGCGGCGATTGCCACGGTGATCGTCAACGTGGTGCTGACCATCGCCTTCGTGACGCCGCTGTGGATGATGGGATTCAAGGCCGCGCACGTGGGCATTGCCGCGGCGACCGCGCTGGCAGGCGTGCTCAACGCCGGATTGCTGTGGCGCTACCTGCGTCGACAGGGCATCTACCAGCCGCAGTCCGGCTGGACGCGCTGGATCGTGCAGATCGTGTTTGCACTGCTGGCGATGACGGCGGCGGTACTGGCGGTGCGCTGGTGGGTGGGCGACTGGATCGTGCTGCGTAGCCTCTCGCGCTGGCTGTGGCTGCTGGCCGCCGTGGCCGCCGGTGCGGTCGCGTATGCCATGGCATTGCTGATGCTGGGCGTTCGTCCCCGCCACCTGAGGCATTGACCGGCTTGGGTTTGCGTCGTCGCCGCTATACTTTTCGGTTCTGGGCAACGCAAATCCCCCGCAACGCCCGGCCGTGCATGGCCGGGTCGCCCGATATCGAGATTCCATGAACCGGTTGTTCCGCGACGTCGAAGGCGGGCTTTTATGCCCCAACGGCAGTGTGGCCTGCATCGGCGCCTTCGACGGCCTGCACCTGGGCCATCGTGCGCTGGTGGGCCATGCGGTCGGACGCGCGCGCGCGCTCGGCGTGCCGGCGGTGGCCTTGACTTTCGAGCCGCTGCCGCGCGAGTTTTTCGCCCCCGGCGCGCCACCGCCACGGCTGCGTTTGCCGCGTGCGAAGTTCGAGGGATTGCGCGGTCTTGGCGTCGACCTGGTGGGCCTGCTGCGTTTCGATGCGCGCATGGCGGCGATGAGTGCGGAGGATTTCGTCCACACGGTGCTGGTGCAGCGCGTGGCTGCGCGCGAAGTGCATGTCGGCCCGGCGTTCCGCTTTGGCCATCGTCGTGGCGGCGACCTGGGTACGCTGCAACTTGAAGGCGCGTTGCACGGTTTCACCGCCGATGCGATCGAGCCTGTGCTGCTTGACGGCGAACGCGTGTCCAGCACACGGGTCCGCGCGGCGCTGCAGGCCGGCGCATTCGATGTCGCCGCGCGATTGCTGGGTCAACCCTATGCAATCAATGGGCGGGTCGTGTTGGGCCGGCAACTCGGACGCACCCTGGGGTATCCGACCGCCAACCTGCGCTTCGGCGGCAAGACCCCGGCGCTGCGCGGCATCTACGCCACGCGCGTGCATGGCGTCGGCGCGCGGCCGTGGCCTTCGGTATCGAGCTTCGGTACGCGGCCGACGGTAGGCGGCATCGAGCCGTTGCTTGAAGCCCACCTGTTTGATTTCGATGGCGACCTGTACGGTCGGCGCATCGAGGTTGAATTTGTCGCCAAACTGCGCGATGAAGAGAAATTCCCCGACCTGCCGGCACTCGTCGCGCAGATGGACATCGACGCGCAACAGGCCCGTCGACTTTTGCAACAAGCACCGCAGCGAGCGACCGCGTGACCGCAGATCCAAGCAAAGACAATCGTTACAAGTCCACCCTCAACCTGCCGGAGACCGCGTTCCCGATGCGTGGTGACCTGCCCAAGCGCGAGCCGGACACGCTGGCGCGCTGGGAGTCGCAGGGCCTCTACGCGCAGCTGCGCGAGAACGCCAGGGGACGCGACCTGTTCGTGCTGCACGATGGCCCGCCGTATGCCAACGGTGCGATCCACCTGGGCCATGCGGTCAACAAGATCCTCAAGGACATCATCGTCAAGTCCAAGTACCTGGCCGGCTTCGATGCGCCGTATATCCCCGGCTGGGATTGCCACGGCCTGCCGATCGAGATCGCGATCGAGAAGAAATACGGCAAGGTCGGGGTGAAGCTCGATGCGGTCGAGTTCCGGCAAAAATGCCGTGAATACGCCAACGCCCAGATTGACATCCAGCGCCGGGATTTCAAGCGCCTTGGCGTGCTGGGCGACTGGGAAAACCCCTACAAGACGCTCGACTTCAAGTATGAAGCCGACGAGATCCGCGCCTTGGCCAAGGTGGTCGAAAACGGTCACCTGCTGCGAGGTGTCAAGCCGGTGTACTGGTGTTTCGACTGCGGTTCGGCGCTGGCCGAGGCGGAGATCGAATACCAGGAAAAATCATCGCCGGCGATCGACATCGCCTACGCCGCGCGCGATTCCAAAGCACTGGCGCGCGCATTCGGTACCGACGTGGCCGACGACATCGAGATCGCCGTGCCGATCTGGACCACGACGCCGTGGACCTTGCCGGCGTCGCTGGCCGTGGCGCTGGGCGCCGAACTCGATTACACCCTGGTCGAAGGCCCCGCGCACGCCGACAAGCGTCGCTGGCTGGTGATTGCCGAAGGTCTCACCGACAGGGCCCTGCAACGCTATGGCGTGCATGAGGTGACCGTGCATGGTCGCGCCACCGGCGCCGCGCTTGAAGGGCAGGTGCTGGCGCATCCGTTTTACGCCGAACGCGATATCCCGGTCATCCTGGGCGACCACGTGTCGGCCGAAGACGGCACCGGCGCGGTGCACACCGCACCCGGGCACGGCCAGGAAGACTTTGTCGCCGGCCAGCGCTACGGACTGGTTGAGCAATACACCGCCGCGCAGCTCAACCCGGTCGATGGCCGGGGCGTGTACCTGCCGTCGACGCCGCCGGCAGGCGACGTGGTGCTTGCCGGCCTGCATATCTGGAAAGCCAACGATGCGATTGTCGAGGTGGTGCGCGGCAACGGCACGCTGCTGGCCTTGGCCAAGCTCGAACACAGCTATCCGCACTGCTGGCGCCACAGGACGCCGGTGGTGTTCCGCGCCACGCCGCAATGGTTCATCTCGATGGACCAGGCCAACCTGCGCCGCGATGCGCTGGCCGCGATCAAGGGCGTGACCTGGTATCCGGCCTGGGGCGAGGCGCGCATCGCCGGCATGATCGAGGGGCGCCCGGACTGGACGATCTCGCGCCAGCGCACCTGGGGCGTTCCGATCGCGTTGTTCGTGCATCGCGAAACCGGCGAGGTGCATCCGCGCAGCGTCGAACTGATGCGACAGGTGGCCGATCGCGTCGAGCGCGAAGGCGTCGATGTCTGGTACACGCTCGATGCGGCCGAATTGCTGGGCGATGAGGCCGGCGATTACGACAAGATCACCGACATCCTCGACGTCTGGTTTGATTCGGGCATCACCCACGAAGCCGTGCTGCGCGAACGCGGCCTGGGCAAGCCGGCCGACCTGTACCTGGAAGGCTCCGACCAGCATCGTGGCTGGTTCCAGTCGTCGCTGCTGACCAGCGTTGCGATCGACAAGACCGCGCCGTACCGACAGTGCCTGACGCACGGCTTCACCGTCGACGAGCATGGCCGCAAGATGTCCAAGTCGCTGGGCAACGGCATCGAGCCGCAGGACATCATGAAGACGCTGGGCGCGGACATCCTGCGCCTGTGGATTGCCTCGGCCGACTACAGCAACGAGATGTCGCTGTCGCAGGAAATCCTCAAGCGCAACGCCGACGCCTATCGCCGCCTTCGCAATACGGCGCGCTTCCTGCTGGGCAACCTGGATCGGTTCGATCCGGCAAAACACCTGTGCCCACTCGACGAAATGGTCGCGCTCGACCGCTGGATCGTGCATCGCGCATTCGAGCTGCAGGGCAAGATCATCGAGGCCTATGCGCGCTACGACTTTGCCGAAATCGTGCAGGCGTTGCTGAATTTCTGCAGCGTCGACCTGGGCTCGTTGTACCTCGACGTCACCAAGGATCGCCTGTACACGATGGCGGAGGATTCGCGCGGCAGGCGCAGCGCGCAGAGCGCGATGTACCACATCGTCGAGGCGTTCGTGCGCTGGATCGCGCCCGTGCTCAGTTTCACCGCCGACGAAATGTGGAATTACATCCCGGGCACGCGCAAGGACAATGTGCTGTTCGCGACCTGGTACGACGGACTGGCGCCGCTGCCCGACAGCGCCGCGCTGTCGGCCAAGGATTTCGATGCCTTGCTGGCCCTGCGCGAGCAGCTCACCCGCACGCTGGAACCGATGCGCGCCAGTGGTGTGATCGGCGCGGCACTGGATGCCGAGATCGGCCTTCGTTGCGGGGTCTCCGACCAGAACTGGCTGGCACCGCTGGTCGACGAGCTGCGCTTCCTGTTCATCAGCGGCGATGTCGCCATCGAGGTTGACAACGACGCGCACGACATCACCATCGTCGCCACGCCCACGAAAAAACCAAAATGCGTGCGCTGCTGGCACCATCGCGGCGATGTCGGCACCGATGCGGCGCATCCGGAGCTGTGCGGGCGCTGCGTGTCGAACGTGGAAGGACCGGGCGAAGACCGGAGGTGGTTCTGATGCATTCCCTCGCCAACTGCGGATATTCGAAGACATGACCACGCCGTCTCCCAAACCCGATGCGCTGGCCTGGTTGATCGTTTCGGCCGTCATCATCGTGCTTGATCAGCTCACCAAGGCTTGGGTGCTGTCGAGCCTGCCCGAATACACGCCCGTGCCGGTAATCGACGGACTCTGGAACTGGTATCGCACCTACAACACCGGCGCGGCGTTCAGTTTTCTGTCCGACGCCGGCGGCTGGCAAAAGTACCTGTTCACCGCGCTTGCGCTGGGCATCAGCGGGCTGTTGGCGTTCTGGCTGTCGCGCACGGCGCGGCGTGACTGGCGCACCGCATTGCCCTTTGCCCTGGTGGTGGGTGGGGCGATCGGCAACGTCATCGACCGCCTGGTACACGGACACGTGATCGATTTCATCCAGTGGTATTGGCGGGATCACTATTGGCCGGCGTTCAACATCGCCGACGCGGCGATCGTGGGCGGCGCGGTGGGCATTGCGCTGTTCGGCTTGTTTCAGCGTAAACCTGGAGCCGCGTAGGAGCGCCCGATGGGCGCGATCGACTTTCCTTGAAACGCTTATCGCGCCGATCAAGCGCCCCCTGCGGGCTGATCAGCGCAGCCAGAGTAGAATGCCCGCATGGATATCGTCCTCGCCAATCCTCGTGGTTTCTGCGCCGGTGTCGACCGCGCCATCGAGATCGTCAAGCGCGCCATCGAAACCCTCGGCGCGCCGATCTACGTGCGGCATGAAGTCGTGCACAACCGCTACGTGGTCGACGACCTCAAGCAACGCGGCGCGATCTTCGTGGAAGAACTCGACGAGGTTCCGGACGGAGCTACCGTGATTTTCAGCGCCCATGGCGTGTCGCAGGCGGTGCGCAGCGAGGCCGATCGACGCGGGCTGAAGGTGTTTGACGCGACCTGCCCGCTGGTGACCAAGGTGCATTTCGAAGTCGCGCGCCAATGTCGCGCCGGCCGCGACGTGGTGTTGATCGGCCACGCCGGCCATCCGGAAGTCGAGGGCACGATGGGGCAGTGGAACCGCGAACGCGGCAGCGGCCACATTTACCTGGTTGAAGACCTCAAGGATGTGGCCGTGCTCCAAGTCGGCCAGCCCGACAACCTGGCCTACACCACGCAGACCACGTTGTCGGTCGACGACACGCGTGGCGTGATCCAGGCGCTGAAGGATCGCTTTCCGTCGATCCTGGGACCCAAGAACGACGACATCTGCTACGCCACCCAGAACCGCCAGGACGCGGTGCGCGAACTTTCCGCGCAATGCGACCTGGTGCTGGTGGTCGGCTCACCCAACAGTTCCAACTCCAACCGCCTGCGCGAGCTGGCAGAACGCGAGGGCGTCGATGCTTACCTGATCGACGGCGCCGACGAAATCGACCCGCACTGGATCGAAGGCCGTCGCCACATCGGTGTCACCGCCGGCGCATCGGCGCCCGATGTGCTGGTCAGGGGCGTGATCGACCGCCTGCATGCGCTGGGCGGGGCATCGGTGCGCGAACTCTCCGGCGAGCCGGAAAGCATGGTGTTCGCCCTGCCCAAGGAGCTGCGCCTGCAACTGGTCGATTGACCATGGCGGCGCTGAAACCTAGACTTCACGGCCCGGAAGCGGATCGTTGCGCAACCACCCGGCGGCCATGGCCGGAATTTCAGTTCAACATTGCCGGAATAGCTCAGTTGGTAGAGCGGCGCATTCGTAATGCGTAGGTCGTAGGTTCGATTCCTATTTCCGGCACCATCCTCACGTTCGCTCTGCCGAGCACCAATGACATGGATCAGATCGCACTCGAAGACCTTGCCCTGCTTGAGGTCCTGCAACGCATTGACCAGTGCCTGCCGCTGGAATCGGGCGACACCAGGATCCAGGAGCGGTTGACCGAGAGCGGCCTTGTGGCCATCGACACCGACCCGCTGCAGTTGACCGCGGCCGGCGTGGAGCTGTGCAAGTCGTTGCAGCACCGCGTCGCCGCCGATGCCCAGGCCGCGAAGATCATCGAAAAACGCGAAGCCGGAGAAGTGTTGGTCGACGGTCACGACGGCAAGTCGGGTAACGGCCTTCACGCCAGATGACGCAAGTCTCGCTGTTTGCGAACGCACGCCGCTAGAGTAGGGCGATCTCCCGCGCGACTCCATCGATGGCCAAGACTTCCGCAAAATCCCGCTCCGCCTATGTCTGCGGCGAATGCGGCGGCGAACACAACAAATGGCAGGGTCAGTGCGGCGAATGCGGGGCGTGGAATTCGCTCAGCGAGATCGTGCTGGAATCCGCCGCCGCGGCGAAGTCCCCGGCATCCCGGCGCAGCGGCTGGGCCGGCAAGATCGATGCACCCAAGGTCACCGCGCTGAAGGACGTGCGCCATTTTGACGATGCACGTGTGTCCACCGGCATCGGCGAGTTCGACCGCGTGCTTGGCGGCGGCCTGGTCGAGGGCGCGGTAGTGCTGGTTGGCGGCGATCCGGGCATCGGCAAGTCGACGTTGCTGCTGCAGGCCATCGCACTGATGTCGGGCACCCTGCCGGGCCTGTATGTCACCGGCGAGGAATCGCTGGCGCAGGTCGCGGGCCGCGCGGCACGGCTGGGGTTGCCGATCGACGGCGTCAACGCGCTGGCCGAAACCGGGATCGAGCGCATCCTCGAACACGCCATTGCGCTGAAGCCAAAACTTATCATTGCCGATTCGATCCAGACCCTGTGGACCGAATCATTGACCGCTGCGCCAGGCTCGGTCAGCCAGGTGCGCGAGTCCGCGGCGCGACTGGTGCGCTATGCCAAGGAAACCGGTACCGCGGTGTTCCTGGTGGGCCACGTCACCAAGGAAGGCGGCATCGCCGGGCCGCGCGTGCTCGAACACATGGTCGATGCGGTGCTGTATTTCGAGGGCGACAGCGGGTCGCGTTTCCGCGTGCTGCGCGCGTTCAAGAACCGCTTTGGCGCGGTCAACGAGCTGGGCGTGTTTGCGATGGGCGAAAAGGGCCTGCGCGAGGTGCCCAATCCGTCGGCGATCTTCCTGTCGGGCAGTGGCACGCAGCAGCCGGGCAGCTGCGTGATGGTCACGCGCGAGGGCACGCGACCGCTGCTGGTGGAAGTGCAGGCACTGGTCGATGGCACCTCGTTGTCCAACCCGCGTCGCGTCGCGGTGGGGCTCGAACAAAACCGCCTGGCAATGCTGCTTGCGGTGCTGCATCGCCACGGTGGCATCGTGGTGTCCGACCAGGATGTTTTCGTCAACGTGGTCGGTGGCATCCGCGTGCAGGAAACCGCTGCCGACCTGCCGGTGCTGCTGGCGGTGCTGTCGTCATTGCATGACAAGCCGTTGCCCGACAAGACCATCGCCTTTGGCGAGGTCGGCCTGTCTGGCGAAATCCGTCCGGTTCCCAACGGCGAGGAGCGCCTGAAGGAAGCCGCCACGCACGGTTTCAAGCGCGCGATCGTGGCCAAAGCCAATGCACCAAAGGCGGGTAGTTACAAGGGCATGGAAGTCGTGGCGGTGGAGCGTTTGGCCGATGCGCTCGAAGCCGTCGGCTGATTCCTTGTCTTAAACGTAGGAGCGGCTTCAGCCGCGAGCTCTTGAACGGCCGGCCCATCTGGAATCGATGGCAGATCAGGAGCAGAAGATCGCGGCTGAAGCCGCTCCTGCGTGGACGCCAAATCGATCGATTGTCTTGCACCCACTCAATCAATGCCCGCCCGCGGCTGCGCCGCCGCCCAGTTTGGCTGTAAACGGCGGCTTGGCGAACCAGACGAACCCGATCACCACGATGAACAGGATGCCGAGCAGGTAGAAGATTTCGTTGAATCCAATCTGCGCGGCCTGCTGGAAGATCATGTGGTCCAGCACCAGCGCGCCGCGCTGCAGGTCACCCTGGCCGAGGGCCTCGACGGTCTGGTGGATCACAGGATCAGAGGCGGAAATGTGCTCGGTGAGTTGGGCGTGGTGGATGACGCTGCGCTGGTTCCATGCCCAGGTGGTCAGCGAGGCGGCGAAGCTGCCGCCAAGGGTGCGGAAGAACGTCGCCACGCCGGATCCCGATGCGATCTCATGCGGGGCCAAGTCCGACAGCAGGATGGTCAGTACCGGCATGAAGAACAGCGCGACGCCCAGGCCCATCCAGAGCTGCACCATCGCCACGTGCTGGAAGTCGACGTCGAGGTTGAACCCGGCGCGGGCGAAACTGGTGGCGGCCATTGCAATGAAGGCCAGGCTGGCCACGATGCGCAGGTCGAAGCGGGTCGCATATTTGCCCACGAACGGCGTCAACAGCACCGGCAACACGCCAATAGGGGCAGTGGCCAGGCCCGCCCAGATCGCCGTGTACCCGAGGTTGCGCTGCAGCCATAGCGGGATGATCAGCGCGACCGCGAAGAAGGCCGCGTAGGCCAGCACCAGCGCGATCGTGCCGGCGGCGAAGTTGCGATGACGGAACAGGCGCAGGTCGACGATGGGATCGGAGTCGGTGAGTTCCCAGATGAAGAACACGGCCAGCGCGATCACCGCGACGATCGCCAGCACCACGATCCTGGTCGAGTTGAACCAATCCTCGTCGTTGCCCAGGTCGAGCAGGATCTGCAGCGCGCCAACGCCAACCACCAGAGTTGCCAGGCCGACGTAATCCATCCGCGGCTTGTCGAGTTTTTCCGGCCGGCCGCGCAGCTGGCTGGCAACCACGAAGCTTACGAAGATGCCGATCGGCACGTTGATGAAGAAGATCCATTCCCAGCTGTAGTTGTCGGTGATCCAGCCGCCCAGGATCGGGCCTGCGATCGGCGCGACGACGGTCACCATCGCCAGCAGCGCAATGGCTTGTCCGCGCTTGGCCGGCGGGTAGATCGAGATCATCAGCGCCTGTGCGACCGGGTACATCGGGCCGGCGACGAAGCCCTGCAGTGCGCGCGCGGCCACCAGCATCCCCATGGAACTGGCCAGGCCGCAGAGCAGCGACGCCATGGCGAATGCGAACGTGGCCCAGATGAATAGTTTCCGCTCGCCGAACCGGCGCGTCAGGAAGCCGGTCAACGGCAGCGCGATCGCGTTGCTCACCGCGAACGAGGTGATGACCCAGACGGCCTGGTTGGTGCTGGCGCCAAGGTTGCCGGAGATCGTGGGCAGCGAGACGTTGGCGATGGTGATGTCCAGCACCTGCATGAACATCGCCAGCGCAATGCCGATCGTCGCCAGCGCCATGTTCGGCGGGCGGAACGGTTTCGCGGGATCGGGTTCGGACGGCGAGCCGCCCTCAATCTGGTCGACGGTTGTGGACATGACCGTCGATCAGTTGCGCGCGCGTGGCGGCAGGTTCTGCCCGATGATGCGCGTGATCAGCGCATTGGCGTCGTCAAGCTGGTTGGCGTAGGCCTGCGTGCTCAGCAATGGCTCGGTGCCTTTGCGCGCCATCGCCATCACCGCGCCGTCCTGGTCACGGATGGAAACGTCCACCGCCATGCTCAGCCCGAGCCGCAACGGATGTTGCTGCAGCTGTTTTGGGTCGAGCTCGATCCGCACCGGCACGCGCTGCACGATCTTGATCCAGTTGCCGCTGGCATTCTGTGCGGGCAACAGCGAGAACGCGCTGCCCGTGCCCATGCCAAGGCTGGACACCTTGCCGTCGTATTTGACGCTGCCGCCGTACAGGTCGGCCCGCACTTCGACCGGCTGGCCGATGCGCATCTTCGTCAACTGTGTTTCCTTGAAATTGGCCTCCACCCACATCTGGTCGATCGGGATGATGGTCATCAGCGTGGTGCCGGGCTGCACGCGCTGGCCCAGCTGCACGCTGCGCTGCGCGACATAGCCCGAAACGGGCGCGACGATCGTCGTGCGCTGCAGGTTGAGGTAGGCCTGCCGCAGCTGCGCCGAGGCTGCCTGCACCTGCGGCTGTTGCTGCACGGTGGTGGCGTCGACCAGTGCACTGCTGCGCGCGAGCTGTCCCTGCGAGCCCGACAGCGCGGCTTCCGCACCCGCCAGCATGTCGCGCGCATGCGCGAGTTCCTCGCCCGACACCGCACCCGTGGCCACCAGTCCTTGGCGGCGCTTCACGTCCGCGCGCGCCTGCGCCACCGCGACCTGTCGCGCCTTGATGTCGGCCTGTCCCGCGTCGACCGTGCTGTACAGGCCGCGCACCTGGCGCACCGTGCCTGCGAGGTTGGCGACGGCCTGGTCGTAGGCAACCTGCGCGTCGTTGCGGTCCAGTTCCACCAGCGGCTGGCCGGCTTCGACCTTCATGCCCTGGTCCGCGTCGATGCTCACCACCGTGCCCATCGTCTGCGGCACGATGCTGACGACGTTGCCCTGCACGTAGGCGTCGTCGGTGTCCTGGTGCCAACGGACATGGAGAAAGTAATACGCCAGCCAGGCGATGCCGGCGAGGACCACGACCGCGGCAAGGATCAGCAATGCCCGCCGGCGCTTGCCGTTCCTGGGCGCGGCAGAGGCCGCGGGTGTAGGCGATTGCGGGTTGATTTCGGAACTCATGGCGTGGAGGCCTTGGCGGACGTTGGATGGGTGGGCGTGGTTGTATTGGAGCGGGCGGTGGAGCTGGCGGAAGCGGCGGGCGGACTCAACACCAGGCCACCGCCGAGCGCGCGGTCGAGGTCGACGGTGGCGACGTAGCGCTGAGCGCGCAGGCTTGCAAGTTGTTGTTCGAGTTCGAGCAGCGGGCGTTGCGCGGTCAGCACGACGATTTGCGTGCCGAGCCCCGCGCGGTAACGGATCGTGGCAAGCTCCAGTGCCGCCTGCGCGGCATCGCGGGCCTGCGTCGCCGACACGATCTGCGCATCCAGTGAACCAGCCGCCTGCACCGCGTCGGTGACCTCATGCAGCGCGCTGACCAGTACCTGGTTGTAGTTGGCGACGGCGAGGTCGTAGTCGGCATCGCTCCTGGCAAGGGTATTGCGCAGGCGACCGCCATCGAAAATCGGCAGGCTGATCGCCGGGCCGCCAAAGCCCAGCAGCGCATCGCCGCTGAACAAGTCCGACAGGCCGGCCGATGCCAGGCCAACCAGCGCGTTGAGGTTGATGCTGGGCTTGAACGCGGCCTTGCTCGCGTCGATGCCGCGGCTGGCGGCTTCCACGCGCCAGCGCGCGGCGACCACGTCGGCACGATGGCCGAGCAGTTCGCTGGGCAACACCGCCGGCACCATCGGTGCAGGCGCGGCCAGCAGCTGCGGGCGCGCAATGTCCAGGCCGCGGTCCGGCCCCTTGCCCAGCAGTGCGGCCAGCGCATTGCGCAACGCATCGATCTGCTGCTGCGCGGCCTGGCCCTGCTGTCGTGCGGTGGCGATGTTGCTTTCCGACTGGCGCAGCTGCAGCTGGTTGTCGAGCCCGGCTTTCACCCGCTGCCTGCTGAGTTCCGACAGGTGCGCGGCGCGGGCCTGTTCGCGGTGGGCGACATCCAGCGATTCGTGTGCCTGCGCCAGCGCGACATAGCTGCGCGCCACGTTGGATGACAGCGTCAGGCGCGCGGATTGCGCGTCGATTTGCACGGCGCGGGCCTGGCCGACGGCGGCTTCGTATTGCGCGCGCTTGCCGCCCGACAGGTCTGGTGCCCACTTGAGATCCAGCATCAATACCGTGCTGAACTGCAGCTCGCCGCCCAGCGGCGCCGGCGCCAGCGTTTCCGGAATCTGCACGCCGCTGTACTGCGCGCTGGCGCCGAGCGTCGGTTTGCGCGCGGCGTTGGCCAATCCGGCCTGCGCCTGCGCCTGGCGCACGCGGGCATCGGCGGCAGCCAGTGACGGATTGTCCTGCAGGGCCTCGCGGATCAGGCGGTCAAGCTGTGGATCGCCGAGTGCCCGCCACCAGTCCTGGGCCGGGAAGGCGGCCTGGCTCATGGCCTGCGCGTCGCCCAGGCTGCGGCTGCTGGACAGCGCGTCGGCGTCGGTCAGGCGACCTTCCGGCGCGAGGCCGTGGGTGCTGGCGCAGCCGGCCAGGGCAAGCGCCGCAAACAGGGTCGAAACCACGAAGTGACGCCCGCGTTGCGGGCGTGTGCGATTGACAGGCATGTCAAGGATCCGGGGAAATAAGGTTGTCGCGCGCGCGCGCGAGCAGGGCCGTGAGTTGTTCGCGTTCGGCCTCGCTCATGCCGGCCATCGCCCGCTCGCGTACGCGCTCGCCGCACTTGTTGATGTCCTGCCAGATGGACACGCCGGCCTCGGTCAGGTGGATGTGGATACCGCGCCGGTCGGCCGGATCCGCAGCGCGTGCGACCAGGCCCTTGGCTTCCAGGCGGTCGAGCAGGCGCGTCATCGCGCCCGGATGGACTTCCGCAGCGCGCGCCAGGTCGGTGACGCCAGCAACGCCGTCGGCAAGCTTTTTCAAGGTGATGTACTGGCTGAAGGTCAGGTCGTGGCCAAGCTCGGCCAGTTCCAGCGCCATCCGCGCCCACATCGCATCACGCAATTGGCGGAACAGCAGGCCGAGGGTGGCGCCGCTGCAGGGAAGGGATGACGTGCTCATGGGGCGGAATATTGCTACCCAATGCAATAGTTGTCAATGCAACTATTGTTCCAGCAATGAAATGCCGTATTGCATGCAAGCCATCGGAACGCGACCCGCATCGCGACGGGCAGCACGCCGACCCGCGAGTCGGAAGGGCGTGCGAATCAATCGATTGTCTATTGTTGCGATTGGCCCGGCGACGCCGGCCGGACCACGCTCAAGTCGCGCGGTGCAGGATCAGTTCCAGCACGAACTTGCTTCCGAAAAACGCCAGCACCAGCAGCGCCATGGCCGCGAGTGTCCAACGCACCGCCACCACGCCGCGCCAGCCGTAACGCCAGCGGCCAAGCAGCAATGCGCCAAAGGCCAGCCACGACAGCACGCTGAGTACGGTCTTGTGCACCAGGTGCTGGGCCAGCAGGTTGTCGACAAACAGCACGCCGGTGAGCAGGGTAGCGGTGAGCAAGGCGAAGCCGACCGCAATCGTGCGGAACAGCAGGGTTTCCAGTTCGGTCAACGGCGGCAGCGCGCGCAGCCAGGTGTGGACGTCGCGCCGTCGCAGCGCGCGTTCCTGCAGCCACAACATGATCGCGAGCAGCGCGGCGATCCCCAGCGTCGCGTAGGCCAGCAATGCGCACCAGGCATGCAGCTGCAGGCGGCCGTCAATGCCTTCGGCCAGGTGATGGCCATAACCTGCATAGCCGCCCAGCGTGGCGGCGGCGATCGGGAACACCACCACGCCCAGTGTCGCCATGCGCCCGCGTACGCCGACCAGCAGGGTCAACAACGCCATGCCCAACCCGACCAGCGACAGCGCCGAGAAAAAATGCAGGTCCGTGCCGCACACGCTGCGCCAGATCAGCGCGTGGTAAATCACGTGCAGTGCGACCGCGGCAACTGCCGGCAGCAGCCATGCCCGCGAAACGCGCCGATGTTCGCGCGCCAGGTCGGTGACCAGCAACACGGTGGCCAGCAGGTACAAGGCGATGCCGATGAGAACGATTGTCATCGATGAAGTGTGGCACATGCCGGGGCCGGGAAATCGCGCGGGCTATAATCCGCATCCGTTTTCCTTGCGTGTTTGCCGACCATGTTTGAATCCCTGACCCAGCGCCTGTCCGGCACCATCGAGCGCCTGCGTGGACGTGGCCGCCTGACCGAGGAGAACATCCGCGAGGCAACCCGCGAGGTCCGCATTGCGCTGCTCGAAGCCGATGTCGCATTGCCGGTGGTGCAGGCGCTGATCGAACGCATCAAGGTGCGCGCGGTGGGCCAGGACGTATTGAAGTCGCTGACCCCCGGCCAGGCGTTGATCAAGGTCGTGCGCGACGAACTCACCGCAGTGATGGGTTCGGCGGCGACCGACCTCAACCTCAACGTGCCGGCACCTGCGGTGATCCTGATGGCCGGCCTGCAGGGCGCGGGCAAGACCACCACGGTCGCCAAGCTTGCCAAGCACCTGAAGGAGAAGCGCAAGAAGAAGGTGATGGTGGTCAGCGCCGACGTCTATCGTCCGGCCGCGATCGAGCAACTCAAGACCCTGGCGCAACAGGTCGAGGTGCTGTTCTTCGCATCCAGCGCCGAGCAGAAGCCCGAGGCCATCGTCCGCGCCGCGATCGATGACGCGCGCAAATCGTTTGTCGATGTGCTGATCGTCGATACCGCCGGTCGCCTGGCCATCGACGAGGCGATGATGGCCGAGATCAAGGCGCTGCACGCCGCCAGCAATCCGGCAGAAACGCTGTTCGTGGTCGATGCGATGACCGGCCAGGACGCTGCCGCCACGGCCAAGGCCTTCAGCGAAGCCTTGCCGCTGACCGGCGTGGTGCTCACAAAGACCGACGGCGATGCGCGCGGCGGCGCGGCGCTTTCGGTGCGCTATATCACCGGCAAGCCGATCAAGTTCATCGGTACCGGCGAGAAGCCCGACGGCCTCGATGTGTTCCATCCCGACCGCATTGCCAGCCGTATCCTGGACATGGGCGATGTGCTGTCGCTGGTCGAACAGGTCGAGCAGCAGGTCGACCAGGACAAGGCGAAGAAACTTGCCGAGAAAGTCGCCAAGGGCAAGAAATTCGACTTGAACGACATGCGCGACCAGCTCGAGCAGATGCAAAACATGGGCGGCCTGTCGGGCCTGATGGACAAGCTGCCGGGCATGGGCAAGATCCCCGACCACGTCAAGGCACAGGTCACCGGCAAGGAAGTGCCGCGGATGGTCGCGATCATCAACTCGATGACCAAGAAGGAACGCCGCAACCCGGCATTGCTCAACGGTTCGCGCCGCGCCCGCATCGCCAGGGGCTCGGGCATGGCGCCGTCGGATGTCAACAAGCTGATGAAGCAATTCCAGCAGATGGAAAAAATGATGGGCAAGCTGGGCCGCGGTGGCATGAAGGGCATGATGCGCGGCATGAAAGGCATGATGGGCGGCGGCGGGATGCCGTTCCGCTGATCCGTTCGTCCTCGCCGCACGCCATGCCAGCACAGCGGCAATCCACGTGAACCAGGCGCTGTTCAACGGCGCTCCGGCGACCGCCGACGACCTGCGCGCGTTGGCGCTGGTCAACTACGGCCACTTCACCACGCTGCAGGTGCGCGACCGCAGCGCGCGCGGCGTCGACCTGCACCTGCGACGACTGCAGGACGCCTCCCGCGAACTGTTTGGCAGCGAACTGGATCGCGAGCGCGTGCGGGCTGACATGCGCCAGGCGCTGCAATCCGCCGATGCCGCTGACTGCACGCTGCGCGTCACCGTCTTCGCGCGCGCTTTCGACCCGGCAGCAATAGACGCATGCCAGCCCGACCTGCTGGTGACCACGGCTGCAGCCGCTGCACCGGCCGCTGGGGCAATGCGGGTGAAAACATTCGGTTACCAGCGCGCCGCACCGCACATCAAGCATGTCGGTACGTTTCCACTGTTCCAGCATCAGCGCATGGCGATGCAGGTCGGCTTCGACGATGCCTTGTTCGTGGATGCGGCGACGCGGGTCAGCGAAGGGTCGGTCTGGAACCTTGGTTTCTGGGATGGCCAGGGTGTCATCTGGCCGCAGGCACCGGCATTGCGCGGCACCTGCGAGCAACTGCTGCAGGCCGGGCTGGACAGCCTGGGAGTCCGCCAGGCCACGCGCGAAGTTGACCGGGCCGGGATTGCAGGATTCCGGGGCGCTTTCGCCTGCAATTCCCGTGGTGCCCGGCTGATCGGGGGCGTCGACGACGTTGTTTTTCCCGCAGCCCCGGATTTGGCGGACCTGCTCCAGCAGGCCCTGGATACCCAGCCCCCGCAGCGCCTGTAGGAGCGCCCCATGGGCGCGATCCGGCGTTCCGGGCAAACCCATCGCGCCCATGGGCCGCTACCGAGATACACACCGATGCTGACGGGCAGCGTGGGCCGACGCGCCCGATGCCATGGCGTCCGACCGTCGCGCCATGGCCCGGCCGACACAAGTCGGGCTTTTCACCAGCCCGTTCAGTGGCTTACAATGTTCGGCTTACCTCGCCGTCCTGGCGACTGGGCAACACAGGAAACATCGTTCATGGTCAAGATCCGCCTTACCCGTGGCGGCGCCAAGAAGCGCCCCTTCTACCACATCATCGTCACCGACCAGCGCAGCGCGCGCGACGGCCGCAACATCGAGCGCGTGGGTTACTACAACCCCGTCGCTGCCGGTAACGAAAAGCGCATCGAGCTGGACATCGCCCGCGTCGACCATTGGGTCGGGCAGGGCGCGCAGCTGACCGACAAGGTTCGCAACCTGTACAAGGAAGCGAGCAAGGTCGTGGCAGCCCCGGCTGCCTGATGTCGCGGTCGCGCGCAACCTGCGCGACCCTGCCGCAATGAGCAACCAGACGCGTCGCATCCTGCTGGGCAGGATCCACGGCGCGTTTGGCGTGCGCGGCGAACTGAAACTCGAATCATTCACGCAGCCGCTCAACGCGATCTTCCGTTACCAGCCGTGGACCCTGCGCGATGCACAGGGCCATGAGCGTGAACTGCTGGGCGCGCACGGCCGTGAAACCAGCAAGGGAATCGTCGCCACCCTTCCCGATGTCGGCGACCGCGACGTGGCCGAGGCCATGCGTGGGACCGAACTGTGGGCATCGCGTTCGGCGCTGCCGCCGCCAAAACCCGGCGAGTATTACTGGGTCGACCTCGAAGGCCTGCGCGTGGTCAACCTGGAAGGCATCGAATTCGGCCGCGTTTCGCACTTGTTTTCGACCGGCGTCAACGATGTGCTGGTGGTGCAGGGCGAACGCGAACGCATGATCCCGTTCGCAGAACCCGATTACATCACCTCGATCGATTTTGACGCGCAATTGATCGTCGTCGACTGGGATGCGGATTTCTAGATGCGCATCGACATCGTCAGCCTGTTCCCGGAATTCGTCAGCCAGTTGGCCAGTCACGGCGTAGTCGGGCGTGCTCAGGAGCGCGGCCTGCTGTCGCTGCATGGCTGGAATCCGCGTGATTACGCCGAAGGCAATTATCGTCGGGTCGACGACCGCACCTTCGGTGGCGGCCCGGGCATGGTGATGATGATCGACCCCTTGCGCGCCTGCATCGCCGCCGCGCGTGCGGACGACGCGGCGCATGCAAAGGTGATCTATTTGAGTCCGCAGGGCGTGCCATTGACGCAGTCGCGGGTGCGGACCTTGTCTGAAGGACAGCGCTTCATCCTGCTGTGCGGCCGCTATGAAGGCGTTGACGAACGCCTGCTCGCGGCCGAGGTCGACGAGGAACTCTCGATTGGCGACTACGTACTGTCTGGCGGGGAACTGGCTGCGGCGGTGGTCGTCGACGCCGTCGCGCGCCTGCAGGACGGCGCACTGAACGACGCCGATTCCGCCGCCCAGGACAGCTTCGAGGACGGCCTGCTTGATTGTCCGCATTACACCCGCCCGGTCGAACACGAACTGGGCGCCGTGCCCGACGTGTTGTTGTCGGGCAACCATGCCGACATCGCCCGCTGGCGCCGGCAGCAATCGCTGGGCAGGACCTGGCAACGCCGCCCCGACCTGCTTGACGAGGCCACGCTCTCCAGGACCGATCGGCAATTGCTGGATGCCTTCAAGGCCGCAACTGGCTAGCCAGGCTGGGGGTGTCCATCACAAGCAAAAGACCGAAAAAGACCAAATGAAGAAGCCGGGCTGTTGTTTTCGCGCGGGAAACTCGCACCTGTCGCCGCGTGTTGCCAGTTCCCCTGACGGCGGTTCCCAGGATGCGCTGCCGCGGCGGGGCGGCCACCATGGGCTCACTTTCACCTAGCCACGGCAGCAAAAAAGTCGCTATAATGCGCGGCTTCGCTCCATCGCCGACACCTGCCCAGCAGGTTGGTCCGGCATCCCCAAACGACACAATCCAGATCAAGCAGGCCGCGCCATGACCAAGCCCTCCATCCACACATTGCTGCAGGAATTCGAAACCGCCCAGATGCAGCGCACGCTGCCGGAGTTCGGCCCTGGCGACACCATCATCGTCAACGTCAAGGTCAAGGAAGGCACCCGCGAGCGTGTGCAGGCCTACGAAGGCGTGGTCATCGCCAAGAAAAACGCCGGCCTCAACTCCGCATTCACCGTGCGCAAGATGTCGCATGGCTTCGGCGTGGAGCGCGTGTTCCAGACCCATAGCGCGGTCATCGACTCGGTCGAAGTCAAGCGCCGCGGCGCGGTTCGCGCCGGCAAGCTTTACTACCTGCGTGGACTGGAAGGCAAGAAGGCGCGCATCAAGGAAGACCTCGCCGGCAATGCCAAGGCCAAGCTTGCCGCAGCCGCCGCTGCCGCTGCCGCTGCCACCAAGTAAGCGTCTGCGTCATCGAGACACCAACGGCCACCTTCGGGTGGCCGTTTTGTTTTGTGCAACAGCTGTTGCCGTCGACTGGTGATGCATCGGTTGAAATGTCGACGATCAGGCATCTGGTCCTGGTTCTCCATCGACGCGCATGACGCAGCGTTTGCCATCGCCGGGATCTGCACGCAGGCCCATCACAACACTGCCCCGGCATGCGGCATGCGTCGACGCGAGCTTGTCGCGGAATCGATAGCGATTGAGCCTGATCGCCTGATCGCCGGGTCGCTCCGGCGGGGGTGGCGATAAGATCGTGCCCATGACGCATCCCTACGAGCCCGTCCCGCGCAATCCAGGCAACCCTGCAACGCCACGAGGCGTGCGTCTGGATCTTTGGCTGTGGGCAGCGCGTTTCTTCAAGACCCGAAGCCTGGCAAAACAGGCAATCGACAGCGGCAAGATCGAAGCCGGCGGACAACGTGCCAAGGCGTCGCATGGCGTGCAGGTTGGCGATGCGATCAAGGTCGTTCGCGGCGAGGAGGTTTTCGTGATCGAAGTTGCGGCGACCAGCGGCAAGCGTGGTTCGGCCGCCGTCGCGCAGGGCTTGTACATCGAGTCCGATGCCTCACGTCTCGCACGCGAGCAGCATCTCGCCGGACTGCGCGCCGCGCGCGCCGGCTACCAGGCGCCAGAGGGCAAGCCGGACAAGCGCGCCCGGCGATTGATCCGGACATTGGGCGATCTCGATGCGTCGTAAGGCAATGTAGGAGCGGCTTCAGCCGCGAGCCATTGCCATTTTTTTGGGCGGGACAGCAGTCGCAATGACGCTATCGGGGACGTATCGCGATAGCCCGGCAGCGGCATACCGCTGCCAATGGGCCACAGACGTGGCGATGGCGCGCGATTGACGTCGTTACCTCGGGAATTATTCGCGACGAAGCAAAAAACGCCGGCAGTCGGTCTGCCGGCGTTCGCGGAGTCGCATGTGGTCTGCGTCCAAGTCGTGGTGGACGGCTACTCTTCGCCCAGGCTGTTGGGCGAGGTCGTGCCGGCAAACGCACCCAGCTTGCGCAGCGCCGCCTGGACGCCGGCGCCGTAGGCCGGATCGGCCTGGCTGCAGTTGTCGACATGGCGCTGCTTGATGAAGTCCGGCGCATCACCCATCGCGCGGGCGGTATTGTCGAACAACACCTGCTGCTGGGCAGGTGTCATCAGGCGGAACAGGTCGCCGGGCTGTTTGTAATAGTTGGCGTCGTCATCGCGGTAGTTCCACCAGTCGGCATCGCCGCTGATCTTCAGCGGCGGCTCGCGGTACTGTGGCTGCTCCTGCCACTGCTGGAAACTATTGGGCTCGTAGTGCGGCAAGCCACCGTAGTTGCCGTCCATGCGACCGGCGCCATCGCGATGGTTGCTGTGCACCGGGCAGCGCGCGGCGTTGACCGGAATCTGATGGTAGTTGACGCCCAGGCGGTAGCGCTGCGCGTCGGCATAGTTGAACAGGCGCGCCTGCAGCATCTTGTCCGGCGAGGCGCTAATGCCCGGTACCAGGTTGCCCGGCGCGAACGCGCTCTGCTCGACGTCGGCGAAGAAGTTTTGTGGGTTGCGGTTGAGTTCGAACTCGCCGACCTCGATCAGCGGGTAGTCGCCCTTCGGCCACACCTTGGTCAGGTCGAACGGGTGGTAGGGCACTGTTTCCGCCTCGGTCTCCGGCATCACCTGGATGTACAACGTCCACTTCGGGAAGTCGCCGCGTTCGATCGCCTCGAACAGGTCGCGCTGGTGGCTCTCGCGGTCGCTGCCGATGGTATCTGCGGCCTGCGCGTCGGTCAGGTTCTTGATGCCCTGCTGGGTGCGGAAATGGAACTTCACCCAGTAGCGCTCGCCGGCCTCGTTCCAGACGCTGTAGGTGTGCGAACCGAAGCCGTGCATGTGGCGGTAGCTGGCGGGGATGCCGCGGTCGCTCATCACGATGGTGACCTGGTGCAGCGCCTCGGGCAGCAGCGTCCACCAGTCCCAGTTGTTGGTGGCTGAGCGCAGGTTGGTATGCGGATCGCGCTTGACCGCCTTGTTGAGGTCCGGGAACTTGCGCGGATCGCGGATGAAGAACACGGGCGTGTTGTTGCCCACCATGTCCCAGTTGCCTTCCTCGGTGTAGAACTTCAGCGCGAAGCCGCGGATGTCGCGCTCGGCATCGGCCGCGCCGCGCTCGCCGGCCACCGTGGTGAAGCGGGCGAACATCTCGGTTTTCTTGCCGACCGCCTCGAAGATCTTCGCGCGCGTGTATTTGCTGATGTCGTGGGTGACGGTGAAGGTGCCGAACGCACCCGAGCCCTTGGCGTGCATGCGCCGCTCGGGGATCACCTCGCGCACGAAGTTGGCCAGCTTCTCGTTGAGCCACACGTCCTGCGACAGCAGCGGCCCGCGCGGGCCGGCGGTGAGGCTGTTCTGGTTGTCCGGCACCGGGGCGCCAAACTGGGTGGTGAGATGGGTCGGCTTGGACGTGTCGGAGGGATTGCTCACGGTGCGGTATTCCGGATTGGTGGTGAACCCGCAAGTTAGCCCGGTTCTGTAAAAAGTGGAATTTGAACGAAGTGAACAGTTCGATAGGAGCCGGCTATCGCATGGCGATCAATATGACGACAACAACGGCGGGGGCGGGCCCGCCGTTGTCTGCATAAACGTCTTGATGTCAGCGTTTGCCGCCGAGCAGGCCCTCGCCCATCTTCAGCAAGTCGCCGATGCCCAGCTGTCCGTCGCCATCCTGGTCGAACACCGAGCCGAGCAGCCCGCCGGCAACGCCGCCCTGCTGGCTGATGGCCTGGCTTTCCTGGCCCAGGATGCCACTGAGCACGTCCGGGCTCGCATTCGTGGCGCCTGCGGTCGCGTTGCCACCTTGGCGCTGCTGGAACATGCGCTTGGCAAGGTAAGCCATGACGATCGGTGCGAGGATCTTCAGCAGTTGTCCGGCCTGGCCGCTGCCAAGACCGGTGGCCTGGCCAAGCCCGGTTTGCGCACGCTGCTGGTTGCCGCCGAAGATGTGACCGAGGATTTCCCCACCCTGGCCGCCGCCGCCCAGGACCGAACCCAGCACACCACCCAGGTCGAGTCCGGCGTGGTTTTTCTGCAGGGTGCCGAACAAGGCTTCCGCGCCCTGTGGCTGGCTGGCGTTGCGCCCCAGGGCGCCCAGCAGCAGGGGCAGCGCTGCGCTGATCGCCCCCGATGCCTGCGATGAATCGATGCCGAGTTGTTGGGCAACCTGTTGCATGGGCGGGCCCTGCAATTGCGAGGCGAGGTCGTCGGTAAGGCTGGTCATGTCGAATTCCTGAAGGGGAGGGAGGACGCTGACGTGCGCGGCATTACTGTAATGCTTTCAATCGGTACAAGGCTTCGAGTGCCTGTTTCGGGGTGAGGTCGTCGGGATCGATCCCGGCCAGCGCATCGAGCGCGGCCGATGTGGATGCAAACAGGCCGATCTGTTGCGGCGCGTCGAGGGTTTCCGGCGACAGCGGTGCGATCGTGTTGCGGGTGCGCTGTTCAAGTTCGGCCAGGCGCCCGTGGGCGTGCCGGATCACCGCCTTGGGCAGGCCCGCCAATGCCGCCACCTGCAAGCCGAAACTGCGACTGGCCGGGCCCGCTTTCACCGCATGCATGAAGACCAGGGTGTCATGGCCATCCTTGTCGGCGTGCTCGACCGCATCCAGGTGGACGTTGGCGATGCCGCTGCCCGGTTCGGCCAGCGCGGTGAGTTCGAAATAATGCGTCGCAAACAGGGTGTAGCAGCGATTGTCCAAAGCCAGGTGCCGCGCGCAGGCTTCGGCCAGGGCCAAGCCATCGTAGGTCGAGGTGCCGCGGCCGATCTCGTCCATCAGCACCAGTGATTGCTCGGTGGCGTGGTGGAGGATGTAGCTGGTCTCGGACATTTCCACCATGAACGTCGATTGTCCGCGCGCGAGGTCGTCGCCGGCACCGATGCGGGTGAGGATGCGGTCGATCGGTCCCAGGCATGCGCGCGAAGCCGGCACGAAGCTGCCGATGTGCGCGAGCAGCACGATCAACGCGTTCTGGCGCATGTAGGTGCTCTTGCCGCCCATATTCGGGCCGGTGATGACCAGCATCCGGCAGGCGCCCTGACCCGGCGAATTGTCGAGCATCAGGTCGTTGGGCTCGAAGGGTTCATCGCGCACCGCCTCCACCACCGGGTGGCGACCGCGTTCGATGTGCAGTTTTGGCTCATCGACCAACTCCGGGCGCGACCAGTCCAGTGCCTGCGCGCGTTCGGCAAAGCAGGCCAGCACGTCGAGTTCACTGAGTGCTGCGGCGCAACGCTTCAGTGATTCCAGGTTGGTGTTGAGCGCATCGAGCAGGCCTTCGTAAAGCAGGCGTTCGCGCGACAGCGCACGTTCGCGTGCCGACAGCACCTTGTCCTCGAAGGTTTTCAGTTCATCGGTGATGTAGCGCTCAGCGCCAGTCAGGGTTTGTCGGCGCGTGTAATGCGTGGGCGCCTTGGCCGACTGGCCCTTGCTGATCTCGATGAAGTAACCATGCACGCGGTTGTAGCCGACCTTGAGCGTCGCGATGCCGGTGGATGCGCGCTCGCGCTGCTCAAGATCGACGAGGAACTGGTCGGCGTGGGTCGACAGCCGGCGCAGTTCGTCGAGTTCGACATCGTAATCGTCAGCGAAGATGCCACCGTCGCGCGCCAGCACGGGCGGCTGCTCGACCAATGCCTGGACCAGCAGTGTCGCCTGGGCATCGTGTTCGCCCAGTTCGGCCACCAGCGCCTGGATGCGCGGCGAATCCAGCGAAGACAGCGATTCGCGCACGCGCGGCAACATCGCCAGCGCATCGCGCAGAGTGCTCAGGTCGCGCGGGCGCGCCGAACGCAGCGCGATGCGGGTGAGGATGCGCTCGATGTCGCCCAGCGCGCGGAAGCCCTGGCGCAAATCGTCATCGAGGCGTTGTTCGACCAGGCTGGCGACGGCATGGTGGCGCTCGCCGACGATGCGACGGTCACGCAGGGGCCGGTGCAGCCAGCGGCGCAGCAGGCGGCCACCCATCGGGGTGATGGTGCTGTCGAGCACACCCAGCAAGGTGTGCTTCTGTTCGCCATCGACGCGGGTATCAAGTTCCAGGTGCCTGCGGGTCGCGGCATTCATCGCGATCGCGCCATCGCTGGACTCCACCGCAATGGCGGTCAGGTGCGGCAGGCGCTGTTTCTGGGTTTCCTCGACATAGCCGAGCAGGGCACTGGCGGCGGCAATCGCCATGGGTGTGTCGTCCAGACCAAAACCGCTCAAGTCATGCAGGCCGAAGAATTGCAGCAGCTGCCGGCGTCCGCTGTCGGCATCGAACAGCCATGGCGCACGGCGCCGCACACCGCCACGACTGGTGACAAAGGCGGGCCAGCCTTCCTCGTCGGGCAACAGCAGTTCGGCCGGCTCCAGTCGCGATAGTTCGGCCTCGAGCGCATCGTCGTTGGCGACTTCATTGACCAGGAAACGGCCGCCGGCCAGATCTGCCCATGCCAAACCGTAACGATTGTTCTTCGATGACGAAGCGGCACGTGAAATCGCCAGCAGCAGCGTGTCGCGGCGCTCGCTGAGCAAGGCCTCGTCGGTGACCGTTCCCGGGGTGACGATACGCACCACCTTGCGCTCGACCAGGCCCTTGCTGGTGGCGGGGTCGCCGACCTGCTCGCAGATCGCCACCGACTCGCCCAATGCCACCAGCCGTGCCAGATACCCCTCGGCGGCGTGGTGTGGAACGCCGGCCATCGGGATCGGCTGGCCGGCCGAATTGCCACGCTGGGTCAGGGTGATATCAAGCAAACGCGCGGCCTTGCGCGCATCGTCAAAAAACAGTTCGTAAAAATCGCCCATGCGAAAAAAAAGCAGCACGTTGGGGTTTTCGGCCTTCGCTGCAAAGAACTGGCGCATCAACGGCGTGTGCTGGTCGTGGGACATCGGTCCGGATTGGCAGGGCGGGTTTGATAGTGTGCCCCAAGCCCGTGCCGGCGCCGAACATGTGCCCGCATCTTCAAGGGCCTGAGCACGCATGCAGGCGTCTGATTCTGTGCTAGCTTGCGCGAAGCTGAAGATGCAGCGGCGTTGATGCTGCAGATGGCAACGACCGCAGGGCCTATCCCCCACGAGGACCCTGCACGATACCGGCGCAATGGATCGCGTCGAAAAAATTGAGTGCTCCGCGTCATGCGGAACAGGGCACGCTCATTGATCCATCATCCAAGAGGGGGACACCATGGTTCATCGTCAAATGCAACGCCAGATCCTTGCTGCTGCGGTTTTCACCGCGTGCCTGTCGATGTCGTCGATCTCCGTCGCGCAAGCGCAGGAGTCCGCAGCAACGGGCACACCTGACAAGGCCAGGCAGGACAAGCCGGCCAACAGCGAGCCCACCACGCTTTCCACCATGACGGTCACCGCGCAGAAGCGCGAGGAAGCCATGCAGGACGTGCCGATCTCGGTCACCGCGCTCTCCGAGCAGTTGATCCAGGACAACGGCGTACGCGATATCAAGGACATGCAGGTATTGGTGCCTGGCCTGACCGTGACCAGCACCCAGAACGAAGCCATCACCACCGCCCGCCTGCGCGGAATCGGCACGGTCGGCGACAACGTCGGACTGGAGTCCTCGGTGGGCGTGGTCATCGATGGCGTCTACCGCTCTCGCAACAGCGTGGGTTTCGGCGACCTCGGCGAGGTCGAGCGCATCGAGGTCCTGAAAGGACCGCAGGGCACGGTATTTGGCAAGAACACGTCGGCAGGCGTCATCAACGTCATCACCCGGCGGCCGAGCTACAGCCAGACGGCCGGTGGAGAAATCACCGTCGGCAACTACGGCGCGCTCGGCGTGGCAGGTTCGTACAACGACGCGCTGGGCGACAACGCGGCCTTCAGCATCTATGCCGCCAAGCGCAAGCGCGACGGCTGGATGGACGTGCGCACCGGTGCCGGTCCGCGTGCGGAAAACGAGGATTACGACCAGAATTACCACACGCTTCGAGGCAAGTTGCTGTTCGAGCCCACCGAGAACGTCGACGTATTGCTGTCAGGCGACTACACCAGCCGCGAGGAAAACTGCTGCACGGCCGTGCAGTTGGTCACCGGCGGGACCGCGCCGCTCATCAACGCCGTCGGTGGCGGCAATGCCATCGCCGTGCCGGCAGATCCGTTCGCGCGCGTGGCCTACAGCAACCGCGCCACCACCCAGGACATCAAGGACAAGGGCGTGTCGGCCGAGGTCAACTGGGAGTCGCCGTGGTTCGGTGGCGCCACCCTGACTTCGGTCACCGCGCAGCGCGAATGGCAGGCGATCAACGGCCTGGATTTTGACTTCACCGCAGCCGACATCCTGTATCGCAACGCCGACAAGAACGAGTCGTTCTCCGGTTTCGATACCTTCAGCCAGGAGTTCCGCCTGACCGGAAGCAGCGACAAGTTCGACTGGATGGCGGGTCTGTACTTCTCCGACGAAGATATCGAACGCAACGACTCCTATCGGGTCGGCGCCGCGTACGAGCCCTACCTGTCGACGCTGGTGTTGCAGCAAGTGGCAAAAGCGGTCACCGCGCTCGGTCTGCCGATCAACACCGCCAATCCGGCGACGTTCCTGTCGCAGGTCAGCGGCCGGCCATTCGGCACCAACTTCGCCGGTTTGGGCGCCTTGGATCGCTACCACCAGAACGCCCGCAGCACTGCGCTGTTCACCAACAACACCTGGCATGCGACCGACGCGCTCGATCTCACCCTGGGCCTGCGCTATACCCGTGAGACCAAGGACCTGCGTTCGGTCTATTCCAATCCAAACGGCAGCATTGGTTGCGGATCGACCCTGGCCAATGCGGGTGCCCGCGTGGGTGGGGCGCTCGCGCAGCGCATCCCCAACTTCGCGGCGTTGCCGCCGGCCACGCAGGCCGCACTGATCGGTGCGATCGCCCCGCAGATCGCGGGCTTCATGTGCCTGCCCTGGGCCAACGCGCTGCACAACGGACGCATCACCGAGCAATCGCGTGATGAAAAGGAATGGTCGGGCACGGTGAAGGCGGCGTATCGCTGGAACGAGAACATCATGACCTACGGTTCTGCGGCGCGTGGCTACAAGGGCGGTGGTTTCAACTTCGACCGCGTGCAATCGTCGAACGGACTCTCCAGCGGCGGTCCCGGCATCACCCCGGTCAACGACACATCGTTCCCGGGTGAGTTCGTCGACAGCTACGAGCTGGGCGCCAAGACGACGTGGGCGGGCGGCAACCTGTTGCTCAACGCGACGCTGTTCCACCAGACCTACGAAGACTTCCAGCTCAACAGCTTCCTGGGCACCAGTTTCGTGGTGCGTGCGATTCCGGAAGTGGTTTCCAAGGGCATCGACAGCGAGATTCTGTGGCAGCCCAACGGTGTGCGTGGGCTCATGTTGCAGGGTGGCCTGATGTATGCCGATACACGTTACGGCGACAACATCCCGGGGGCGGACTTCCAGTCCCCGGCGGGGCAGCTGTACAAGCTTCCCGGTAGCCAGGTGAGCTTCGCGCCGAAATGGTCGGGATCAGCCTCGGTGACCTATGAATGGGATTTCGGTAGCAGCCTGCTGGGCCGGTTCAATATTGGTGCCAAGTACATGTCGTCGTTCAACACCGGTTCCGATCTCGACGACGAGAAGCATCAGGACGCGTACACGGTCGTCAATGCACGGGTCGGCGTCGGTGCCAAGAGCAAGCGCTGGATGGTCGAGTTGTGGGGGCTGAACATCACCGACGAGAACTACGTGCAGGTCGGCTTCGATGGTCCGCTGCAGGCCGTCGGCACTCCGCAGCCGAACGATCCGCTCAACACCTACAACGCGTTCCTCGGCGCGCCGGCCACCTACGGGGTGACGTTCCGCTTCAACTACCGCTGATCGCGGTACGTTTTCCGTCGCATGCAAGACAAGCCGGTCCGCATAGCGGGCCGGTTTTTTTTGGGGCGACAGGCCCCGTGTTTTCGGCTACAACTGCGCATCCATCAGCCGGAAGCCCCCATGGCAGCGCCCAGCGACAACGAACTTCGCAGCATTGCCGAAGCATGGGGCGACAGGCTCCGCGATGCCCGGCTCATGCTGGTCACCGCCGAAAGCTGTACCGGTGGCTGGATTGCCAAGACCGTCACCGACATCGCAGGCTCCTCCGACTGGTTCGATTGCGGCTTGGTGGCCTACAGCTACGAGGCCAAGCAGGCGTTGCTGGGCGTGCGCCCACAGACCCTGGAAACCTTTGGCGCGGTCAGTCGCGAGACCGTCGTCGAAATGGTGTCGGGCGCCTTGGTGAAATCCGGTGCCAGCGTCGCGGTTGCGGTCACTGGCATCGCCGGCCCCGGCGGCGGAAGCGACGACAAACCGGTCGGCACGGTCTGGATCGGCTGGAAACGCCGCGGCGGCTATGCCCACGCCGAAGCGTTCCACTTCGATGGCGATCGGGAAGCCGTACGCCGCCAGACCGTGGCGGCAGCATTGAAAGGCCTTGAAGACTTGCGGATCTGATTCGTTAGTAGTATTACTACTAACCATGGATCTAACCGATACCCAGCAAGCCATCCTCGCCCTGATCGCCGAGCGCCTCGAGGCTGAAGGAATGCCGCCATCTCAGGCGGAAATCGCCAAGGCCTTTGGTTTCAGCGGCGTGCGCGCGGCGCAATACCATCTCGACGCGCTGGAAGCCGCCGGTGCGATCGAACGCATCCCCGGGCGTGCGCGTGGCATCCGCATCCTGCGCATGCCCGCGGCACAGCAGCAGCAATTGGGGCTGGACCGGACCAACGGCGATGTCCTGCAGCTGCCGGTGCTGGGGCAGGTCGCGGCGGGCGCGCCGATCGGTGCCGACATCGGCTCCGAGCAGATGGTGTTGATGGATCGCGCTTTTTTTTCCCCGGCGCCGGACTACCTGCTCAAGGTCAAGGGTGACTCGATGCGCGACGAGGGCATCTTCGATGGCGACCTGATTGGCGTCCACCGCACCGGCGACGCCCGTTCCGGGCAGATCGTCATCGCCCGCATCGACGACGAGATCACCGTCAAGCTGCTGAAAATCGGCAAGGACCGCATCCGCCTGCTGCCGCGCAACCCGGACTATTCGCCCATCGACGTGCTGCCCGGCCAGGACTTTGCCATCGAAGGCCTGTACTGCGGCCTGGTCAGGCCAAACCGTTGATGCGGCCGATGACGGGTTTCCTGCCCGCGTCACGCGGTGTTTTCCGACCCGCATGGGCGCGCTTTGCCGATGACGCGCCCCGGTCCGACAGATTTATGGTGTCCATGGATGCTGCGGTCGCAGGCGATGCGACGCGCACTCCCCACACTGCACCCAACATCAAAACCTACTGACGAGGACCACCACGATGGACGAGAACAAGAAGCGCGCACTATCGGCCGCACTGACCCAGATCGAGAAGCAATTCGGCAAGGGTTCGGTCATGCGCATGGGTGATCGGGTCGCCGAAGTGATCCCGGTGATCCCGACCGGTTCGTTGCTGCTCGACATCGCGCTGGGCATCGGCGGGTTGCCGCGTGGCCGCGTGGTCGAGATCTACGGCCCGGAATCCTCCGGCAAGACGACACTGACCCTGCAGACCATCGCGGAGTGCCAGAAGCTTGGCGGCGTGGCGGCGTTTATCGACGCCGAGCACGCATTGGATCCGACCTATGCGCAGAAACTTGGCGTCAACGTCGATGACCTGCTGGTCTCCCAGCCCGACACCGGCGAGCAGGCGCTGGAGATCGCCGACATGCTGGTGCGCTCCAACGCCGTCGACATGGTGGTGATCGATTCGGTCGCCGCATTGACGCCGCGCGCCGAGATCGAGGGCGAGATGGGCGACCAGCTGCCCGGCCTGCAGGCGCGCCTGATGAGCCAGGCCTTGCGCAAGCTCACCGGCAACATCAAGCGCAGCAACTGCATGGTGTTCTTCATCAACCAGCTGCGTCACAAGATCGGCATGATGATGCCCGGCCAGAGCCCGGAAGTGACCACGGGCGGCAACGCGCTCAAGTTCTATGCTTCCGTGCGCCTGGACATCCGCCGCATTGGCGCGATCAAGAAGGGCGACGAGATCATCGGCAACCAGACCCGGATCAAGGTGGTCAAGAACAAGATGGCGCCGCCGTTCAAGCAGGTCATCACCGAAATCCTCTACGGCGAAGGCATCAGCCGCAACGGCGAGCTGATCGATATGGGCGTCGACGCCAAACTGGTTGAAAAGGCAGGTGCCTGGTACAGCTACGACGGTGAGCGGATTGGCCAGGGCAAGGAGAACGCACGCCAGTACCTCAAGGAGAACCCCGCAGTGGCCAACAAGCTGGAAGCGGCCCTGCGTGCGCAACTGGCACCGGTCGTAGTCGCCGCCCCTGAGGTTGCCGAGCAAGACGAGAAGGCCTGACTCGCCGCGCATCGTTGACCATGGAACCCGCCGCGCCATCGTCCAGAAAGCGCAGGGCTCGCCCCGAAACCACCCCGGCGCAACGCGCGCTGGGGCTGCTGGTGAGGCGCGAACACTCCAGGAAAGAGCTTGCCCGCAAGCTGGCGGCGCGCGGGGTGGGCGAGGAGGAGGCCGCGGCTGCCATCACGCGGATGACGGCCGAAGGCTGGCAAAGCGACGCTCGTTTTGCCGCCAGCCTGGCTCGGGTGCGAGCCTCTGGCGGCTATGGTCCGCTGCGGATCCGCGCCGAACTGGGCATGCACGCGCTGGACGAGGAAGTGATCGCCCACGCGTTTGTTGCGCTGGCCGAAGGCGGTGAAGACGATTGGCCCGGCAAGGCCTGCGGTCTGGTTCGCCGGCGCTTCGGCGCGGGCGTCGCTGATGACCTGGGCTTGCGTCGCAAGGCGGCGAATTTCCTGCTTCGACGTGGATTTGACAGCGATACCATCCGGGCTGCCATCCGCGGCGATTGACGTTGGCCGATGCTCGCGACCCATCGCCGACACCCACTGGTCGGTACCAATGGACGATAGTCGCGGCCTGCTAATCTAGGCATATTGGGTGACCTGCCCGGTTCCATATCCGCAGCCAACCGGCGGACAGTTCGGAATCGGTGCTGCACCCGCCCGCCCAGATACCAGCATGTCAACTTCCAAGACGCCAACCACCTCCGACATCCGTCGGGACTTCCTTGAATTTTTCCGCGGCAAGGGTCACACCATCGTGCCTTCGGCATCCCTGGTGCCGGGCAACGACCCGACCCTGTTGTTCACCAACTCCGGCATGGTGCAGTTCAAGGACGTGTTCCTTGGCGCTGAAAAGCGCAGCTATGTCCGCGCGGCAGACGTGCAACGCTGCCTGCGCGCCGGTGGCAAGCACAACGATCTCGACCAGGTCGGCTACACCGCACGCCACCACACCTTCTTCGAGATGCTTGGCAATTGGTCGTTTGGCGATTACTTCAAGAAAGAGGCCATCGCCTGGGCGTGGGAACTGCTGACCGGCGTGTGGAAGCTGTCGCCCGAACGCCTGCTCGTCACCATCTATCACGATGACGACGAAGCCTTCGATATCTGGCACAAGACCATCGGTGTGCCGATTGAACGCATCATCCGCATCGGCGACAACAAGGGTGCGCCGTATGCATCCGACAACTTCTGGCAGATGGCCGACACCGGGCCGTGCGGCCCGTGCACCGAAATTTTCTACGATCACGGCGAACAACACTTCGGTGGTCCGCCCGGCTCAGCGGACGAGGATGGTGACCGCTTCATTGAAATCTGGAACCTGGTGTTCATGCAGTTCGACCGCCAGGCCGACGGTCGATTGCTGCCGTTACCCGCGCCGTGCGTGGATACCGGCATGGGGCTTGAGCGGCTGGCGGCGGTACTGCAGCACGCGCACAGCAATTACGAAATCGATCTGTTCCAGGCGTTGATCGGCAAGGCCGGTGAACTCACCGGCATGCGTGATCTTGAAAACAAATCCCTGCGCGTGATCGCCGACCATATCCGCGCCTGCAGTTTCCTGATCGTCGATGGCGTGCTGCCGTCCAACGAGGGGCGCGGCTACGTGCTGCGCAGGATCATCCGTCGCGCCCTTCGCCACGGCTGGATGCTGGGCGTGCGCGAGCCATTTTTCCACAAGCTGGTCGCTACGCTCGATGGCTTGATGGGCGCGGCCTACCCCGAATTGACGGCAAAGCGCGCACTGGTTGAACGCGCGCTGGAGTCCGAAGAAATCCGGTTCGCCGAAACGCTGGATTCGGGAATGCGCATCTTCGACGACGTTGCCAGCCGCAGCGGCGACACGATCCCCGGTGCCGATGCGTTCCGACTCTACGATACCTACGGTTTTCCGGTCGATCTCACCGCCGACATCGCACGCGAGCGCGGCCTGTCGGTCGACATGGCCGGCTTCGATGCAGCCATGGCGCAACAGCGCGAAACCGCGCGTGCGGCTGGCAAATTTTCATCCTCTACGGGGCTGCCGGCCGACCTGGTCGCGCAAATGACGGCAACCCAGTTCCTGGGTTACGACGCACGTACCGCCGGTGGTTTGCAGGTCGTGGCGTTGCTGCACGACGGACGCCCCGTTGAATCAATCCAGGCCGGGGACGACGCCGTCGTGTTCCTCGACCGCACGCCGTTCTATGCCGAATCGGGCGGCCAGGTGGGTGATATCGGTGAGCTGGACGAACAAGGCGTGCGTTTCATCGTCGCCGATACGCAAAAATATGCCGGCCAGTTCCATGGCCATATCGGCAGGCTGGCCGCGGGTACGCTGAAGCGCGGCGATCATCTCGTCGCCTCGGTGGACGACGCACGCCGTGCGGCGATCGTCCTCAATCACTCCGGCACGCACTTGCTGCACGGAGCATTACGCAACGTGCTGGGCACGCACGTGCAGCAGAAGGGTTCGCTGGTTGCACCCGATCGCCTGCGTTTCGATTTCTCGCACTTCCAGCCGATCACCCGCGACGAACTCATCGAGGTTGAACGCCGCATCAATATCGAGGTGCGCGCCAACCATCCCGTCGATACCCGCGAAATGGACATGCAGCAAGCCCTGGATCATGGTGCGATGGCGTTGTTCGGCGAGAAATACGGCGAGCGCGTGCGCGTGGTGGCGATGGGCGAGTCCGTCGAGCTGTGCGGCGGCACCCACGTCGCCAGTACTGGCCAGATCGGATTGCTCAAACTGGTGTCGGAAGGCGGCGTGTCGTCGGGCGTGCGTCGGATCGAAGCGTTGACCGGCCAGGAGGCGCTGGACCACGTCGCCGCGGATGAACGGCGTTTGGCCGAAGCCGCGCATCTGCTCGGTGGCACCACGGACGAGCTGGTCGACAAGTTGCGTGCGTTACTCGACAAGCAGAAAAGAACCGAGCGTGAACTCGAGGCAGTCAAGGCCAAGGCTGCCAGCGGAGTCACCGCCGATCTTGCCGCCGGCGCAGTGGATGTGGATGGAATCAAGGTGCTGGCCGCCCGCTTGGAGGGCTTTGATGCCAAGGCGTTGCGCGATACGGTGGATCGCCTCAAGCAGCAACTCGGCGACACCGTCGTGGTGCTGGCAGGGGCCAGCGACGGCAAGGCCGCCCTGGTTGCCGGTGTCGGCGGGAGCGCGCTGGCACGCGTGAAGGCCGGGGAACTCCTCGCGCATATCGCCAGTCAGATCAACGGCAAGGGCGGCGGACGCCCGGATCTTGCTCAAGGTGGTGGTGAGGACGGGCCCGCGCTGCGCAAGGCGCTTGACGGGATTGTTGGCTGGGTAGCGGAGCGTGGCCCCTGAACGCCGGAAATGACGTCGCTAGTAATGCTTGCCGTTGATTGGCGGCTGCCGTTATTCTTATTAAGATATTCCCCTGCAATCACCTGCAGGAATTAAAAATGCAGTCCGGCCGGCCAAGCCAGCGCGGGCATGTGGAGATAGTTGAATGTTGATACTTACTCGCCGCGTTGGCGAAACCTTGATGATCGGAGACTCAGTCACCGTGACCGTGCTCGGTGTCAAGGGTAACCAGGTGCGGATCGGAATCACCGCACCGAAGGACGTGGCTGTCCATCGTGAAGAAATCTACGACCGCATCCAGCGTGCAGACCAGGATGAAGCCGGCGACAAGCCCGGTGCATCGACGGAGAATTTGCCGGACGCCGAGTGAGTCGGTATCCTTCGCTGCTGGTTCGCGTTTGAACTACAAGAACCGGAGAGTTGCCCGAGCGGCCGAAGGGGCTCCCCTGCTAAGGGAGTATGGGGCTTAAAACTCCATCGAGGGTTCGAATCCCTCACTCTCCGCCAGTGTCATGAATTTTGCGATTGACCAACACCAGGTCAATTCGGCACAATTCCGCTTCTGTTTAACGCGCCCGTAGCTCAGCTGGATAGAGCACCAGGCTACGAACTTGGGGGTCGGGAGTTCGAATCTCTCCGGGCGCACCATCCAAAAGCACAAGGGTCAATGGGTTAACGCTCATTGGCCCTTTTGTTTTTGCGTCACGAAAGCAATCCCGGGCTCGTTCTCCCGCTTGCTGGGGAAGGCGGGCGATCTCCTGAAACACGCCGCTGATCAGGAAAGAACGTGAGCGCGGTTGCCCGGTCGACGCGGGGCCGCGTTTGTCGTGGCATGGACGGCTCGCGTTGATTGCCGAACTTGGATTCCTGACGGTGGCGACGCATTTGCACGCTGGATCAGGAGCACTCGACCAGGCGTGCCGGCAATCGCGCGCCTGGGTTCGCAATGACGACAGGCCTCAGAATTTGTACCAGAACCGGGTGAAGTAGGCCGTGCCATTGAGGCCGAACTGGACGCTCTAGTAGATGTGGCCGTCGTCGGTTTCGTCGATGCTCTGTCGGCTGGGGAATACGTCGAAAATGTTGGCTGCGCCGACGGTGAGTTTGGCGCGATCGCTGAACCCGTAGGTGACGCTGGCATCGGCCGAGGTCCTGGCGGCGTAGTGCTGGTACAGCGGCGGACCGGACCACGCGTGAATGTGTCCATCTTGAGCGGCTGATTGTTGGCGTCATCTGGCACGGACGTTCGACGCACCGCAATGCCCCGCCGGTCATCGCGGAAATGCGCTGCGGTTCTGGCCTGTCGTTTTCCTGAATGGCGTTAACGATGAAGAAACCAGCCGGCGCTATGCTGCCGGCACATGGCAGGTGGATCGCCTGCAAGCGTCATGGCGATGCATGAGCCGCAATCATGATTGCGATCTGGAGCATGGGCATGCGTGGCATATATCTTCTTCAACTAGGTGGTGTTGTGGCGGTGGCGATGCCGATGGCGGCGTCGGCGGCGACCTACACCGTGGGGCCGTCCGGACGCCAGTACACGCAGCTTTCGCAGCTGTTCAACAGTCGCGACCTTGCCCCTGGCGATATCGTATCGGTGGATGGCAACGCGACCTACAACGGTGACATCGTTGTCGGCCAGGATGACGGCGGGGCGCCCGGAAATCCGGTCATCATTCGCTGGAATCGCGCCTCCGGCAGTACGCGTCCGGTGTTGCAGGGCGGCACGCACACAATCAAGTTCGAACGCGCCAACCATGTCGTCTTCGAAGGCTTCGAGGTGCGTGGCGGTAGTCGCACCTGCGTGTTCAGCGAGGCCGACGACATCACCGTGCGCGACAGCGTCATCCATGATTGCCCCTCGCACGGCATCCTCGGCGCTGACAACAATTCTGGCTCGTTCACGCTGGAATACAGCGAGCTCTACAACACCGGCGCAGGCACCAGTCGGCACACGATTTACATGCAGTCCGATGAGGTTGCCTATCCCAATGCGTTATTCGTGATGCGCTACAACTATGTCCACGACGGCACTGGTGGCGTATTGGTCAGGGTGCGCCACCAGCGCAGCCAGATCTACTACAACTGGATCGAGAATTCGGTCTATGGCGAAATGGAACTGATCGGCCCGGATTGCGAGACGCAAACAGCCGGTTGGACCGCCGACCTCAAGCGCGAAGATGCCGATGTGGTCGGCAATGTCATCGTGCATCGCAACAGCTGGCGCAACGCGATCCGCGCCGGCGGTGACCTCAATGGTCGCAGCCAGGGGCGTGTGCGACTGGTCAACAACACCATCGTGTTCGATCGCGGCGGCGTTGCCAATGCAGTGATGGTGCAGCTTGGCCTGGGTTCGCTGGAGATGCACAACAACGTGGTCTACCAGACCGCATCGGGCAGCGCGCCGGCCATCGTGCGCGAGAATCCAGCAAGCGATGTCGACACGCCGTTCTGCGGGCCAATGGGCAAGGATCCATGGACGTCGGGACGCAAGGTGGCCGGCAGCAACAATTGGGTGCAAAGTGGCGCCGCCCTGGTGCCCTACGAATGGACCGGCACGGTCAGCGGCAGCAATCCGATGTTCGTCAATGTCGCCCAAGGCAACCTGCGCCCGGCGGCGGGTAGTCCCTTGGTGGGCTCGGGAAACAACGCGCCGCCGTCACCCTCGGCGTTTCCGTACCCTTCGCCGCTTTCGATCCCGGGGTTCGACCCGCCGCTGCGCGCCAAGATGGCCGTCGGCGCCCAACACGCGCGGCCGATCATTGGCTCACGCATCGATATCGGTGCATTGGAAGCCGGCTCGGTCGCAAGCGCACCCATTCCGAAGAATGGTGCCCAGCCTTTGTTGCCGCCCAGGGCGCAGGCGGCCGGTCACGGCAATGATCAGACTGCAACCGCCGCACAGCCGGAAAATGCGGGTGGGCCGGGAAACGGCCACACCCCCGTCGATAAACCGCCGGAACAACCGCACTGGTGGCAGCGCATCTGGCGATGGATCGAGCGCTTGTTCCAGCGGTCCTAAGGTAAGCCTCGGACCCTTTGCCTAGGCGACCAGCAGCCGCGGGCCGTCGCTACCTGGGATGGTTCGCGGTCTTGCCCCGGAAACAAGAGGCGCGGGACGCACTGCGTCCGGGTTGATCGCAGCGCCGTGAGTGCCGCTGCCGGACCGCATCTCCAGTTCGTTCACGACAGCTTCCTTGACCTCGACAATCGCGACGCCCGGGCCACTGGCCGGTTACCGTTGATGTCGGCGTTTGCATGGGTACTGGGTAAACGCGAGAGATCGACACCATGTGGAACGCGAGGGCAGGGGGCGGCGAGTCAGTCGACTCGATCGATGGTGCGTTGGTTAAATCCAGTGACATGCATGCTCGATGGATGCCAATCGCCGACCTGACGATGGGTTTGGGCCGGCCATGAAATTTTCTTCCGCAAGTCGAACCAACCGCGCGATCCGGATCCTGTGGCTGCTGGAATTGGCGATCCTGATGCTGGCGGTCACCGCGGCCGTCTGGTTGCGCTTCCTCGACGACCCGAGCAGTCGCACGGCCTTCATCGAGACCGCGCCGATACGGACATTCCTGGTGGCGGTTTTCATCACCGGATCGATGGCCGCATTTGGCTTGTACCAGGCGCACGTGCGCCACAACCGGACTGATTTCCTGCTGCGGCTGGTGCTGTCCTTCGCACTCGGCGGCATCGGCCTGCTGGTGTTGTATTACGTGGTGCCGCGCACCTACATCGGCCGTGGCGTGCTGGGGCTGTCGCTGGCGCTGGGGTTGATGGGCGTGCTGCTGGCGCGCGCGCTGGTCCATCGATTGTTTGGTGCGGACGTGTTCAAGCGTCGCCTGCTGATCTACGGCGCGGGCAAACACGCGGACCTGATCAACAGCCGCCTGCGCCGAACCTCTGACCGCATGTCCTTCGTGGTGGTGGGCTTCATGCCGGTCAAGGGGCATGACATCCATGTCGAAGAGCACCTGCTGCTCAAGTCCGATTGCGAACTGCCGGAGCTGTCGGAGTTGCTCAACATCCACGAGATCGTCGTGGCACCAGACGAGCGTCGTGGCGGCTTGCCGATGGAGCAATTGCTGTCCTGCGCGCAGCGCGGTATCGGGGTGACCGACCTGGCCACGTTCTTCGAACGCGAGGCCGGGATGATCAAGTTGAACGTCATCGACCCGTCCAACCTCGTGTTCTCGGGCGGGTTCGATCACTCATTGCCACGCCGCCTCAGCAAGCGGTTCTTCGACCTTGTTGCGGCATCGGTACTGCTGGCGCTGACCTGGCCATTGATGTTGATCGTCGCCGCGTGCGTGTGGCTGGAGTCGGGTGGGCCGGTCTTGTATCGGCAAACACGCGTTGGCGAGAGTGGCCATGGTTTCGAGCTTGCCAAGTTCCGCAGCATGCGCACCGATGCCGAGAAGGACGGGGTGGCGCGCTGGGCCAGCAAGGATGACGATCGCACCACGCGGGTGGGTCGCTTCATTCGCTCCACGCGCCTGGACGAGCTGCCGCAGCTGTTCAACGTGTTGCGCGGGGAGATGAGCTTTGTCGGCCCACGACCCGAGCGCCCGCAGTTTGTCGACCAGCTCAATGACCAGATCCGCTTTTACAATGTGCGCCATTCGGTGAAGCCGGGGCTGACCGGTTGGGCGCAATTGCGCTACCCGTACGGCGCATCGGTGCTTGATGCCGAAGAAAAGCTGAAATTCGACCTGTTCTACGTCAAGAACCACGGACTGGTACTGGATTTGATGATCCTGCTGCAGACGGTGGAAGTGGTGTTGTTCCGGCGTGGCGCGCGCTGAGCGCAACGCGCCGTGGGTGTGGCAGGCTCAGTGTCGCGGAAGCAGCTTGCGCACCATCCTGCGCAGCGCAAACGGCAACAGCGCAAGCACCTGCATGCGCACCGCGCGGTCGCCGTGCTTCCATGCCTTCGGGCAAAGTCGCAGTGCATCCCGCCAGCGCGACTGGATCAGCATTCCGCGCGCATTGCGCACATAGGCATTGGCCAGCGCCTGCTGGCGCTCGCCGTCATCGACTACGCCGGCGGCGTCGGCAATCGCACGTTCAAACACGCGCAGGTAGTCGTCGTAGGTGTTGCTGCCAGCCGACAGCCCTTCATGCCCGCGCATGGTGCGCACCAGGACCTCCTCGTTGACGCCGATGCGCCAGCGGTGGGCAATGCGCAGGTGGTAATCGATGTCCTCGGCAGTGCGCAGCGACTCGTCGAAGCCGCCGATGTCCTCGTAGACTTCGCGCCGCATCATCATCGAGGCCGGTGCGAGTGCGGGGTTGACCAGCACCCAGCGCAGTGCCCAGCCGTCCTCGCGCACGATGTCACGGCGGCGATAGATCTCCAGGTTGCGATGCTCGCTGTCGACCAGTTGGACATCGCAGACGACCATGCCGTAATCGGAATGGGCCTGGAGCCAGTCGAACTGGCGTTGCGTCTTGTCCGGCAGCCATTCGTCGTCGCTGTCGAGCAGGGCAAAGTAGCGTCCGCGTGCGATCGACATGCCGTGGTTGCGCGCTGCCGATACACCGGCGTTTGGTTGCCATGCGTAGCGGACGCGCTCGCCATAACGCGCTTGCAGGGCAGCCGCGGTGCCATCGCTGGAGCCGTCGTCGATGACCACGATTTCATCGACGTGGCGTGTCTGCGCCAGCACCGAATCGATCGCGCGCAGCAGCAATTCGCGCCGGTTGAACGTCGGTATGATGGCTGAAACCTGGATGATGTCTGCCATGCTCAAGGATCTGTCGAAAAAATTGTTGTACGCCAGTGGAGCACTCGGCCTGTACCACCGGATGCGCAATGCCGACACTCTGACGGTGGTGATGTTCCACCGCATCTTGTCGCCAGGTGACCCGCGTTTTGCAAGCTGTGATCCTGACTATACGTTGACGACGGATGTTTTCGGCCAGTCACTGGCGTTTTTCAAGCGCCATTACCACGTCGTGTCCGAGGCCGATGTTCTGGCTGCACGCCAGACAAAACAGCGCTTGCCAGCACGCGCACTGCTGGTGACCTTTGATGACGGCTGGGCTGACAACGCCGACCATGCGCTCGCGGTGATGCAAGCCATGGGGCTGCCCGGTTTGTTGTTTGTGGTGTCCGACGTGGTTGGTCGTGACCAGCCATTTTTCCAGGAGTGCATCGTGACGGCGTGGCGACGCGGCGTGTTGTCGGTGGCAGCACTCGCTGCAGCCATTGACGAGGCAAGTGGTGCGCCGTTGCACGTGCCGTCGCGCGGCGAACACCTTGCTGCGCTGCGCGTCGAGATCGCGCGTCTCGAATCCATGGATGGCCTGCGCCGCGAAGCCGTGTTGGCGACGCTGGCCGATGTGCTCGACGACGGCATGCGACACATGGTGGATGTCGCTGGCCTGCTGAAGTTGCAGCGCGGCGGCATTGCCTTGGGCCTGCATGGCAAGACACACGCGCGTATGACCGAAGTGCAGGATATCGATGTGGAACTCGGCGGTGCGCGCATGGCGCTGGCGCACTTGCTGGGTCCATCGGTTGCGGGCGCGCAATCCATGTCGTTTCCCCATGGTGCGCATACCCCGCAAATCGCCCGGCGTGCGCATGACGCAGGCTATGAGCTGGTGTTTACCAGTCGGCGCGTACTTAACCGGGTTGGCGCGCAGATTGGTTGGCTGCTCGGACGCACGGGGTTTGAAACCGACACCGTGGTCGATGCGAACGGACGGTTTCGCCCGGATCTGCTGGCGTTGGAGCTATTCCGTTGCAAGCGCGGCAGGCTTGAGGCCTGACGCAGGCCGGATGATGACAACGCCTTATTCGTCTTCGTCGGCAGAGGTGATCTGCAGGTCGAAGTCATCGCTGTCCGGATCGATGCCGTCGCTCCAGCAGGCGTAAACCGGGCGCCGACTGCGCTCGATGAAACCACGCGCATGCCAGCCCTTCATGCGAGCCGGGCTGGTCGCGACCTCAACCGATACCGCCGCCACGTCCAGTGCATGTGCGGCATCGACGAGCGCGTCGATATAACGCGTAGCAATGCCATCGGCGGCATCGACTGACCAGAAATCACGCACGTGCAGGATGTTGTCGTCGATCTGCGTACAGAACCACGCGCACAGCGTGCGGCCCGTGTCGGACGACAACAGCAGGTAGCGCGCATGGCCGGCCGGAGCCTCGTCGAAACGCCAGCGAAGATGCGCAGCGTCGCGGATCGCGAGCAAGCCATCGCCCTGCCTGGAGCGCGCCCACAGTTCGTCGATCCGCGCATCGGCGCGGTCGCTCCAGCTTGCATCCAGGCGTGGCGTGCCGATGCGGCGCAATTGGTCACGCAGGCGCAGGGCGATACCCATCAAGCCGCCCAGTGGCGCGGCGAGCAGTGCCGGCAGGCGTCGCCGCAGGTACTGTGCGGGACGCAACACGCGCGCATACCGCACGATATCGGTGAGCTTGCGCGCACCGATGCGACGGAAAATGGCGGTGGCCTTGGCATTGGGAAAGCCATACAGGAGATCGAGCTGGCGCAGTCCCGATGCGATCAATCCCTGCTGCATCATCAAGGCAGGACCCAGCGAGCGATGCTCGGCGCGCACGGCGAGGTCGACCATCACACCGGCGGCCAGTGGTTGGCCTCGCCACAGCATGCGCCGGCGCCCCGCCGCGCAAGTGCCCGCCGTGGTGTCACTGCGGACATGCTGCAACAACTGCAGGACAGGCGGACCGAACGGGCATCCAAGATAGAACCAGTCGTACTTGGCCTGCATGTTCTGTTGTTCGCCAAGATTGCCGCGCCAGATCGACAGTACGGTGTCGCGGTCGCGCTGCACGTCGCCGCCTTGCAGGATGTAGTCGTCAGGCATGGCGGAAGTACCCATGCCGATCGACTGCATGCCGATGGACTGCATGGCGAGGGAATCCATGGTGAAGGAGTCCATGGCGAGACCTATGCAAGGTCGGCGACCAGCAAGGGCGCACGATGCAGGTAGCGGGTGGTGCGACGCTTGTTGCTGATGTCGTCGTACACGGCCTGTGCCTGCGCGATCTCGATACCGAGGGCATCGGCGAGGTGCGCGGCGGGGATGTCGTGGTTCAGCGCCCACAAGGCGAGGTCCATCTGACGATAGGGCAGGGCGAAATAGAACTCGTCCTGGCCTTGCTGGAGACTGTATGTGTCGGTGGTCGGCTGCGCGCTGCACAGGCGCTCGGGCAGGCCGAGATGGCGTGCCATGGCGTAGACCTGCGATTTGTACAAATGTGCGATCGGCTTGATATCGGCAGAACCGTCGCCGTTCTTGACGAAGAAACCCTGGTCGTATTCCAGCCGGTTCGGGGTGCCGATCACGGCGTAGTTCAAGCGGTCGGCGTGGAAATACTCGATGGTCTTGCGCACGCGTTGCTTGTAGCTGGTGGCCGCGACGATGGTGAGATATTCATTGAGACCCAGGTCCGCCTCGTGCTGGACGCCGTCGGGCGACTGGGCGATGACGCGGAAGCGATTGATGCCTCCTTGCAGGCCACCGACGATTACCAGCTTCATCTTCCAGTCGCTGGCATACGTCGGGATCACCTTGCGCACGGCGGTGTCGCGCGCGGCGTAGCAGCCGATCGCCGAGAGTGTCGGTGCGATGTCGAAGGTTTCCGCGCGCACGCCAAGATGCTCAACCAGGATGCGCGCGCGTGCGGCGCTGTCATCGTCGGAATCGCGTTCCGGCAGGATCAGGCAGAACACGCGCTGGGCACCGACCGCCTGCACCGCCAATGCAGCGCATACCGAGCTGTCGATACCACCTGAAATGGCCACCACCAAACCGCGGCGGTGCAGATCCTGCGCCAGCAGTTCACGCATGCGCGCAGCGATGCGGTCGCTTTCGGCCGCGCAATCGAGGTCCAGGGATTGCCATCCAAATCCAGTCATCATGTTGTCCGTGTGATCCATCAGCGACGCGCCACGATGGCACGGATGGCGCCGGTATCGTCGGCGAGTTCGCGTACTTCCGAATAGACGCCGGATGCACGCAGTCGCCGTACCAGCGAGGGGCCCTGGCCGAGGCCGACTTCGAAACCCAGCCAGCCGCCAGCACGCAGGAAGCGCGGCGCATCCTGCAACAGCCGCATCAGGATGCTGACGCCGAGCGGGCCACCATCGAAGGCGAGCGGTGGTTCGTGGCCGGCAATCTCGGCATCCATCTGCGCGACCTTGCCGCTGCTGATGTAGGGCGGATTGCACGTGAGCAGGTCGATGCGGCCCTCGAATTCCGGTGTAGCGAACGGCGCCAAGAGGTCACCGGCGCGGAACTGCACGCGTGACTGCAGACCCAAATGCGCGGCGTTGCGGCGGGCCAGCGCCACGGCATCCTCGGAGAGATCGGCGCCCAGTACGCGCGCGCGCGTCACCGCGCTGGCAATGGCGAGCGCGAGGTTGCCGCAGCCGGTGCAGACGTCGACCACGGTGTAGGGATCGGCAGCATCGGGATGGTCGCTGCTTGCAATGCACGCGAGATCGATCACGGCGCGGCCGAGCAGCTCTGTTTCCTTGCGTGGAACCAGGGCTTCTGGACCTGCGAGCATTTCAAGCCCGAGGAATTGCTGGCGGCCACTCAGGTGCGCCAGCGGGATGCCGGCCAGGCGTTGCGCGAGCAGTGCGTGCAGGCGTTGCGTGGCGGCGGCATCGAGTTCTGGCAGTGGCGTGCGCAGTGCGGCCTGCGCGGAACGCGGCTGCCCGGCTGCGGTGTGCCACAACGCACGCAGGGTGCTGTCGGCGGTTTCCTCGGGCTTGTCGGGCAGTGGCTTCCAGCCAGCCTCGAACTGTTGGGCGAGCGCTGCGTAATGGTCACTCATTGCGCCGATGCCCGTGTTGCAAGTTCCAGCAGCATTTTCTTGCTGACCTTGCCGGTGGTGGTCTTTGGAAGGTCATCGCAGAACACGATATCGCGCGGCACCATGAAATTTTCCAGATGCGCGGCGCATTGCGCACGCACCTGGCGTTCGCCGAGCTGCACGCCCGGGTTGAGCACGACGTAGGCGCGGATCGCCTGGCCGAGCAGGGCATCATCGATGCCGATGACCGCGGCTTCGCGTACTCCGGCGATGGCGTGCAGGGTGTTTTCCACTTCGGCCGGACTGACTTTCTCGCCACGCGTCTTGATGATGTCGTCGGTGCGTCCTACGAAATACAGGAAGCCCTCTGCGTCCATGCGGAAATGATCCTGCGTGCACAGCACGCGCTCGCCTGGCAACTTGCCGGGCTTGAGCATGTGCGCGCTGAGATCCGGGCGGTTCCAGTAGCCGAGCATCACGTGCGGTCCGCGCACATGCAGGATGCCGCTTTCGCCTGGCGCAACCGGCTCGCCGTCGGCCGAGAGCAGGTACAGCTCGGTACCGGGGATCGCCTTGCCGACCGAACCGGGCCTGGCATCGACCAGCTCCGGTTCCAGGTAACTCACGCGCTTGCATTCGGTCAGGCCATACATGCGGTAGATCAGCGCGGTGGGAAACACCTCGTGCAGGCGCTTGCTGAAGTCATCGGGCAGTGCCGCGGCGGTGTTGGTCACGCGACGCACGCTGGCAAACCGCAACGGTTCACGCGCATGCGCGGACAGTAGCAGGGCGAACACCGTCGGTACGCCGGGAAACACGGTGACCGCGAATTCCTGCATGCGCGCGAATATCTGCGCGGGATAGGTGAAGGAGCGCTCCAGTACCAATGTCGCGCCCAGGTACACGCTCATCAGCAATTGGTACAAGCCATAGTCGAAGGCCACGGGCAGCGCGCACAGGATGCGGTCGCTTTAGTCCAGGCGCAGGTATTGGACCAGGCTGCCGACGGCAAAGGTCATCGACTGGTGCGTCTGCATCACGCCTTTTGGATTACCGGTGCTGCCGGAGGTGTAGATCAGCGCGCCGAGGTCGAGCGGAATGGTCGCCACGGTTGGCGGGACAGGCGATGCTGTGGCCAGCACGTCGTCAAAGGCGCTGACATCACGGGTGCTGGCCTCATCGGCGCCGATACCCGGCAACGTCGATACGTCACCCGAACAGATCAACGTGGGAGGTTCTGGCAGTTGCGCCAGCGCGGTCTGGAATTCCTTGGCCAGGTGCGCATCGCTGAGCAGCACGCGCGCGCCGCTGTCGCCAAGGATGAAGCCCAGCTTGTCGGCCTTGGTCTGGGGATTGATCACCAGGAACACGCCGCCGGCCATCAGCGTGGCGAAAATCGACACCACGCATGGCCAGGTGTTGTCCATGTAGATCGCGACACGGTCGCCGCGGGTGACGCCGCGTGCCTGCAATGCGTTGGCCATGCGCGCGGCGGCATCGTGCAGCTGCGTGTAACTGTAGGGATTACCCTCGATGATCAGCGCGGTCTTGTCCGCGCAGGCGGGCGTTGCGGCCGCACACAGCAGGCTGTCGTGCAGGAGCCGCTGCGTACGAGGCGTCATCAGGCGGCCTGCAGCCGGGTGACGAAGCCGACGATGTTGTCCACCGAGTCGAAGTTGGCTGGCAGCATGTCGCTGTCCTTGACCTTCACTGCGAACTGCTCCTCCAGGTAGAGGACGATCTCGAGCACGCCGGTCGAATCGATGATGCCGCGATCAAGCAGCGAAGCGTCATCCGTGAGATCGGCATCGTTGCTGCTGAACATCAGGTTTTCGAGGATATAGCCGCGGATCTTGTCGCGGGTCTGGATACCATCGGTGGACATGCTTGACTCCGGAAATGAGTGTGGATATTCGGGTTTTACACGCGTGCGCCGTGTTTTCGACAGCGACACCGTGGTCGTAGCGCAATGCGTGATGCGTGCGATGGGCTGCACACGATGACCTGCACATGACGCCCTGCGCACGACGCCCTGCACATGGCGATATGGGCGAGTCATGCAGTACATGCCGGCAGGCCAGCCGCGTACCGTGCCCCATGTATGAAAACGTGGAGGTGCGGACATTCCGGCCAGACGTGGTATCGCGCACAGGACGATGCGCGATGGAAACAGCGAGTTTTTCGGTATGGACGCTGCCGATGCTAGTATCCGCAGCACCTTGGCAAGCCATGCGTGCGGACATGTTTTCGACCATGCGTTTCGTGTGCGTGCTCGCCTTGCTGTTGTCGGGCTGCAATGGCCCACCGACGGCCACCCCGACGATCGTGCCGCATGCGGTTTCCGGCGTAGCACCGATGACGTATTCCTCGGAAAAACTGCGTTATCAGGTGACCGAAGTGGTGGTCGGGCTGGATCACCCCTGGGGCCTGGTGTTTTTGCCCGATGGCAGCATGCTGGTGACCGAGCGGCCCGGGCGCCTGCGCCGGATTGGCGTGGACGGAACCGTATCGATGCCCATCGAGGGGCTGCCGAAACTATTCGTCGATGGCCAGGCAGGGTTGCTCGACGTGGCCGCGTCTCCGCAATTTGCCAGTGACCGCCTGGTCTACATCGCATACGCCGAACCCAACTTCCGCGGCAACCTGACCGGCGCGGCGGTGGCGCGCGGACGACTGGATGGCGGGGAACTGCACGACGTCGATGTGATCTTCCGCCAACAGCCCAAGCGCTCGGCTGGCACCAACCTTGGCACGCGACTGGTGTTCGACGACCAGGGACATTTGTTCGTCGGACTGGGCGATGGGCGTGTCGCCGCGGCCGAAGCGCAGCAGCTTGATTCACTGCAAGGCAAGCTGGTGCGGATTTGGCCCGATGGCAGCGTCCCCAAGGACAACCCGTTCATCGGCCGCGACGATGCACGTCCGGAAATCTGGTCATACGGACATCGCAACATCCAGGGTGCGGCGTTGAATCCACGCACCCGAAAGCTGTGGGCCAGCGAGCACGGCCCAATGGGCGGGGATGAACTCAATATCCCGCAGGCCGGCCGCAATTACGGCTGGCCGGTGATTACCTATGGCATCGGCTATGACGGCAAACCGGTGCCAGGATCGGTCGGCACGGGCGCGCCGGGAATGGAACAGCCGCTGCACGAATGGAAAAAATCGCCTGCGCTCAGCGGCATAGCGTTTTACAGCGGCGATTTGCTTGCGCCATGGAAAGGCAATCTGTTCCTGGGTGCCTTGGTCGGCACGTCATTGATCCGGCTTGAGCTCGACGGTGACAAGGTGGTGCACGAGGAGCGTCTTTTGTCTGTGCGCGGCGAGCGTATCCGCGACGTGCGGCAGGGGCCGGACGGCGCGCTGTACCTGCTGGTGGATGCCGACGACGGCAAGCTGCTGCGGTTGGCGCCAGTGGGTCGGTGAGCGCTGCAGGAACGCGCCATGGGCGCGATGGGCGTTATCGATAATGCCTGTCGCGCCCAGCGGGCGCTGCTACGCCGCGCGTGCAGCGGCCGCGGAATTCTCGTGCACCAGCATCGTCGACAGCACGCCAACGAAAGCCTGGTTGTCGGCAAAACCGATCGCGCGGCCGGCGCGGCATTTCTCGAATAGCCGGCCGACTGCATTGGCATCGAAATAGCCCGCATCGCGCAGGCGTGCCGGACTCATCAGCTCGGCAACGTAGTCCAGCGGCTTGCCGTCGAAGAAGAAACTCTGGTTGTCCGGTGCACGATAGGGTTGTTTGGTGCGATGCAGGATGTCGTCGGGCAACAGCCCGGCCAGCGCGCGTCGCAGCACATGTTTCTCGGTCATGCCGCGGATTTTGTAGCTCGGCGGCAAGCGGCTGGCGAACTCGATCACGCGATGGTCGAGGAACGGCACGCGTCCTTCGATCGAATTGGCCATCGCCACGCGGTCGCCCTGCGACGACAGCAGGTATCCGCCGAGCAGCGTTTTGGCCTCGACGTACTGGTCGCGGGCCAGTGGGCTCCAGCGCATGATGTCATCGGGCAGCGTGCGCTCGTATGCCGACAGCGGCTCCCAGTCGCCGAGGCTGGCGCGCAGGTCGGGTGACAGCATCGACAGGGCGCGCGCCGATGTGTTCCAGCGCGGCACGTGCGCGAAGATCGGCCGATCGATGTGCTGCATGCCCTGGCCGAAGAACGATTGCGCGAACGCCGGATTGCCGACCGGGGAATTCTTCAGGTAGCCATACAAGCGTTGCAGCAGGCGCGGGCGCATCGTCGATTGCGGCTGTCGCGCCCAGAAGCGACGGATCTTGGCGTCCTTGAACAGGTCATAGCCACCAAACACTTCATCGGCGCCTTCACCGGTCAGCACGACCTTGTAGCCGTGTTCGCGCACGCAGCCGGCCAGCAGCATCAATGGCACAGGCGCGGTGCGCAGCACCGGTGTTTCGGCGTGGTGGATCAGCCGCGGGAACGCCTCGCCGATGTCGCGACGCGTGCAACGCAGCGTGGTGTGCGCGGTGCCGAGGTGGCGCACCATCGCCTGCTGGTGTTCGCTCTCGTCGAACTCGCCATCGTCAAAGGCGACCGAGAACGTGCGCACCGGCGTGTCGGTGAAGCCGCGGATCAGCGCGACGATGCCCGATGAATCCAGCCCGCCGCTGAGATACGCGCCCACCGGAACGTCGGCGCGCAGTTGCAGGCGCACGGCATCGACCAGCAGTTCGCGCAGTTCGCCGGCAGCCTGTTCGACGCTGCGTGGTTCGCGCAAGGCGCTGGTGTCGGCGGCATCCGGAAACGTCCAGTCCCAGTAACGCGTGAGGGTCTGGGTGCCGTCGCGTTCGATCGCCATGACGTGGCCCGGCGGCAGACTGTGCACACCGGCGTGAATGGTGTCGGGGTCGACGGGCGACCAATAGGTCAGGGTCTGCGCCAGCGCCAGCGGATTGAGTGCGGCGCATTGCGGCAGCACCGACAGCAGCGCCTTGGGTTCGGATGCAAACCAGGTGCGACCGTTTGCATTGGCATGGAAGAGCGGGCGGATGCCGGCGCGGTCGCGTGCCAGCACCAGGCGCTGGCGCTCACTGTCCCACAGCGCAATCGCGAACTGGCCGTTGAGATGCTCGACGAAACGATCCCCGTAACGGTCGTACAGGTGCACGATGACTTCGGTATCCGACTGCGTGTAGAACGCATGCCCGGCGGATTCCAGCGCGGCACGCAGCTCGATGTAGTTGAAGATCTCGCCGTTGAAGACCGTCCATACCGTTCGGCGCGGATTGTGGATGGGTTGCTCGCCGGTCGCCAGGTCGATGATCGACAGTCGCGCATGTGCCAGTGCGATGCCCGGCTCGGCGTGAAAGCCGAAACCATCGGGGCCACGATGGGCGAGGGTACGGATCATCCTGTCCAGCACGGGCAGTGCCGGGTCACGCATCACGTCAGGGCCGCTGAAACCTGCTATTCCACACACGTCAGGCACTACTCCCGATGGTCATGGAAATTCACTGGTGATGGCGCGCTTGCCGCTCCGCCACACGCATTCCGGAACAGTCGCGTATTGGTTGCCGGCATCGAATTTTTTCACGCATGGGCCGAAGGCGTGCAGTGGACGGTCCGCGCAACAGGGCGGGTTGGTGCGCGTGCACGGCGAAAATCGTCCAGCGCCTCTTCGCAGGCTTGCAGGGTGTCACGGGCCACCGAGTGCCAATCGCGCGAGAAGCGCCGTGCGAGCGCCTTGGCGTCCCAATCGCGATCCAGTGCCTGGCACAGGCCACGATCCAGCGCAGCGGTGTCGCGCGGCGGTACCAGGATGCCGCACCCGTCGTCGACCACTTCCGGAATGCCGCCGACATCGGTGGCCACCACCGCACGGCCGCAGGCCAGCGCCTCGACCAGCACGTTGGGATGGCCTTCGGAATAGCTGGGAAGCGTGACCAGGTCGGCCGCCGCCATCCAGCGTGCGACCTCCGCCGGTGGTTGCGCGCCCGCCAAGCGGACCTGCAGCGACGGTTCGGCCTGCAGGCGCGCGACGATTTCCGCCTGCATGGGGCCTTCGCCGATCAACGCCAACTGCAGGTTCGGGCGCGTCGCCGACATCGCGCGCAGCGCGTCCAGCAATTCGCGCAGGCCTTTTTCGGGAACCAGTCGGCCGACGTAGAGCAGCAGCTGTGCATCATCGGACACACCCAATGCGCGGCGGGCCTCGGCGCGCGGTGCAGGATGGAAAATCGACGCGTCGCAACCGTTGGGGACCACCCGGATGCGCTCGGGATCCATCTGGTAGTCATCCACCGCGACATGCCCGAGGTCATCGCTGACCACCAGCAAACGGCGCGATGCCGCCAGCACCGGACGCGTGAGTTGGCGGCTGATGACATCACGCACGCGCAGGTCCGATCCGCGCGCGCCAGTCACCAGCGGGACGCCAGCTTGGCGGGCCGCCAGCATCGCGCCGTAAGCGTCCGGGTAAAGCCAGTAGGACAGCACCACGTCAGGCGCAAAATCCGCGATCGGCTTGTGCAGCGCGCGGCCGCAGAGCCAGCCATTGATCGGGCGTGTCAGCAGCGGCAGCGCCGGGTAGGACACGTAGCCCACGTCGCAACCATCGACCCGGTGCGCGCGATCCGAGGCGCGGAACAAATAGCTGCGCGGCCGTGCCCACGTTGGATACGTGGCGATCGGGCTGACCACGCGGACCGTCGCCAGTTTCGATAATTCGCGCACCGTCTGCAGCACGGGACGGCCACGATTGGGCTCGCCGGCAATCGGGAACTGCGAGGTGACGACGAGGATGCGCAGCGCCTCTGGCGTGGAAGGCGAAGTCGGGGCGATGGCCGCCATGTAAGGAGATTCCCGTGATTTCAAGATGGTGGGCAGGTTTGCAGGCGCAGCGTGGTGGGGATGGATTCGGCGTAGGCCATTCGTCGCCGCCGTCGCGCTTGATCGGACGCGATGCATCGCGCCGAACGACGGCAGTGGCACTCGTGGCTTATCACTACATTACGCATTACGGCAATGAGGTCGGCCATTCCACGCAGTTGACCGTTGGGTTACCGGCCCGAAATTACGCTGCGCACCTGTTGCGACGCCGTCGACAGGGCAGGCCAAACGGTTGGCCATGCGTGATACGCAATCATTGGCGATAATCCCGCACGCCCGGCGGCAATTGGCTACTGTTGCCTGCACAGACGGGCCGCGGCGGAATGAATGACAGCGGATTGCGCGCATCACGGCGCCGCGGAGCCAGGCCCATGAACCAAAGCTCCACAGAACGAAGCTCGATCAGGCAAAGCTCCACCAGGCAAAGCTCCACCAACAAAAACCCCATGCACCAAAGCTCCATGCGCCCCAGGTAATCGTCACCCCATGATCGAGCTGCACACCCGCATCATTTTCGAGCGCCCGGCCAGCTGTCCGGTCACCGCGAGATTGTCCGAGGGCGAGCACCTGCTTGAATTGCAGGCCGATGCCACTGACAGGATCTCGCAGTGCTACCGGCAACAGGGCATGCGTGGCGATCCGGCGCGCATTTCGCGCCGGTTTTCCAATGGCGCGCGCTTCTTCGCGATCGAGCAGGACGGCGTCCTCATTGCCTGGACATGGGCGTTGATCGGTGTGCCGCGCTACATGGATGAATTTGCCTGGATGATCCAGCTCGACCAGAACCAGGCGTGGGGGCGTGATGCGTTCGTGCTGCCTTCGCGTCGTGGCAAGCGCCTGCTGCTGGCATTGGTGGATGCAGCGGCGATTCTGGAGGGACGCGCGATGCAGTTTTTTTCCGATGTCGATCCGGCCAACCGTGTGTCGATGCAGGCGCACCTGGCGATGGGCATGACCCCGTTCACCAGGATCCGCGCACTGTCGATCGGCCAGCGCTTGATCGTGCGGCAACGGCCGGATCCGGCGTTGCCGCCCTTACAGGGCATGCGTCCGGACCAGCGCCTGCTGTGGATGAAACCCGATGACCTGCAATGGCATCGCATGCGCATCGCCTGAGTATTTTCAGGGATCGTGGTCGAGGCGGTAGGCGAGCGGCCGGATCAGTCGCGCGGCGGCAAGGGCGCGACTGCCAAGGCCGGTGGTAGGCAGGAATCCCGACAGCATCGTCATCCGGTCGGGCAGGATCGACGCCATGAACGAATCCGGCTGGGCGTTGCTGTCGAGCATGTCGACGCCCGGAAGCTGCGCCTGCATCGACTCGATCAGCCCCAGCACGTTGCTGCGGCCTGGGCTGTCACTGGCAAATGCCGGATCGTGCCCGGTCTTGAAGGCATTGAGGGTGCCGCCGGCGCGGAACAGGCTGGCCGACGCGATGGCTTTCCCGTCGATGCGGGTCTCGACAAACACGGCGCCACCGATCTTGCGGAAACGCTTCGTCATGTCGTGGAAAAAATTTGTTTCGGCCGCCGAACTGCGCATCGAGCTGCCGGCAACGCCTTTCCAGCCCATGTGTTCGATGTCCAGGTGGCGATCGATGGTCGCCGCGGTGATGTCCTCGCCGTGGATCAGCTGTGTCGACAGCTCACCCAGCGTTTGCAGGCGCCGGCGTCGACGATGGATGTCCTTGACCACGCGACGTGAAATGCGATCGAGGTCTGTCGTGTTGGCGCTGCGTCGCAACACTGGGCGATCAATGGCGCGCAGCGGGTACCAGCGACGGCCCTGGTGCGCAGCGCGCGCGCACAGGGCAAGGAAGTTTGGATCGCGTTCGGCGACGTTGCGCAAGGCAATCGCATGGCATCGCGGCGTCGCGCCCGCCATCGCATCGAGCAAGGCACGGGCCACGTCATCGGCGGCGCCATCGGCGCACAGCCAGCCGTCCTGGAACGTGTGTCGCGTGCGGTAGCCGCGCAGGTGAGGGAACGGTGCAAACAAGGTGGCAGGGTGCAGCGTGAAGCAGCCAACCCCGAGCAACTCGGGGCTGCCGTGGCCGATGCGTTCGATCACCGCGATCCGCGCAGGCCGGGTTGGCGTCAACCAGCGCGAAGCCGGCAGCACGAATTGCGGCATCGCATACAGGTTGGGCTGCGCGGCCTGCATGCCCAGCGCGGTCCAGGCGCCGTGCAATGACGCGTCCACGTCGTGGGTCGTGCACCAGCGCAGCTTGACCATGCGTCTAGTTTCCGCGCCGCTTGAGCCGCCACCATGCGCGCCGCAGCCTGGCAGCGACGCCAATGCGATCGATGGAAACCCAGGCCATCGAACCGGCCGCGGCCCCCAGCGTGCGCTTGTAGGCGGACTCGCCGGCCATGAACTCGAACCGATGCATGCCGGCGTCGGCGTTGTACTGGATCACATGCGCCAACAGCAGCAGGCCGGGGCTGCCATGGAAGGTAGCGGCTTTGTAATCGATGCCTGACTGGTAGAAATACACGATGCCGCGCGAGATGAAATTGTAGACGTAGCCGATCGGCCGTGACCCGGCCGAAAGCCGGATCAACTGCGCGCCCTGGTCATCGTTGGCGGCAGCCAGCAGGTGTTCGTGGAAACGCAGAACGCCCGGATCGCCGAAGGCGCCATCGCCAGCGGTCTTGTCCTGCCAATGGGCCTGGTGAAGGTCGACCAGTGCGTGGAAAAATGCCATCCGTTGCTGCGGATCCTGCGCAACGGTCAAGGTGATCTCGCCGAGGGTTTCCTCGAACTTGCGCGCGGTGCGGCGCACGGCGCTGCGGGTCTTGCTGCTCAGGCTGGGCAGGTACGCGCTACCTGTGTCGCGCAGGACATCGAGGTCGACGTAGTGCGTCGCGCGCGTGCGCAGGCGCATCCCGACGGGCAACGTGGCTATCCCGTCGACGGGAATGGTGTTGACGACCATGCCTGGCACGAACAACGTGAGCCAATGCGCCTCGTGCGTGAGCAGGTATTGGATCGTGGCGACCAGGGCGCCGTGTTCGTGGCCCGTTTCGCTGAGCAGTCCGTTGTATTCGATGGTCAGGCTGTCGAGCGTGCGGCTGCCGGTTTCATGCAGCCGCAAACTTGCCGGGGCGAGTCCAAAAAAGCGGCTGCGACGCGTGAGCACGCCCAGCGCCACCAGTCGCCCGTCGTGGCGCACCGAAAGCAGGCGTGCAATCCGTGCCGGACAGATCAACGCAAGCCAGGTGCCGATCCATTGCCACGACTGGAAGAAACTGCAGTTCGATCGGCCCTCCAGCTCCAGCCACGCCTCGCGCAATGATCCTGCCGCAAACGGTGCCTCGGGCAATGCCCCGAACGTGACCTCATAGCCACGGCCGGCGCGCACATCCTCATGATCCATCACTCATCTGCCCCCCGACAGTGGTTGCCGCATCCATTACGTCGGCGGTTACCCGAACGTGATGTCCATACCGCGTTCCACGCCCGTTGCGGGTGTCCACCCGAGTGTATCGCGCGCCGCACTGGTATCGAAGTTGGCCAACGGGCGCAACGATCGCACACGATAGCGCGTCAGCGGCACCTCGCGATGCAGCAGCTTGCCAAGCAACTCGACGCCAAAGCCGAGCGTCATGAAGATCCATGTCGGCACCCGCATGAGGCGCAGCTTGTCGCCAAGCTTCGTCTTGCAATGCTGCAGGTAAGCGTGCTGGGTGACCTCGGTGGGATCGACGACGTTGAACAGCTTTCCGACGGCCGCTGGCGCGGTTGCCGCCAGCAGCAGTGCATCGATGACGTCATCGAGGTAGACCAGCGGGATGGTTTGCGCGCCGCTGCCTACCGCGACCCAGCGCCCGGCGAGTGCAATCGTGCCATTGGGCGTGACGTTCTCCGCACCCGGACCGAAGATCTGCCCGGGTCGCACGATGACCGCACGCAGGCCATGACGGGCGATGGCCTCACTGACGGCGTTCTCGGCCCCCAACTTGGTCTGCGTGTAGGCGCCGCGCAGCTGCGGGTGTGGTTCGAATGCGGAGGCCTCGGTGAGCGTCGCGGCGGGGTCGCGACCGGCATGGTCGAGCACGCTGAGCGAGCTCACATACACCAGCCGCGTGGTGTCAGCGGCAAGGCAGGCGGCCACGATGTTGCGCGTGCCCCAGGTGGTGCCAGCCTCGAAGTCACGCGGGCTGCCGCGCATTGCCGCGCCGACGTGGTAAACGATGCCGGCGCCGTTGACCACATGCGTGACCATGCGCGGATCGCCAAGGTCGCCGATCACCATCTGGATGCCGGGGTCGTCGCGATAGGCCGCGACCGACCGGCGCACCAGTACGCGCACCTGCTGGTTGTTTGCGCGCAGTCGCTTGACCAGGGCGCGGCCGAGGAAGCCCGCGGCGCCGGTGACCAGCGCATCGACCGGTTCGAGTGTGCTGTAGCGAGATTCCAGCAAGGCAAGCCGCTGCTGGTCGGGCTGGGCGCACAGCGGTTCCAGCAATTGCGCAATGCGCAGCGCGTCGGCGCCGGTGAACGGCGGCGACGCGCCATCGCGTACTGCCGATGCAAATTCGATCGCGCCGCGCTGGATGCCCGGGGACGGCTTGAGCATGCCGGTGGCAAAGCGCACCACGTTCCAGGGGATCCGGAACACATCCCCCGCCGCGCTGGTGACCGCGTTGATGACGATGCCGATGAACTTTGGGCCCGGCAATACGCGATGGACATGGCAGGTCTGCAAGAAGCGGTCGACCTCGATGGTGCCCTGGGTGCCGCGCACGAACAGGCGATTCTCCATGGGCCGTGCATTCCACGACAGCAGCAAGCGACCGACGCCGCGCTCGGCACGCACCTGCGCCTGCCATTCGTCGAAGTGCAGGTTGGGATCGCCGCCGCGGGACTGGTAGTCCACGCGCACGTCGGACACCTCGCCCAGGAATGCCTCGATGGTGTACAGCCCATGCACGCCGAGGTCGCGGAATGGATAACTGCCCTGGGTGACCGTCGAAGGCAGGGGCCCACCGGCGTACGCCGGGTATTCGGAATTGCGGATGATATCGACCGAAACCACCTCGCCAATGCGGCCCGTGTGCACCGCTTCAAGCGCGCGCATCAGCACCGGATCGAACAGGTCGGAATGATTGACGCCCAGCGTGAGGTGTTTCTCCTGCGCCTTGGCGATCATCGCCTGGCAATCGGCCACCGAATCGGCCATGGGTTTTTCGACCAGCACATGGCAGCCCATGTCCATGGCGTCCTGTGCCAATGCCGGGTGCGTGCTGGGCGGGGTGAGGATGTAGGCGGCCTGCGGCGCGGCATCGGCCAACTCGGCCAGCCGTGCCACCACGCGCGGGATGCCGAAGCGGCTGGCAAGGGCTTGCGCGGCGACCGGATTGGGATCGCAGATGCCGACGATTTCGACGAAATCCTGGCGCTTCAATGCCGCGATATGGTGGCCGGCGACGTAGCCGGCACCGACGATTGCGATGCGGAGCTTGCTGGAGACAGATGTGGTCATGGGGCAGAGGTAGGCAAGTGGGAAGGGGAAGGCGTTGTGCGGGTCGCGAGCGCGTCGGCCACGGTGGCCAGGACTTCGTCGACGCGACGATCCCAGGTCTGGTGGGCTACGGACGCCATGCGCTCGGCGGCGGCATCGGCGGGCTCATCGGCAAGGCTTGCGTCGAGCGCGGCCAGGAAGCCGTCGCGATCGTCGGCGATGCGCACCCAGCGCGAGAATTTCTCGATCTCGGGATTGCGGGTGCTGACGACCGGCTTGCCGGTGGCCAGGTATTCGCGCAGCTTCAATGGATTGGCGTTGGCGACCTGGCGATTCTGGCGGTAGGGAATGATGGCCACGTCGAATGCCCTGGCCCAGTTCGGCAAGGTAGCGTAAGGCTGTGCGCCGACCAGGCGGACATTGGGCAGCGCACGCAGCGCACTGACATCGGCCGCCGCGTGGCCAACCAGCAGGAACGTCCAGTGCGGGCGCTCTTGCGCCAGCCATTGCAGCAGCGGCAGGTCGATCCAGTCGTGCAGTGATCCGTAAAACCCGATCACCGGCGAGCGCAGGTCGCGTGCGGCCTCCGGGATTTGCGTGCACGGATCGGCGGCGCGGTTGAACAGATCGACATCGACGCCGTGCGGCGAAAACACAACGTGCTTGTTCAAGGCGCGCTTGCCTTCCAGTAGCGCCGGAGGCGCGACGAACAGCAGGTCGGCGCGGACGCTCAGGTCGCGATCACGCTGCTCGATCAGGGCCATGTCGACGCCCGGATGCGCGGCGTAATCGTCGATGCAGTAGTAAACGCAAAGTGCCTCGCCCAGCCGTCCGGCCATGAAGCCCGGATGTGGTACCACGAACCACGAGATGCATTGCGAGATCCCTGCGTGGCGCATCGCGCGACGCACGGCCCATTGGCTGAAGATGCGGTTGAAGGCCTCCACGCCGGGAATGCGCCGGAACGGCAGCTGCGGCACGGTGCAATGCCATAAACCTTCCGCCACGCGGGTCGGTGGTCGCAGGGCAGCGGCGAGTTTGCGCAGCGCACGCTTGAAATCGCGGCCCGAGGCGCTGGGCGCGCGCATGCCGGGCGAGTCGACGTACAGCAGCGGCGCGGCCTTTGCCAGACGCGCGGCGACATGGTGGCTGCTGGTGCGGTTTTCCGCGTGCCAGTCATTGCCAAAGTAGACGATGCCAAGTCCGTGCAGCGGGGATTGCTCACGCATCGTGCCACCAGCCAACCAACCATGCGGTCTTGCCGTGGTAGAACCATTCCTTGTGCAGGCCGGGAATGCGCTCCAGGTGCGGGCCGATGCGCCCGCAGGCCGGCGCGAAGAACGTCACCAGGCCATTGCGTCCCAGCACGCGCATGCGCTCGATGGTCGCGGCAGGATCGCGCAGGTAGTAGAGCATCTCGCACGCGGTGACCAGGTCGAAGCGGCTGGTCATGTCCGCCCACGGCAGGTGGAAGACATCGGTGGCCGCGAACTGCGCCGATGGCACGCGCTGGCTGGCACGCTGGATGGCCTGTGGACTGATGTCGATGGCATATTGCCGGTCACTGACACGGGCCAGGTACTGCGTTTGGTGGCCTTCGCCGCAGCCCAGTTCAAGCACCGAACCCACATGACCGAACGCGGACTCGATGCACGCGTTGGTTGCCGCGAAACGGGCCTGCTCAAGCGCCGAATCCATGTTCCACGGATCCGCGACGCGATAGGCAAGGTCAAGGCGCTCATGGTTATCGTTGCCTGCACCACGCAGTGCATATTTCATCCACAGGCGGCGCTGCGCCTTTTTCAGGAATGTCGCAGCGTTGGTCAACATCCCGCGTGTCCTTGCCTGTTCAACAACCTGGAGATTTCCGGGCATGCGCCGCCGCAATATCGGCAGCGCTTGGCCGGGTCGTGGAAACACGTAGCGGCCGCAGCGGGGAGCTGTACCAGTCACTCACCTTCCCGCAACGCAGGTCGATCCAGGACGGGCCGTAATCCAGGTGCGTGTCATCGTCATTGAGGGGCGCTCCCTGCAGCCTGAGCACCTGTGTCCCATCCATGCCAAGGCCGATCGTGGAGGCCTGCGCTGCTTGCACATGATCCGCCGATGGCGCATTGGAGACCGATGTCTGCAACTCCGGTTCTGACGGCTCGCGCGGCGGCAACCACAACAATACGATTCCCACCAATCCCAACAACACGATGTAACGCAGCCAGGGCCGGGAACCGGCCATCGTCGGATCCGGCGTGGTGGTCGCTGGCGCAGGTGTACGCGACGTTGGTTCTTCGGCTGCGGTGGCATGCGCCATGGGATCTGCGGCCATGCGTGCAAGCGCCACGCGCGGGGCTCCGGGCAGGCGCCCATGCGCGCGATCAAAGTCGATCGCGGCGGCATACAGTTGATTGAGACGCTGCAATTGCCCGATGCTGCCCTGGGCGTGCGCGAGGTCCGGGTGCAGTTCGCGCACGCGTCGCCGGTAGGCCTGCTTGAAAAGCGCCATTGAACAATCGGCCCGCAGGCCGAGCTCGCCGTAGAGCGCCGCGAAATCGATGTCGTCCGTCATTTCGTTTCCCGATAGGCTCCCCGTGGACGGTTTGATCCCCGTGTTGCGTTATACAAGTGTGCATCCCGCAATACAGGCTGTCACGGCCGGGGTTGGAGCACGATGGCAGTAGCGACACGCAGCAAGCACGACGATACGGCTGCGCGAAACAGATGTGCGGACAAAAAGGGCGGCTGCTGGGACAGATGATGACATCCGATGATTTCCGGACTGCCGGCACGGCCGGCACCGGGCGGCGGGAGCGTCTTGCCCGGTTGTGCCAGCGCAGCGGAGTGCTGTCCGTGCTGGCTGGCATGCGCAGACTGTTGCGCAACGACGTCCGCATCCTTGCCTACCACCGCGTGCTGGCGTCCACCGATCCTGCTGGCTTCACCTTCGATGCCGAGTTGATCAGCGCCTCGGCGGCCGCATTCCGCGCGCAGATGCGCCTGGTCAAGCGTCATTTCCATCCGCTGCGCTTCGACGAATTGCTCGCATACATCGACAGCGGCCACGCACTGCCACGCAAATCGGTGCTGGTCACCTTCGATGACGGTTACGACGACAATTACCGGATTGCGTGGCCGATCCTGCGCGAGCTGGACATGTCGGCGATGTTCTTCGTCTCCACCGGCCACATCGATACTGGGCTGCCGTATGTTTATGACTGGCTGGCCCACATGATCTGTGCGATGCCGTCGGGCGAGTTGGCGCTGCCGGAACTCGACATGCGGGTGCAGGTGTCCGAGTCGCTGCCATCGCGGCGCAAACTGGTCGCCAGGGTGCTCGATCGGCTCAAGGTCCTCGATGCCGAACGGCAGGAGGCATTGATTGCCAGGCTTGAAGGCGAACTGGACATGCCGCGTGCCAAGGGCCATGCCGATTGCCGGCCGATGAGCTGGCAACAGCTGCGTGAAATGCAGCGCGGCGGCATGGAAGTCGGGTCGCATGGCGTGCATCACCGCATGCTGGCGAAGCTGCCCAAGGTGCAGATCGATAAAGAATTGTCGGGTTCGCGGCAGGTGCTGCAACACGAGCTTGGCGTTCCGATACAGGTGCTGTCCTACCCGGTGGGCGGATTGGATGCCTACGATGACGCGGTCATCGAGTCCGCGCGCACGGCCGGCTACCGGATGGCCTGCAGCTATATCTCCGGGACCAGCATGATCCACCCGTCGGCGCGTTTTGCGATGCCAAGGCTGCCGGTGGAACGGCAGATGGATATCGCCTGGTTCGAGGCCATGCTCGCCGTACCCGAAGTGTTCTCCTACACATCGCGCCGTCGCACGCGCTGACCAAGGCCCAGGACTTCCATGTTTCTTTTCATGACCATCTACCTGGCCCTGGTGCTGATCCGTCCACAGGATTACCCGGTGCTGGCCGAATCCATGGCTGGGGTGCCGTTGCTGCCGATCAGCCTGATCATGACGGCGCTGTTCTGGGCGATGTCGCCGCGCAAATCATTCGATGCGCCGCAATACATCATCCTGCCGATCTTCATGCTGTTTGCGATGGCCACCAAGGTGGCCAATGGCTGGGTCGGCGGCATCGTGCTGATCGCGGCTTATTTCGGTCCGGTGGTGATTGCCTTCGTGTTGATGGCCAATACCGTCAACACGACGCGTCGACTGATCGCGATGATGGCGGTGTTCACGATTTGCGCCTGCGTGATGTCGCTACACGGCATCGAGCAGGTGCAGCTGGGCGTGGGTTGGACCGGCATCGGACTGTCGCAGGAAACACGCATCCAGTACGTCGGCATCTTCAACGATCCCAACGACCTGGGGATGGTGTTCATCATGTGCCTGCCGATGGCGATGCTGCTGGCCGGTCGCGGCGGCATGATGGGATTGCGCCGACTGTTCTGGCTGCTGGTCGCGGCTGTGCTGGTGTATGGCGTCTACCTGACAGATTCGCGTGGCTCGCTGCTGGCGCTGGTGGTGATGCTGGGCGTGTACGTCTGGCGCAAACGCGGCATCGTCACTGCCGGCGCGCTGGGCGCGGTGGCATTGGTCGGGCTGATGATGCTGCCCTCGCGCCTGCAGGAGATGGAAGTCTCGGAGGATTCGGCAATGGGTCGCGTCGACGCCTGGTATGAAGGCTTGCAGATGTTCTTCGCCGATCCGGTGTTCGGCATCGGAGCGGGCGGTTACTCCGATCTCAACCAGCTGACCGCGCACAACTCCTTCGTGCTGGTGCTCACGGAAACCGGCTTCATTGGTTTCACGCTGTGGCTGGCCTTCATCGGCTACGGATTCCGCATGGTGCTGGCGGTGCTCAACCAGCCCGAGGACCTGCGCCTGACCGGCTGGCTGCCTGAGGACGCCGACGAAGCAAGCGTCGGACAGCTGCAGCAGGCGTGGACCTTCGATCGCAAGATCGCATTGGCCTTGCTGTTGTCATTGTGCGGATTCTTCGCGTGCGCGTTTTTCCTCAGTCGCGGCTACGTGATCATCCTGTACCTGCAGGCTGCGCTGGTCGTGGGCTACTACACATTGATGCGCACCCGCTACCCGGATCTACCGGAATTCAAGTTGGGCGATGACGTGATCCGCTGGCCGCTGTACGCCGTGATTGGCGTTATCAGTCTCTATATCGTCGTCAAGATCCTGCTGGCAATGGCATGAATACCCGCTCCAAAACCCTGCGCAACACCATGTTTTCGTCGGCGGGGTTGTACACCGAGTATGCGTTGGGCATGTTGACGTCGATCGTCATCGCCCGACACCTCGGTCCGGACGGTTATGGCGTCTACAGCCTGGCCATCTGGCTGGTGGCAATGGGCGTGGCGATGACCAACTCGGGGACCGCCGGCGGTGCGATCAAGTTCGTCGCCGAATTGCGTGGCTCAGACCGCGCGAACCTCATTCCGAACCTGCTGACCTATTTGCGACGTGCGCAGCGGATCTTCCTGCTGGTCGTGCTGGTGTCGGGTGCGCTGTTGTTCGTGTTTGCCGGCGAAAAACTCGCGCCTGGCATGAACCACGTCATGTTGCTTGGCTTCCTGATGGTCGCTGTCGCGACACGCGCGTCGTACATGTTCAACATCGGGGTTGCCAAGGGGTTCGAGAACTTCCGCGCGACTGCGATTGTTGCGATGATCGCCACGCCATTGAACCTGGCGATGGTGCTGGTGGTGATGTGGTTCGATGGCCCGGTCACGTGGCTGCTGGCGGTATTCGTGGTCTCCGGGCTGATCTTCTACGAAACGTCCCGGCGCCAGATCGCACACCTGGTTCCCACGGCGACGCCCGGCGTCACGCTGGCACCCGACCTGATCGCACGCGTGCATCGGCACATGAAGTTCACTGCCGGCATCGTTGCCGTGGGCTTCTTCGTGGCCAGTGAAGTCGAGGTGCTGTTCCTGAACCTGTACGCCGATCCTGCGGCCGCTGGCCAGTTCAAGGTCGCCTATCAACTCGCCACCGGCGCGGCGTTGCTGGTGCCGGGCGTGTTTGCAGCCCTGCTGCTGCCGATGATGGCCAATGCATTGAGCCAGGGCCATGTCGTTGCCGGCCGCCGCTTCGTCGCATCGACGGTCTACCTGACCTTCCTGGCCGCGCCGCTGGTGGCCTTCGGCCTGGTGTTTTCCGACGCGGTCATTGGTCTGCTGTATGGACCGGCTTACGCCGCGGCGGCGCCCGTGTTTTCGGCGTGTCTTGCGGTGATCGCGGTGGTGACCACCACCCAGGGCGGCTCCAGCCTGTTGATCAGTGCCGACCACCAGGGCCACATCCTGGTGATCTCGCTGGTATGTGGCGTGCTGAAGATCGTCCTCGATGCCATCCTCATCGCAAAATATGGATTGCAGGGTGCGGTGGTCGCGTTTATCGCCATTTCGGTGATCGGCGGGGTCGCGATCATGTGGCAGGCCATCCGGGTCAGCCGCGTCGCACCCAACTGGGGCCGGCTATTGCGCATCTGGCTGGCTGCGTGCCTGGCGGGCTTGCTGGTGTTGCCGATGCGCGGCCATATGCCGGCGATCGCGCAAATCATGCTCGGCACCGTGGTGCTGTCGCTGGCCTATGGCCTGATGACCCTGTTGTTCGGTTGCTGGAGTCGTGATGACATCGCCTACCTGCAGCAAATCCACAAACGACTTGCCCGCAGCCGCCCGCGCGCAGGCGCAAAACTGCTGGCATGGGCGCATGCACGTGCGCCAGCGGGGTTGGTGTGAGCAAGCTCTATGAAACCCTGTTCCGCAAGGTGTTGTTCCCGGTCTATGAGTCGGGGTTGCGTCAGCGCAAGACGCTGCATTACCTGCGCGAATATGAGCGCAACCAATGGCTGGATCCGGAGCAGCTGCAAGCCTTGCAATGGAAAAAGCTGAAGCAGTTGATTGCCCACTGCTGGAACGAGGTGCCGTATTACCGCGAGCGCTGGCAACAGCTTGGCGCGACCCCGGACGATATCCGCAACCTGCAGGATTACGCACGCCTGCCGGTGCTGACCAAACCGGAGATCCGCGCGAACTTCGAGCGCATGATCGCGCCCGGCCTGCGCAAGGAATTGTTGTACAAGACCACTGGCGGCTCCACCGGCGAGCCGCTGCGTTTTGGCTATACCCGTGAGAGTTACGAGCGTCGCGTCGCGGTGATGTTCCGCGGCTACGGCTGGTCCGGGGCGCGCATGGGGCAACGCACCCTGTACTTGTGGGGCGTGCCTTCGGGCCGCGGCAAGCTCAAGGACCATCTGCACCAGGTCGCCTTCCATCGCCATACGCTGAGCGCGTTTTCGATGAGCGAATCGCGGATGGCGTGGTATGCCGATGCGGTGGATGCGTACAAGCCCGAAGTAATCGTGTCGTATGTCGCGCCGATCGTGAAGCTGGCCGAATGGCTGCTGGCGAACGGGCGTCGCATCCATCGGCCTGGATTGGTGCTGGGTGCAGCGGAAAGCCTGCATGAGTCGCAGCGCCAGGTCATCGAGCAGGCATTCGGCTGCCCGGCCTACAACACGTACGGTTGTCGCGAATTCATGCTGATCGCCGCCGAATGCGACCATCGCAATGGCTTGCACGTCAATGCCGACCACCTTGTCGTGGAGTTGGGCAATACGCTGTCACCGGAGCAAACCGATGGTGCCCGCGACGTGATCGTCACCGACTTGCACAACTACGGCATGCCAATGCTGCGCTACGTCAACGGCGACTTGGCGCGCGCGCACGACAAGGCATGTACCTGCGGCCGCGGATTGCCGCTGCTGTCGAGCGTCGACGGCCGCAAGCTCGATGCCTTGCGGACACCCGATGGCAAGTTCGTACCCGGTGAGTTCATCGTCTGCGCATTCCTCAGCGTGCCGGGGATCAAGCGCTACCAGGTCGTGCAGCGCGAACTCGGTGCGCTCGACGTGGTCATGGTGCGTGGTGAGGATTTCGACGTGTCGGTGGTTGAACCTCTGATCGCTGAATTGCGCAACGGGCTGGGCGCCGACATGGCGATCCGCATCCATTACGCTGATGATATTCCACTGACCTTGACCGGCAAGCACCGCGTCACCATCTCGGAACTCGCATGAGCGGCGACCTCGCATGAAGATCACCCATTTCGTCGAGAACCTCGAACGCGGCGGCCTGGAGCGGGTGGTCATCAACCTGGTCCAAGCCCAGCGCGAAGCCGGGCATGAGTGCCAGGTGGTGTGTCTGTTCCAGAAGGGCACGCTTGCGCAGGAGCTGATCGATGTCGGAGTCGAGGTCACCGTATGCGACAAACAGCGCGGGCCAGACGTTCGGGCATTGCTGCGCGCGCGCCGGGCGATCGCCCGCAGCGGTTGCGACGTGCTGCACAGCCACAACGATGTTGCGCATTACTACGCGGTGGCCGCATCGTTGGGATTGAAGATTGGTCGGGTCATCAATACGCGACATGGCATGGCCGCAAAAATCACCAAGGGACGACGCGCCTGGTTGTATCGCAAGTCGATGCGCGCTACTGACACCGTGGTCGCGGTAGGTGAAACGGTGCGTCGGTTTTTCGTGCAGGACGGGATCCGGCCGCGACTGGGCGTGGTCTCGATCCCCAACGGCATCCAGGTGCAGGGATTCCGCGCCGCCAACGTCGCCGCGCACGCGCGATTGACCACGACACTCGGGTTGCCCGCATCCACGTTTTTGATGGGCACCGTTGGGCGGCTCAATCCGATCAAGGACCAGGCTGGACTGATCCGAGCGTTCGCGCTGGTGAAACAGTCGATTCCCGGGAGTGCGCTGATGATCATTGGCGACGGCGAATTGCGCGGCGAGCTGGAGGCGGTTGCGGTGTCCGAAGGCGTGGCCGATGCCGTGTTCTTCCTGGGCGCGCGCGACGATGTTGCAAGCCTGCTTGAAGCGCTCGACCTGTTCGTACTGCCATCGTTGTCAGAAGGCTATTCCATGGCGCTGCTGGAGGCCTGTGCAGCTGCGTTGCCGATCATCGCCACCGACGTGGGCGGCACCGGCGAGATCGTACGCGGCGGCGTCAACGGAGTGATGGTGCCGCCCTCCGATCCGGGGCAGTTGGCTTCGGCCATCTGTGGTTTGTTGCGCGACCCGCAGCGATCCGCAGCCTACGGCAAGGCCGGACGCGATTGGGTGCTGGCCGAAGGATCATTCCGCACCATGGCCGATCGCTACGAGACCATCTATGCTCGATGAGCATGCCAAGGTTCATCCATTTGCCCCATGTATCGACGCGCAGAAGTCGGGCGCGCCGCCGTCGTGGATCATTGCAAGGCGGGGTTGCAGCCACCTTGAGCCGGCAATGACCACCTTTCCTACATCGTTGCAACAAGACCCCCAATGTCCATGACGCCGCGTCCCAAGCGCCTGCACCTGTTGCGTTGCCTGCCCAATACCTGGGTGGAAACACTCGGCGGGCGCGAGCAGAAAAGCCTGTACCTGAGTTTCGACGACGGCCCGCATCCGCAGTACACGCAACCCTTGCTGGATTTCCTGGCCGAGCATGACGCGCTGGCGACGTTCTTCCTGATCGGTGAACAGATCGAGCGCCACCCACAATTGGCGCGGCGCATCGTCGATGCTGGCCACACATTGGGCAACCACTCCTACACGCATCCACACTTCGAACTGTTGCCGCTGGCGGCGCAGCTCGACGAGATCGATCGCACCGACAAGTTGTTGCAGGCCATCGACGGACGTCCCTGGCACCCCTTCCGCCCGCCTCGAGGGGTGCTGCCGCGGCCAATGCTGCGGCATTTCATCCGCCAGCATCGACGCATCGCGTACTGGTCCTATGACAGCCTTGATTACAGCCGTCGGCCCGCCGCGGAATTGGTCGCCCTCGCACGGCGCTACCCACCGCGTTCCGGCGACATCCTGCTGATGCACGATGACAGTGATATCTCGATGGAGATGCTCACGCAGTTGATCCCGCAGTGGAAGCAGCAGGGCTTTCGCTTTGCCGCGCTGCGGCCGGATCCATTGCCGCGCGGCGGTCGATAGGAGCTGGCGCAACAATCGGTAAACATCATCTGCCCGGGCGTGGGTCCTGGCGTGTAATCAAGCCGGGTTCGCGCGGATGCGTCCGGAAGCCGGTTGCAACGGGTCGCGTGCGCGTCCCATGACCTCGATATCACACGTTTCACGTTCTTGTGGAGTGTCAGCGTGCGTATTCCAACCATGCCCGCACAATCCACGGCGCGTTTGCCACCATCCACGGGGAGTCTTGATTGAGTCTTTTTGCCATCGCAGGATCGATCATCGCGCTGCTTGCACTCGCGGCCGCCATTGTCATCTGGCTGTTGTTGCGCGCGCGCAACATGCAGAACTGGATCGGCAATTACCTCACTCGTCGCCGTCGACCCAAGGTGGACGGGCCGGTGCACGTGATGTTCTGCTTCGTCGACCACTTCGAGCCGATGTGGCATGGCGCGGACCTGTCTACCCAGCGGGCGCGCGTGGATCGCTGGTGCAGCGACTATCGCCTGCTCGCCGGCAAGCATCGCGACGCAGATGGTCGTCCTCCGCAGCACAGCTTTTTTTATCCGGAAGAGGAATACGCAGAGGAACACCTCGACAAGATCGCTGCGCTGTGCGCCGATGGCTATGGCGAGATCGAGATCCACCTGCACCACGACAACGACACCGAGGCGAACTTCCGTGAGTCGATCTCGCGGTTCTGCCGGGTCCTGCATGAGCGCCACGGGGCATTGCCGCTGGACCCGGAAACGGGTGAACTGCGCTTTGGCTTCATCCACGGCAACTGGTGCCTGGACAATTCGCGTGCCGATGGTCGCTGGTGTGGCATCAACAACGAACTGATCCTGCTGCGCGAGCTTGGCTGTTATGCCGACTTCACCCTGCCGTCCGCGCCCAGCGACACCCAGACCAGCACGATCAATTCCATCTATTACGCCACCGACGATCCGCTTCGCCCGAAATCACACGACACCGGTGAGATGGTGAAAGTCGGCGGGCATGCGGTGGGGGACCTGATGATCGTGCAGGGGCCGTTGCGGTTGAACTGGCGCGAGCGGCGCATGGGTATCGTACCGAGGATCGAGGCCTCCGATGTACGTCGTGGCTGCCCGCCCACGCCCGCACGGGTGGACGCATGGGTGGATACCGGCATCCATGTCGCCGGCCGCCCGGAGTGGGTTTTCGTCAAGGTCCATACCCATGGGACCCAGGAGCAGGACATGGACACGCTGCTGGGCCCGTCCACGGATGCCATGCACGCCCACCTTGAGAGCCGCTACAACGACAGCAAGCACTACGTGTTGCATTACGTCAGTTCGCGCGAGGTCTACAACATCATCAAGGCGGCCGAGGCCGGGCATCGCGGCAATCCGCACGATTACCGCGACTTCGTGCTGAAAGCACCGCCATCGTCGTGGGCAGGTGGTGCGCAGGCACGCGGCCAAGCATGAGGCCAGGCATGAGGCCGCTGCGATGAACACCAACGGATCATCCGCGCGAGTCAGCGTGATCATGCCGGTATTCAATGCCCAGCAGACGATGCGCAGATCGATCGAGTCGGTGCTGCAGCAAACCCATCGCGACGTTGAACTGGTCGCTGTCGATGATGGCTCAAGCGATGAATCGCTGGCCATCCTGATGGAATATGCGGACGCCGATGTACGAGTAAAGGTCATACGCCAGCTGGTCAATGCCGGCGTGGCTGAAGCGCGCAACGCCGGCATACGCTCTGCGACCGGCAGCCATGTGGCTTTCCTCGACAGCGACGATTGGTGGCACCCACGCAAGCTCGAGCTGCAGTTGCAGCAGATGACGGCGGCGGGTGCGCTGGTCTCGTACGCGGCCTACCAGCGCGTGGCCGAGGACGGCAGTGCGCTGTCGCTGGTGCAGCCGCCCATGCATATTGGCTATGCCGACATGCTCAAGAGCAATCACATTGGCAACCTGACCGGGATCTACGATCGCCGCCTCGGCGATGGCAGCTTCCGTCGCGTCGGCCACGAGGACTATGTGTTCTGGCTGGAGCGAGTCCGTCGTGCGCGCAGGGCAATTTGCGTGCAACACGACCAGCCGCTGGCATTTTATCTGGTGCGCAGCGGATCGGTGTCGGCCAACAAGCTGCGTGCCGCCGGCTGGCAGTGGCGGATCTATCGCGAGATCGAATCACTCGGACGCGTGCGCGCCGCCTGGTATTTCCTGCATTACGCGGGCAATGCCCTGGCAAAACGCCGCTAGGAAATCATGGGTGGAAGTGCGACCCGAGGGTGGTTCCGCTTTCGTTCGCGGCGGCGTCGGTAAAAGCGGCTATGGCCGTTTTCTGGAGATCGTCATCGGGTGTCAGTCCGGATGCGCCAGCACCAACAAAAAACCCCGCCGTCATGGCGGGGTTTTTTGTTTTACGGATGACTCAGTTTTCGTAAAGCTCCACGACGTATCCGGTGCTGCTGCCCTTGACGTCGATCCGCCAGCCCTTGTTGTACTCACCAGAATCCACGGCGTTCCAGTTTTGCACGCTCAAGGTGGCATTGGCGGGCTCAAGGACGCGGATATGCAGGCGTCCGGCATTGGCCTGGGTCCCGGTGATCGTGGGTTGGACCGGCACGTTGATCTGGAACGTGGCGGTGGTCCCGCTACCGACGCTGAAGCGATCCGTCACCGTCAACTTGCGGCCCGCGAAACCAAGCGTGCGTTGCCAGTTGCGTACCGCTGAATTTCCGCAATAAGCCGGCGTGAGGTTGGCGACGGCGGAAAACGCACCGTTGCTGCCCGGCGTCACCGTCATTGACGAGGTGCTTGGGTCGCACTGGCGCACGATATTGCCGTTTTGTTCGAAGCGCAGCACGTTATGGGTCTCGGTGCCTTGCTGGATACCGCTGCGGCTCCAGATATTCTCGGTCACCGCCAGCCAATCGTTGGCGAACAGGGTGAAGCCACCCTGGTCCTGATGCGCGTGGCTCTCGTTGTAGGTGCCGGCAGTAAACGCTACCCACATCGCTGTTTTCGACCAGTCGGTACGTGCAAACAGGTTACCTGCGCCCTTGGCGTGATACAGCAACTCGGTAGGTGGCGTGCCACCGTTGCCGGCAGGCAACAGGTCATAGCGGCGATTGAAACCATGGCCCATGCGCTGCACGGAGATATTGGCCAACCACCACGACGCCCGCGCCTGTGCCTGCACGTCATGGGTGACCGAACGCGCTTCGAGCATGAGGCGGCGATGGTAGTCGAAGAGATCGGGAACCGAGACGCGCGCCTGGTCACCCAGCGGCGCGAAGCGGTCGAGGGTGGGGACGGTGGCGTGGATCCAGTAATAGATGCTGTCGGTGAGATGCGAATTGGCGTTGCCGAAATCGACGCCGGTGGCGTCATGCCAGACCCGATACAGCGGGAACAGGCGCATGTGCGAGGTGCCATAACCGGTGCCTTCGCGGCTGCCGCCGCCCGGCAAGTTGGCAAAATACGCCTGCAGTGCCGGCAGCTTGTTGTTGCGCAACAGGTTCATCCATGTGGCGTTGTTGCTGGCCAACGCCCAATACATGGTCGCTTCGACGAAGCTGTAGTAATAGTTGTTGCCCGGGTTGTTGATCGACCACCCCGACCATGTCTGGCTGCGGCCGCCCCACGTAGCTTTGGTTGGATTCCACACATTCCAGACTGCCTGCTCGGCATAGGCCGACCAACGTGTGCGCTGCGATGACGTGACGCGCGCACCGCAAACTTGCAGGGTGACGGAAAGATCGGAAATCATTTGCCCGACATGCAGGTACGAGTCGCCCGCGACTTCCGGTCGCCCGCCGCCGGCAATGGCGGATTCGGCGGCAACGACCTGGGCCTCGACCATCGTCATGGCCAAGGTGCAGTAGTTCTGGTTGCCAGTGAGTTGGAACATCATCGCCGCTTCGCTGGCCGCGAATTCATAGCCCGGATTGCCATTGACGGCACTGTCCACCCAGGTCTTGAAAGTCGAATAAGCCGCCGAACCCGTATCGACATAGGAAAGATTCATGGCGAGGCCGACTTGCGCTGGCCGCGACATGCCCGAAGTGCCGGGGGTGCGGGAAGGCCCGGCGACCTCGGCAATGGTGGGCGTGGCCGAAGCCGAGCCGGAGTCGGCACTGTCATCGACCGCCACCGGCGTGGTGGTCTTGCCTGGGGTACGTTCGAATACATTGACCACGCGCGACCCGAGTGCGCGGACGTCGCGGTGCATCGTCAGCAGCCAGCGAGGCCAAGGCGATGCAGGGCGGCTGGCGCGTGGATTTTCGACGGCGACGCCATGCGCACGGCTGGCCGGCTGCGGCAACGATTGATGGGCGGCGGGTGTCGGCCCAGCCATCATCGCCGAGCGGCTCGCTGGCACCGAAGCAGCTGCCGGCGTCGCAGATATCGCTTGCACAACCGGCGTGCCTGCCGTGCCGGGCGTGTGAACTGGCAGGGAATCAGCCAAATGGCGGGACGGTTGCGGCAGGTCGGAACTGCCGGAGGCGTCCACCATGATCATGATGCCGCCAATCAATCCGGCGGCGAAAATCGCGGTGGCCAGCGGCAGGATGCGCTGGCGCGCGGGGGTGGCGTTGCGCGCACGCATGCGCGGATTTCGATAAGACAAGGCGGATATCCTCTCTGCCTTGCAGGCACCGTCGACGATAAAGGCATCGTCGCCTAGTGCAGACCTCCCCCCCGGTCGTGTCGCGCATCGGCTGGGAGGGGACTATAAACAGATTTTGGCCCTATCGAGACCCGCGTCATGGTTTTGTGATCGCAGGCGAAGACTCTTGTGCGGGGGTTCAGTTTTCGTAAAGTTCCACGACGTACCCCGTGCTGCTGCCCGAAACGTCGATCCGCCAACCCTTCCTGAATTCGCGGGCATCCACGCCGCTCCAGTCGTGCACGCGCAAGGTGGCATTGGCCGGCTCCAGTACCCGCACATGCAACTTTCCGGCAGTGGCCTCGCGTCCGCTGATCTTGGGCTGGACGGGCACGTTGAGCTGGAACGTCGCGGTGGTTGCGCTACCGAGGCTGAAACGATCGGTCACCGTCAACTTTCGGGCGGCAAAACCGAGGGTTCGCTGCCAGCTGCGCACCGCTGGACTTCCACAGTAGGCAGGCGTGAGGTTGGCCGTGGCGGCAAAGTTGCCATTGCCTGCCGGGGATACTTCCATCGTTGAAGTGCTCGGCTCGCACTGGGGCACGACCGTGCCGCCTTGTTCAAAGCGCAACACGTTGTGGGTTTCGGTCCCTTGCTGGATGCCGCTGTGGCTCCAGATATTCTCGGTTACCGCCAGCCAATCGTTGGCGAACAGGGTGAAACCGCCCTGGTCCTGGTGTGCATGGCTCTCGTTGTAGGGTCCGGCGGTGAAGGCCAACCACATCGCCGAGCGTGACCAGTCGCTGCGCGCAAATAGGTTGCCCGTACCCGTGGCGTGATACAGCAACTCGGTGGGCGGGCCGCCGCCACTGCCGGCGGGCAGCAGGTCGTGGTGGCGATTGAAGCCATGGGTCATGCGTGGAATGGAGATATTGGCCAACCACCAGGATGCGTATCCGCGGGCCTGGGTGTTGCTGCTGACGGCGCGCGCCTGCAGCATGAGCGCGCGTTGGTAATCGAAGAGCTCGGGAACCGAAACACGCGACTGATCGCCAAGGGGCGCGAAGCGGTCGAGGGTCGGGACGGTGGCGTGGATCCAGTAATAAATGCTGTCGGTGACATGCGGGTTGGCGTTGCCAAGGTCGACGCCGGTGGCGTCATGCCACGTCCGATACAGGGAAAACAAGCGCATGTGCGAGGTGCCGTAGCCGGTACCTTCACGGCTGCCGCCGCCGGGCAGTTTGGCGAAATAAGCCTCCAGGGCGGGCAGTTTCTCGGTGCGCAGCAGCTTCATCCAAGTGGCGTTGTTGCTGGCCAGCGCCCAGTACATGGTTGCTTCGACAAAGCTGTAGTAATAATTGTTGCCCGGGTTATCGATCGACCAGCCACTCCACGGATAGCTGCGTCGGCCCCACTTGGCATTGGCCGGATTCCATACATTCCAGACCGCCTGGTCGGCGTAGGCCGACCAGCGCGTGCGCTGTGCCGGCGTGAGCAGGGCGGCGCAGGTGTCCAGGCTCATCGCCAGGTCGCCGATCATCTGTCCAACGTGCAGGTAGGAGTCGCCCGCCACGTCTGGTCGTCCACCCGAGGCCATCGCGGATTCGGCCGTGGATACCTGTTGTTCGACCATGCCCACGGCGAGGTCACAGTACTTTTTCGTCGGGACCAGGCGATACATCAGGGCCGCGTCGCTGGCCGAGAATGCATAGCCGGGATCACCGCTGACGGCGCTATCGACCCAGTCACGGAATAGTTTGAACGCCGACGAGGTGCGATCGACGAATGAAAGATCCAGTGCAATGCCGGTAGTGGTCCGGGGCGACGGATCTGTTTGCCCTGCAGCGGCCGATATCGCGGCCTGCGCAACAGGTGCAACGGCTGTTGCTTGTGCGACTGGCGCAGCAATGGGAGGGCTGTCTTGGGCTCCGCCATCGCTGCATTGCCCGATCGCTGCGGTCATCGAGGCCAGGGCAAGCAGTACCGCACCCGGCCAGGCCCGCGACCGGAAGTTGCGGAGGTGACCAGGGCCGGGAGCCTGCGGCTGCATGTGCGGCTCAGCGATTGCGGTAGATGACGCTGAGATACAGCGTGTTTTGCACGGCATCCTGGCCGGCAAACGAAGACGTGCGCTGGTAGCGCGCCCATTCCAGGCGGCTGCTCCAGTGCCGCGACCAATCCTGCTGCAGGTAGGCACTCAGGCGACGCGTCCGGTCCTTGCGACCGAGGACCAGGTAGTCGTGGGTTTCATGGGTGCCGTACAGGCCCAATGCGAGGTTGCGGCGCAGCTGCCAGCTGGCATCGAACTGGCCACCCTCGACGTCTTCATTGTAGTGATCCGAGTCGATATAGGTGCGCGACTCGACGTACGGCGCGACCCGGAAATTCAGGCGTGTGCCGGTGTATACGTACTCCAGCGATGTCCGTCGCGTGCGGAACGCAGAGGCGTTGATCACCGTGTCGCCGACAGGCACGTACTCGGGGATGGCCGTGCTGGGCGAAATGGAGGCGAGGGCGTCGGTCGCGGTGTCGGAAAACTGGCTGACAACGCTGAGTGTCAGTGCGCTGCGTGCGCTGGGATGCCAGGACAGGTTGACGCGCAGCAAAGGGTCTTTACGAGTGTCCTGGCGATAGTAGATCCACGAATACCCGGCATCGACGCCGACGTCGAAGCTTGCCATCGTGCGCGCATAGCGGGCGTAGGCATTCATACGCCGATAATCACGCGCGGCCACGTCGTCGAAATCGACATCCTGCCACTGCGTGTTGAACGACAGGCGCGAGGTCGGATCGAGTTGCTTGATTGCGCGCACCGAGAGTTCATAGCGCTGTGAATTGAACTGGTCGGTAATCTCGGCGTTGCTGTTGATGAAACGCAGGTCTGCCTGGCCATCGAGTGTCTGCGCCCATTTGAAGAACACGGTCGGCCCAAGCGACAGCACGTTGACCTGCTGGCGGTTGCCCGGCGCATTCGGGATCAGCGCATCGACGGGCTGCAGGGTCAGGCTGTCCTCGGCGGCAAAATGCAGCCGGTGCGGGATCGCCACCCAGTTCAGGCGGCCAGTAAGCGTGCCATCAACGGTGTCGCTGAACACATCGTCGCGATAGCCGCGGTATTCCACGCGGCCATCGAAACTGGCCTGGAACATCGAGGAGTTCTGCTGCAGGCGAAAACCCAGGCCGGTGCGCAGGAAGTTCTGCTTGATCGGGTTGCTGGTGCTGAGCGTGACGTTGTCATCCCGCTGCACGCCGGCGTCGATCGTGTAATCGAGTTGTACGGCGCAGGCGGTGCCGGACATGACGGCCAGCAGGGCGGTGGCCAAGACGGAAGCTTGCAGCCGGGGTTTGTGCATGCGCCTGATCCTCATGTTCGGGCAATGGCTCAAGGGATGTTGTTGAAGACCACGCCCACCAGTTTTTCCGGTGCGAAATGGGCGGCGGCCTGCGAGACCTGTTCGGTGGTCACGCGCCCGTAACCCGCCACCAGCACGACATGGTCGGCGAGTGCCGACAGGATGCGGGCATCGGGCGAACCCTGCACCGGCGGGCTGTCGAGGATCAGCTGGCTTTCATTGAACCGGCTGCGAAGCGAATCCACCATTGCTCGCATGCGGAACGAGGTGAAGCGCTCGCCGGTGGTCTCGCGGACCCGACCACTGGGCACCAATCGCAGGCGCGGTATCCCGGTGGCGTAGACGATCTGGGAAATATCGACGGATGGATCGTCCAGATAATCCATCAGCCCGCTGCCAGTCGTATCGACACCCAGCGCCGATTGCTGGGCGGGGTGCCGCGAATCGCAGTCGATCAACAATGCCGTGCGGGTTTCGTCGAAGGCGAAGGCTGCCGCCAGGTTGCGGGCGACGAAACTGCCGCCGCATCCGTGGCTGATTGGTGCCACCAGGGTGATGAAGCTGCTGTTGTCTCCGGCCGCCAACAACCGGGTGCGCAATTCGCGGAAGGCATCGGCATGTTGGCGGACCGAGTCATTGCGATGGATCAGGCGACGATCCTCGAGCCCGCGCGTGCTCAGTGCCTGGGTGTCGCTGGCGCGGACGATCGAGCGGGCCGACCGATCATCGCTGGTGGCGACGGACGACTGCGTGGCATCGATCGGGGTGGTCAGGTTGTGGTTGTCATCTCGATTCATGTCATGCATCTCAGGCGTGCATCTGCTTGTAACCATAGATGGCCGCATACGCGAGCAACACGATGGTCACGATGGTGATGCTGGTTGCGGTGCGCCAGAACTGATCGCGGCGGTCGCGATGGGTGTGGTAGGCAGGCACGACGGTGAGCAGCGGGATATCGGATTGCCGTTGCAACGTTCGGGCCGAACGGATGCGCGGATCAAAGCGCGCCACCAGGAAGACAAGCCCCAGCGGTACCGCGATCGCCAGCAGCAGCCCGGCCAACGCGATGTGCATGAAACGCAAGCCGGTTGGGCGCAGCGGCATCACGGCCGGATCCTGGATGCGCAGCGTCAGGCCACGTTCCTCACGATCCAGTTCCATGGAGACACGGGCATTTTCGCGGCGCCGCAGCAGGTCCTGGTAGAGGTCGCGGTTGACTTCATAATCGCGGGTCAACTCGGCCAATGCGCTTTCCGATGCCGCCACGCGCCGGCTGCGATCAAGCTCGGAACCGAGCATGGATTCGGAAATGCCCATGCGCGACTGGCTGGCGGCGACGTCGCGCTGTGCCTGTGCCAGCTGGCTGCGAAGCTCCTGGTAATGCGGGTTGAGCTGGGTGTCCTCGAAACTTCCCGCGGCCTGCGGGGCACGTTCGCGACGCTGCTTTTCGTCCTGCATCGAACGCTGGATATCGGCCATCTGGTGGCGGATGCGGACCACGTCCGGGTATTGGTCGGTATAGGTCAGCAGCAAGGTGTCGAGTTGGGTCTGCAATTCCAGCAGCTGCGAACGATAGAGGTTGTCGCGCGTCTGCACGGCGGTCACTGCGGACTCGCCGGAAAGTTGCGACGACAGCGAGGACGCGCGCGATTGCTGTTCGAGCATCGACATGCGCGTCTGTTCGACCTGGGTGCGCAGCGAGCTGATGCGCGTGTTGACGTCGGTGGCCGTGCCGGGCTGCGCATCGGCGTTCTGGCCGCGGTACTTCTGCAGGTTGTCCTCGGCGTCGGTCAGCTTCTTGTGGTAATCCTCGACACGGCTGTTGATGAACTCATAGGCGTCGCGGCTCTCGCGTTCCTTCGTCGCCAGGGTCTCCTTGATGAAGAGTTCGGACAGGCGTTCGGTCACGTTGAACGTGCGCTTGGCATCCGAATCGCGATAGGCGATTTCCACGAGGTTGATCCGTGGCGCGGTGATGCGTATGCGGCCCTGGATGTCCTCGATCAGGCGATCGCGCTGCAGCGCCGTTGGGTTGTCGCCCAGCCAGCCGCCTGTCTTCAGGATGTCTTCCATCACCCGGCGGCTGTAGATCACCTGGCGGGCGATGCCGGCGCGGTCGGTAACGCCGGTCGCCACGGCGCGGCCCTCGAGTAGCGGCTGGATGATGTCGCTTTCCTGCGCAAGGATCGTGGTCGACGCGCTGTAGTTTTTTGGCACAAGCACCCCGACGACCAGCGTGAGCAATGCGATCGCGGCAAAAATCAACGCCATCGCGATCATCCTGCGGCGCCCTTCGCTGAGAAGGACCGGGATCAGCTCGTTGGGCGGCAAGGTACTGGCCGCGGCCGCCGGTGTCGGCGGACGTCGCGGCGGAAGTGCGATCTGTCCCATCAGAATGCACGCTCGGGGATGGTGATGACGTCGCCCGGTGCGACCGGATAATTGCTCGACAGGTCGCCCTTGCCGAGGATCCGATCCAGGCGCACGGCATAGGCCGTTCCGGCGCCTGTCGACTTGCGATGCAGTTCGGAGCGATCGGGCGCGGCGAATTCGGTGATTCCGCCTGCGGCCAATACTGCGTCAAGCACGGTCATTCCTGGGCGATAGGGAATCGACACCGGCTGGCGGACCGCACCGGTCACGCGAACGCGCGACAGGTATTCGTGGCTGCGCAGGTCGGTCAGGATCACCGCGACTTGCGGGTCGCGCACGTACGTCGCCAGCTTCCCCTGGATGTCCTGGGCAACGTCGGCTGGCGCCTTCCCGCCCGCCACGACATCACCCACCAGTGGCACCGAGATCATGCCGTCGGGACGAACCGGCACGGTGATGCCGAGTTCGGGATTGCGCCACACCGTCACCTGGACGATATCGTCGACGCCGATAAGATACGAATCGACCGCCTTGGTTGCAGCGGCTGGAGGCGGGCCGGACTCTGTCTTGCCGTTGCTGGCACATGCACCCAGCAAAAGTGACAGGGCCGCCGCAACAATCATTGTCTGGAAGTTACGCATCGTTTGTTATTCCTTGTGACCTGTCCTGTAGAGAACGCGAAGCGGGCAAGGATGCGGCCAGATCCGGGCGGCGGAATTCGCCGCGCACGCGCGTCGCAAACCTCGACGTAAGGCGACACGAAAATCGCCACGCAACCAGCGTCAGGCGTGGTAGAAATCCCGGTACCACTCAACGAACCTGGCGACGCCGGTCTCGATGGTGGTGGCGGGGGAATATCCGGTGTCGCGTTGCAGCGCCTCGACGTCGGCGTACGTATCTGGCACGTCGCCCGGCTGCAGCGGCAGCAGGTTCATCTGCGCCTTGCGGCCCAGGCATTCCTCGAGCACTTCGATGTAACGCAGCAGCTCCACAGGCTGGTGGTTGCCGATGTTGTAGACGCGATACGGCGCGCTGGACGTCGCTGGCGTGGGGTTGAGTGGGTCGTGTCTGGGGTCCGGTCCGGGGACGCGGTCGAGGGTGCGGATCACGCCTTCGACGATGTCATCGACATAGGTGAAGTCGCGCGTGTGGTGGCCGTGGTTGAACACATCGATCGGCTCGCCGGCAAGGATCTTTCGCGTGAACAGGAACAGCGCCATGTCCGGCCGGCCCCAGGGCCCGTAAACGGTGAAAAAGCGCAGCCCCGTGGTGGGCAGGTTGAACAGGTGGCTGTAGGTGTGGGCCATCAATTCGTTGGCCTTCTTGGTGGCCGCGTACATGCTTACCGGATGGTCGACGCTGTCCTCGACCGCAAACGGGAGCTTGCGATTGGCGCCGTAGACCGAGCTCGATGAGGCGTAGACCAGGTGCTCGACGCCATGGTGGCGGCAGGCCTCCAGGACATTCATGAAGCCCACGATGTTGCTGTCGATGTAGGCCTGCGGGTTTTCCAGCGAATAACGCACGCCAGCCTGCGCGGCGAGGTTGACCACGCGCTGTGGCTTGAAGTCGGCAAAGGCCAGGTTGATCGCGTTGCGATCCTCCAGCGATGCGCGCTGGAAACGAAAGCTGGCGTGCGGCGTCAGCCGTGCCAATCGCGCCTGTTTCAATGTCGGGTCGTAATAATCGTTGAGATTATCGTAGCCAAGCACTTCGTCGCCGCGGGCAAGCAGGCGTTCGCTGAGTCTGGAGCCGATGAAGCCGGCAGCGCCGGTGACGAGGATGCGCATCGTGGGGATTCGAAGTGGTGTGTTCTGATTTTACAGGCAGCCGTCGACGCTGCCGCGCGGCAATGCGCGCTTGACGTCGAACAGCACGGCGCCGGGCTTGGCGAATGCGCGTACGCCTTCGGCTCCCAGTGCGATGAACTGCTTGTGGGCGACGGCCATCACGACGGCGTCGTATTTGCCCGCTTCGGGGTGTTCGACCACGGTGATGCCGTGTTCGGCCTGTGCATGTGCGGGCGCGGCCCAAGGGTCGTGCACGTCGACATCGACGTTATAGTTTTTCAGCTCGGCGATGATGTCGATCACCCGCGTATTGCGCAGGTCCGGGCAGTTTTCCTTGAACGCCAGGCCCAGCACCAGCACTTTTGATTTCGCGGTCTGGATGCCACGCTGCTGCATCAGCTTCACAACCCGCTGCGCGACATGGCTGCCCATGGAGTCATTGATGCGGCGTCCGGCGAGGATCACGTCCGGGTGGTAGCCGATCTGCTGCGCCTTGTGGGTGAGGTAATACGGGTCGACCCCGATGCAATGGCCGCCAACCAGACCCGGCCGGAACGGCAGGAAGTTCCATTTGGTCCCGGCGGCCTCGAGCACTTCGTGGGTGTCGATGCCGAGGCGGTCGAAGATCAATGCCAGTTCGTTGATCAGGGCGATGTTGACGTCGCGCTGGGTGTTTTCGATGACCTTGGCGGCCTCGGCAACGCGAATGCTCGAGGTCTTGTGGGTACCGGCGGTGATGATGCTCTTGTAGAGCGCATCGACAAATTCCGCGGCCTCGGGCGTGGAGCCGGAGGTGACCTTGAGGATGGTTTCCAGGCGGTGCTGCTTGTCGCCGGGATTGATCCGCTCCGGGCTGTAGCCGGCATGGAAATCCTGGTTGAAGACCAGCCCGGATTCTTTCTCGATGATCGGCACGCAGACTTCTTCGGTGGCACCTGGATAAACCGTCGATTCGTAGATCGCCACGCCACCGCGGGCAATTGCGCGGCCAACGCTGCGACTGGCCGACTCCAGCGGCCGCAGGTCCGGCCGCTTGTACTCGTCGATCGGCGTCGGCACGGTGACGATGAACACGTTGCAAGCGGCAAGCGCCTTTGCGTCATCGGAAAAGGTGAGCTTGTCCGATGCCTGCAATTCTTCGGTCGACATTTCCAGGGTGTGGTCGTGGTGGCCACGCAGTTCACCGATGCGCTTGGCGTCGATGTCGAAGCCCAGGGTGGTGTATTTGCGGCCGAAGGCAGCGGCCAGTGGCAATCCGACGTAGCCAAGGCCGATCACGGCAATGCGGATGTCGTCTTGTGCAGGCAGGGAGGAAGTCATCGGTATGAGGTCATCGGTTGGATGGATGGGTGGATCAGGTGGGTCGTATCAGATCAGGGCGTACGCAATGCGTTGCAGTCTATCGAACGCAAGCTGCTACCAAGAGGAGCGGGAGGTGACAAGCCAGATAAACGCATTTTGCAGATACTGGCGGACAGTCGAGTCCGGACCCCGGCATTTCTCGCGTTAGCATGCACGCAGTGAAATGATTGAAACAACGGAACGACACGCAATGCGAATCCTGATATGCGGCGGCGCCGGCTACATCGGCAGCCACACTTGTACCGTCCTGGCCGAGCGCGGCCATGAGCTGCTGATTGCCGATAATTTCGCCAACAGTTCGCCGCGCGTGCTCGAGCGCCTGCAGCGAATCACTGGCCGGCCGGTCTTCTTCCAGGAGGCCGACATGCGCGATAAACGCGACGTGGAAGCCCTGTTCCAGGGCGCGCGCTTCGATGCCGTGGTGCATTTCGCCGCGCTCAAAGCGGTTGGCGAATCCTGCCAACGACCGCTGGATTATTTCGACAACAACATCAGCGGCACCATCCACCTGCTGCAGGCCATGCGTGGCGCCGGCGTGCGGCGGCTGGTGTTCAGCTCATCGGCCACCGTCTACGGGGATCCCGACAGCGTGCCCGTGCGCGAAGACGCGGCCCTGCGCATCACCAACCCCTACGGGCGCACCAAGCTGGTGATGGAGCAGTTGATCGGCGATCTGTGCGACTCGGATCCAGCGTTCCATGCCGCCAACCTGCGTTATTTCAACCCGGTCGGCGCGCATGCGTCGGGATTGATCGGCGAGGATCCGGGCGGCATTCCCAACAACCTGATGCCCTACATCTGCCAGGTGGCGGTGGGGCGTCGCGAGCGTTTGCAGGTGTTTGGCGGCGATTGGCCGACCATCGACGGTACCGGCGTGCGTGACTACATCCATGTCATGGACCTTGCACGCGCCCATGCCGATGCCATCGATTACCTGACTCGCGCCGAGCGCAGCCTGACGGTGAACCTTGGCACCGGACGCGGCATCAGCGTGCTGCAACTCGCCAGCGCCTTCGAGAGGGCATCCGGGCGTGCGATCGGCCATGACATCGTGGCCCGACGCCACGGTGACGTTGCCGAGGTCTATGCCGATCCGTCCCTGGCGCACGAACTGCTGGGCTGGCGGGCCGAACTCGATGTCGATGCCATGTGTCGTGATGCCTGGCGCTGGCAGTCGATGAACCCGGACGGTTATGGCGAAAAGGTCGACGCGGAACGTGTCCCCGTGCCGACAGGTCAGGCGCCCATGACCGCGGGCTGATCGCACAGGAATTCTGCGACCGCCTCGGGCGTGCGCATCCAGGCGAAGTGATCGGCCTTCGCGCCCAGCGTTCGCGCATCCAGCGTGATTACTTCTGCATCCGATCGAGGCAATCTGGACAGCAGGAATCGCAGCGAGGATTCCGGTGCCAGCCAATCGTCGCGCAGCAATGCGGCGCGCACGGGGATGCGGATCGTCGCCATCGCCGCTTCGAGGTCTTCATTGATGTTGGCCGCGGCATACCGACCGCTCAGCGCGGTACGCGACCAATCCATGATCACGCCGCGGGCCTCGTTGCCGCCAAAACCGATGCGACGGCCGGGCAGGGCGCCGTTGACCTTGGCCAGCCATGGCGCAAAACGATACGCCAGCGGCAGCAGCCAGCGTTTGGGCTGCGGGAACGCGCGCCAGTACGGCGCGCCACTGCCGACCAGCCACACCGCCTGCGCAGATTGCGCAGCCAGTGCGAGCCGGCAAAAGGCGATTTGTCCGCCGAGGCTGTGGCCACCCACGATGCGCGGGATAGCGGGTGCGGCAGCGGCGATCGCCGATTCGCTTGCAGGCATGTCGAGCGTGAGCAATTCGCGATAGCCCCAGTCGTGCCTGCGATCCGCCCGCAGGCGGCTGGACCCATTGCCGCGCCATTCGTGCAGGAAGACCGCGATATGGCGTCGGGCCAGTGCATCGGCCAGCGGCAGGTAATGTTTGGCGGCCACGCCCAGGGCCGGCAACCACAGCAAGCTGCGGCGCGGTTGTTCGGGGATGCGCGCCAGCAGTCTGAAATGATGGCCATCGTCCGCTTGCAGGGGCAGGTCGAGTTCGCGAATCGTGCTCAAGCGGGTTGTCCGGCGCCAAAATGATCCAGCACCACCACGTCGCCGCGCCCGGGGCGATAGCCGCCGCGCAGGGCGGCATGGACGTAGTCGGTGGCCGCGCGGCAGGCCTCGGGCATCGACAGGCCCTTGCACAGGTTGGCAGCGATCGCCGAGGCCAGCGTGCAGCCGGTGCCGTGGCCGTCGATGGCCATGCGTGGATGCGTGAACGCGACGCGGCTGTGGCCGTCATCGAATCGATCCACCACCTGCGCGCCTTCGTCGATGTGCCCGCCCTTGAGCAACACCGCGTGCGCACCGAGTGTGCGCAATGCGGCGACCGCGCGTGCGGCTGCGTCGCCATCGACGATCCGGCAGTCGAGCAACCATTCGGCTTCCGGCGTGTTTGGCGTGACCAGCGTTGCCAGCGGCAGCAGGCGTGTGCGCATGGCATCGAGTGCATCGTCGGCGAGCAACCTGGCGCCAGAGGTTGCGACCATTACCGGATCCAGCACGATCTGCGGCGGCTGCCAGTGTTCCAGTGCGTCGGCCACGGCGTGGATCACCTCGGCGCTTGCCAGCATGCCGAGCTTCACAGCGCCGATACTGAAATCCTCGAAACAGGCGTCGATCTGCGCGCGCAGGAACCCCACCGGCGGCACGTGCACCGCAGTCACGCCACGCGTGTGCTGCGCGGTCAGCGCAGCGATCGCGGACAGGCCGTGCACGCCATGTGCGGCAAACGTCTTGAGATCGGCCTGGATGCCGGCGCCGCCGCCGGAATCGGAGCCGGCAATGGTCAGCGCGCTGATGGGTCTGGGCATGGTGCGGGGCTCGTATTCCGGTGCGTACGGGATGGAAGGCGGTCTCGGCGACGACTTTACATGCGCCGGGTCGACTGCAGTATCATATCGATATTATGACGTCTTAAACATCAATAAACATGTTCAAAATACTAGGCCGATCATGATTACAGCAGCACAGATGCGGGCGGCACGGGCCCTGCTCGGGATCGACCAGCGCACCTTGGCGCGGTTGTCGGGCGTGTCGCTGCCGACGATCCAGCGGATGGAGGCCAGCATCGGGAACGTGCGCGGAATCGTCGATTCGCTGACCAAGGTGGTCGCTGCAATCGAGACGGCGGGCGCCGAGCTGATCGGCGAGAACAGCGCCAGTCCGGCGGGCGGGCGCGGCGTTCGCCTGAAGTCGGGAGACGGCGCGTGATCGCTGCGGTCGAAGCCTGGCGCGCGGGGCTGATGCGGCGCGGCAACCTGCTGCCCAACATCATCGCCGGGGTGATCGTCGGCGTGGTCGCGCTGCCGCTGGCGATGGCGTTCGCGATCGCGTCGGGGGTCAAGCCGGAGCAGGGCCTGTACACGGCGATCATCGCCGGCGTCGCGGTGTCGCTGTTTGGCGGCTCGCGGGTGCAGATCGCCGGGCCCACCGGCGCCTTCATCGTGATCCTCGCCGGCGGGGTGGCGCAGTTCGGCGTCAGCGGCCTGCTGCTGGCATCGCTGATGGCCGGCGTGATCCTGGTGGCGATGGGGCTGGCGCGGCTGGGCGCGGTGATCCGATTCATCCCCGATCCGGTGATCGTCGGCTTCACCGCCGGCATCGCGGTGATCATCTGGATCGGCCAGTGGGAGTACTTCTTCGGCCTTCCGGCGCCGGGCGCGGGACCGTTCTACCTCAAGACCTGGCACCTGCTGCAATCGCTCCCGCAGCTGCATCCGACGACCGCGCTCCTGGCGCTGGGCAGCCTGACGCTTGCGCTGTTCGGCCCGCGCATCCCGGGTCTTGCGCGCGTGCCCGGGCCGTTGCTGGCGATGGTCGTGGCCACCGTGGTCGTGAGCGTGTTCGACATGCGCGGCGTGGCGACCATCGAGTCCACCTTCGGCGCAATCCCGCGTGGGCTGCCGAAACTGCAGCTGCCGGAAATGGGGTTCGACCGGATGCTGCTGTTGCTGCCGTCTGCGTTCACCATCGCCATGCTCGGGGCGATTGAATCGCTGCTCTCGGCCGTGGTGGCCGACGGCATGGCCGGTACGAAGCATGATTCCAACCAGGAACTGATCGGCCAGGGCGTGGCCAACATCCTCTCGCCGCTATTCGGCGGCATCGCCGCCACCGGCGCGATCGCCCGCACCGCCACCAACATCCGCAATGGCGGCACCATGCCGTTGGCGGGCGTGGTGCACGCGGCGACCCTGCTGCTGATCCTGCTGGTCCTGGCCCCATGCGCGGGCAAGGTGCCGCTATGCGCACTGGCGGCGATCCTGTTCGTGGTGGCGTGGAACATGAGCGAGGCGAAGCGCTTCGTGCGCCTGGTGCGCAGGGCGCCGCGCGCCGACGTGGTGATCCTGCTGATCACCTTTGGCCTGACCATCCTCACCGACCTGGTGGTGGCGGTGAACATCGGCGTGATCCTGGCGATGTTCCAGTTCATGCGCCGGATGAGTGCGTCGGTGGAAGTGGTCGAACACGGCCAGGCCAGCCTGCGGCAGGAATTGGCCGAAGCCGGGCTCGACGCGCTGCCGCAGGACGTGGTGGTGTATTCGATCGAGGGGCCGTTCTTCTTTGGCTCGGTGGATTCGCTGGAGCGCGCGCTGTCGTGGACGCGCGACCCGCCGCGCTACGTGGTGCTACGGCTGGAGCGGGTGCCGTTCATGGATGCCACCGGTTTGAAGCGGCTGGAGTCAACCATCGGCAGTCTGCGCAAGCGTGGCATCGCGGTGCTGCCCAGCGGCGCCAACCTGGGCGTGTTGCGCAAGCTGATGCGCGCGCAGATCGTGCGCCGCGAGGATCCGGCCGGCTACTTCAAGGACCTGGCCTCGGCGCTGCGGCACGTGCTGGCTGAAAACCAGCGCGGCGCTGCCAGCCCGGCCTGAATTGCGGCGTGAACCGCAGCCGGGCGACAGCGTCCAGCGTGCGCTCGCGATCTGGCGATGGCCGCGAACATGCTTTCAGTCGATTGCGTGCGGAGTCCTCGTCGGCCACGATCCAGCCGCGACCGTTGCCGTGCGGGATTCGCGGAATACCAGCGCGGCACGTGGTTCACAGCACTTCGGAGGCGTAATCGGCCAGTCGTGAACGCTCGCCACGACGCAAGGTGATGTGCGCGCTGTGCGCCCAGTTCTTGAAGCGATCGACCGCGTAGGTCAGCCCGGACGTGGTCTCGGTCAGGTAGGGCGTGTCGATCTGCTCGACGTTGCCAAGGCAGACGATCTTGGTGCCGGGACCGGCGCGGGTGATCAGGGTTTTCATCTGTTTTGGCGTCAGGTTCTGCGCCTCGTCGAGGATCAGGTAACGGCTCAGGAACGTGCGACCGCGCATGAAATTGAGCGAGCGGATCTTGATCCGCGAGGCCAGCAAATCGTTGGTCGCCGCACGCCCCCAGCTGCCGCCTTCCTTGTTGCTGGGCATCAGCACTTCGAGGTTGTCGGTCAGCGCGCCCATCCACGGCGTCATTTTTTCCTCTTCGGTGCCGGGCAAGAAACCGATGTCCTCGCCGACGCTGACCGTCGCGCGGGTCATGATGATCTCGCGATACCGTTGCGCGTCCATCGTCTGCGCAAGGCCCGCAGCCAGGGCCAGCAGGGTCTTGCCGGTGCCGGCGGTGCCCAAAAGGGTGACGAAATCGACGTCCGGATCCATCAGTGCATTGAGCGCGAAGTTCTGTTCGCGGTTGCGTGCGGTGATGCCCCACACCGCGTGTTGCTGGTGGCGATAGTCGTCGACCACTTGCAGCGTCGCGCGTTCGCCGTCGATCCTGGTGACGCGCAACTCGGTTTGTTCGTCGCCGGGCAGGTACAGGAACTGGTTGGCGTGCCAGTCCTCGTCCTGGGACATGGTCGCCTCGTAGAAGGTATGGCCCTTGTCGGTCCAGGACTTCAGGTCCTTGCCGTGGCGATCCCAGAAATCCTCCGGCAGCGGATTGGCGCCGGTGTAAAGCAGGCTGAAATCATCCAGCGCGCGGTCGTTCTCGTAATCCTCCGACGCGATGCCGGCGATCGCGCCCTTGATGCGCAGGTTGATGTCCTTGGACACGAACACCACGGGCGTTTCGGGCTCGGCCTGTTTCAACGCGAGGATGGCGTGGATGATGTCGTTGTCGGGGATGTAGTGCGAGTCCCTCGCAGCATCCGGGCCATCCATGCGCGGGCTTTCCACCGCCTTGCCGCGCCTGCGCGTTTCCAGCGCGCGGGTCTGGAAATGCAGCCGGCCGATGCTTTCCACGCCACGCAACTGCAGGCCATTGGGGCGGCTCAGCACCAGTCCCGAGGCGATCTTGTCGGCGCCTTGCGCCTCGATCAACTCGTTGATGAAACGGCTGACCTGGCGCGCATTGCGGCTGGCCTCGGAGGTCCCCTTCTTGCCGCTGTCGAGTTCCTCGATCACCTGCATCGGCAGGAACACGTCGTGTTCCTCGAACTTGAACAGCGCGGTCGGGTCGTGCATCAGCACATTGGTGTCGAGTACGTAGATACGCTTGCCTTTGGTCATCACGTCGTCCTGCTGGGCGTTGGATGGGGTGGGAAAAACAGACGGCGGCAGGCCACCGCGTCCCGCGTGGCGGGGCAGTGGCACGATACGAAACGGGTAGGGGTCACGTGGCCTGGATCGTCTTCAATGCATCGAGCACGGCCTGCGCGTGGCCGGGCACCTTGACCTTGCGCCAGGATCGCTGGACGCGACCCCTGGGGTCGATCAGGAACGTGCTGCGTTCGATTCCCAGCACCTTGCGGCCATACATGTTTTTTTCGCGGATCACGCCAAACGCCTGGCACAGCGCTTCATCGGCGTCGCTGACCAGCTGGAATTCAAAACCCTGCCTGGCGCAAAAATTCTGGTGCGAAGCAAGCGAGTCGCGTGACACGCCAAGCACCACGGCATCGAGCTTGCGGAACGACGCGAGCAGGGCGTTGAAATCGATGCCCTCCGTGGTGCAGCCGGGCGTGGAATCCCTGGGGTAGAAATACAGCGCCAGCCAGTGTCCGGAATAATTGCCGACCGTGGTCGTTTCACCATTGGACAGCGCAAGCGGGATTTTCTTGGGAACCAGGTCGCCAGTGTCGATCATGCGCGCGCAGCATCCATCGTCAAAACTTCATTGGATCCATGATCGCATCGAGGTTCAGGTGGTCGCAGAACTCGAGGAAATCATCGCGCAGCGCGGCGATATGCATTTCCGACGGCACACCGATGGTGATCTGTGCCGAAAACATGTCGGCGCCGGTCTGCATCGCGCGATAACGCGAGCAATGCAGGCTCTCGATGGTGATGCCCTGGCGGTCGAAAAAGTCGGCCAGCTGGAACAGGATGCCCGGCTTGTCCGACGCCACCACCTCGACGATGTAAGGCAGCAGGTTGGACTGGATCGGCTTGGAACCGGTGCGGTACCAGATCAGCTTCAGGCCTTCCTCGCGCTCCAGTCGGGTCAGCATCGCCTCGAGCTTGGCCACCGCATCCCACGGGCCGGTGGCCAGCGCGGTCACCGAAACATCGCGACCCACCGTGGACAGGCGCGTATCGACGAGATTGCAGCCGCTTTCGGAGATGCGCCGCGTCACCGACAGCAGCGGCGATTGCGGATGCGTCGTATAGGCGTTGATCAGCAGGTAGTTCTCGTTCGGCGCGGGTCGTGCAGTGGTATCAGGTTCGGTCAAGGCAGCGTCCGGAGCGGGAAGGTCTGAACGGCAGCCCGTTGAAGACCAGGCGCCACGGCCAGCATACTTGCCCGCGGTTTCACGCCGCAAGTAAGATCGTCGCCAACCGGCCACCGATCCTGTCGCCGGCCATCCATCTGCGCCACCTGCGCAAACCCAAAACACTTACGGACTCCTCACAACGTGCGACTTTCCGGCAGCATCACGGCGCTGGCGACGCCCTTCACGGCCGCCGGTGAGCTCGACCTCGACGCCTGGCGCCGCCTGTTGCACGCGCAGCGTGATGCCGGCACGCAGGGTGTTGTCGTTGCCGGCTCCACCGGCGAGGCGGCGGCGCTGTTCGATGCGGAGTACGACAGCGTATTGCGGATCGCGGTGGAGGAGCTCGGCGGCCGCATGCCGGTGCTGGCCGGTACCGGGCTGTCGAACACCGCCAAGACCGTCGAGCAAACCCGTCGCGCCGCCGCATTGGGCGCCGATGCCGCGCTGGTGGTCACCCCGCCGTACGTGCGCCCGACGCAAGCGGGCTTGGTCGCACATTTCCGCGCCGTGGCCGACGATGGCGCCCTGCCGATCGTGCTCTACAACGTGCCGGCGCGCACCGGCTGTGACCTGTTGCCCGACACTGTCGCCAGCATTGCAGGCCATGGCCGCATCATCGGCATCAAGGAAGCCTGCAACGAGCCCGAACGCATGCAGGCGCTGTTGTCATTGGGTGCGGAGGATTTTTGCGTGCTCAGTGGCGACGATCCCACCGCTGTGCGCGCGATGCTGGCCGGCGCCGATGGCATCGTTTCGGTGGCCTCGAACGTGGTGCCGGCCTCGTTCCGCCGGCTCGCCGACCTGGCTTGCGCGGGTAAGCAAGGCGATGCGACGGCGCTGGATGCGCAGTTGCACGACCTGTATGCCTTCCTCGGGGTCCAATCCAATCCCATCCCACTCAAGGCGATCCTGGCGCTCACCGGCATCGGCAGCGGCCTGCGCCTGCCACTGACCCCGCTTTCCCCCGAACATGCGGCGTATGCCGAGCGCATCATTGCCGCCATCCATCCAATTGAACAATCCAGCCGCGATACACTCGCGACCTGACGCCGCACCACCCTTGTCCTACCTCACGATACGGAGGAAGGAAACATGAAGGCACCCAAGCCCATTGGAGTGCCGTATCCATCATCCGCAGGAGATCCAGATGCGCCATTTTTCACGTCCGATCCGTACTCTCGTCATCGCCGCCGTCGTGGCCGCCGTGGTCGGGACTTCCGGCTGCAGCTGGTTCCGCAAGGGCAATGACCTGTATTCCCAGAGCCCGGAAACCCGCCCGCTGGAAGTGCCGCCGGACCTCAACCTGCCCGATACGTCCGGCGCGATGACGATGCCCGACAGCAGCACGCAGTCGGTCAACCGCTCGTCGATGCCGGCTCCCGGCGCGTCCGTCCCCAACAACACCGGCTTTACCGTGCCCGGTGACCGCGATGCGGTGTTCGCGAAGGTCGGCGATGCATTGGCCAGCATCGAAGGGGTCACCATCGCAAGCAAGGCGAAGATCCTGGGGACTTACGACCTCGATTACGCCGGCAGCAAGTTCCTGCTGCGGGTAACCAAGGTGGAAGCGGGCGCGTACATTTCGGCGGTCGATCCACGCGGCCTGCCGGCGTCGGACGAAGCGCCGGTGAAGCTGATCGCAGCCTTGAAGGCGGCGCTGGGCGGCTGAGTCACGGCGATGGTCGAAACCGAAACGGGCGCCCTGGGCGCCCGTTTTTGGTAGGAGCGCCCCATGGGCGCGATCGAGCTTTCCCGAAACCACTGTTCGCGCGCATGGCTATCCGCACCATGCAACGCGCCTGCAGGATCAGGATTCTTGCGCGATCAGCGTTCCAGCAGCGATAGTTTGTCCGGCTTGTCTTCCCACTGCTTGGCATCGGCCAAGCCATCCTTGCGCGTGGTAATGACCGGCCAGGACTTGGCCAGCTCGGCATTCAGGGCGACGAATTGCTCCTGACCGGCCGGCACGTCGTCCTCGGGGTAGATCGCATTGATCGGGCATTCGGGTTCGCACAACGTGCAATCGATGCACTCGTCCGGATCGATCACCAGGAAGTTCGGGCCCTCATGAAAGCAGTCGACCGGGCACACCTCGACGCAGTCGGTGTACTTGCATTTGATGCAGCTCTCGGTGACGACAAAGGGCATGGCGATGGGTTGGACTGCAGAACGATGCAGGCATTGTACGCGGGCGCACCTGCCGGCGAAATTGCAGCGGCGCGAAATGGCCACCAGGCGCATGCGGCGATCCGTGAGCAGGAATCAGGAACACGCTCGCAGGGATCGGCGATCAGCAAGCGTCACATCGGTGATCGCGCATGAAAAACCCGCATCCGAAGATGCGGGTTTCCGTGGAAATGGTGCTCCCTACGGGATTCGAACCCGTGTTTTAGCCTTGAGAGGGCCACGTCCTGGGCCTCTAGACGAAGGGAGCGGAAAACCGCCGCCGAAGCGACACCGGTAGGACAACCGGCATCCGCGTCGATGTCTGGGCGACGCGGCTTGCTAGTATAGCAACGATGCGGAGGCCGTTTGTGGCAGCCGGACCGGGAACACACTGGCTGCATGATGCCCATCGACACATCTCCTGTACCGCTTGCGCTGCGCGTCGTCCCGCGCGACCAGCACTCCATTTCACGCAAGGACATCAGTCCCAACGCACTGCGCGTGCTGTATCGCCTGCGCGAAGGCGGCCACCAGGCGTTCCTGGTCGGCGGCGCCGTGCGCGACCTGATGGTCGGTGGACATCCCAAGGATTTCGACGTCGCCACCAGCGCCACCCCGGAGGAGGTCAAGCAGCTGTTCCGCAATTGCCGCCTGATCGGCCGCCGTTTCCGGCTGGCACACGTGGTGTTCGGTCGCGAGATCATCGAGGTCGCCACGTTTCGCGCCAATGTTGATGACGGCAGCGGTGATCGCCAGATCCACGACGATGGCCGACTGATCCGCGACAACGTCTACGGCACCATCGAGGACGACGCGGTGCGGCGCGATTTCACCGCCAATGCGCTGTATTACACGATTGATGATTTCTCGGTGCACGACTACGTCGGTGGTTTCCAGGACGTGCAAAACCGGGTACTCAAGCTGATCGGTGACCCGGAAACCCGCTACCACGAGGATCCGGTGAGGATGCTGCGCGTGGTGCGCTTCGCTGCAAAGCTTGGTTTCAGCATCGATGCGCCCACCGCCGAACCCATCGCCCGGCTGGCGCCCCTGCTGGCCGAGGCGGCGTCGGCGCGGTTGTTCGAGGAATGCCTGAAGCTGTTCCTGTCCGGCTATGCCGAGGCAAGCTTCATTGGCCTTGAGCAACATGGGCTGTTGCCGGCGCTGTTCCCGGAAACTGCCGCTGCCCTGAAATCAAATCCCAGCGGTGCGTTGCGACGGATGCTGCTCGAAGGCTTGCGCGGCACCGATGCGCGGGTGCGCGCCGATGAGCCGGTATCGCCGGCGTTCCTGTTTGCACTGCTGTTGTGGCCGGCTTACTGCCGCGCGTTGATGGCGCTGCAGGCGCAGGGCGTGCACGCCACCGAAGCGGAACGGCGCGCAGCCGATCGCGTCACGGTGCATCAGTTGTCGACGGTTGCATTGCCGCGCCGGTTCTCGCTGCCGATGCAGGAAATCTGGCTGATGCAGGCCAGGCTGTCGTCAACGCAGTCCGGGCAACGCCAGCGCAAGCGCGTCCTGCGCACGCTGTCGCATCCGCGATTCCGCGCTGCATTCGATTTCCTGCTGCTGCGGCAAGTGGCGTCCGACGTCCACGGCGAGGACGCGACGTTCTGGCGGGATGCGCAGCTCGACCCGGACAATGCCATCGCGATGCAGCCCGAACCCGACGGTGAGGGGGATAGTGAAGCTGCCGCGCCGCGCAAGCGCCGTCGCCGGCGTCGTCCTGCCACGACCACGGACTGAACCCCGCCGCCATCGCGTATGTCGGCCTGGGGGGCAATGTCGGCGATGTCGCCGCGACCCTGCGCGCCGCGTTCGATGGCCTGGATGGGCTGCCGCAAACACGCCTGCTGCGCGCCTCGCGCCTGTACCGTACGCCGGCCTGGGGCCGGCATGACCAGCCAGATTTCATCAATGCGGCGGCGAAACTTGAAACCAGGCTGACCGCGCGCGGCTTGCTCGATGCGCTGCTCGGGCTGGAGCTGGAATTTGGCCGTGACCGTGGCCGCGATGCCGAACGCTGGGGTCCACGCAGCCTAGACCTGGACCTGCTGCTGCATGGCGACGCGAGCATCGACGAACCCGGCCTGCGCGTGCCGCACCCGCACCTGCACGAACGCGGTTTCGTGCTTGCGCCATTGTTCGAGATCGCGCCCGACGCGGTGATTCCCGGCCATGGAACCGTGGCGGCCGCCCATGGCCTCGTGGCGATGGATGGCATCGAGGCGTTACCCTGACCTTCCGTCATTGCATCGCATCCGGATCGCCCATGTACAGCCCCGAAGAGCGCAAACCGTTGACCGTGCCAGCCCTTGCCGAGGCCAAGCGCGCCGGCCGCAAGCTGGCGATGCTGACCGCCTACGACGCCGGTTTCGCCCGCGTGTTCGACGCCAACGGCGTGGACCTGCTGCTGGTCGGCGATTCCCTGGCGATGGTGGTGCAAGGCCATGACTCAACCTTGCCGGTAACCGTCGACGACATCGCCTACCACACCGCCTGTGTCGCGCGCGGCGTGACCAATGCGCTGCTGGTTGCCGACCTTCCGTTCCTTGCCGACGCCACGCCGGAGCGCGCACTGGATGCCTCAATGCGGCTGCTGCAGGCCGGCGCGCAGATGGTCAAGCTGGAGGGCGCCAGCGCACACAAGCTCGAGGTCATTGGTTACCTGGTCGAGCGCGAAATCCCGGTCTGTGCGCACCTTGGGCTGACGCCACAATCGGTACTGCGCCTGGGCGGTTACAAGTTGCAGGGTCGCGACGAGAACGCCGCAAAAAAGCTGCGCGAAGAGGCCGCTGCCGTCACCTCCGCCGGTGCCGCGCTGCTGGTGCTCGAATGTGTGCCGTCATCGTTGGCCCAGGCGATCACCGCCGGCAATGCCATCCCGACCATCGGCATCGGCGCCGGCCCGGATTGCGACGGCCAGGTATTGGTGCTGCACGATTTTCTCGGCCTGCACAGCGGCCATCGCCGGCCAAAGTTCGTCAAGGATTTCCTCGGCGAAGGTGGCTCGGTGGCTGGCGCTGTCCAGGCCTACGTCGCCGCGGTGCGCGACGGCAGTTTCCCCGACGCTGCGCATTCGTATTCGTAGGCGCGCCTGCAAGAGCACGACACCATGATCGAAGCCGTCACCGAAATATCCAGGCTGCGCAGCGTCATCGGCCAATGGAAGCGCGACGGCCTGCGGGTCGGCTTCGTGCCGACGATGGGCAACCTGCATGCAGGCCATCATTCGCTGGTGGAACTTGCACGCAAGCACGCTGATCGTGTGGTCGCCAGTGTGTTCGTCAACCCGACCCAGTTCGGTCCGAATGAAGACTATGCGCAATACCCGCGCACGCCTGACGCGGATCTTGCCGGCCTCGACGCTGCGGGTTGCGACCTGGCGTGGCTGCCATCGGTCGACACCATGTATCCGTTCGGTGCCGACCATGCCGTGCAGGTGCGTGTTCCCGGTATCACCGACGTTCTCGATGGCGCGCATCGCCCCGGGCATTTTGATGGCGTCGCCACGGTGGTTTCACGATTGTTCAACCAGGTACAGCCCGATGTCGCGGTGTTTGGCCGCAAGGATTACCAGCAGTTTTCGGTCATCGGTTACCTCGTGCGCGACCTTGCGTTCCCGATCGAGTTGCTGGCGGCCGATATCGTGCGCGAGTCCGATGGATTGGCATTGAGTTCGCGCAATCAGTACCTGTCGACCGAAGACCGCGCGATGGCGCCGGTGATCCAGCACACGCTGCTGGCGATGGGCGAGGCATCAATCGCAGGCACGCCGCGCGGCAAGGTCGAGGCAGACGCGCGCAGCGCGCTGGTGACAGCGGGATTCGTCATCGATTACGCAGTAATCCGCCATCCCGATCTTGGCGAGCCCGGGGCCGGTGGCAGCGGCCGGCGCGTCGCGTTGATTGCCGCCAGGCTGGGCAAAACGCGGCTGATCGATAACCTCGAATTCTCCCTGTAAGCGCGCTCCATGGGCGCGATGACGCATTGCCGGCAAAGCGCATCGCGCCCATGGGGCGCTCCTGCATGTGTCAGGCAAGGGGGCTGCGCAGTGGCTTCGCGCCGCAATCCTGTAAAATCCCGCATTTACGCCTCCCCACGGCCATATCCATGCAACTGACCCTGCTCAAAGCCAAGATCCACCGCGCCACCATCACCCACGCCGAACTGCATTACGAAGGGTCGTGCGCGATCGACGGCCGCCTGCTGGATATCTCCGGCATCCGCGAATACGAGCGCATCGAGATCTACAACGTCAACAATGGCCAGCGTTTCGCGACCTACGCGATCCGCGGCGAAGAAGGCAGCGGGATGATTTCGGTCAATGGCGCCGCCGCGCATCGCGCCCAACCTGGCGATCTGGTGATCATCTGTGCCTATGGCGCCTGCGATGAAGCCGAAGCGGCCGCGTTCAAGCCGACCCTGGTGTATGTCAATCGCCAGAACCAGCTGACCCACACCAATACATCCATTCCCGCGCAGGCAGCCTGAGCACCGCGATCCGCGATTGGCAGGAGCGCCCCATGGGGCGCGGATGACGCTTTACCGGTAGCGCACCTTGAGCCCGTGGGTCGCTGCTACAGGCCGTGCCGGGCCAACGCCCATTCGATGTGCTCGCGCACCACCGGATCTGCTTGCTCGCGCCGCGACTGCAACGCCGCGACCACCTCCTGCGTGGTCGGCGCATTGCCCAGCGCAATGGCGATGTTGCGCAGCCAGCGCGCGTGACCGCTGCGGCGGATCGCCGAGCCTTCGGTGCGCTGCAGGAATTCGTCTTCTTCCCACGCAAACAGTTCGGCCAGCGTGGCTTCGTCAAGATTGTTCCGAGCGCGGAAATCGGGTTCGTCGGTTTTCCTGGCGAACTTGTTCCACGGGCACACCAGCTGGCAATCGTCGCAACCAAAAATGCGGTTTCCGATCAATGGCCGCAGTTCTTCGTCGATGGCGCCTTCGTGCTCGATGGTCAGGTAGGAAATGCAGCGCCGCGCATCGAGTTTGTGTGGGGCGATGATGGCCTGGGTCGGGCAGATGTCGATGCAACGCACGCAGGTGCCGCAATGCGCGCTGGCCGGAAGATCGACGGGCAAGGGCAGGTCGATGTAGATCTCACCGAGGAAGAACCACGAGCCGCCGTCCTTGTCGATCAGGCAGGTGTGTTTGCCAATCCACCCCAGGCCGGCATTGCGCGCCAGCGCACGCTCTAGTACCGGCGCCGAATCGACGAACACGCGATGGCCGAATGGGCCGATTTCCTGGGCGATGCGGTCGGCAAGTTGTTGCAGGCGGTTGCGCATCAGCTTGTGGTAATCGCGTCCAAGTGCATACCGCGCGACGTAGGCGCGTTCGCCGTCGGCCAGCGTTTGCCAGGCGCTGTCGTCATCGTTGCGGCCGTAATCAAGGCCCACTGAAATCACCCGCAGCGTGCCGGGAATCAGTTCTGCCGGACGCGAACGCTTGTCGCCGTGGCGCGCCATCCAGTCCATCGAGCCATACAGGCCGTTGGCGAGCCAGTCGCGCAGGTGATCCTCATCGGCGCCCAGCTCGATACCGGCGATGCCGCAGCGCTGGAAACCAAATTCAGACGCAAGCGCACGGATTTTCCGCGCCAGGGCAGCGGGGTCGGTGTTCGCAGTGGTGGCGTTGGACAGGGACACGATCTGGCAAGTATAGAATCGTGGCGATGAGCCAGCCTTCTTCCCTGTATGACACGGCCGTACTGCGCCGGATCGAAGTGCAGGCGGCTGCGTTATTGGGTGGCGATCACGTGCTGATGCAGCGCGCCGGCCTTGCCGGCTGGCGCGGCGTGCTGGCGCACTGGCCACAGGTGCAGCGTCTCGTCGTGGTCTGCGGGCCCGGCAACAATGGAGGCGATGGCTATGTGCTGGCACGCCATGCGCAGCAGGCCGGTCGCGAGGTGCGCGTGCTGCGCTTGCCCACGCACGCGCCACGCACGGAACTGGCCCGGCACATGGAACAGGAGTACCAGGCCGCTGGTGGCCGCGTTGATGTGTTCGACCACACGCTTGCCGAGACCGACTTGATCGTCGATGCAATGTTTGGCATCGGCCTGTCGCGCGCGCCCGATGCCGAGGTGGCGGCATTGATGACGGTGATCAATGACGCCACGTTGCCGGTCTTTGCACTGGACGCGCCCAGCGGCGTGGATACCGATACCGGCGAGGTGCGCGGCGAGGCCATCCGCGCAACCCGCACGCTGCAGTTCATCGCCGCACACGTCGGATTGGCGACCGGCGCGGCCCTGGATCATGTCGGTATCTGCGACGTCGCCGCGCTGGACCTGCCGGCCGACCTGCTGGCCACGATGCCGCCCGCCGCGCACGCGCTGTTTGCCGACGACGTGGACACGTTTCTCAAGCCGCGCCATCGCAACGCGCACAAGGGCCAGTCCGGCCGCGTGCTGTGCATCGGCGGTGACCATGGCAAGGGCGGTGCGATCGTCCTGTGCGCGGAAGCCGCGCTGCGCAGCGGCGCAGGCCTGGTGGACGTCGCCACGCGCACGTCGCATGTGCCTGCGCTGTTGGCGCGACGTCCCGAAGCCATGGCGCATGGCGTCGATGCAGCAGGCGCCGTGCGCGAGGTATTGGCAGCGGCGGACGTGGTGGCGATCGGCCCCGGCCTGGGCCAGGAAACATGGGGAAAATCGCTGTACGACGCCGCTATCGACTGCGGAAAGACATGCATCATCGATGCCGACGCGCTCAATGTATTGGCCACTGCGCCCCGCTTGCTGCCTGCCAATTGCATATTGACGCCGCATCCCGGCGAAGCCGCGCGTTTGCTGGGTATCGCGACGCGCGACGTGCAGGCCGATCGCCGCGCAGCCGCGCACACACTGTGCGAGCGCTATGGCGGGGTGGTGGTGCTGAAGGGCGCAGGCACGGTGGTGGCTGCACGCGGACAAACGCCGCGCATCATTTGCGCCGGTAATCCCGGCATGGCCGTGGGTGGGATGGGCGATGTGCTGACTGGCGTGATCGCCGCACTGTGCGCGCAGGGATTGCCATCCTTCGAGGCGGCCATGTGCGGCGCGCTGCTGCACGCCGCTGCAGGCGACGCGGCAGCGCGTGACGGCGGCGAACGTGGCCTGTTGCCATCGGATATGTTCGTGCACCTGCGTCGGTTGGCCAATCCATGAGCGAGGTCATGCCGGAATGGTTCCTGTCCGACGCAGCAGCGACGGACGCACTCGGCCGCGCGCTTGCCCGTACCCAGGCGGCGAGCGCCGTCGTGTACCTGCACGGCGATCTTGGTGCGGGCAAGTCCACGCTGGCGCGCGCCTGGTTGCGTGCCCTGGGCGTCGAAGGGCCGATCCGCAGCCCCACGTACACCCTGGTCGAGCGTTACCCGGTGCCGGGCGGCGAGGCGCTGCATCTGGACTTGTATCGCATCGGCGGCGCCGGTGAACTCGAATTCCTAGGCCTTGACGACGACGCGGCCGTGCTGTGGCTGGTCGAATGGCCCCAGCGCGGCCAGGGCAACCTGCCGGCCGCGGACCTGATGGTCGAAATGGCGCTCGATGGGGTGGGGCGCAGGGTTCGCCTGAGTGCCGGCAGCGACCAGGGTCGGGATTGGCTGGAGCGAATGACAGGTTTGGGTGACGTGTCTGGATGACGCCTTCCGACCACTTGCAGTCTTTTCCTGAATCAAGTCTGTAACAAAGAGTGCCAGGCTGCGGATTCATAAGGGAAAACTGGTTGCAAAACCTCGTCTCAAATGTTTGACTACGGCCATGCGCACCAAGGGGATCTCCGTTCAGCAACTTCTACTCGGCCTGGCGCTGCTCGCCGGGCTGTGCTGGAATCTTGCGCACGCCTCTGAAATCAATCATTTACGCGTCGAGACGGGTGCCACGGGCACCCGCGCCGAGATTGGCGTGGATCGCGAAGTCGCGTACACGCTCATTTCGCTGGCGAACCCCGATCGCCTGGTGATCGACCTGCCGGGTGTCGAAGTCGGCCGTGGCTTGAAGCTGCCGACGGCCGCGGGGTTGGTCAAGGCGATCCGCACCGGCCACCCGGTGCCGGGGACCACGCGCATCGTGTTCGACCTTGCCGCGCCGGTGGTGGCCCTCAAGCCTCGTTTTGAACAGGGCCCCGGCGGCGCCCGCCTGGTCCTGGAATGGCCGGGCGACAATAGCCCTGGCGAACAGCAGCGTGGCGACAACCATCGCGACGATCCCATCGCGCGGATTGCTGCGGCCACCCAATCGGTTACGCAGCCCTCATCGGTCACGCCGCCCTCTTCGGTGGCGCCGCCGCCAGCGCAACCGGATCCCGCGCTCGCCTCGGCCGCCGCGACGTCACGGTTGGTCGCCTCCGCGATCCAGCAGCCGCAGGCGAGCGCGCCGCCGTCGCCTACGCCGGCCAGGGTGTCGGGACCGCCGCCGCAGCCGTCCACGTCCGGTACAGGCATAGGCACGGGCACGATTGCCACGGGCGTCCCGACGCGCGTCGCCACGGGCGTGCCGGCGCAGATTGCCAATCCGCAAATTCCGACGCCGACGACGCGCGAAATCGAAGCCCAAGCCACCAAAGCGCCGCCATCGCTGGCATGGCGTCCCGGCATGCGGCCGCTGATCGTCGCCATCGATCCCGGCCATGGCGGCCAGGATCCCGGCGCGATCGGCCTCAGCGGCAAGCGCGAAAAGGACGTCACCCTGGCCGTCGGTCGCGAACTGGCGCGCCAGATCAACGCGACGCCCGGCCTCAAGGCTTATATGACCCGCGACCAGGACGTGTTCATCCCGCTGCCGCGGCGTGCGCAGCTGGCGCGTGCCGCCAAGGCCGATATCTTCGTCTCGATCCACGCCGATGCCGCCGAGAACCGCAGTGCCAAGGGCTCATCGGTGTATGTGCTGTCGTTGCGCGGCGCGTCGTCGCAGCGCGCGCGCTGGCTGGCCGACAAGGAAAACTCCGCCGACCTGATCGGCGGACGCGTGCCCAGCGGCGGCAACACGCTGGCCTCGGTGCTGCTCGACCTCACCCAGAGCGGGCACATGAAAGCCTCCGAGGATGCCGCGCACCATGTGCTCAACAGCCTTGGCGACGTGGGAAGCACGCGTCGCGTGGAGCGCGCCAACTTCGCCGTGCTGCGCACCGCCGACATGCCCTCGATGCTGGTCGAAACCGCGTACATCTCCAATCCGGCCGAGGAACGCCTGCTCGTTGATCCCACCTACCAGCGCAGGCTGGCCGCCGCCATCCTCGGCGGCGTCGATGCGTATTTCATGCGCCAACCGCCGCCGGGCACCTTGTACTCGGCGCGCGCCGATGCGCGTGATTCCTCCTCCGCAAACGCTGGAACCGGCGCTGGCGGCGGTAGTCCCTGAGCAATGTCGCGCGGCTCTCCGCCGCGCCTGGCTCGCCGATTCGTGGTGCAGCCCGTTATGCTTTACCGGTGAGCATCCATCAGCTTCCCGACATACTCATCAACCAGATCGCGGCCGGCGAAGTCGTCGAGCGCCCCGCCTCCGTGGTCAAGGAGTTGGTCGAAAACGCACTGGACGCCGGTGCGCGCCGCATCGACATCGACCTGGAAGAAGGCGGTGTGCGCCTGATCCGGATCCGTGACGATGGTGGTGGCATTGCCGCCGAGCAGTTGCCGCTGGCCGTGGCGCGCCATGCCACCAGCAAGATTGCATCGCTTGACGACCTGGAATCCGTTGCCACGCTTGGCTTCCGTGGCGAAGCCTTGCCGTCGATCGCATCGGTCAGTCGTTTCATGCTGTCCTCGCGACGCCAGGACGACGCCCACGGCGCCGTGTTGCAGATCGACGGCGGGCAATTTGGCGAGGTCGCCCCCAAGTCGCATCCGCGGGGCACCACGGTGGAAGTGCGCGACCTGTTTTACAACGTGCCGGCGCGGCGCAAGTTTCTGCGCGCCGAGCGCACCGAGTTGGGGCATATCGAAGAATGGCTGCGTTCGCTTGCGCTGGCGCGTCCGGATGTCGAGTTGCGCGTATCGCACAACGGCAAACCATCGCGGCGCTACAAGGGCGATACCGAACTGTTCTCCGATGAGCGCCTGGTCGAGACGCTGGGCGAGGAATTCGCCCGGCACGCGTTGCGCATCGAACAGCAGACGGCCGGTCCGTCCTCGGCTCCCGGGCAAACCCTGCGCCTGCATGGCTGGATTGCGCAGCCGGTGTATTCACGCGCCAGCGCGGACCAGCAATACCTGTATGTCAACGGCCGCTCGATTCGCGATCGCAGCGTCGCGCATGCGGTCAGGCAAGCCTATGCCGACGTGTTGTTCCATGGCCGCCAGCCGGCCTATGTGCTGTTCCTCGAACTCGACCCGACCCGCGTCGACGTCAACGTGCATCCGGCCAAGCACGAGGTGCGTTTCCGCGATGCGCGCCTGATCCATGATTTCGTCTACCGCACGCTGCAAGCTGCGCTGGCCCAAACCCGTGCCGGCGCCGGCGTTGCGGTGTCCACCGATGCCTCGCACACCGGCATGCCCGGCCATGGGTTTGCACAGGCTGGGTTTGCACAGGCAGCGCAGGCGGGCTGGGTCGCTTCAGCGCCGCAGTCGCACCTGTCGCTGCGTGTGGATGAAGCCCGCTCGGCCTATGCCGCGTTGTATGCGCAACCGCCAGCGGGAGCGATGCCATCGTTCGGCGACCTTGCCCAGTCATCGCCCGAACACGTTCCGCCGCTTGGTTACGCCATCGCCCAACTGCATGGCATCTTCGTGCTCAGCGAAACCACGGATGGCCTGATCGTCGTCGACATGCACGCCGCGCACGAGCGCATCGGCTACGAAAAGCTGAAAGCCGCGCATGACGGCGAAGGCTTGCGTACGCAACCGTTGCTGGTGCCGCAGGCGGTCGCTGTCAGCGAACGTGAAGCGGACGTCGCCGAACGTGAAGCCGGAATCCTCGCCGAACTTGGCTTCGAGGTCTCCCGCACGGGCCCGCAATCGCTGCTGCTGCGCAGCGTGCCGGCGCTGCTGGCGCAGGGTGATGTCGAAGCCCTGCTGCGCGACGTGCTCGCCGACTTGCGCGAGCATGGCGAGAGCCTGCGAATCAAGGCCGCACGCGATGCGTTATTGTCGACCATGGCCTGCCATGGCGCGATCCGCGCCAATCGTCGGCTGACGATTCCAGAGATGAATGCACTGCTGCGCGAAATGGAAATCACCGAGCGCTCCGGGCAATGCAACCATGGACGTCCCACCTGGGCGCGTTTTACCCTGCCCGAAATCGACCGCTGGTTCCTGCGAGGACGCTGATCATGCACAAGCAAATGACCTGGACGCTGGCGCTGGCAAGTTGCCTGCTGGCCCTGTCGGCCTGCAATCCCGCGACGCAACCAACTGCACAGGGCAATGCCGTGAAACACGATGCCAGTTTCCTCGCCGATGAAAACGCATGGCGCAAGCAGCGCGATGACAACCTGCGCAAGCCCGATGGCTGGAGCAGCCTGGTCGGCCTGCACTGGATCGAACTCAAGGCGCATTACATCGGCAGCGCTGCGGGCAACGGCATCCAGTTGGCGCTCGGGCCACCCAAGATGGGGTTGCTGCAGCAGCAAGACGGCAAGCTGTTCTTCACCCCGGAAAAGGGCGTGGCGATGACGCTTGACGGCGAACCGCTGGACGCGCGCGTCGAGTTGCACGACGACATGTCGCAAGCTCCCAGCGTGATCGGTTTTGATGAAGGCAAGGGCGTGATGACCGTGCTCGCGCGCGGTGGCCGGCATGCCTTGCGCGTCAAGCACGCCGACGCGCCCACGCGCACGCAGTTCACCGGACTGGACTATTGGCCCGCCGATCCGGCATGGAAGTTCAAGGCAACACTGGTGGCCAATCCGCCAGGCAAGACGATGCCGGTGGTGGACATCATCGGCACCGTCAACCAGGAGAAGAATCCCGGCGCGGTCGAGTTCCAGCATGACGGCAAGACCTTCCGTATCGAGGCCATCGACGAGGGCGACGGCAACCTGTTCCTGGTGTTCGCCGACCGCACCAATGGCCACGGCAGCTACGGCGCCGGGCGGTTCCTGGACGCCGGCAAGGCCGATGCCAACGGCAATGTCGTGATCGATTTCAATAAGGCCTACAACCCACCGTGCGCGTTCACGCCATTCGCGACTTGCCCGTTGCCACCGCCGGAAAACCGCCTGGACCTGGCAGTAACCGCCGGTGAAAAGCAGTACGGCACGAAACACTGAACACCCAGGAAAAACCCATGCGTCTGATGCGAGATTCGATGGCCAGGTCATTGCTGGCGGCGGCCTTTTTCATCGTGCTTGGCTGCGCACAGGCACAGGCGCCATCGCCCGCACCGGCCGGCGGACAGGTGCTGGCCGACCAGCCCCCTGTTTTCGTCCCGCCCAGAGATCCGCCGGTTCCGTTGCTGTGGAAGGTGTCCGATGCCGACAACGCGGTCTACCTGCTGGGATCCTTCCATTTGCTCAAGCCTGACGACTATCCGTTGTCGAGCGACGTCAACCGCGCATTCGCGCAGGCGCGCACGGTGGTGTTCGAGTTGCCGCCGGCGGAAATGAATTCGCCGCAACTCCCGTTGCAGATGATGCAGGCGGCCGTACGCACCGACGGCACGCGGCTCGACAGCGAATTACCGCCGGCAACGGTCGGCAAGCTCAAGGATTGGCAGGCCGAAAACAGCGTGTTCCTGCAGAGCACCGGCCTGACTTCCGAGCGCCTGCAGATGTTCGAACCGTGGTACGTCGGCCTGCTGGTCAGTCTCACCGGGATGACCAAGCAAGGCCTTGATCCGAAGCTTGGCCTCGACCAGCATTTCATCGCGGCAGCGGGACATGCCGGCAAGCCCACGTCCGGCTTCGAGACCGGCGCCCAGCAGATTGCTTTCCTTGACGGCATGAGCAGGGAAGAACAGCTGCAGTTCATCGACGAGGCCTTGTCACAGGCCGGCACCGGTGAACTTGTAAAGCTGCACGAAGCGTGGCGCAACGGTGATGAGGCAGCGATCTGGAACGGCATGGCCATGGACATGCGCAACCGCTATCCGACGCTGTACCAGCACATCAACGTCGAGCGCAACGACGCCTGGTTGCCGAAGATCGAGCAGATGCTGGCCACCCCGGGTAGCGACGACACGCTGGTCGTGGTCGGTGCATTGCACCTGTTGGGCAGTGATGGCGTGGTCGAAAAATTGCGCGCCAGGGGTTACGTGGTCGAACGCATCTGCTCGGCGTGCAGGTTGGTCGCAGGCGAACGAGTGATTCAATGAGCGATCGTGTCAATCGCGCCTGGCTATGGACTGGACATGCGTTTGTTGTCCGATAAGCATTCAACCAGGGCGACGCATGGTTTCCTCCGATGACTGATCCCGTCGAGGTTTACGCTCGCGCGATCGAGGCGTTGAATCGTGGGCAATGGAGCCGAGCCCGGGGCCTGTGCGAGGGATTGTTCAAGCAGGCTCCAGAACATGCTGGCGTGCATTTCGTCGCCGGTGTCGCGGCGCTGCAACTGGGGTTGATCCAGGACGCCATCGGCCTGCTGCGACGCGCGACGCTACTCAACCCGAAACGCGCAGATTATTTTGCGCAGCTGGCGCGTACTTTCGTCACCGCACGCCTGCTCGGTGATGCGTGCCAGGCTGCGGATGCTGCGCTGTTGCTTTCGCCAGAGGATCCGCTGACGCTCGACACCCTTGGCGTGGTCTTCAGCCAGGCCCATGCACACCACAAGGCGGCGCAAGTATTCCGCAAGGCGGCAGCCCTGATGCCAGCGCAGGCTGGGTACCGGTTCAACCTTGCGACTTCGCTCATGTATGCGGGCGATATCGAAGCTGCCGTATGCGAGTACGAAGCATGCCTTGCGCTTGATCCCACCTGCTGGAAAGCCTGGCTGGCGTTATCGCAGCAACGCAGGCAGGCGCCAGGCTCCAATCATGTTGCAGCGCTTGAGACGCTGCTCGGCCAACACGCAGGGAACGCTGATGCGGCCTTGTACCTGAATCTTGCGCTGGCCAAGGAGCGAGAGGATCTTGGCGAGTATCCGCAGGCGTTCAAGCACTATGTGGCGGGGAAAACATCGCAGCGATCACGACGTGGCAACTCGGTCGATCGTGATCGATTGATGTTCGATGCACTGGCAGCGACGCCTGGTCCACAGCCGGCAGATATCGGCAGCAGCAGCGAGGAGCCCATCTTCATCTTCGGAATGCCGCGCTCTGGAACTACCCTGGTGGACCGTATCGTGTCCAGTCATTCGCAGGTCTGTTCGGCAGGCGAGCTGCAGGAGTTCGGGCTTGCATTGAAACGCATGTCGGGAAGCCGTACCGAGCACCTGCTTGATGCCGATACCATTTCGCGCGCAACGCACATCGACATGGAGGCGCTCGGCGACCGCTACCTGCAGTCCACCCGCGCAGCCGGAACCGGGACCACGCCCCGCTTCATCGACAAGTTGCCACACAACTTCCTGTATGCAGGCTTCATCGCGCGCGCGTTTCCCCGTGCAAGGATGATCTGCCTGCGTCGCAATCCTCTGGATACCTGCCTGAGCAACTTCAGGCAATTGTTTGCGCTGAAATCCCCGTACTACGATTATTCCTTCGACCTGATGGACACCGGCCGCTATTACGTCGCTTACGACCGGCTGATGTCCCACTGGCATGGCCTGTTGCCGGGAAGGATCCTTGAGGTCGACTATGAATCAATCGTCGACGACCTCGAAGGCATTGCCAGGAAATTGCTGGAATTCTGTGACTTGTCTTGGGAGCCCGCGTGCCTGTCGTTCGAGAACAATGCAGCGCCGGTCTCCACGGCAAGCGCAGTCCAGGTGCGCGAGCCGATCAACCGGAAATCGCTCGACCGCTGGCGCCGCTACGAAAGCGAGTTGGGTGGACTGCGCGCGTTGTTGCGTGATGCCGGGATTGACGTCTGATCATCTCGACGTCGTCGTCGAGATCATCTCGATGCAATCCACCGGGCACGCCGGCACGCACAATTCGCAGCCGGTGCACAGCGCTTCGATCACCACGTGCATCTGCCCGGATGCGCCGATAATGGCGTCCACCGCGCAGGCCTGGATGCATTTCGTGCAACCAATGCAGTCGGCCTCGATGACCAGCGCCACGATGGCTTGCTGGCAAACGCCACGCGCGCGGTCGTACGGTTTTGCGGGGACGCCCAGCAGGTTGGCCAAGGCGCGCGCGCCGGCATCGCCGCCAGGCGGGCAGCGGTCGATGTCGGCCGAGCCATGCGCCATCGCCTCGGCATAGGGTCGGCAGCCGTCGAAGCCACACTGCCCGCACTGTGTCTGCGGCAGGAGGCGGTCGAGGCGTTCGATGAGGTCGCTGGACATCCGTGGTTGCTTCCGGCGGTTTTTCTTCAGGCCATCATCGCCGTTTTCGCGGCAATGACGGACCAGGGCGACGGCATCACCTGACCAGCATTCCTGCTTGCGCACTTTCGTCGGCTGCGAGTAATGCCAGGCTGCCGCCATCGAAACCGGCCGACAAAATCATGCCTTCGCTGACGCCAAAACGCATCTTGCGCGGCGCACGGTTGGCGATAAACACGACATTGCGGCCAACCAGTGCGTCGGGTTCGCCGTAGCTGGCGCGGATGCCGGAAAAAATCTGTCGTTTGCCGAGGTCACCCGCGTCGAGTTCGAAACGCAGCAATTTGTCGGAACCTTCGACAAATTCACAGGCCAATACCGTGCCGATGCGCAGGTCGAGCTTGGCAAAGTCGTCGATGCCGATGAGTTCGCTCGTCACCCGTGCAGCTTGAGAAGCAAGCGCTTCGGCAGGCACCGAGGAAACGTTCGCGACTGAAGTCGCTCCTACCGCGCGTGCGGTGGTGGTCTTCAGGTCTTCCTTGCTCGCTTCGGTCATGGCTTCAATCTGCTTCGGGTCGATACGGGTGAATAGTGGGCTGTAAGGCTTGATGGCATGGCCGAGTAGCGGTGCGTCAAGATCGCTCCACTCCGCCACCGGCGCGGCGAGGAAGTCTTCGATCTGCCGTGCCATGGCGGGCAACACGGGCCGCAGCGCGGCCGCAAGTACGCGGAACAGGTTGAGTCCCTGGCTGCACACGGCATGCAGGTCGGCATCGCCACCTTCCTGCTTTGCCAGCACCCAGGGCTTGTGCTCGTCGATGTAGCGGTTGGCCTCGTCGGCCAGCGCCATGGTCAGGCGCAGCACGGTCGCCGGTTCATTGCGTTCATAGGCATCGCGGATCGACGCCAATGCCTCGACGAAGCGCGCATAGCTGGCCGGCTCCGGCAATGCGGCGGCGAGACGGCCATCGAAACGCTTCTCGATGAATCCGGCGCAGCGGCTGGCGAGGTTGACGAACTTGCCGACCAGGTCGGCATTCACGCGGGCAATGAAATCGGTCAGGTTGAGGTCGAGGTCATCGACGCCGCCCGACGACTTGGCGGCGAAGTAGTAACGCAGGGCTTCCGGCGCGAGGCCATGGTCGAGATAGGTACGCGCCATCACGAACGTACCGCGCGATTTGGACATCTTGGCGCCGTCGACGGTGAGGTAGCCGTTGACGTGCAGCCGCGTCGGTGCGCGCATGCCGGCGCCGTGCAGCACGGCGGGCCAGAACAGGCCGTGGAAATTGACGATGTCCTTGCCGATGAAATGATGCAGTTCGGCGGCGCTGCCCGGGGCCATGAAATCAAGGAAGTCCAGGCCTTCGCGTGCGCACAGCGCCTGGAAGCTGCTGAGGTAACCGATCGGCGCATCCAGCCAGACGTACAGGAATTTGCCGGGATGCCCCGGGATCTCGAAACCAAAATACGGCGCGTCGCGTGAGATATCCCAGGCCCGCAAGCCGCCTTCGCCATCAAGCCATTCCATCAGCTTGGCCTTGACCCCGGGTACGGCGACATCGCCGGCCAGCCATTGGCGCAGGAAATCCTCGAACTGCCCGACCTCGAAGAAAAAATGTTCCGACTCGCGCAACTCCGGCGTGGCGCCGCTGACCACCGAATACGGTGATTTGAGTTCGGTCGGCGAATAGGTCGCACCGCAATGCTCGCAGTTGTCGCCGTACTGGTCCGGCGTGCCGCAACGGGGGCAGATGCCCTTGACGTAGCGATCGGGCAGGAACATGCCCTTGATCGGGTCGTACAGCTGCGCCACCGAGCGATGCGAGATGTAGCCGTTGCTGTCGAGCGTGGCGTAGATCGACTCGGTCAGCGCGCGGTTGCCGGCCGAGTGGGTGGAGTCGTAATGGTCGAAGGCCACGCCGAATGCGGCGAAATCACGCTCGTGGCTGGCCTGGATGCCGGCGATGAACTGTTCGGGCGTGGTGCCGGCTTTTTCAGCGGCGAGCATGATCGGTGTGCCGTGGGTGTCGTCGGCGCAAACAAAATGCGTGGTGTTGCCGGACATGCGTCGCGCACGCACCCAGATATCAGCCTGGATGTAGCCCACCAGATGACCCAGGTGCAGCGGGCCATTGGCGTAGGGCAGGGCGGTGGTGACAAGCGCGGTACGAGGCATGGCGAGGCGGCGTGCGATGGGGTCGCGATTATCGCATGCGTGCCGGAAGCGCCGCGCGCGCTGCGGGCTCCTGCACGAGCGTCCTGCGCGGGCCTTGCGTTGCGGCGGGCGATATCCAGGCGCGCAAGAAAAAGCCCGGCAAACGCCGGGCCCTGGATTTTCTTCAGCGAGCCGCGGTTATTCGCGTACCCACACCTGCTGCCGGCAGATGAAGGCGAAGCAGCCGGACATGCCGAGTTTCTTGCCGCCCTCGAGCAATTCGACCTTTGACTTGTAGGTCTTGCCGTTGGCAGGGTCGAGCACCGTGCCGCCGCTCCATTGCGCGCCATCCTTCTTCAGGTCCCAAAGGATGGTCATGCCCTTGACCGGCTTGTCCTTGTTGGCGCCCTTGCATTTGTCGCAGGTGGGGTTGGGGCCTTTGTCGGACTGCAATACCTCGACCACCTTGCCCTGCAGCGTGCCATTGGCGGCCTGGGTGATCTCGACGATCGACTTCACCTTGCCGGTTTCATCGTCGATGGTCTTCCAGCGGCCATTCGGCGAGCTTTGTGCGGATGCCGCCATGGCCAGTACCAGCAGGGGCAGGGCGATGGCAGCGGCAATCAGTTTCTTGTGCATGTTGCACTCCAATGGATAGTCGATGGATGGCTTGATACGGAGGCGTTGTTTCCCGCGCTCTGATCCGTGGTCTTTTATACCGCATTCGATTGCGTATGGAGCGCGTAATGCGCCAGCGCCAGTCAAGGCCACAAAAAAAGCCCCGTCATCGACGGGGCTTCAGTTGCGGAATCACGCCCTGACGTTATTCCTTGGCACCAAACGTATACCTGGCTTCAAGATAGAACGCGCGCCCGTACACGTCGAAATTGCCGCCGTTATACGGTTGACCCGTCGTGCCCGGATAGCTCCGGTCCATCGGCGGCATCTTGTCGAACAGGTTGTTGACCATGAACGACAACTGCACCTGCGGGATCGGGTTGTAGCCAAGGCTCAGATTCCAGCTGATGTGCGACGGCAGCGTGCCGGCCCGGTTGCCCGCATAGCCCTTGTCGGTGATTTGCGCGGCGTAATTCGGCGTGCTGTCGAACCAGTTCGCGTACATCGTAGTGTTGAATCGGGACACCTTCCAGCTCAGCGAGGCATCGGCCTTGCGCACCGGATCCGAGCTCCAATAGGGATTGGTGAGCAGGTTGATCATGGGATCTTCGTCGTACTGCTGGTATTCGTGCTTGAGGTTCTCGGTGAATGAGCCACGAGCCAGGAACGAGCCAACCCTATCGGTTTCCCACTGGTAGTTCGCGGCCAGGGTGACCGCATTGAGGGTCTCGCGCGACACGTTGATCTTCGGCGTGTAGATCTCCGTGATGAACCCGGCTGCGTTGCGCGTGACCTGGCTGAATGCAGCCTGGCACAGTGCCGAGTTGACGTCGTCGATGCCGGTACGGCAGCGGTAATCCTGCAACGACAAGGCGTTGGCACTTTGCTGGGTGACTTCGTCCTCGATGTCCCAGTGCAGGTAGTCGACGCTGATGGACAGCCGGTCGACCGGTGCCCACACGGCGCCTGCGCTCCAGACCTTCGCGGTGATCGGATCCAGTTCGGTGTTGCCGGACTGGGTTCCGAAATATTGGCGGCTGGAATACGCACCCGGGCAGTCCTCGATGGCGTCAGGCCCGAATCCACGGAGCGAACACTGGTAATAATCGATAACCGTCGAATAAAACCCGCTGATGCCCATGAACATGTCGGAAAGCGTCGGCGCCTTGAATGCAGTGCCATATTTGCCGCGGAACAGCAGCGTGTCGAGTGGGCGGAATTCCAGGCCGATGCTGTAGGTAGGTTTGTCGACCGTGTTGCCGGCTGCCTTGAAAGCGTCGTAGCGGCCAGAAGCTGTCATTGTGAGCATCTTCCAAACCGGCAAGCGCAGTTCAGCGGTAGCTGCGTAGCGGGTGCGATCGCCACCGCCGGCAACCGAGGTCTGGCCCCAGATATCCCCATTCAGGAAGCCTGGCGCCGGTGTGTAATCCCATTTCTGGTTTCCACCCTCCAATGCAATCGCGATACCCGCATCACCGCCGGGCAACGAAAACAATCCGCCATTGGTGACCTGCGCACGCAGCATGTTGTCGGAGGTCTTGCTCTTGGAGGTCGCAAAGCCGCTGAAGCTCTCGAAATCGTCCTGCGACATGATGGTGTAGAACGCGCCGTAATTTGGCTGGAACACCGGGTACGCGTTGTAATAGGGGTCAAGCCCGAGTTGCGGGCCGAGCACGTGTTGCTGGAAGTAGTCGTTGATCGGATCAGCGAAGCGCACCCAACTGGTCTCGTCCAGGTCGTACTGGGTTCGGGTGAAGCCGATGTCGTAATCCCAGTCGCTGGCGAAGGTGCCGTCCACGCCAAAGGAGACCGAATACGACTGGCTCTCGTCGCTGCTCATCGAGTTGCGGAAACCGCCGGGACCCATGTCCTCGGGCGTGAAGGCACGCTGCAGGTTGACGAGATCGTCCAGGTCCGGGTCGTAGAAGTAGCCCCACTTCACGCCGGTTCCCCACCAGGTGAAGTTCGAACCGACGTGGTAACTGGTCTTCTCCTTGTTGAACAGCACATCGCCATACAGCTGGGCACTGTCACTGATGTCGAAGGTCGCGTGGCTATACACCTGCGTGCTCTTCTTCTCGTTCATGATCGTCCGGTAGCCCGGCGAGAACAGCGAACCGCAGTAGTTCGCGTCGCCAAATCCGGGGCGGGTCTGCAGGCCCTCGGTGCCGCCGAACCCACTGGTGACATTGGCGCAGCTGGCCGGGTCGACGAACTTGTAGCTGGTGAACGGGCTGAAGACCAGATAATCGCGGCTGGCGAGCGGTTTGCTGTAACCGTTGACGTTGAACTGCTTGGTCTGGTCGCGCTGGTAGCCCCAGATCGGGTCGCGCTCCTGGTGCTGGATGCCGAAAAGACCGTTGAAGCGGCCATCGTCGCTGCCGAAGCCATGCGAGAGCGTGACCCGGGTGCTGGCGCCGCCGCCATGTGCGTACCAGCCACCGCGCACGTTGAGCACGGTGCCGTCCAGCCTCTTCTTCAGGATGATGTTGATGACGCCGGCAATGGCGTCGGAGCCATACAGGGAAGACTGGCCACCGGGCAGGATCTCGATGCGATCCACCAAATCAACCGGGATGCCGCTGATGTTGTTGAAGGTCGAGCTGCCGTTGTACAGGGCAGGATAGTTGGCCATCGGGCGGCCGTCGATCAGGTATTTCACGTAACCAGGATCAAGGCCGAACAGGCTGATCGTTTCCGCGCCCTGGGTGAACGAGGCAGAGCTCTGAGCACCCTGGACACCGCCGGTGGCGAAGGAGCTCTTCTGCAAAACATCAGTCACGCTGTTGAAGCCACGCGCCTTGATGTCTTCGGCGGTGATTGTCATCACCGGCGTGGCGGTCTCGATCTGCGAGGTCGGGATGAGCGAGCCGGTGACGACGACCTTGTCGAGCGTTTTGGCTTCGGTTGAAGCGGCCCTTGTCTGCGTATCCTGTTCTGCGTCCTGGGCAAATGCGGCCCCGGCGACAGGAAGGACCATCGCGGCGAAGAGCGCGGCACTCAGACGGCTGCGAACAAACGAAGATGCTATGCGAGTCATTCGTTGAATCCCCCAAACGTAAGTAGAAAAATCGATCGTGAAAGCCATTCCCCTGGCTGATTAACGTTCCCTAGCCTCCCCTGAAACCCTGAAGATACGGACGTTATCCCGAAAGTAACACGGCTCTAACACAAATTACATAGGCCCGTAACGTCCGCCATATAGACGGCTGGTCGCTTTATTTGTGGCGCGCACGGGGCATTTCCGTCCATTCGTTCCATGCGGTATCGGTGGCAAGAGGAGCGATTGACAGGGCTCGGGCGGTAAACTTGCGCGCAGGCATTCAGATCCGTCCCCGAGACGAAACGAGACGTCATTGAACACGCGAATTTCAGCCCACGCCGTGCAGCCCAAACTCAGCCCCTTGCCACGGATCCGCAACATCATCGCGATTGGTTCGGGCAAGGGCGGGGTGGGCAAGTCGACCACCGCCGTAAACCTGGCCCTGGCGTTGGCCGCGCAGGGTGCCCGGGTCGGGGTGCTGGACGCAGATGTGTATGGCCCGAGCATCCCGACGATGCTGGGGTTGTCGGGGCGGCCGGACAGCCCGGATGGCAAGTCGATCCTGCCGATGCAGGCGCACGGGATCGAGGCGATGTCGATCGGCCTGCTGGTCGAGCAGGACACGCCGATGATCTGGCGCGGGCCGATGGCCACTTCGGCATTGACGCAATTGCTCAACGAGACC
>JBBSST010000006.1:0-110006 GCA_038241735.1 Lysobacterales bacterium
GATCGACTGCAAAAATACGTGCGTCGCCTGCACGAAAGCCTGCCGGCAGCCTTGGCGCGCCGCTTCTTCGAGACCGACCTGCTGACCCACGCGGCGGCGCTGTCGTTCTATACCTTGCTGTCGCTGGCGCCGTTGCTGCTCCTGCTGCTGTGGCTGACCGCCTCGCTGTATCCGTCCGCGCAGGAGGCGTTGATGCAACAGATGGGCGACCTCGCCGGCACGGAGGCGCGCGACGTGGCGATGACCGTCATCGCCAATGCCCAGCGCCGGCCGGACATCGGCTCGCTCGCGGGCGTGTGGAGCACCGCGCTGCTGTTCCTGGGGGCCACCGCCGTATTCGCGCGGCTGCAGATCGCGTTGAACCTGATCTTCCACAGTGATGCCGCGCAACTGGCCGGCATCTGGCCGTGGATCCGCAAACGGATCCTGTCGTTTGGCGTGGTGTTCGCGCTGGGCTTCCTGCTGATCGTTTCGATGACACTGACCACCGCCTTGCAGGTGGTGTTCGCGCGCCTGCCGGTGATCCTGCCCATCCTGGGCAACCTCAGTTCACTGGCACTGTATGCGCTGGCCTTTGCCTTCCTTTACCACTACCTGCCCGACCGTCGCGTGCGCTGGCGGCAGGCACTCTTTGGCGGAATGATCACCTCGGGGCTGTTCGTGCTCGGCCGCTGGGCGATCGGCCTGTACCTGACCGAAGCCGCGCCCGGCAGCGCTTATGGCTCGATGGGCACCCTGGTGCTGCTGTTGATGTGGATGTACTACGCCGCAGCGGTGTTCTTCATCGGCGCGCTGATCACCGCGGTGATCGATGAGCGCATGTCCGCGCGACGTCCCGTCGACACCCCGGCAGGCCACGTCGCAAGCCCGTAACGACGCACACCGGATAGCCCGTTCGCAGGAGCGGGTTGGCGTCATGCGCCTTGAAGATATCGAAAGACCGCTGCGACCGGCAGGTGCGATCATGGCGCCCATGGCCCGCATCCCCGACGCGTTCATCGATGACCTCTTGGCCCGGACGGATATCGTCGAGGTGGTCAACGCGCGCGTGCCGCTCAAGCGCCAGGGCAAGGAATATTCGGCGCGCTGTCCGTTCCACGACGAGCGCTCGCCCTCGTTCACGGTCTCGCCGGTCAAGCAGTTCTACCACTGCTTCGGCTGCGGCGCGCATGGCACCGCGATCTCGTTCCTGATCAATTACGACCGCCTCGAGTTCCTCGACGCGGTCGACGAACTGGCCAAGCGCGCCGGCATCGAGGTGCCGCGCGATACCCAGCAACGCAACGAGAATCCCGACAGCCACGATCTGTACGACACCCTGCACGCCGCAGCGCTTTTCTTCCAGCAGCACCTGGCCGATAACGCAAAGGCGCGCGACTACCTTGACCGGCGCGGCGTCGACGACCACATCCGCACGCAATTCGGCGTCGGTTATGCCCCCGACGGCTTCAATGCATTGAAGGATGCGCTTGGCACCGATCCGCGACGCATGGATTTGCTCGAGCGCGCCGGACTGCTGTCGAAGAACGACAAGAACCACGTCTACGACAAATTCCGCGACCGGGTGATGTTCCCGATCCACGATCGCCGCGGCCGCGTGATCGCGTTCGGTGGCCGCGTGATGGATCCGCAAGGCACGCCGAAATATCTCAACTCACCGGAGACCACGCTGTTCCACAAGGGTCGCGAACTCTATGGCCTGTGGCAGGTGCGGCAGACCCATTCGAAGATCGAGCGACTGATCGTGGTCGAAGGCTACATGGACGTGATCGCGCTGTTCCAGCATGGCGTCACCCAGGCCGTGGCCACGCTGGGCACGGCGACCACGCCAGACCACGCCGAATTGCTGTTTCGCAATGCGCCCGACGTGTATTTCTGCTTCGACGGCGACAACGCGGGCCGCAAGGCGGCGACGCGCGCAATGGAATCGGTGCTGCCGCGCATGAAAGACGGTCGCCAGGCGTTTTTCCTGTTCCTGCCCGACGGCGAGGACCCCGATACGCTGGTGAGAAGCGAAGGCGCCGCCGGATTCGATGCGCGGCTGCAGCACGCCACGCCGCTGTCGCAATTCCTGTTCGACTCGCTCGCCGTCGATGTCAACCTTGCCACGCTCGATGGCAAGGCGCGCCTGGCCGAGCGCGCCAAGCCGATGCTGGCGCAGATTCCAGAAGGCGCTTTCGGTGATCTCATGCAACAGCGGCTGACCGAACTCACGGGCGTAGGCGCCCGCAACAGCGCCGCCGCCACCCATGTGCCGGTGCACCGTGCGCGCAACGTATCCACCAGCAACACGCCCAAACGCAGCCTGGTGCGCAGCGCGATCGCGTTCCTGCTGCAACAGCCTGCGCTGGCGCTTGAACTGCAGCCGCCGTACCGTTTCGTCGCGCTGCGCCAGCCCGGCATCGAGCTGTTGACCGAGCTGATCGCGCTGGTCAGCGCGCGTCCCGACATCTCCACCGGCAGCCTGCTTGAACACTTCGAGGGCCGCGAGGAAGCCACGGCCCTGCAGAAACTCGCCAGCCAGACGGCACCCGGCGAGGAAGCGCACTGGCGCGAGGAGTTCCTCGACACCATGGCGCAACTCGACAAGCAGATGCTGCAGCAGCGCGTCGATGAATTGCAGGCCAAACAGGGCGAATCCAGCCTGGACGAGGCCGATAAATCCGAACTGCGTGCGTTGCTGATGGCGCGCACGCGCTGATGTTCAGCGCTTGTCCGGGACGCTTGCCACGACCGCCGGCGACGAATCGCTAACCGCCGGCAAACCCGGGGTCGCCTCCGCTGCAGGCTGCAGGACTGGCACTACGGTGAAACCCGCGGGGACCTCGCATCAATGCCGCATCCTCCATGTGCACGGCGAGAACTCATCGCACAAGCACCCGGCACGATGCAACGTGCACTAGATGCTCTGGAACTGCAGCCCCGCCGGCTGCAGCCACGGCAACAGCCAGTGGTCGACCAGCAGGAATGCAAACAGCGCCATCAGGTAGACGACCGAATAATTGAACACGCGCATGGCGAAGAATTCATCCGGCGGGTCCATCAGCTTCCATGCATACCAGAGGAACATGACGCCCAGTACGACCGCGCCGCCGAGGTAGAACCACCCGCTCATGCCGAAGACCACCGGCAACATGGTGACCACGAACAGCAGCACCGTGTACAGCAGGATCTGCCAACGCGTGTACTCCACCCCGTGCGTGACCGGCAGCATCGGCACCAGCGCACGCGCGTAATCGGCGCGGCGGAAGATCGCCAGCGCCCAGAAATGCGGAGGCGTCCACACGAAGATGATCAGCACCAGCAACCAGGCGTATGGCCAGTCCCACGGCCCCTGCATGTTGGTCACCGCGGCCCAGCCCAGCAGCGGCGGGGCGGCGCCGGCCATGCCGCCGATGACGATGTTCTGCGGCGTGGCGCGCTTGAGGTAGCCGGTGTAGATGATGGCGTAGCCGATCAGCGAGGCGAACGTCAGCGCGGCCGTCAGCGGATTGACCAGCGCGATCAGGATGGTCATCGACGCCGCGCCCAGCAACACCGCGAACGCCAGCACCTGGGAGGGATTCAAGGTGCCCGTCGCCAAGGGCCGGTTGGCGGTACGCACCATCACCTTGTCGATGTGCTGGTCGATCAGATGGTTGATTGCAGCGGCCGATGCGGCGGCCAGCCAGATGCCCAGCAAGCCGAACACCGCTTCGCGCAGGGGTGGCAATCCGGGGACGGCCAGGAACATGCCCACCAATGCGGTGAACACGATCAGCGAGACCACGCGCGGCTTGGTCAACTCCCAGTATTGGCCGACGATTGCATGCATCAGTCGATTGTCCGCAGGCGTGCCAGCAACGACACCAGCACGAACAATAGCAATGCCGCGCCGGCGTTATGCGCCACCGCAACATCCAGCGGCAGCGACAGCATGACGTTGCCAATGCCCAGCGCGACCTGGGCGCAGGCAAGCCCGCCCAGCAGCACCGCCCAGCCTCGCAGGCCCGGCGTGCGCAGCAGCCGCAGCATTAGCGCGATCAGTGCGCAGAACGCCACCACCGCCATCATCCGGTGCGCAAGATGGATGGCGATGCGCGAGGCGCCATCCAGCACGCCTCCCTCGTAGTCCACCCCGATGCCGCGCCACAGCACGAAGCCTTCGCGGAAATCATGCGGCGGCCACCACTGGCCGACGCATTTGGGGAAATCATTGGCGCAGGCAAGCGCCGCGTAGTTGGCGCTGGTCCAGCCGCCCAGCGCGATCTGCACCGCCAGCACCGCCAGCACCGCGATCACCCAGCGCCGCAGCACCTGCGCATCGGCCAGCCGGATCGGCGAATGCGTTGCCCGCCACGCCATCCACGCCAGCAGCGCAAACGTGGCCAGGCCGCCCAGCACATGGCCCATCACCACGATCGGCTTGAGCAGCCAGGTCACCGTCCACATGCCCAGCAGCGCCTGGAAGATGATCAGCGCGAGCGTCAATGTCGCCGTGCGCGCGAGGTCGACGTTTGACCAGCGCAGCGCGGCGAACAGCAGGATTGCCTCGCCGCCGATCGCCAGCATCGAGGCGGCCGCATGCTGCCCGCGCATGTACAGGCCGATGGCGACCGCGACCAGCAGCGACGCCGCGATGATCTGCGCGATACCGAACCTGCGTTTGCGCGCCGCCAGCAGCGCCAGTGACAACACCAGTACGCCCAGCGCGCCGGCCAGCATCCGATGCAGCTGTTCGCGCCAGGCCTTGTGCACCTCGACCGGACGGATTGCGGTGGCGGCGTGGTCGATGGCCTGGCTGCTGGCGGTTGGCCACGCCGCTCGGCCGTAGCAGGTCGGCCAGTCAGGACAACTCAGCCCCGCATTGGACAGGCGCACGAACGCGCCGAACACGATCACCCCCAAGGCCAGCGCCACGGCGAGCCAGGCGATGCGATGGAAATGCTTGTAAACCATTGGCCTGGGCATGGCAGGCTTGGGCATGGCGGGCCTGGGTGCGGCGCGTGCGGCAGCTGCTTTCATGGCAATCGCATCACATCAATTTCAGCAGTTTTGCAACGTCCGCGCGCAGCCCGCCCGGATCGAAGCCCGGTGCGTAGCGCAGGATGACGAAGCCATTTGGATCGACCACGTACACCGGCACGCCGGCCGGATCATCGACCCGCGGCAGCTGCGAGCGCAGCGCTGGATCCGCGCGCAGCACGCGCGTGGCCGCGTTGCGGATCGCACCCTGCGGCGGCGCACCGATCCACAGGATGTCGACCTTGTCGGCATCCTTGCCGAACAGCTGCCAGACCAGGTCGAGTTCGCGCGCCAGCTCCACGCATTCGTCGGCACAACCCACCGGCGGCGCCAGCATGATGCGCCAGCGGCGCTCGACCGGATTCCACTGATATTGGCCTCCATCGACAAGCATTGGTACACGCGCACGCAGGTCGGTCGGTGGCTTGAGCAGCTCACCATTGTTCTTCATTCCGGCCGGTTGCCAGCCGGAAAACCGCAGCGTGCCGGCCACGATCATGCCGCCGATGAAAATCGCGACGATCGCGAGCAACATCATGCGATTGCGGTTGCGCGAACGTGGATCGCGGCGGCGTGGCTCGGGTGTCGTCATGGTGGGTTCTTTGCGGGTTTGCGTTTGCGGAAGGTCAACAGCAGTGCGGTCGCCAGCACGGCCAGCGCCAGCGCGAACCACTGCACGGCGTAGCCAAGGTGGCGCTCGGGCGGCAACGTATTGGGCAGGATATCCAGGTCGCGCGCATAGCCCAGCGCAATGGTCGGGTCGAGCTTGAGCACGCGCGGCGCCAGGCTTGGCTGTGCAAGATCCGCCGGCAAGCTGGGAGCATCCAGGCCCGTGGTCAGCACGACGCCACCTGGCTGCGCCACGGCCACGGCGGCCATGACCCCGTGCGCCGGCGGGGGCGCCAGCAAGCCGGCGACCTGCCACTGGCCTTGCGGCCGTGGCACGCGCGGCAACGTGCGGTCGCCGGGCAAGGGCAACCAGCCCAGCTCAACCAGCAGCGGCGTCGCCGCTGCCGTGTCTGGCTGGAACACGCGATACACGCGTACGCCGGCGCGATCGGCATGTTGCTGGTTATCGAGCAGCACCGCAGGCGCGTCGGTGAACTGGCCGCGGCCGCCTGCCCAGTCATAGTCGCGCGCACGTGCAGGGGCTGCAGCCAATGCCAGCGGGCGCACCTGGCGTTGCTGCAACACCTGCTGCACGGCGTCCAGCATGGCCTGCTTTTGCTGCATGCGTCCCAGCTGCCACATGCCCAGCGCGCTGAACGTCACGGCGACCAGCAACGCCAGCGGCCACAGCATCCACAAATCGCGACGACGACTCACGCGCATCGACTCCGGGGCTGCGATAATTGCCTCACGGGCAGATCACACCGGAGACCCACATGAACGATTCGCTGAAAATGCTGCTGATCGTCGCTTTCCTGATCGTCATTGTGTGGAACCTCGGTGCCGGGCTGTATTACATGCTGGTCGACAAGGGCCAGACCAAGCGCACCGTGGACGCATTGACGCGCCGCATCGCGTTGTCGGTCGCGTTGATCGCGGTGGTGATCCTGGCGATGTACATGGGCTGGATCACGCCGCACGGCGTTGGACGTTGAAGCTTCGAATCGTGTGCAGGCAGGTCTCAGGCAGCGATTTGGACATCGCAAGGACAAAATAGCGACGGCCAGCCGTCGCCTGCCTGCATTACGGAAACCGTGCGCCGCTTTGGCCGCTCACGATGCCCGGTTCTCCATCCGTGGCGTTACAGCACGTAGACGAACAGGAACAGGCCCAGCCACACCACGTCGACGAAATGCCAGTACCAGGCTACCGCCTCGAACGCGAAATGGTTGTCCTTGGTGAAATGACCCTTGGCGCAGCGCAGCCAGATGATCGCCAGCATGATCGTACCCAGGGTCACGTGCGCGCCGTGGAAACCGGTCAGCATGAAGAATGTCGAACCGTAGATGCCCGAACCCATGGTCAGGTTGAGCGCGGTGTAGGCGTGGATGTATTCCTCGACCTGGAAGAACAGGAAGGTGCAGCCCAGCAACACGGTCAAACCCAGGAACACCAGCAATTGCTTGCGGTTGCCGGCGCGCAACGCGTGATGGGCGATGGTGACCGTGATGCCCGAGGTCAGCAGGATCAGCGTGTTGAGTAGCGGCAGGCCCCACGGCGCGATGGTCTGGAACTGGCCGCCGACTTCGCCCGGGCCGCTGGACGGCCACGCGGCGGTGAAGCCATCCCACAACAGCGCATTGGTCATCACGCCGTCGCCGCTGCCGCCGAGCCACGGCAATGCGTACTGGCGGGTGTAGAACAACGCGCCGAAAAACGCGCCGAAGAACATCACTTCGGAAAAAATGAACCACACCATGCCCATCCGGAACGAACCGTCGACCTGCTTGTTGTAAAAGCCGGAAACCGATTCGAGGATCACGTCGGCAAACCACTTGAACAGGATCGCAAGCAGCCCGATCACGCCGACGAAGAATGTTTCCTTGCCCCAGCTGGTCTGGTTCAACCAGTTGGCGAAGCCGAGCATCGTGATGAACAGGAACACCGAGGCGAACACCGGCCAACGGCTGCTGTGCGGCACGAAGTAGGCGTTGGGATCGGGAGCGGCGTGGGCTTGGGCCATGGTGGTGTTCCGTTCGGGCTTGCGAATTCTAGGGAGCCGCGCGCGCCGGGACGACCGAACCGGTCGGCGCCACGAGCTGCGTGGTCAATGCATCGTTCTTGAAGAACGTGTAGGACAGGGTGATCGTGTTGACGTCGTCAGGCAGGTTGGGCGCGATGATGAAGCGTACCGGCATGTCGCGCGCCTCGCCGGCCGCCAGGGTCTGCGCGGTGAAGCAGAAGCATTCGGTCTTGCTGAAATAACCCGAGGCGCGCGCCGGTGCAATCGAGGGCACGGCATTGCCGACGATGGCGCGCGTGCCGTTGTTGCGGGCATAGAACATCGTGTCGTACTGCTCGCCGGGACGCACGCGCATGGTGGTCACTTGCGGGTGGAACGACCACGGCAGCTTGGAATTGACGCCGCCGTCGAACTGCACGGTGATCAGGCGATCGCTCTTGCCGCGTCCGAGTGCCGCGGCGCGCTCGCCATCGACCGCGCTTTTTTCAAGGCGCACGCCAAACACTTTTTCGCAGGCAATCCGGTACATCGGCACCAGCGCAAACGTGAAGGCAAATGCCGCCATCGCCACGCCGACCATCTTGACGATGCCGCGGTTGCTGCTCTTGCTGGCCGGCTTGCCGGGCGGCGTGTTGTGGCCCTGTATTTCGTCCGGTGTGTTGCCAGGCGTGTTCATGAGGCCAGAACCCCGCTCAGGATGAAGGCGATGTAGATCACCACCACCACGACAACGAAGATCCATACCGTGCGGCGCACGCGGCGGCGGCGCTCGGTATTTTCATCGTGTGGCTGGGTGGGCGTCATGGCCTGCGCGTGCACGTGGCTTAGTGGTGGATGTCGCCGTGCGCCAGGTCGCCATCATGGATGATCGGCGGCGTGGTGAACGTGTGGTGCGGGGCTGGCGACGGTACCGTCCACTCCAGTCCGTGCGCGCCTTCCCAGACGCGGTCGGTGGCCTTGGCGCCGTTGCGCTTGGAGCTCCACAGGATCGCGAACATCAGGAAGGGCGTGACGAACATTCCGAACGCACCGATCGAGCTGACCAGGTTCCAGTCCGCGAACACCACGTTGTAGTCGGGGATGCGGCGCGGCATGCCAGCCAGGCCAAGGAAGTGCTGCGGGAAGAACAGCACGTTGACGAACACCAGCGACCACCAAAAGTGGAACTTGCCCCAGAACTCGCTGTACATGCGGCCGGTCCACTTGGGCCACCAGTAATAGACGCCGGCGATGATCGCGAACAGCGCGCCGGTGACCAGCACGTAATGGAAGTGCGCGACCACGAAATAGGTGTCGTGGTACTGGAAGTCGGCCGGCACGATCGCCAGCATCAAGCCGGAGAAGCCGCCGATCGCGAACAACACCACGAACGCAAGCGCCCACAGCATCGGCGTCTCGAACGTCAGCGATCCCTTCCACATCGTGCTGACCCAGTTGAAGATCTTCACGCCCGTGGGCACGGAAATCAGCATGGTCGCGTACATGAAGTAGATCTCGCCGCCCAGCGGCATGCCGACCGCGAACATGTGGTGCGCCCACACGATGAACGACAGGAACGCGATCGAGGCCAGCGCGTACACCATCGCCTGGTAGCCGAACAACGGCTTGCGCGAGAACGTCGGGATGATCTCGCTGACGATGCCGAATGCCGGCAGGATCATGATGTAGACCTCCGGATGGCCGAAGAACCAGAAGATGTGCTGGTACATCACCGGATCGCCGCCGCCGGCGGCATTGAAGAAGCTGGTGCCGAAGAACTTGTCGGTGAGCAGCATCGTCACCGCGCCGGCCAACACCGGCATCACCGCGATCAGCAGGAACGCGGTGATCAGCCACGACCACGTGAACAGCGGCATTTTCAACAGGTCCATGCCCGGCGCACGCATGTTCAGCGAGGTGGCGATGATGTTGATCGCACCCATGATCGAACTGATGCCCATCATGTGCACGGCGAAGATGGTGAACGCGACGTTGGAGCCGCCCTGCAACATCAGCGGCGGGTACATGGTCCAGCCGCCGGCAGGCGCGCCGCCCGGCATGAACAGCGTCGACAGCAGCATGATGAACGCGAACGGCAGGATCCAGAACGACCAGTTGTTCATGCGCGGCAGCGCCATGTCCGGCGCGCCGATCTGCAGCGGGATCATCCAGTTACCCAGGCCGACGAACGCCGGCATGATGCCGCCGAAGATCATCACCAGCGCATGCAGCGTGGTCATCTGGTTGAAGAACTCGGGCTTGACCAATTGCAGGCCCGGGATCGTCAGTTCACTGCGGATCACCACCGAGAACCCCGCCCCGACGATGAACATGATGAAGCTGAAAATCAGGTAGAGCGTGCCGATGTCCTTGTGGTTGGTCGAAAACAACCAACGATCGACGAAGCCCTGCTTGTGGCCGTGGTCGTCATGGGCCTGTGCGTCGTGACCTGCGGCTGCGGAATACGTGGACATGTGCTGCCTACCTCGGATACGTGTCGTTGAACGTGTCGTTCTGAATCAGGTGCCGATCAGCCCGCCGCAGGTGCGGTGGCTTGCGGATGTGTTTGCGCGGTGGTCGCCGGAACCTCGTCCTGCACCGGCGCCGCATCGGCGGGAGCCGGGGCGGGAGCGGGCGCAGGCACGGCGGCGGGAGCGGGCGGCGCATTACGGGCCTTCTGCGCAGCCAGCCACTGCCTGTATTCGGCCTTCGACACGGCCTTGACCACGATCGGCATGAAGCCATGGTCCTTGCCGCACAGCTCGGCGCACTGGCCACGATAGATGCCGGGCTTCTGGATGTCGGCCCAGGCCTCGTTGACGATGCCGGGGATCGCATCCTGCTTCCAGCCCAGCGCCGGCACCCACCACGAGTGGATGACGTCGTCGGCGGTGATCACGAAGCGGACCTTGGTGTCGATCGGCAGCACCAGCATGTTGTCGACATCGAGCAGGTAGTGCGGGTGGTCCTTGATGTTGGGGCGTTCGCCGGCCTGGCGCATGCGGTCGCTCTCGCGATCAAGGCGACTGGTGAATTCAACGCCCTCGCCCAGGTAGTCGTACTTCCACATCCACTGGTAGCCGGTGACCTTGACGGTCATTTCCGAGTCGCGCGTGTCGTACATGGCGATCAACTTGACCGTCGCCGGCCACGACATGCCGATCAGCAGGATGACCGGGATAACCGTCCAGATCACCTCGGCGGTCGTGTTGTGGGTGAACGTGGCGGCGACTGCGCCCTTCGACTTGCGGAAGGCGAAGATCGCGTAGGCCATCGCACCAAACACCACCACGCCGATCCCGACGCAGATCCAGAACGCCATCATGTGCGCGTCGTAGGCGTGGTTGGACAACGTGGTCACGCCACGCCCCATGTTGAGCTGCCATTCCACCGGGTCGGCCGAATGATCCGACGCGCAGGCGGACAACCCCGCGGCGGCGAGAACCGCGCCCATTTGGCGCATGCCCACGTGGCGCGAGACCCACTGATTGAAACGACCGGCTTGCATCACATCGAACCCCGAGTGCCTGGTTGGCGTCATGACTGGCGCGTGCGCAGCCTTCCTGCACACGACCTTTGGGGGGTCGAAAGCATGCGCAGAAGCGGCGGCGAGCTGCGGATAACATGCAAATGGTAGCTGCGACAGGCATTTGCGGGCAAGCGAAAGACACATTGCCGGCGCGGCGCGCCCTGTTCGCGCACGCGCGCAAGCCCTAGAATCGCGGGCTTCACGTGCCTGTGGTGCCCTGTGACTGCCCTCCTGTCTTCCGAACTGCCTTCCCCGCCATCTGCGCTGCGTTCGGCCATCACCGCGGCCTGGGTGCGCGATGAAACTGAACATGTCGGCGAACTGCTGGCCCAGGCGCGCCAACCGCATCCCGGTTGGGGCGACGCCGATCGCGCCGCGATCCAGTCCACCGCCGCCGACCTGGTGCGCCGGGTGCGCGCGCGGGCCCACGACCAGGGCGCGATCGAGGCGTTCATGCGCCAATACGACCTGGGCAGCGAGGAAGGCGTCCTGCTGATGTGCGTGGCCGAAGCGCTGCTGCGCATCCCCGACCAGGGCACCGCCGACAAGCTGATCCGCGCCAAGCTGGGCGACGCCGACTGGAAGCGCCACATGGGCCAGTCCGATTCGGTGCTGGTCAACGCCTCGACCTGGGGCCTGATGCTGACCGGACGCCTGGTCAACCTGGCCGATGACACCAAGCGCGACGCGCACAACGCCTTCCAGCGTCTCGCCGGCCGCATCGGCGAGCCGGTCATCCGCCTGGCCGTGCGCCAGGCGATGCGGATCATGGGCCATCAGTTCGTGATGGGCCGCAGCATCGGCGAGGCGCTCGCGCGCGGCCGCAAGGGCGACAACGCGAATTATCGTTACTCCTTCGACATGCTGGGCGAAGGCGCGCTGACCGGCGCCGACGCGCTGCGTTATCTCGATGCCTACCGCATGGCGATCGATGCCATCGGCAACAGCGGCACGTTTGCCGATGTGTTCGCCGCGCCGTCGATCTCGGTGAAGTTGTCGGCATTGCATCCGCGCTACGAGCACGCCAAGCGCGAACGGGTGTTGGCCGAGCTTGTCCCGCACGTGCTCGAACTGGCACGGCTGGCAAAATCGCACGGTATCGGCTTCACCATCGACGCCGAAGAATCCGAGCGCCTGGAACTCTCGCTCGACGTGATCGCCGCCGCCTACTCTGACCCGTCGCTCGATGGCTGGGAAGGCTACGGGCTGGCGGTGCAGGCGTACCAGAAGCGCGCACCGTTCGTGATCGATTTCCTCGCCGACCTGGCACGCCGCGGCGGTCGCCGCATTCCCGTGCGACTGGTGAAAGGCGCGTACTGGGACAGCGAGATCAAACGCGCACAGGTCGATGGCCAGATCGGCTATCCGGTGTTCACGCGCAAGCCCAATACCGATGTCAGCTACCTGGCCTGCGCACAGCGGATGCTCGACGCCAGCGACGCGATTTATCCGATGTTCGCCACCCACAATGCGCAGACCATCGCGGCGGTGCATCGCCTGGCCGATGGCCGCGCGTTCGAGTTCCAGAAGCTGCATGGCATGGGCGACGACCTGTATGCCGAAGTGATTCCCGCCGACCGGCTCGATGTGCCTTGCCGCGTGTACGCACCGGTCGGATCACACGAAGACCTGCTTCCGTACCTGGTGCGGCGCCTGCTTGAAAACGGCGCCAACTCCAGCTTCGTCAACCGCATCACCGACGAAAATGTCGCCATCGACGACCTGATCCGCGACCCGATCGAAACCGTGGCGGCGTTCGATGCGATCCCGCATCCCCGCATTCCGCTGCCGGTGGATCTTTACCGCAGCCAACACCATGAAAGGAACAATTCGATGGGCGTCAATCTCGCCAACGACGATCAGCTCCGCGCGCTGGCCGAACAGGTCAACGCCTGCGTGACGGACTGGCGCGCCGCGCCGCTGGTGCCCGGCGCCAATCCGTCAGGCCCCAACATCGCGGTGACCAACCCGGCCGACCGCCGCCAGATCGTCGGCCAGTGGCAGGCCGCCGACAGCGCGACCGTCGAGCTTGCCCTGCACAATGCGACGGCAGCGCAGCCGGCCTGGGACTGCACGCCGGCTGCCTCGCGCGCGGCGATCCTCGAACACGCCGCCGACCTGCTTGAACAACGCATGCCGCAATACATCGCGTTGTGCACCAAAGAGGCCGGAAAAACCATTCCCGACGGCGTTGCCGAGGTGCGCGAGGCGGTGGATTTCCTGCGCTATTACGCCGGCCAGGCGCGCAGGCAGTTCGTGGTCGAGCCGCTGCCCGGCCCGACCGGTGAGTCCAACACGCTGCAGCTGTCCGGGCGCGGCGTGTTTGTGTGCATCAGCCCGTGGAACTTCCCGCTGGCGATCTTCGCCGGCCAGATCGCGGCGGCACTCGCGGCCGGCAACGCGGTGATCGCCAAGCCCGCCGAACAAACCAACCTGATTGCATTTGCCGCGGTGAAACTGCTGCACGAAGCCGGCGTGCCGCAGGCCGTGCTGCAGTTCGTGCCCGGCGACGGCGCCACCGTCGGCGCCGCGCTGACCAAGGATCCGCGCGTGGCCGGCGTCGCCTTCACCGGCTCCACCGACACCGCGCGCGCGATCAACCGTGCGCTCGCCGCGCGCGATGCCGCGATCGGCGTGCTGATCGCGGAAACCGGCGGCCAGAACGCCTTGATCGCCGACTCGTCCGCACTGCCCGAACAACTGGTCAAGGATGCGCTGGCCTCGGCGTTTACATCCGCCGGCCAACGCTGCTCGGCGGCGCGGGTGTTGTTCGTGCAGGACGATATCGCTGACAAGGTCGTGCACATGTTGGCCGGTGCGATGGCCGAACTGCGCGTTGGCGACCCCGGCCTGCTGTCGACCGACGTCGGCCCGGTGATCGACACCGATGCGCTGAAACTGCTCGAAGACCACGCCGCCAGGATGGCCGGCATCGCCAAGCCGATTGCCACCGCTCCGACGGACGATGGCATTGCGAACGGCAGCTTCTTCGCGCCGCGTGCATGGGAACTGCAGTCGCTGTCGCAGCTCACGCGCGAGAACTTCGGCCCGGCGCTGCACGTGATCCGCTGGAAGGCCGAGCAACTCGATGCGGTGATCGATGCCATCAATGCCAGCGGCTACGGTCTTACCCTGGGCATCCACTCGCGCATCGACGAGACCATCGAGCGCATCAGCGCACGCGCCAACGTCGGCAACGTCTACGTCAACCGCAACCAGATCGGCGCGGTGGTCGGCGTGCAGCCGTTTGGCGGGCAGAACCTGTCCGGAACCGGCCCCAAGGCCGGCGGCCCGCACTATCTGCCGCGCTTTGCCACCGAGAAAACCATCTCGGTCAACACCACCGCTGCGGGCGGCAATGCGTCGTTGCTGACGCTGGGCGAATGATCGCGGCGCGTGACTGGACGCGCGTGGTGCGTCGCATCTGAGCAAACGCTCGTCGGGCTCCAGCGGTTCATGCGCGAGCGCATCGCAAAAAAAAACCCCGCCTCGGCGGGGTTTTTCGTGTCGCGTCGTGCAGGTCTAGAAGCGGTATTGCGCGGCCAGACCAAGCAGGTCGGCGTGTCCCTTGAAGCTGCCGATCAGGCGCGAACCACTCGACGACACCGCATTGACGCGGGGACTGTCGATGGTGATGCGCGTGTAGGCCGCATCCAGGCTGAAGTTGTCCGACACGTTCCAGGTCGCACCGAACGAATACAGCATGCGGTCGTTGTCCGGCAGGCGCGGGGTACGGGCACCGTCGTTGGTCGGGGTCTCGTCCATCGCGACACCGGCACGCAGGGTGAAGCGATCGCTGAGGTCGAATTCGCCGCCCAGCGCGTAGAACATCGTGTCCTCCCAGTTGAACGCCTCGACCGCGGTGGCCTGGTAGGGATTGGCGAAGTCGATGGTGACCGCCTGCAACGAGTGCCAGTCGGTGCGCTGCACGTCGGCCATCATGCGGAACGTGTCGTTGAACGCATACGACACGCTCAGGGTATCGACGCTGGGCGTGGTCAGCGGTGCGGTGACCGCAGTGTCGACGAAGCCGTAGCCAAGCCCGGCCAGCTGTGCGCGCTGCGCGGGCGGCAGTGCGGGATTCGCCGCCAGGCTCCTGTACAGCGCCTGGGCGCCGGCAAAACTGGAGGGCGTGGTGAAGTTGGCCTTGCCTTGCAGGTCGTGGTCGATCTCGGAGCGATGCGAATAGCCGATCATTAGCGCATCGGTCGGGCGCCATTGCACGCCGAACAACCAGCCGAACGCATTGTCGTCGCCCGATACGCTGACCGTGCCATCGGCGCCCTGCGGCATCGCGCCCGGGATGCCGGTGCTGGCCATGATGGTGCCGAAGTCGATGCCGTTGGACAGGGTCACGTCGGCGCGTTCGTAGATCACGCCGAGGCCGATCGAGAAGCGGTCGGTGACATCGATCGCCGCCGACAGCGTCAGGTCCACGGTTTTGACGTCCGAGGTGATCGCGTTGTAGCGGCCCACCCAGTTGGAGTCGTATTCGGTCTTCAGGCCGAACGGTGCACTGATGCTGGCACCCAGGGTGACGTATTCGAGCGAGCCATGCAGCGGAACGACGATCGCCATCGCCGGCACCGGCGTGGCGCTGCCCGGGTCGCCGCCGTTGCCGCCGACCAGCGGAGTGCCTGCACCCGAGGTGCCGCCGCCGGTGAACTTGGCGGTCAGGTCGATCACGGTGACGTCGGCCTGGAACGTGGTCTTGTCGAGGTTGCGCATCGCCGCCGGGTTGTTGGACACCACCGACGCATCGTTCTGACCGACCGCCATGCCGGAGTTGGCCCGACCGAGGTTCTTGACGCTGTTTTCGCGGATCTGGAAGCCGGTGGCATCCGCCGGGCTGAATGCCATCGCGCAGGCAATGCCGAGCGCAAGGGCGGAAATCTGGGTGAGGCGTGATTGGGTGTACATGTGCTGGTCTCTCTCCGTAGACGGTTCAGGGTGCGCCGCGCGACTTGGACGATGTCCCCCGCCCTTGTCACCGCATCGGAAACCCCTTCCGACGTTCGGCATCGCGCGCACTATACCGTGGCGTGTGGTTGCCGACGCAAGTGCGCAGAGGCATCGGTCACAAATCCCGCACCGGCAGATCCAGCGGGTATCTTGGCTGTTCGCGCGCCGTGGAACCGATATGTTCGTCTCCATCCCCACCCGTCATACCAGCAACCTGCGCTGGGCGACCCCGGCTCTGGTCGCGCTGCTGTGGCTGGCCTTCCTGTGGGCCAGCACCCGCCCTCCGGGTGGGCAGCGCGCGCTGCTGCTGGAATGGGGCGCGCTGAGCGGCGGCCAGCTGCCGGCCGACATCCTGCAGTCGTGGTCGGATGGCGAACACTGGCTGCGCCTGCTGACCGCACTGTTCCTGCACGCCGACTGGGCGCACCTGCTCGGCAACCTGGTGTTCCTGCTGATCTTCGGGCTGCCGGCCGAACGGGTCATGGGGCCATGGCGGTTCCTGCTGCTGTTCCTGGTGGGCGGGGTGGTCGCCAACTTCATCGCCGTGCTGGCGATCGGCAGTCCGGACCGTCTGATCATCGGCGCCAGCGGCGCGGTATCGGCGGTGATCGGCGCGTACCTGGCATTGTTCCCGCGGGCCCGGCTGGGCGTGGTGTTGCCGCTGGGCTTGTTCCTGGAATTCGTGCGCGCGCCGGCCTCGCTGTTGATCGGGATCTGGGCGGTGCTGCAGGTGGTGTTTGCCTACATCGGTCCGGCCTTCGGCGCGGTGGCCTGGGCGGCGCATATTTCCGGTTTCGTGTTCGGCATCCTGTTCGCCCTGCTGGCACGCGCGGGCATCGCAAGACGGCTGCGCAAGCAGATGGGATATTGAGCAACCTCGTGGGCAATCAAGCGTGCGCGCCCCTACAATCGGCGCATGGCCAAACCCCTGTACAAAGTCATCTTCCACAACCACGGCAAGGTTTACGAGCTGTACGCGCGGCGCGTGTCGGCCAGCGATATCTGGGGATTCACCGAGGTCGGTGATCTGGTGTTCGACGTGCACAACGGCATGGTCGTCGACCCCACCGAAGAACGCCTGCGCGACGAGTTCGGCAACACCCGCGTATTGCACCTGCCGATGCAGAGCATCGTGCGGATCGAGGAAGTCGAGAAGAAAGGCCAGTCGGCGATCCGCGACGCCGAATCGGGCGAACGCGTGGTGACGCCGTTTCCGCTGCCGGCCAAGCCGCGTTAGGCGGCTATGGGACATCACTACCTACCACAGCATTACCTCCTCGGTTTCGCCGACGGAGTGAAGTTGTGGGGACATGAAGTCGCGGCGAACCGTTCGTTTAGGACGCAAGTCAAGTCGCTAGCGAATGAGTCGGATATGTACACAGAGGAGCTTGAAAACCACTTGGCAAACGTCGTCGAGGGGCCGGCCCAAGACGTGATCGATCAGGCCCGAAAGCGAATCAAGCTAAGAGACGAAGATCGTGAGGTACTTGCCGCCTACATCATCGCCATGTGGAAACGCGTGCCTAGTGGTCGCAATCGAGTGGCCGCGCATATCCCGCAGCTAGCTGAAACCATCAAAATACAAGTAGTTCAGCAACTTGAAGCAATTGCAGTATCAGAGCCAGAACTTGCAGAAACTGCGCTCAAGCGAAAGGAGCAAGTGAATCAGATCATTTCTGGATACAAGGCGAACCCACCTGACTATTTCTGGCACCACACGCTGAAAACTGGTGCCACGCCTAAGACAGTGCAAAGCCTTTTATCAATGGACTGGCACTTCCTAGTCAGCCCTGGCGAGCACTTCATCACATGCGACAACCCGACGTTCTTCTTTGAGTCAGTAGGCATCGGCGCGAGTGAGTCTGAGCTAAGCTTTCCGCTCAGTTCTGAGGTTTGCTTCTGGGCAAACCGGGCGCACTCAAACCGCCCGCAGTACTTCACGACCAATCGATCTATAGTTCTGGAGCTTAACCGGAGATCGGCTCGCAACACTCAGCGATTCATTTTCACCCGCGAAGAGTCACCTTGGGTAATCAATTTTGCCAAGAAGAGCCACCCGTTGCATCGGCTGTCATGAGATCGGCAGCTAACAATTCATTCAAGCCGAAACCGCGTCGCGAGTCGGCTAGATTCAGCCGGCAGGCGACGGCACGCAGATCAGTATTGGGTGCACGCTTCCTGCAAAGGCTGATCGTGCTGCCCGCGACGCGATATTGGCGTCGCGCCCTGCTCAGTCTTATTGCACCTGCACGGCTTTCGCAGCCACGGTCGGCTTCTTCAGTTCAGCCAGCGCTGCGGCAATCGGTGCGTCGCCTTCGAGCACGTCGCCGGCATTGCTGCCGGCCACTTCCTCGTCGCCGTGCAGGTGCCCGGGCAACATCGATTCTGCATAGTCTGCGCGCGCATCGGCGGCGGATTTTTCGGGCTTGAGGACGACGTCAGGCTCGATGCCGCGTGCCTGGATCGACTTGCCGCTGGGCGTGTAATAGCGCGCGGTGGTGAGCTTCACCGAGTCGCCGTTGCCCAGCGGCAGTACCGTCTGCACCGAGCCCTTGCCGAAGGTGCGACTGCCAACGATGCGCGCACGCCGATTGTCGTGCAGGGCGCCGGCCAGCACTTCCGAGGCGCTGGCCGAACCGGCATCCACCAGCACGACAACGGGCGCACCGTGCATCAGGTCGCCGGGGGTGGCGGAAAATTGTGCGTCGCTGATGGCGATGCGGCCGCGCGTGCTGACGATCTTGCCGCTGTCGAGCAGGTCGTCGGCGATCTGCACCGCGGCGGTCAGCAGGCCACCGGGGTTGCTGCGCAAATCCAGCACCAGGCCGCGCAGCTTGCCTTCGGACTGGGCCTGCAGCTTGCCCAGGGCGGTCTCGAAATTCGCCGCGGTATCGGCCTGGAATGCGCTCACGCGCACGTAGGCGTAGCCCGGCTCAAGCAGGCGTCCGCGCACGCTGACGACGCTGATTTTTTCGCGCTTGAGGCTGATCTCCAGCGGCTTGGACTCGTCTTCGCGTGCAATGGTCAGCTTGACCGTACTGCCAGATTCACCGCGCAGCGGGCCCTGGCCCTGCGCGCTGGCCGGCGTCAGCGGCTTGCCATCGACGGCGATGATGAGGTCACCGGACTTGATGCCGGCGCGCGCGGCCGGCGTGTCGTCGATCGGCGCGATGACGCGCACGGTGCCGTCTGGCTGCTGCTGCACTTCCACGCCGATGCCGTCGTAGGCGCCACTGGTGTCCTGGTCGAATGCCTGGGCGTCGTCCTTGTCGAGATAGGCGCTGTGCGGATCCAGGTCAAGCAACAGGCCGCGGATTGCCGAGGTCATCAGTTTTTTGTCGTCGACCGGCTCGACATAGGCTTCCTTGATCGCGTTGTAGACACCCACGTAACGACGGATCTCGTCGAGCGGGACCTGGGTCGCGGCGCTTTCGGCGGCATCGGGGTCGTCGCTGGACGCAATCGGATTGGCCTTGCTGTCGATGGCAGGATCCTGCGGGGGCTCATCGCTCGGTCGATCCTGCGCGAAGGCGGGGCCGAGCAACAAAACCAGGACGAGGATCGAAACAGAACGACGCATGCAGGAACTCCGACGGGGCTTGCGGGATGATGACTTGCAGGATGCTGGACTTGAAGGGTGCTGAGCTCAAAAGATGTCAGACCCGTCGGACCATCAGCTGGTTTGCGGATTATGCGGTGCGGGGCGTGGTTTTCGTTAAGTACGACAGGCCTGTCGGCGCGTTGCCCGGCGTCTATCGAATTCAAACATGTCCTCACGCGCCATCACGCGCGCGGCCGCCCCATGGTCGCCCTAGCCCCGCACCGACGCCGCGCGTGGCGGCCGGCATTGTCAGCGCTTCTGCAGCCACGTATTCGGGTTCACCGGCTGGCCGTTGTGGCGCAGTTCGAAATACAGTCCCGGCCGATCCTGGCCACCGGAATTGCCGACGCTGGCCACCGCATCACCGCGTTTGACCTGCGCGCCGGCGTCCTTGAGCAGCCCGTCGTTGTGCGCGTAAAGGCTCATGTACCCGTTTCCGTGGTCGATGATCAGGATCAGGCCGTAGCCGGTCATCCACTCGGAAAACACCACCGTGCCGTCGGCCACGGCCTTGACCGTGGTGCCGGCCGATGCACCGATCAGCACGCCGGCACTCTTGCGGCCATCAGGCAGGGCGCTGCCGTAGCTGGCAAGCAAGGCGCCTGACAGCGGCCACCCCAAGCCACCGACCTGGATCGGCGCGGTGGTCGCCACGGCGATCGCCGGCGGCCGGGGCTTCTTGCCGCCACTGACCGGGGCGCTGGTGCTGGCGCTGGCGCGTTCGCGCGCGGCGGCGGCCGCAGCGGCTCGGCGTTCGGCGGCTGCCTTGGCGGCCGCGACGCGCAGTTGCGCCAGCAAGGTCTGCAGCGCCTTGGCATCGCGACCCAGCACCTTGGCGCGGGCGTCACGATCCTGGTAGCGCTGGTCGAGTTGCGCGACGGTGACGCTGCGCGCAAGGCGATCACGCTCCAGCGTGGCCAGCTGCGCGCGATGTCGCGCGCGCGCCGCATCGAGCCCGGCCTGCTGGCTGGCGATCTCGCGCTCGACGCGCTCAAGCTCCGCCAGCTCCGTGGTCAACACGCCAATGCGCTGGGTGCGTTGGCGCTGCAAATAGCGATGGTAGGTCAGCGTGCGGTTGGCCTCGGCGACCGTGTCCTGCGACAGCATCAGCTTGAGCGGCGCGTCGTCGCCAATCACATAGGCGGCGCGCAGCAGCTGCGCCAGCTCGGTGCGCTGGGCGCCCAACGTGGCCTGCATCGCGTCGCGCCTGGCGCGCAGCTGTGCCAGCGATGCCTGTTGTTGCTTGAGCTGCGCATCGGTGTCGCGCAGGGCGCGCGTGGAGCTGCCGACTTTTTCATCGACCTGGCGCAGCTGTCGGCTGGCATCGCCGCGCTTGCCTTCCAGCGTGCGACGCTCGGCGGCGACGTCCTTGAGTTCGCGGTTGATCTTGTCGAGCTTGCGCTGCGCCTCGCGGCTGCGTTGCGCCTGGGCAGACGGCACCGGACTGATCGCGAGCACGCCCGCGACCACCAGCAACAGCAGGGCGCGGCCGCGCATCAATCCTGCACGAACAGGCTGCGGCCAGTCATCGCGACCGGTTTCGGCATGCCCAGCAGGTCAAGCACGGTGGGTGCGACATCGCGCAAGGCACCGCCCGCGCGCAGTGCGGCAGCGCGACGATCGCCGACGTACACCAGCGGCACCGGACCGACGGTGTGCGCGGTGTGCGGCTGCCCGGTGTCGGGGTCGCGCATCATTTCAAGGTTGCCATGGTCGGCGGTGATGAGCAGCGCACCGTGCGCGGCGCGTACGGCCTGCTCGACCGCACCGATCGCCACGTCGACGGCTTCTGCGGCCTGGATCGCCGCAGCCAGGTCGCCGCTGTGACCAACCATGTCGGGATTGGCGATGTTGCAGATGATCACGTCGAAGGTATCCGCGGCAATCGCCGCGACCAGCTTGGCGGTGAGTTCCGGGCAGCTCATTTCCGGCTGCAAATCGTAGGTGGCGACCTTGGGGCTGGGCACCAGGATGCGCTGCTCGCCGTCGAGCACATCCTCGCGGCCGCCGCTGAAGAAAAACGTCACATGCGCATACTTTTCGGTTTCGGCGATGCGCAGTTGCTTGAGGCCTTGCGCAGCGATGAGCTCGCCCAGCGTGTCGTGCAGATCCTCCGGCGCAAACGCCACGGTCGCCGGTAGCTTGGCGTCGTATTCGGCCAGGCAGACAAAACTCGACAAGCGCGGTTGCCGTGCAGCAAAACCCTGCGCGGCAAAGCCGGGCGATATGAACGCAGAGGTGAGCTGGCGCGCGCGGTCGGCGCGAAAATTCATGAACACCACTGCGTCGCCATCGACGATCCGCTGCGCGCCATCGAGCACGGTCGGCAGGACGAACTCATCGTTTTCACCGCGCGCGTACGCCGCTTGCAGCGCATCGTGCGCGCTGGTGGCGTGCTGCGCGCCCCGCGCTTCGACGATCGCGTCCCACGCCAGCCGCAACCGATCCCAACGCTGGTCGCGATCCATTGCGTAATAACGACCGCTGACGCTGGCGATACGGGCGTTGCCCAATGCATCGCACTTGGCCTGCAGCGCGGCCAGGCTGGCAGCCGCGGATCGCGGCGGCGTATCGCGGCCATCCAGGAACGCATGCACGGCCACGCGCGCCACGCCTGCGCGATGTGCCAACGCCAACATCGCGAAGATTTGCGTTTCGTGGCTGTGCACGCCGCCGGGCGACAGCAGGCCCATCACATGCAGCGTGGCGTTGTTGGCCTTGGCCGCGGTGCAGGCGCTGAGCAAACCGGGGTTGTCGAAAAAACTGCCGTCGGCGATTGCCGCGTCGATACGGGTCAGGTCCTGGTGGACGATGCGGCCGGCGCCGAGGTTCATGTGGCCAACTTCGGAATTGCCCATCTGTCCATCAGGCAGGCCGACATGACGACCGGAGGTTTCAATCAAGGTATGCGGCGAACCCGACCACAGGCGCCGCCAATTGGGGAGCTCGGCCTGCGCCAGGGCGTTGTCGGCGGGGTCGTCGCGATGCCCCCAGCCGTCCAGGATCAGCAGCACCACGGGTTTCGGGCGCGCGGCGATGGCGGCAGCAGGGGCTTGGGACACGTCGTTTGGACCAGTGACTTAGGACAGATGCGATTGTAGCGAAGCGGGCGCAGGCTAAGTCGCACCAGGCATCCACCGGCCTGAATGACTATCCTCATTGCATCGCTGCACCTGGAGCACGCCATGTCTGTCCCGCACGCATCCCACGCCATACGTCGCCCGCTGACCCTGGTTTTGTCGCTGGCACTGGCCTTGGCCGCACTTTCCGCCAGCGCCGCCGCATCCGCCGCCGACGGCGAGGATATCGACAAGGTCAACGGCAGCATCACTGCGCAGACCGGGCAAACCTATGGCGACCTGGAGACGGTCAACGGCAGCATCAGCCTGGAAAACGGCGCGCACGCCAAGGACGCGCAGACCGTCAATGGCGCCATCACGGCGGGCGACAACGTCGAGGCCGAAGACCTGGGCACCGTCAATGGCAGCATCCGCGTCGGCACGCACGCAAAACTCAGCGGCGGCGTTGAAACGGTCAATGGCGGCATCTTCGTCGACCGCGGCGGCAATATCGGCAAGAACATCGAAACCGTCAATGGTGCGATCGGCATCGTCGCCACGCAGGTCGTTGGTCGCATCGCGACCGTCAACGGCGACATCACCGTCGGGATCGATTCGCACGTGGCGGGCGGCATCAAGGTGACCAAGCCAACCTCCAACTGGATGCCGATCAAGTTCAACAACTCGCGCAAGCCGCGCATCGTCATCGGACCCAACGCCGTGGTCGATGGCGAGCTGGTGTTCGAGCGCGAGGTGGTGCTGTACGTGCACACCAGCGCGCGCATCGGCAAGGTGACCGGCGCCACGGCGGTGGCGTTTGACACGCCGCGCGCGCCGCAGGAATAAGCCCGCGCGCATCGCCCTGGCGGCTGCAGTGGCAGCATCTCCCCGCTGCAAGCGCCCTGCGCATAGAATCGGGCTTTCTTCTGCACAGGACGCCCCGCATGCACATTCGCCATTTACTGCTTTGCATGGCGGTCGCCACCGCGCTGGCCGCCTGTCATCGCGAACCCACCGCGCCCGCATCCGACGCATCCACGCCGGCCGCCACGACGTCGTCCACCGCGCCGACATCCACCACGCCAGCGCCCGCGCACGATTTCGACCACGACATCAACGCCGGCGATTTCAGCGAACTGGTCAAGACACTGGCGTCCGACGCATTCGAGGGCCGCGGCCCGGGCACGGCCGGCGAGGAGAAATCGGTCGAATACATCAAAGCGCAATTCGAGCGCGTCGGCCTGAAGCCCGGCAACCACGGATCGTGGTTCCAGGACGTGCCGATGACCCAGACCACCGCGTCCGAAGCCACCATCCTCAAGCTCGCTGTCAACGGCAAGCCCTCGGTGCTGACGTTCGGCACCGACATGGTGATCGGCACGCGTACCGGCAAGCCTGAAATCAAAGTGACGGACAGCCCGCTGGTGTTCGTCGGTTACGGCGTCGATGCGCCGGAGCAAAAGTGGAACGATTACGCCGGCATCGACGTCAAGGGCAAGACGGTGGTGATCCTGGTCAACGATCCGGGTTTCCACGCCAACGACGACACGCTGTTTGAAGGCAAGCGCATGACCTATTACGGCCGCTGGACCTACAAGTTCGAGGAAGCCGCGCGCAAGGGCGCCGCGGCCGCGCTGATCATCCATGACACCGCCGGCGCGTCCTATGGCTGGGACGTGGTGAAGAATTCCTGGTCGGGTGCGCAATACGACCTGCGGGCCGCCGACGATCCGGCGCCGCGCGTGCCGGCCCAGGGCTGGATTTCCGGCGATGCCGCCAAGACCCTGTTCGCCGACGCCGGACTCGATCTGGATGCGCTGTACAAGGCTGCAAACCAGCGTGGTTTCAAGGCGGTGCCGATGAAGGCAACGGTGTCGTTCAACCTGGCCAGCGTCGTCAGCGAAAAATCCTCGCGCAACGTGATCGGCGTGTTGCCCGGCAGTGAGAAACCCGACGAGGCCATCGTCTACATGGCGCACTGGGACCACCTGGGCCAGCATGAAGGCGAACAGTCGCCCGACGGCAAGGGCGACAACATCTACAACGGCGCGGTCGACAACGCCACCGGCGTGGCCGGCATCATCGAGATCGCCGACAAGTTCGCCCACGCCACCCCGGCACCGAAGCGCTCGCTGGTGTTCGCCGCGGTCACCCTGGAGGAATCCGGGTTGCTGGGGTCGCAGTATTACGTGGCCCATCCCGCGTTTCCGCTCGACAAGACGGTCGGGGTGATCAATATCGATGCCATGAGCGTGGCCGGCAAGTCGCATGACCTGGTGGTGGTGGGCAAGGGCAACTCCGAGCTGGAGGACATCCTCAAGACCATCACCGACCAGCAGGGCCGCACGCTGGAACAAGAAAGCACGCCGCAAAGTGGCTTCTACTTCCGCTCCGATCACTTCAACTTCGCCAAGGCCGGCGTGCCGGCCCTGTACACCGAAGGCGGCGAGAACCTGGTCGATGGCGGTGTCGCCGCGGGCCAGGCGGCGGGCAAGGATTACAACACCAACCGTTACCACAAGCCGGGCGACCAGTTCGACGCGTCGTGGAAACTCGACGGCGTGATCGAAGACCTGCAGGCGCTGTACGGCGTCGGCCGCGTGCTGGTGGACGGCGACCAGTGGCCGAACTGGTACAAGGGCAACGCCTTCCGCGCCGCCCGCGACAAGATGATGATGGACAAGCCGGCGGCACCGGCGCGGTAACGCCGGCCTGCGCAGGGATCATTGAAAACGGCGCCGCAGGGCGCCGTTTTCTTTTCCGCAGCAGCGGCTTCAGCCGCGAGCTGTTTCGCGAGCGGTTCAACGTTTACTGGTGATGGCGCAACTCGCGATCTGCGAATAGTGCAACTCGCGATCTGCGACCGGTGGCGATTTCGGCTGGTTCCAGCGCGAGCATTTTCCGGGATGAGGGAGAAAGCTCGCGGCTGAAGCCGCTCCTACGGGGGCGCTTTACCGGGTTCGTCGGCTGCGCCAAGCTGTCAGCCTTCCCAAAACCATCGAGCCTGACGATGTCCATCGCCTACTGGTGCATCCTGGTCGCCGCAGTACTTCCGTACGCATGGGCGTTCGTCGCCAAGAGCGGCCCACGCTACGACAACAGCGATCCGCGCGGCTGGCTGGCGAAACAGGAGGATCCGCGCGCGCGTCGCGCCAACGCCGCGCACCTCAATGCCTTCGAGGCCTTCGCGCCGTTCGCGGCAGGCGTGCTGATGGCACAGGCCGCGGGCGTGGATGCGCACATGGTCAGCTGGCTGGCACTCGCGTTCGTCGCCTTCCGGATCCTGCACGGGATTTTTTACGTCACCAACGTGTCCATGCTGCGCAGCCTGTGCTGGCTCGGCGGCTTCGCCTGCGTGCTGTGGTTGATCGTGGCCGCCGCGCTGCGCGTTGCGGGCTGATTGCCGGTTCGGCCATGACGGACTCGGCCCGCCCTGGGCCTATGGGCGTTCGACCGAGGTTAGGGCCGGCAACCCGCTGAGGTCAGCCGGGTTGCACCGAACGCCAGCACGCGTGCGCGCAGCTTCGACGTACGACTTGCCGGGGCGGCAACGGTTTCGCTGCGGCTCAGGCCGCGACCAGCCGCACGCGCGCAAAATTTCGTTTGCCAACAGCAAGCACGCCTTCGAAGCCCGGCATGAACACCTGCTGCGCATCGTCGATGACGTTGCCATCGATGCGCACCGCGCGCTCCTTGAGTTTGCGCGAGGCCTCGGAGTTGCTGGGCGTCAGCCCGGCCGCGGTCAGCAGCGCGCCGATGCGCAGGCCGTCGGCAGGCACGGCGATATCCCTGCATTCCAGCAGCGCGGTATCACCGTCGCCGCGCACGGCCGCATGCCAGCCCTGGATGGCGATGTCGGCACCATGCGCGTCATGGAAACGCGCAGCGAGTTCGCGGGCCAGGCGCAATTTTATGTCGCGTGGATTCAGCGCATTGGCCGCGACCTCGGCCTTCAGCTGCCTGGTTTCGGCCAGGCCAATGTCGAAACTCAGCAATTCGATCCAGCGCCACATCAGGTCGTCGCCGATCTTCATGGTCTTGTTGACGATATCGATCGCCGGTTCGCTGATGCCGATGTAGTTGCCCAGCGACTTGGACATTTTCTGCACGCCATCCAGGCCTTCCAGCAATGGCATGGTCAGCACCACCTGTGGCGGCTGGCCGTGGTGTTCCTGCAGGCCGCGGCCCATCAGCAGGTTGAATTTCTGGTCGGTGCCGCCAAGTTCCACGTCCGCCTTCAACGCGACAGAGTCGTAGCCCTGCACCAGCGGATACAGGAACTCGTGGATCGCGATCGATTGCTGCGCGGCATAACGCTTGGCGAAATCGTCGCGTTCGAGCATGCGCGCAACCGTGTGCTGCGCGGCGAGCTTGATCATGTCGGCGGCGGACATCTGGCCGAACCACTCGCTGTTGAAGCGCACTTCGGTCTTGTCTCGGTCGAGCACCTTGAACACCTGGTCGGCGTAGGTTTGCGCGTTGGCCAGCACGTCATCGCGGGTGAGCGGCTTGCGGGTGATGTTCTTGCCGGTCGGGTCACCGATCATCCCGGTGAAGTCGCCGATCAGGAAGATCACCTGGTGGCCGAGGTCCTGGAACTGCCGCATCTTGTTGAGCAGCACGGTGTGGCCGATGTGCAGGTCTGGCGCGGTCGGGTCGAAGCCGGCCTTGATGCGCAGCGGGCGACCCAGCCGCAGCCGCGCCTGGAGCTCGTCGCGCTTGAGGATCTCGTCGGCTCCACGGGCGAGCAGGTCCATGACGCCAGGATCGACGTCGGCATGCCCCGCGCCTGCATGCTCCGCGTCTGCAGGCTCCACGCCTGCAGAACCGGCGCGGGCAGCCTCCACGACGGCGGCGCCGGTGACGATGGAGGCAATGGCGTTGGGCAGGTCGGTCGATGCAGGCACGTGGAGTCTCGCGATGGCGGTTACAGGCGCAATGTGATGCTCGTTGTAAAAATATGGTTAACCAGAGCGTGGCGCGTTTCGTCGGCAATATCCCTGCCTGCTCAATGATTTGACGCATACTTTTCGCGTGACTATGGTAGCGCCCTGACGGGCCCTTCACGCTGGGACCGGGGAATACATTGATGACCGAGCCCACCTCGTCCCCTGACCTTGGTCGCGGACACACGATCCGCCTGAGCAACTTGCGCTCCGCAGCGCTCAACGGGACGGGTCTCGCACAATCGCTACCACACGGTTTCACCGGTCGCTGGACGCGCCGTCATTGGGCGCACGCCAGCCTGTTCGCGATGCTCGGCGCGCTGCTGATGTCGATCGTGCCGGGGTTTTCCAGTGCGGTGTCATCCAATGCGATGGCCGCCGGCATGTTGCCGCTGTCATCCCCGGCCGCGCACGCCTCGCTGTCATTGGTGCTGCCGCCCCTGCCGGCGGCGAAGTTGCGCGGTCGCTCCGGCGACAGCTGGCAGATCGTCACCGTGGCCAAGGGCGAAACCCTCAGCCATCTGTTCGAACGCCTGGATATCCCGAAATCCGACCTGCAGCGCCTGCTCGACCACCCCGGGACCAAGTCGTCGTTGACGCGGCTCAAGCCGGGCACCGAGTTGGCCTTCGACATGCCGGTGGCCGGCGACGGACAGTCCGGCGCATTGCGCGCATTGCGCTACGACCGCGATGACAGCCATCGCGTCGAACTGTGGCTGCAGGGCGACAAGGTCACCGAAAAGGTCATCGAACGTCCGATCGAAACCCGCGCGGTGGTGATCAGCGGCACGGTCGGGCGCTCGCTGTTCCGTTCAGCGCGCAAGCTGGGCTTGTCGGGCAGCAACATCAACACGCTGACCGACGAGATCTTCAAGTACGACATCGACTTCAACAGCGACGTCGCCGCCACCGATCGCTTCAGCGTGGTCGTCGAACAAAGCTGGCGCGAAGGCGAGCTGCTGCGCAGTGGACCGGTACTGGCCGCGACGTTCACCACCGGCGGCGACCTGCACAGCGGCTTCCGCTACGTGCGCAACGGCAAGGCGGAGTACTTCAGCGGCGCGGGCCGGCCGTTGAAGAAGAGCTTCATCCGCATGCCAATCCCGTATGCGCGCATCAGCTCTGGTTTTGGCATGCGCAAGCATCCGATCCTGGGCCGGGCGCGTGGCCACATGGGCGTGGATTACGCCGCCTCCACCGGCACCCCGATCATGGCGGCCGGCGATGCACGGGTCGCGTTCATGGGCTGGAAGGGGGGCTACGGCCGCGCGGTCATCCTTGACCACGGCCGCGGCTACACCACCCTGTACGGCCACATGTCCGCGTTCGGCAAGATCAAGCCGGGTCAGCGCGTCGGCCAGGGCACGGTGATCGGTCGCGTGGGCAGCACGGGCCTGGCCACCGGGCCGCACCTGCATTACGAATTCCGCATCAATGGCGTGCACCGCAATCCGCTGTCGGTGACGATGCCGCCGCCCGAACCGCTGCGCGGCACCCAGCTTGCCGACTTCCGCGCGCAAACCGGCCCGGCGCTGGCCCGCATCCAGAAAGTCGAGCGCATCATCTATGCCGACATCGACGACGCACCCGGCGACAAGCGCGTCGCGGCCGCGACCAAGTCGAGCGCGAAGAAAGGCTGACCACCGTCGTCAAGCGCGCCCTCGGCGCGATGAGGCGTTTGCGTAAGGCCGCATTGCGGCCACGCCCCGCGCATGCGACGGCGCTTCTACAATGCCGGTCATGCAGCCTGCCAGCGACCCCACGCTTTACCTCGGCCTGATCTCAGGCACCAGCGCCGACGGCATCGACGCCGCGCTGGTGCAGTTTGGCGACGCCGCACGCCCAGCGCTGGTCTTCGGCCAGACCTATGCCTGGGACCCATCCTTGCGCGCGCAGCTGGTCGAGCTTGGCCAGCAGGGCGCGCAACTCGACCTGGACGCGGTCGCCGAACTTGACGTGCGCATCGGCCATGCCTTCGCCGACGCCGCCCTGCAGGCCTTGGCCGACAGCGGCACGGCGGTCACGGATGTCGCGGCAATCGGCTCGCATGGGCAAACCCTGCGCCATCGACCGCGCGGCCGGCGGGATGACGGGATGTTCGGGTACACGATGCAACTCGGCGACCCCAGCACCATCGCCGAGCGCACCGGCCTGTGCACGGTGGCGGATTTCCGTCGTCGCGATGTCGCCGCGGGTGGCCATGGCGCACCGCTGTTGCCGGCACTGCACGCGGCCCTGCTGCAGTCGGCCGACGAAGACCGCGCGGTGCTCAACCTCGGCGGCATCGCCAACCTCACCCTGTTGCCACGCACGGCATCGGCAGACCCGCGCGCGGTGCGCGGCTTCGACACCGGCCCGGCCAATGGCTTGATGGACGCGTGGTGCCTGCGCCACACCGGCCAGGTCTTTGATCGCGATGGCGCGTTGGCCGCGCGTGGACAGGTCGTTGATGGCTTGCTGACGCGCCTGCTCGATGACGCGTGGTTCGCGCAGCCGCCGCCAAAATCGACCGGTCGCGACCAATTCCACCTCGACTGGGTTGCGTCCAAATTGCACGGCCACGAATCCCCGCAGGACGTGCAGGCCACGCTGCTGGCGCTCAGCGTCCGCAGCATCGTCGGCGCCTTGCGCGCCACCCAGCCGGGCACCACCCGCGTGATCGCCTGCGGCGGCGGCGTGCACAACCGCGCCCTGATGGCAGCGCTGGCGGCCGCCCTGCCCGGCTGCGAAGTGGAATCCAGCGCCGCGCACGGCGTCGACCCGGACATGGTCGAGGCGATGGGGTTTGCGTGGCTGGCGCATGCCACCTTGCACGGGCGGCCCGGCAATTTGCCGAGCGTCAGCGGCGCCAAAGGTCCGCGCGTGCTGGGCGGAATTTATCCGGCTTGAATGCCGGCGTCGGGGGCGTGGCCCCGACCTACGCGGGAACCATGCCAGCTGAGGCGCAAGGGCATTCAAGCATTCAAGCATTCAAACGTTCAAACATTCATCGGCGCGCGAACCCGTGATTCGCAGGCGTTGTCTTCACCCTGCGCGCCGGTGATGGCGCGTTCGCCCCTCGGTTGCGTGGGGGTGGGCGAACGTTCACCCTGCCTGCATCGCAGTCATCCCGGAGTGTCCCGCATGCGTCGCCATGTTGTATTCGGCTTGTCGGCCTGCCTTTTTCCGGCCGCACTCAGCGCCGCGATGCCGGCCACCCCGCCCGCCACGCAGCCCGTGCTGTATGCGATCGGCACGGCGCCATCGGCGGCGCGTATCCAGGCCGATGTCCGCACCCTGGTCGGATTCGGCACGCGCCACACCCTGTCTGACACCAAATCCGATTCGCGTGGCATCGGCGCGGCGCGGCGCTGGATCCACGCCGAGTTCGAGCGCATCTCCGGGCAATGCGGCGGCTGTCTTGAAGTGATCGACGTGGCCGACGTGGTCTCGGGCGAACCGCGCATCCCGACCCCGGTCGAGGTGGTCAATGTGATCGCGATCCAGCGCGGCGACTCCGATCCCGGCCGCTACGTGATCATGAGCGGCGACATCGATTCACGCGTATCGGACGTGATGGATTCCACTTCCGATTCCCCGGGCGCCAACGACAACGCGTCGGGGGTCGCCGGCGTGCTGGAAGCCGCGCGGATCCTCTCCAAGCACCGCTTCAGCGCCACCGTCGTCTACGCCGCGCTGTCGGGCGAGGAGCAGGGGCTGTTCGGCGGCAAGATCCTCGCTGCCAAGGCGAAAAAAGAAGGCTGGCGCATCGAGGCGGTGCTCAACAACGACATGATCGGCAACATCGCCGGCATCACCGGGGTCACCGACAACCGCACCGCGCGCGTCTTCGCCGAGGGCACGCGCGCCACCGAAACCGCAGAAGAGGCCAAGCAGCGCCGCTTCACCGGCGGCGAGGTCGATTCGCCGACGCGCAACCTTGCGCGCTACATCGACCGCATGGCCGATCTGTACGTGCCCAACCTCGACGTGATGATGGTTTACCGCCTCGACCGCTTCGGCCGCGGTGGCCATCATCGTCCGTTCAACGATCTGGGCTATCCGGCGGTGCGGGTGATGGAGACCAACGAGAACTACAACCGCCAGCACCAGGACCTGCGCACGGAAACAAACCCGCAAGGGCAGCGCATCGTCTACGGCGACACCATCGACGGCGTCGATTTCGACTACGTCGCCAAGCTGACCGCACTCAACGCCGTCAGCCTTGCCGGGATGGCCTCGGCGCCGCCACCGCCGGCCAACGTCAGCATCGAGGGCGCGGTCACCGCCGATACCACGCTGAAGTGGACGCGACCGGGCAAGGCGCAGGCGCCGGATCTCGCCGGTTACAAAATCTACTGGCGGCTGACCACCGAGCCGCAGTGGACGCACGGCGTCTATGTCGGCGATGTCACCGCGCACACCTTGAAAAATGTGGTGATCGACAACTATTTTTTCGGTGTCGCGGCCGTGTCGAAGGACGGCGCGGAAAGCCCGGTGGTATTCCCGGGGGCTGCGGGTAGTTTTGGCGGCTACGCGACCACCAAAAAATAATATTTTCCGCACATGGCCAGGGACAGCCGGCGCGGCTACGACACGCTCAGTGCGCGTGCCGCGCCGGTCGCTGCGGGAACACCAGGATGCAGAGCACGATCAACGCCAGCAGGCTGGCCGACGCCGTGTAGCGACTCAGCTCCAGGCCGCCGTGGCTGACCGGCTTGTCGAGGAAGTCCCCCACCACGGCGCCCAGCGGCCGGGTCAGGATGAACGCGATCCAGAACAGCACGGTGCGGGAAATCCGTGTCCGCCAATACGCCAGTGCCACCAGCACCAGCAATCCGCCAAACACCATCGCGCCGCCCACGTAGCCAAGGCCCGCGGTGTCCGCGGTCCAGTCGCCCAGCGCCGTGCCCAGCGTCTGCGAGAACATGATGGTCAGCCAGTAGAAGAACTCGGATGTCGGCGAGTTCACCGAGTCGACCGCCACCGTGCCCTGCACGCGATACCAGGTGAACAGCGATGCCATCAGCAGCACGAACAGGATGGTGCTGCCGCCGGCATAGCCGATCCCCAGCGAGCGATCGGCGAGATCGGCCAGCGTGGTGCCCACCGTGGTCGAGGCAATGATCGTCGCCCAGTACAGCATCGGATGGAACCGGGTTGCGCGGATCTGCGCCGCCACCGCGGCGATGAAGACCACCGCGAAGATCGAGGTCCCGACCAGATAGCCCAGGTTCATCGACATCGAAACCGCGTCGCCGCCCGTCTCGCCCAGGGTGGTGGCAAACACCTTGATGACCCAGAACGCCAGCGTGACCTCGGGAACCTTGGCCACGACCTCGTCGAATTTCGTGCGCATTGCCTGCGACCCATGCGGCCACGGAAGGGCCGGTGCTGGCGATGATGGACAGGGCAATGTCGGATTGCAGTCCGAATCCACTGCGCGACGGCAACACTGGCTGAATGCAGTGACGCGGCGGCGCACAATTGCAGCGACGCAGCCAGGGGCGGATCTGCACACAGTCGCCTCGGCAAGCAACCTGTCCCAACCTGAGGAGCCCGCATGAACATCACGCATCCCATTGCCTACGAGCGGCAGGTCCCGGACGTGCTCAAGGCACTGAGCAATGTCCACCCCCTTATCGACACAGCCGGGCTGGACCGTCCGCTGCATCACCTGGTCGTGCTGCGCGCCTCGCAGATCAACCGCTGCGCGTACTGCGTGAAGATGCACACCCGTGAAGCGCGCGAGGACGGCGAAACCAACGAACGCCTCGATCGCCTGGTGGTCTGGGAGCACGTCGACGACTTCACCCCGCGCGAAAAGGCCGCGTTGGCATTCACCGAAGCGATGACCCGGCTCGACGACCAGTCTGTGCTGCCACGGCTGCGCGCCGCGCTGCACGAGCACTTCTCCGAACAGGAAGTCGCCGCGCTCGGCATGGAGATCGCGATGATCAACCTGTGGAACCGCATCGCGATCTCCAACAACTAGGCATCCCGACCGCGAAGCTGCGGCGCGTCGCGGCGTGCATTGAATCGCAGCGTCGGCACCTGACCGCCTCACCAATGAAAACGGGGCGACCGAAGCCGCCCCGCTGCACTCTCACGGTAAAACGCGGATCACTTCAGCCCGCGACTCTCCAGCAGTGGTTCGACGCTCGGGTCCTTGCCGCGGAAATCGCGGTACAGGGTGGCCAGCTCGACGGTGTTGCCACGCGAGAGGATCTTGTCGCGGAAGACCTGGCCGTTCTGGCGGGTCAGGCCACCGTTCTCCTTGAACCACTCGAAGGCGTCGTGGTCGAGCACTTCCGACCAGAAATAGGCGTAGTAACCGGCCGAATAGCCGCCGCCCCAGATATGGTCGAAATAGCTGGTGCGATAGCGCGGCGGCACTTCCGGAAGGTCGACCTTGTACTTCTTCAGCGATTGAGCCTCGAACGCGTCGACGTCCTGCAGCGGCGCATCGGCCGGCAGCGTGTGCCAGGCCATGTCGAGCAGCGCGGCCGACAGGTATTCGGTGGTCGCATAGCCCTGGTTGAAGGTGCGCGCGGCCTTGATCTTGTCGACCAGCGCCTGCGGCATCAGCTCACCGGTCTTGTAGTGCTTGGCGTAGTTGGCGAACACCTTTGGATCGGTGGCCCAGTTTTCATTGAACTGCGACGGGAACTCGACGAAATCGCGCGAGGTACTGGTGCCGGCGATGCTCGGGTATTTCACCTTCGAGAACATGCCGTGCAGGGCGTGGCCAAACTCATGGAACAACGTGGTGACGTCGTCGAAGCTCAGCAAGGCCGGCTGGCCGGCAGCGGGCTTGGTGAAGTTGCAAACGTTGTAGACCACCGGCTTGGTGCCGGTCAGGCCATCCTGTTCGACGAACACATCCATCCATGCGCCGCCGGACTTGCTGTCGCGCTTGAAGTAGTCGGTATAGAACAGCGCCATCGAGCTGCCGTCCTGGTCGAACACCTCATACACGTGCATGTCGGGATGGTAGGTGGGGATGTCGTTGCGCTGCTTGAAGGTGATGCCGTACAGCTGGGTGGCGGCGAAGAACACGCCGTTTTGCAGCACGTTGTCGAGTTCGAAATACGGCTTGATCTGCGCCTCGTCGAGGTCGTATTGCGCCTTGCGCACCTGCTCGGCGTAGAAATCCCAGTCCGAAGCCGCCAGCTTGAAGGCGCCCGTCTTCGAGCCCGCCTGCTGCTGGTCGATCAGCGCCTGCATCTTGGCGATCTCGCCCCTGGCCTTGGCGGTGGCCGCAGGCACCGTGTCGGTCAGCAGCTTGAGCGCCTGCTCGGGCGTCTTGGCCATCTGGTCACCGAGCTGATAGGCCGCAAACGTCGGGAAGCCCAGCAGCTTGGCTTTCTGCGCGCGCAGTTGCGCGAGCCGCTGGATGCCCTTGCGCGTGTCGTTGGCATCGTTGTGTTCGGTGCGGGTCTCCGAGGCTTCGAGGATCCTGGCGCGCAGGTCCCGATCTTTCAGCGACGCCAGCACCGGCTGCTGCGTGGTGTTTTGCAGCGCGAACAGCCACTTGCCATCAAGCTTGCGTGCGCTGGCATCGGTGGCGGCCGCGGCGATGTCGCCGTCCGACAGGCCATCGAGCTTGGCATTGTCGTCCACCACCACCGCGCCTGCGGCAGCGGCGGCCACCAGCTTGGTGTGGAAAGCGGTGGAGAGCGTGGTTTCCTCGACGTTGAGCTTGCGCATCACGGCCTTGTCGGCATCCGACAATTGCGCGCCGGCGCGCACCAGCTCGTCGTAGTCGCGCTCCACCAGGCGCAGCTGTTCGGGATCAAGCTTGAGCGTGGCGCGCTGGTCGTAGATCGACTTCACCCGCGCGAACAGCTTGGGGTCCAGCGCGATTTCGTCCTGGTGCGCAGCCAGTTTCGGGGCCACGGTCTCCTGGGTTTTCTGGCGCGCGTCATTGGTGTCGGCCTGCACCAGGCCAAAGAAGATGCGACTGACGCGGGTGAGGGTTTCGCCGGAACGCTCCATCGCCTCGATGGTGTTCTCGAACGTCGCCGGCGCCGGGTTGTCGGCGATCTTGCGGACCTCGGCCAGGTGTTCGGTCATGCCCTGCTCGAAGGCGGGCAGGTAATCGGCGTCCTTGATCTTGTCGAACGGCGGCGCCTGGAACGGCAGCGTGCTGGCGGTCAGCAGCGGATTGTCGGTAGCCGCCGGCGTCGCGGCAGCGGAGGCATCGGTGGACGGCTTGGGCACGTCGGAATTGGGGGCCTGGCCGTTGCACGCCGCAAGGGCGAGGCTGATGGCGGCGGCGAGCACGAGGTTACGCGGCATTGGACATTGCTCCAGGGGCGGGGACAAAGGTGTCGACTCCCTACGTTACCGCGCCAGGCCCGGCCACCGCATGTGCAATTGGTTCAAGCGTGGATCAAGGCCATGCCCGGCACGGCCTCCCAGCCCACCGGTGCAGGCGGATCTCACGGTCCAGTGATTTGGCTTCCAAGCCCGCCTCGCACGGCGGTGGCGCGGGCGGGCGGGGTAGCTTCAGTCGCTGTGGACCGGGGTGAGCAGCAGGTCCTGGTAGTCGTAGCTGAAATCGGCCAGCGGCGATGCCGCTTTCATCGTGATGCGGTCTACCTTGCCCTGCGCGTCGAGGGCGAAGCTGACGTAGGCCGGCTCGATGGTGCGGTCGTCCCAGACCGTGCGGAAGGTGTCGTACTGCCAGTGCTCGAGCGTCCCGGCCATGTTCGGCGTCTGCTTGAAGTCGATCCGCAGCTTGCCGCCGTCGTGGTGGATGTCGATCGGGCCATACCACGGGTCGGCATAGGCGCCGGCATAACCGGCCAGTGGCAGCGACGGGCGCGAGGCTGCATTGCGCGTGTCGCTGACACGTGAGGCGGCCAGCATTTTTTGCTGCCTGGCCTGCTTGAAGGCGACGAAATCTGCCACCCAATCGCGCTTGGGCGCGTCGAGATAGTGGTCGAGCAGTTCGAACATCATCCCGTAGAGGATCTCGCCATCCTCGGAATTGATCTGCAGCGAAAACCCGACCTGCCGTTCCGGAATCAGCACGACCATGGTCTGCACGCCGAACACCGCGCCGCCATGCTCGATGATCTTCACGCCACGATAGTCGCGGATTCCCCAACCAAGCGCATAAGCCGAAAACTGCGGCGTTGCGTCGGCCACCGGTTCGGGATACTGGTTGATCGGCACCAGCACCTGCGGTGTCCACATTTCGCGCGACGCATCCTCGCTGAACAGCCGACGCCCGTCCGTGCCTTCGCCGGGCAACACGCCGTGCGCGAGCTGGATCGCGAGCCAGCGGCCCATGTCCGACGCACTCGACGACAGGCCGCCAGCCGGCGCCCCGTTGCGACCGAGGCCGGCGCGTTCGTCGAGCACTTGCTGCGTACCGATGCCGCGGAATCCGCCATCCATGCGCGCATGCGGCCACGCGCGGTTTGCGGTGGCGAAATGGTCCGTTTCATCGGTGGTGGAGAACCGCATCCCGGCGGGCGTGAGCACGCGTTTGCGCACGAATGTTTCCCAGGTCTGCCCGGTAACCGCTTCGATCAGCTGTCCGGCGACCATGTACAGCACGTTGTCGTAGGCATAGCCGCTGCGGAAGCTGGTGGCCGGCTTGATATGGCGCAGCGCGTGCACGGTGTCGGCGCGGCTGCGCGAGGAACGCGGCACGAACATCAGGTCGCCGGCACCGAGGCCCAGGCCGCTGCGATGCACCAGCAGGTCGCGGATGGTCATCTCGCGCGTCACCCACGGGTCGTACATCTGGAAACCCGGCAGGTGATCGGTGACCTTGTCGTCCCAGCCGATCTTCTTCTCGTCGACGAGCACGGCCAGCGCCGCGGTGGTGATCGCCTTGCCGGTCGAGCCGGTCGGGAAGATGGTGTCGGCATCGACCGGTTCCGGCGAACCCAGCCGGCGCACGCCGTAACCCTTGGCGTGCACGATCTTGCCCTGCTCCACGATCGCGACCGCCATGCCGGGCACGCCGCGTTCAACGATCACCGCATCGATGCGCGCGTCCAGGCCAGCCGGCGGCGCAGCCACGACGGCACTTGCGAGCAACAGGCCTGCCGCGATCGCGACGACCTGCAGGGCTTTCGAAATTACAATCATCATGATCTCCCGGATACGTTTGCTAGCGGTGTTCGGCGGCGATGCGATGCGGTCGGCGCCACAGCAGCCAGACGCCCCATGTCATCAGCGGCAGCACATAGATCGCCAGGAACAGCCAGGTCAGCGTGCCGTACCCCTTGGCGATCAGATCGACCAGGCCGACCGCGCTGGCGGCATACACCGCAAGCAGCATCACCCCCACGGCAAGTGCGGGGCGCAGTGCCTGCGGCATGGGTCGCCGCTGCTCATCGTAAGACTTCGCCACGCGTTCGTTGATCGCATGCAGCAGCGCCACGCCGGTATCCACCAGGGTCATCAGCACCGCAATCTGGAATGCCCACTCAAACCATGGTGCCTGCAGCCTGGCAAGCAGGAAGGCCGACGGCAGCGCCTCCGCATCGATCTCGTGGTAGTAGCCCATCATCGCGATGTAAAACACCACGCCCGGCAGCATGCCGAGCGGACCGGCGAGCGCGCCGGCGACGAGCGCCTCGCGACGACGGCTCAGATGACGGATGCAGAACAGCACCGCGGGGATGGTGGCGACGTTGTACCCGGCGTAGGTGACGCCGGCCTTGAACCAGTTGTCGCCAACCGGCACCGACGCGAAGTTGGCTTCGATGCGGTCGCCAAACGCCACCACGCTCCAGACCACGAACACGAAATAGACCAGGTACAGGTAACCCACGGACACGGTCAGGAATTTCTCGATCACCGCGCTGTTGAAGAACAGCATCCCGCCCGTGGCGGCAATCATGCCCAGCGAGCCAACCAGCTTTGGAAGGCCGAACAGGCTGTGGACGATTTCCCCCGCGGCCGCGCCCATCACCGCCAGGATGATGATCATCAGCAGGAAATAACCGATCTCGAACACGAACCAACCGCGGCCGAGCAGGATCTTGAAGAACGAGCGGTAATCGTAGGCGCGCGCGACCCGCGCCAGCTCGAAGCTGACCATCAGCACCGCGCTCCACACCAGCATGCTCACGAGCATGCCTAACAGCCCTCCCCAGGGCCCGGCCGGCAGGAAGAATTCCACCAGCTCGCGGCCGGTCGCATAGCCGCCGGCGATTACCGCCGCCTGGAACACGAATCCCGGCAACAGGTAGCGCTGGAACCAGGTGGATGTCGAGCTCATGACGCCATCATGGCGTGCGCGGACGCGAACTTCATGCCAGGCAGTCCCCCGCCAATCGGTCGAATGCCGCGCCGCCGCGCATCGGATCGGCGACCGCGCAGTCCAGTCGCTCGCTTTCGGTAGCGAGCAGGCGCAATGCTTCCGCTTCGTCGAGGTGCGAGGTGTCGAGGCTGACACCGCCGCAGCGGATGTCGGGGTTGGTGCGCTGGCCAAGCTGGATGGCCAGCGCGATCGTCTGCTCGATGCTCGGCAGCGGATAGTCAGGATGGCCCAGCACATGCGTTCGCCCGGGCCGGTGGCAGACCACCAGGACATCGGGCTGGCTGCCGTGCAGCAGGGCGAGCGAAACACCGGCGTAGGCGGGATGGAACAGCGATCCCTGTCCTTCGATCACGTCCCAATGGTCGGGCGCGTTGTCGGGCGACAGCAGTTCGGCCGCACCCGCGGCGAAATCCGCGACCACCGCGTCCAGCGGGATGCCGCTGCCGGCGATCAGGATGCCGGTCTGCCCGCTGGCGCGGAAATCCGCCGCCACGCCTTGCCGGACGAATGCGCGCGCCAGTGCCAGCGCGGTGTATTTCTTGCCCAGTGCACAATCCGTTCCCACGGTGAGCAGACGCTTGCCGCTGCGTCGACGACCCGACGCGACGGGAATGCCTGATGGCGGCTGGCGCACGTCGATCAGGCGACGGCCGAGGCGTTCGGCGGCCTCGCGCAGCAGCGCCACGTCACCAAGACGCGTGTGCATGCCGCTGACCAGATCGAGTCCTGCTTCCAGCGCCTGCACCAGCGACGGCATCCACGCGGTCGGGATGTACCCGCCCGCATTGGCAACGCCGATCACAAGCGAGCGCGCGCCCGCGGCATATGCCTGTGCCGGTGTCATCTGCGCCAGGCCGGTGGTGACGGTGGCGCCGTCGCAGCACAATTCGCCGACACAGCGCTCTGGCGCCCAGTCGCGCAGCCCGAATGCGGTCTTCGCATAGCCGCGTTCGGTGGTGTCGCCCAAGAACAGCAGGTAGGGCGACGGCAGTTCCTGCAGGATACGTTGGTGGTCGGGCTGCTGCGCGCGACCGGGCGTGGTCGACGGCGGTCGAACCGCTCGCTCGTGCGGACGCGCGTGGCCGTCGGCCTTCATGGAATGAATATCACCAGGGCGCTGCACGGCGATTAGAACCGGTAATCGACTTCGATGCCGAGCGTGCGCGGCCGGATCGGTGACCCGACCCGGAACGGCACCTCGCCGGTCAGCGCGTTGGTCTTGTTGGCGATCGTCTGGTACGCGCGCTCGTCGGTGGCATTCTTGACGTACGCGCGGATCGACCAGCTGTCGTTGGAAATGCCCGCGTAGAGGTCGAGCGACTTGTAGCTGCCGACTTCGATCGGTGCCGTGGTCGTATCGGAGACCACTTCGGGCGGCGTCGTCGTGGTCCTGATGATCTGCCGCTCGCTGGTCTGGGTGGGACGGCTGTCGACCCATCGGAAGCCGCCGCCCACGTTGCCTTCCCAGCCGCTGTCGATCGGGAAGTAATAGTCGGCTGTGGCCGACCACGAGTACTTCGGGATGTACGGCAGCGTGTCTCCGTCAAGTCCGTTGTTGAGCTGGACCACGTAAGGCGGCGACGGAATGAACAGCGGCGGCAGGTCTTCGCTCAGTTTCGCGTTCGTGTAGTTCGCGTTGAAGCCCAGGCGCAGGTTGCTGGTGGCACGGAACACGGAGGAGAACTCCAGTCCCTGGCTCCTTGCCTTGCCACCGTTGGCCAGCCCTGAGTTGCCGTTGAAGAAGGTGATGATCTGGATGTCTTCCCAGTCGATGCGGTACGCCGCCAGGTCGAGCTGGACGCGGTTGTCCGCGAACAGTCCTTTCATGCCCAGCTCGTAGCTGGTCAGCGTGGACGAGTCGACCGACGGCGGGATGCCCGGAAGCACCACGTTCGGTCCGCCGGGCTGGTAGCCGGTCGCGACCTTGCCGTACAGCAGGGTGTCCTCGGTGAGCTGGAATTCGGGGCTCAGGCTCCAGGTGAACACGTTCTCGTTGGAGCTGTTAGGGCTGTCCGCCAATGGCAGCAGGATGCCTTTGGTGACGTTCTGGCTGAAGTGCTGGTCGTTCTGCGCGTAACGCACGCCGGCACCGATCTTGAACCGGTCGCTGAAGCGGTACGAGGCGTTGGCGAAGACCGCGGTTTCCTTGTAGTCGGTCGGCAGTTCCAGATAGGCAAGCGTGCCTGCGATGGCGTCGTAGGGTGCAGGGAGGGGGCTTCCATCGAGCTGGGTCAGCGCGATGAACTGGCTGTTGTTGCCGGTCTCCTTGGTATAGAACGCGCCCAACAGCCATTCAAATGCCGATCCGGATTTGGACGTCAGGCGGAATTCCTGGGTGAACTTGTCCACGTTGAGTGCGTTGTCGAAATACGAACTGCCGGGATCCGGCAGGCCCAGCCCGAGGTTGGTGAACTGTCCGTATTCGACCGTCGTGTCCAAGCGGATGAAGGCTTTGGTGTCCGAGTACCCGGTGGCCGAGATGAAATCGGCCCAGCCCAGGTCCCAGTCCAACGTGGCCGCGTAGAAATCGATGTCGCGGCTGAACGTTTCGTCGACCCAGATCCGGTTGGTCAGGTCGCCGTCGATCGCGGCCCCTGATACCGGATCAAGCGCGACGTTGCCATCGTTGTCGGTATCCGCGGTCTGGCGCATGGCGGAGAGCTTCAGGCTGACCGCGTCGCCCTGCCACAGCAGTGCCGCGCGCGCGCTGGTCTGCGAGCCGTCGTTGATGTCGTTGTCGCCGTCGATCGAATTGTCGACGTAGCCCGGGATCTCGTTGCGCGTATAGCTCAGTCGCAGTCCAAGCCGGTCCTTGGCGATCGGCAGGTTGGCGCCGAAGCGGACCGTTTTGCCGATCTCGCCGTCCTGCACGCTGGACAGGCCGCCACCGACGCGGAATTCGGTTTCGGAAAGATCCGGGTCGCGGGTCACGTACTTCAGCAGTCCGCCCATCGAACCAGCGCCGTACAACGTGCCTTGGGGGCCGCGCAACACCTCGACGCGCTCGATGTCGTAGGGCAGCAGGTCCAGCGCCAGCTGCGTGGCGCGCTGGTAGAGACCGCTCGAACCCACCGGCGCCTCGTCGATGTAGGTGCCGATGGTGGAACCCGACGACAGCGGTGCGATGCCGCGCATCGAGACGATGGTCTTGCCGGGAGACCCCAGGGAAACCACCTGGAACCCCGGGATGTAGTCCGCGTAGTCGCTGAGCTGGGTGGCGCTGAGTTTCTCCAGCTGCTCGCCGCTGAAGACCGTGATCGCTGACGCCACCTTGTTGATGTTTTCCACGCGCTTGTTGGCGGTGACGGTGATGGTGCTGAAATCCGTCGCCTTGTCGCTGGCTGGCGCAACCGGTGGCGATGCGTCCTGCGCCATGGCGGTGGTCACAGGCAAGCATGCCAGTGCAGCAAGGATGGCGACGGTCAATGGCACGCGATACTGCGTGCGGTTGGTTCGATGAGCGTTCATGTGTTGGTTCCCCATGCTGCGTTTGTTTGCGTCGACGATCAGGTCCAGATGCCACCCAGCAGGCGGCGGAAATTGCCGCCGAGCACGCCTTCGATGTTGCTGTCGGAATAGCCACGGCGGATCAGCGCCTCGGTCAGGTCGTAGATCTTTTGCGGATGGTCGAAACCATCGATGTCGATCTTGTCGCGGAAGGCATAACTTGCCTTGAAATAGGCGCGCAGCTGCTTGAGCTGCCCGGCTTCCATGTCATCGTAGCCATTGAGGTCCGCGTCCGAGCCGATGCCGACGTGCTCGATTCCGACCAGGTTGGCGACGTGGTCGATGTGGTCGACCATGTGTTCGACGGTAGTGGGGTCGCGGTCGCGCACGAACATGCGCACGCCGGTGATGCCCATCACCCCGCCCTTCGCGGCGAGCTTGCGGATCGCCTCGTCGGTCTTGGTGCGCGGATGCGCGACCAGCGCACGACAGTTGGAATGGGTGATCGCGATCGGTCCCGGCGACAGTTCGATTGCATCGAGCGTGGTTCGGTCACCGCAATGCGAGACGTCGACCAGCATGCCGACTTCGTTCATCGCCTTGATGATGTCCGCGCCGTAGTCGCTGACGCCGCCGTCGATGCGGTCGGTGCCGCCGGCGCCGAGCATGTTCTGGCTGTTGTAGGTCAGCTGCGCGCAGCGTTGGCCGAGCTGGTGGAACTTCCTGACGTCGCCGACTTCGCGGAAGTGCTCCGCGTTCTGCACCCCCATCATCACCGCGATCTTGCCCTGCGCTTTGGCGCGGTCCAGGTCGGGTGCGCTGTCGACCAGGCAGAAAAGTTCGGCGTTGCGGCCAACATAGCCCTGCCATGCCGCCAGGAAGCCAAGCACTTCCTCATATACATCTGGTCCGCCAAAGCCCACCGCATTATGGAAGCCGGTGATGCCGCTGCTGCGGAACATCGCCGCGTCGGCGTCGCTGATGCGGCCGGCATAGGCTTCGGGCGTGAAGTCGAGCTTGAGCGGGGCCAGCATGTCGATCACCAGCGCGCGTTCGATCAGCGCACGCGTGCGCGGTGAGTATTGGCGCGCTGGCGCTGCGCGCCTGGCCGCGGCGGCCCACGACCAGGGCAGGGCCGCGGCCAGGGCCGTAGCGGCTGCCGCCTTCAGCAGGCCGCGTCGGTTGATGCCGGGCCGTTCAATTGCCATTTCGTACTCCACTTAACCCTAATGGGACATAATCGTCCCAATCAGAGAATTGTCAATCTGCATGGCAACATTCGCGGCCCGGTGGTGGCACCCTCCCTCCCAGCACGTTCGGCCATTACTCGCGGGGCTCCGGATCATTTAGCTCCCACTACGTGCAGGTCGGCCCCTTTCAGGCATCCCCGCGGTAGGGATTGCAGGGGTCAGTAATAGGCGCCATACCCAGGCAAATGGTGCGAGAGCGCGATCCACAGCAGGAACAGGCAGGCCAGCGCCAGCACGATGCTCCACGCTTTCGCCCAGCGGCGGCGCCCGCTCCGCAGCACCTTCCAGCAGTTCCAAAGCGCAGCCAGCGTGCCGAGCGGCAACACCACCAGCGCGAGCAGGCGCATGGTGTTGACCAGGATGTCGCTGCCCGGGCCCAGCCGTTCGAGATCGCTCATCATCGCGATGACCAGGACGAACGCGCCGGCTGTCACCAGCAGCACCGCGAGAGCGGCGATGCGTGCGATCCGGTGCATGCGCGCATCGTCGCCGGAGAGCGCGTACGGCACGCTGTAATGGCGGCGGACGAGGGCCGACAGCGGCCACGCCAGGACCGTCGCGGCCAGCACCAGCAGGCTCAGCACCAGCAGCGGCAACACCAGGCCGGGCGACTTCCACCACGGCAGGCGCTGGAACACCATGATCGCCGCGTAGGGCTCCATGCTGAAGCGTGTCACCTCGCCATCGACCACGTCGGCGGCCAGCCGGTCGCCGCTGGCGACGTCCTGCCACAGGTAGGGCGAGATCTCGCGCCACTTCTTCGCCGCGCCGGACGCGTCGAGCGCCATCGACACGCTGATGGTGTCGTCTTCGTTCGGGAACACCTTGACCGTACCGAGCATGTTCACCAGCGACATGAAGTTGCTGTCCATGCGGCGGCTGCTGGCATAGGCACCGGCGATCTGCTGAGCATGCAGCTTCGCGTCGGCCGCGGACACGGCGGATTTGGGCGCGGGCGGTCCTGGCAGGTAGCGGTCAGCGAAGCCTTCGCTCAGGTTGTCGCGGATCACCAGGGGCGCACCGTCGCGGCCCGCGCTGTTCATCGACACGAACAGGCCGATGCCGTCATCCAGGAAAAGCTGCAGGTCGCTGTGGAACCAGACCGTGTCGCCGCCATGCGAGATCGCGCGGTGGCCGTTGAGCGAGGTTTCGTAGAAGCCCAGCATCATCCGGTTGAGCGGGCCCACCGACGCCTGGCCGGTGGTGTGCATCTGCCTCGCGGTGGCTGCGCCGAGGATCCGGGCGTCGCCGTAGGCGCCGTCCTGCAGATGCGCGATCATGAACTTCGCCATGTCCGCACCGGTGGAGGCGAGACTGCCGGCCGGGGCCAGGCTGATGAACTCATAATCGCGCGGCTTGCCGTCGGATGCGCGCTCATAGCCCTTTGACATGTTCGCCAGCAGCCTGGGGGGCAGCGGCTGGCGGAAACTGGAATGTTCCATGCCCAGCGGCGCGAAGATATGCCGGTCGATGTAGTCGTCGAACGATTCGCCGGACACGCGCTCGATGATGTGGCCCGCCAGCGCGGTCGCGTAGTTGGAATACGCCGGCGTGGTCCCGGGCGCGTGGATGCGCTCGGGTACCCAGCGTTCGAGCGCCTGTTCGAGCGGCACGATCTCATCCGACTTGCTGGTAATCAGGCCGCGGATCTGCTCTTCGAAACCCGCGGTGTGGGTCATGACCTGGCGCAGCGTGACCGGCTCGCCGTCGCGCAGCGGAATCTTGAAGTCGATGTACTGGTTGAGGTCGGCGTCCAGGTCGAGCTTGCCCTGCTCTACCAGTTGCATCACCGCGGTCCAGGTGAACAGCTTGGAGATCGATCCCGCACGGAACAGGTGCTTCGCGGGATCCACCGGCGTGCGCTTCTCCAGGTCGGCGTAGCCGTACCCCTTCTGCAACAGCACCTGGCCGTCCTTGACCACCACGACCACGGCGCCGGCGATGTCGCCGATCTGCAAGGCGTACGGCATGTAGCCGTCCAGCCATGCTTCCAGGTCGGCACGGGTGAGCGCGTGCCGGCCGTCGTCGACGGATGGCTGCGTTTGCGCTACCTCAACCTTCAACCCAGGCGTGGCCGTGGCTTCGGCCCGGCCGCGGTCCGGCACCTGTGCCGATGCCACTGCCATCCACGCGACTCCCACCAGCACCGCAACAATCCAGGTTGCACGCATCCACATGTCTCACCTCACGCCCGTGGGCAGTTGAACCAGCGGGCGCCAACCCAATCGCGGCTTGCTGGCAGATATCCTATATCGCAATAATGATCCTGATCAGAGAATTGTCAACCCGTCTGGCAAGCGCGGCGCAGCGCGCGATCCTGTCGTCCACGGCTCCCGGTCGGCGGCGCGGGCGAGAAGGGACCGCGAAGACGCCGCAACATGCGCCATCGGCAGGGCGCGCACGGAAATGAGCGGACGCCGAGACCCTCCGCCGTGCACCGATCCGAGGTCGAGCGCGATGGCCGGCTTGGATCCCTGGAAGCGCATTTCTTCGATCGATTCCGGTGTGACCGCCATGACGGATCCATGGCGCCGCCCTGCCGGCTTACGCAAGCAGCTCGAATAGCCCGATCCCGACGAAATTGCCCAGCACGTAACCCAGCACGCCGGTCGCCACGGCCGGCACCGCCAATCGCCGCCAGCCGAACAGCACCGCGAACGCGATCGCGATCGGCGGCCCGCCGATGCAGGCCGTGGACGCGATGACGATTTCAGCATGGTTGAGGCGGCAAAGTCGCGCACCCGCGAGGATAAAGACGATGTGCACCGCGAAGATGATCAACACGTAGGCAAACAGCGCCGGTGCCGAGCCCAGCATCGCGCCGATATCGGCACCCGCGCCGAGCAAGGCGAAGAACAGGTACATGAACAGCGTCGCCAGCAGCTCCGGTCCGGAAATCGATTTGAGCCATCGCCGTCCGATCGTCGCGATCGTTACCATCAATCCGGTGATGTAGAGGATCGAATAGTTGCTCTGTCCCAGCGCGTCGGCGATCGCCGATCCCAGCGCGCATGCCAGGGTGGCCAATCCCAGCACCACCGCCAGCTCGATGATCGTGGGCGCACGACGCGTGTCGTCGTCGCCCCCGGTGGCATCGGTCAACTGCTCTACCCGCCAGGCGAACCGCTCGCGGAACTGCGACCACGTGGCGATGGCGCCGATCAACAGGAAATAGCCCAGCCCAACCACGTTGTCGATCGCCACGCCCGCGGCCAGCGCGGTCGAGTCGCGGAACCCGATGGCTTCGGCGACCGCCGCGAAGTTGAGCGAACCGCCGACATAGGTGGCGCTGAACACGGCGGCGTAATCGGCCTCGTGCGGGCCCAGGTTGAGCAGCTTCGCACCCAACCAAGCACCGACAATTACACCTACGGCGCCGAACAGGAATGCGATCAGCGTGCGCCCGCCTTCCACCACGATGCTCACCAGGTCGGCGCGCACCAGGAACAGCGCGATCGCCAGCGGGACCATGTAGATCCAGATGACGTCGTAGGTCGGCGCCGAGGCCGGGATGACGTGGAAGTTGGCCAGCGCGATGGCGATGGCGATGACGAACATCACCCCCGAGACGCGTTGGCCAACCTTGGTTTTTTCCAGCGTCGCGCCGATCGCGGTCAGCGCGAAGAACACGGCAAGCAAGGCGAACGCGTTGTCTGCCGGGATCAGCGAGCTGGCCACATCCGGATTCATGCCGTTGCGGGATGCGTGTCCGCTGCTGGCGCACCCCAGACTGCATCCGGACAGTCGACCATGCCGTCGACGTAAACGACGCCGGGAGCGCGGTCGCGCTGGAGGAATATCGGACCGTCCAGGTCGACGACATCGCACAGCTGGCCCAGCACGAACGACGGCGCCATGGCCCAGCTGGTGCCGGCCATGTTACCGACCATGACCTGCATGCCCAGCTCGCGCGCACGCTTGGCGATCAGCAGGCCCTCGGTGAGTCCTCCGCACTTGTCCAGCTTGATGTTGACCACGTCGAAGCGGCCGACCAAGGCGTCGACTTCGACCAGGCCTTGCACGCTCTCGTCTGCGGCGATCGGAATGGCGTGGTCGATGCCGTCCAGGTCGGCTTCGTGGCCGCGCCGGCAAGGCTGTTCGAGCAGCGACACCCGCGCGTCGTGCAGAGCAGGCAGCAACCGGCCGAGCGTGTCGATCCCGTAGCCCTGGTTGGCGTCGACCCCGATCCAGACATCGGGCCGCGCTGCGCGCACCGCGCGCACGCGCGCGCTGTCCAGCTCGGAATCGCCGGTCAGCTTGAGCTTGAGGGCGCGCGCCTGCGCATAGGCTTTCGCACCATCGGCCATCACGCTGGGATCGTCGGCGCCCAAGGTGAAGGTTGTCAGTAACGGGCGCGTCGACGTCAGGCCCGCCAGCTTCCACACGGGAATCCCCGCTCGGCGCGCTTCCAGTTCCCACAGTGCGCAATCCAGCGCGTTGCGCGCGCCGCCGGGCGGTAGCAGTTCGCGCAGGGCATCGCGGGTGATCCCGGCTTCAATGGTGCCGCGCAGTCCTTCCAGGGTGGCCAGCATGCCGTCCGGCTCGTCGTTCAGGTAGTAAACGCCAGCCGCTTCGCCACGGCCTTCGAACGTGCCGTCGTACAGGCGCACCACGGTCGCCGGCATCGCTTCGAAGGTATAGCCGGAGATGCGAAACGGCGCCTTGAGCCGCAACGGCTCGTTGTGCAGGGTCAAGGTGACACGGGCAGCGGCCTGCGATTGCATGGACAATCCCTTTGGGTAAACGATCGGGAAGGAAACGTGGCGTTGTCGCGCCACGCCCCCGGCAGTGCATCAGTAATGGGCGCTGTAACCGGGCAGGCCGAACACGAATGCGACCCACACGATGACCAGGCACGACAGCGCCAGCACGATCGACCAGAGCTTGGCCCACTTGCGCCGCGGGCTGCGCAGCACGCTCCATGCATTCCACAGCGACACCGCCGCGCCAATCGGGAACACCACCAGCGCGAGCAGGCGCAACACATGCACGATCCAGTCGTTGCGTGGCGCAAGCGTGCCCAGGCTGCTCATCATCACTGCAATCGTCACGGCCGCCGCGATCATCGTGGCCAGCACCAGCAGCGCGGTGATGCGGATGATGCGGTGGGCGCGTGCGTCACGCCCGGACAGCGTGTAGCCAAGCTTGTAATGGCGACGCGCCATGGCCGCGATCGGCCACGCCAACACTGTCAATAGCAACGCCAGCAGGGCGACGACCAGCGCCGGTATCAACCAGGCCGAGGACTTCCACCAGGGCACGCGGTCGAACACCATGAACGGCGACACCGGTTCGAAGCTGAAACGCACCACCTTGCCATCCACCACTTGGCCGGCGAGGCGGTCGCTGCCGTTGACGTCGCGCCAGACGTAAGGGGCGATCTCGACCCACTGGGTCGGCTGGCCGCCCAGGGTGGTGAGCCCCGGAACGGTGATCGAACCCTTTCCGTCAGCCACGATCTTGGTCTGCGATATCAGGTTAAGCAGCGAAATGAACGTGTCATCGGCGCGGCGGCTGACTTCGTACACGCCTGCCATCTGCTGTGCATGCTGTTTGGCGGTTGCTGCGTCGACGCTGCCTTCGGGCCGCGGCCCGGGCAGGTAGCGGTCGGCGAAGCGCTGGAACAGGGCGGTGCGCAGCTTGCCCGCGACGCCTTCCTTGCCGGCGCTGTTGAACGACACGAACAGGCCCACGCCGTCATCGATGAACAGGTCCAGGTCACTGTGGAACCACTGCGTGTCGCCGGCATGCGCGATCACTCGACGTCCGTTGACATTCTCCTCGTAGAACCCCAGCAGCATGCGGTTCAACGGCGGCAGGATGGTGAGGGCCGTGCCGTGCATCTGTTCGGCCGTCTTGCGCTGCAGGATGCGGTTGGTCCCGAACGCACCATCCTGCAGCTGCGCGATCATGAAGCGACCCATGTCTGCGCCCGAAGCGGAGAGACTGCCGGCAGGTGCCGGATTGACGATCTCGAAACCCTGCGGCTCGTCCGAACCTGCCTTGTAGCCTTTGGACATCAGCGGTTTGAGCGTGTCCGGCAGCGGTTGGCGGAAGCTCGAATGCTGCATGCCCAGCGGGGCGAAGATGTGCTGTTCGATGTAGGCGTCGAACGACTGCCCCGACACGCGCTGGACGATATAGCCGGCCAGCGTGGTCGCATAGTTGGAGTAGGACGGCGTGGTCCCGGGCGCGAAGATCCGGGTCGGGATGATCTTGACGTAGTCATCCAGCGCGATCGCGTCGCCGGGATTGGACGTGATCAGCCCGCGCGCGGTCTCTCCGATGCCGCTGGTGTGGGTCATGATGTTGCGCAGGGTGACCGGCTTGCCGTCGTAGTCCGGGATCTTGAAATCCAGGTACTGGTTGACGTCGGCATCCAGGTCCAGCTTGCCCTGCTCGACCAGCTGCATCACTGCCGTCCAGGTGAACAGCTTGGACACAGACCCCGGACGGAACAGCGTAGTGGCCGGATCGACCGGCGTGCGCTTGGCCACGTCCGCGTAGCCGTAGCCCTTCTGCAGCAGCACTTCGCCATCCTTGACCACCACGACCACCGCACCGGGAATATCGCCGCGGCCCAGGGCGTACGGCATGAACCCATCCAGCCATGCGGCGAGGTCCTGACGGGTCAGCGTACCCGTACCCGCGGCCGGGTGATTGGCCTGGGGCTGGGCAGCCGCGGGCGCAAGCGCGGTTGGCAGCTTGGCAACAGGTGGCGCCAGTTCTTGCGCAGGACCGGGCGGAGACCACAGGATCAGCGCTCCCAGCAGGCAAGCAAGCACATTGGTGGAACGCATCGCATTTCTCCCCGAATCAGGCAACCACGCATAATCAGCGCACTGGCCACCATCGCTGTATGGAAACAGCCCATTCGGCAATAATGATCCTGATTGGAGAATTGTCAACCAGCTCTGCCTACCGTTCTCGTCGTTTTACCTCTGGCTCCGGCGATGATCCAATCCTTGCCGACCACGCATTCCAAACTTGGAGCACGCAACATCCATGACCGCGCAACACCGCACTATCGGAGGCCTGCTACGCGACCTGCGCGCCCGCAACGGCTGGACGCTCAAGGAAATGAGCCAGCGCTGCGGGATCCCGCTGTCGACGCTGTCGAAGGTCGAACACGACCGTCTGTCACTGACCTACGACAAACTGCTGCAGATCAGCCAGCGCCTCGACATGCGCATGTCGGAACTGTTTGCCGAAGAGGATCGGGATGCCGGGGCAGCGGTCACCGCGCGCCGCAGCATCGGCCGGATCGAAGATGCCATCCGCGTCAACACGCCCAACTACGACTACTACTACCTGTGCCCGGAATTACGCCGCAAGCGCATGATCCCGGTGCTCACGCGGGTGCGTGCGAAAAGCATTCATGAGTTCGGCGAACTCGTCCGCCACTCCGGCGAGGAATACATACACGTGCTCGAAGGCAGGGCGGAAGTGCACACCGAGTTCTACGACACGATCGTGCTCGAAACCGGCGAATCGGTGTACATCGATTCCAACATGGGCCATGCGTACACGGCCGCAGACGGTTGCGATGAAGTGCTGCTGCTGGGCGTGTGCTCAAGCACGGACGAACACCTGATGGAGTCGTTGTTGACGCTGCATGGAGACGAGACCCCCTCGCCATCGAAAACCAGGCGAATCAACACACCGGCCTCCGGCAACGCAAAGCCACGCCCGCGGCGTACACGCACGACACGCGCCGTGGCCAAGGACTCCACGCCGCTGAAGTAGTTTCCACCCGACCCCTTCGCTTCCATCGGGATCGGCGCGGGTTCCGGGCCATTGCGAGCGGCGCGATCCAGGCCGCTCAGGTGGTGTCGTGGTGCTTGCCCTGCCATGGCCGGTACCAGGCACGGATGCGCGCCATGTCGTCGGCCATGCTGGTGGTCAGGTGGAACACCGGGCCAAAGCCGACGATCCGTTCGGGATAGTGAAAGTACACGGGCAGCACCGGCACATCGGCGGCCTTTGCGATCTTCCAGAAGCCGGTTTTCCAGCGTTCAACGCGTTTGCGCGTGCCCTCGGGCGCGATCACGTACCACAGCCGCTCGCTGTCGCGAATCATTGAAGCGGCCTGTTCGATCACCCCGGACGTGGCCTTGCGATCGACCGGCATCACGCCCATTTTCCGCAGCAGGTAGCCCAGCACCGGTATGCGCAGCAGGGAATCCTTGCCCATCACCCGCACTTCCAGGCCCAGCGCGAGCTTGGCGCCAAACCCCCACAGACCATCCCAGTTGGACGAGTGCGGCGCGGCGATCATCACCACCTTGGCAATGTCCGGAAGCGTGCCCACCACCCGCCAGCCGCCGATCCTGAGCACGCTGCGACCGAGCCAGCGGGTGAATGCATTGGGCTTCACCCGCGGCATGTTTGGTGGCACTGCCGGCAGCGGGTGGTCGGTCGATGGCGTCATGGAATCCCCTGTTGTGCTGCTTGCATCATCAATCCCAGTCGCGCACCGCGCGGCCGCGCTTGATGGTACTGCGTTCGCGTTTTGCGCCCAGCCTGCGCTCCTTGGAGCCGCGCGTGGGCCGGGTGGCGATGCGCGGAGTGGGCGGCTGCAGGCACGACTGGACAAGCCGCGCCAGGCGCTCGCGCGCATCCGCACGATTGCGCTCCTGGGTACGGAAACGCTGCGCGCTGAGCACCAGCACGCCGTCATTGGTGACGCGACGGTCGCGCTTGGCCAGCAGGCGCGTGCGCACCGCTTCGGGCAACGAAGGCGAGCCGGCCACGTCGAAACGCAGCTCAACGGCCGTCGACACCTTGTTGACGTTCTGCCCGCCGGGGCCGGTGGCGCGCACGAAACGCTCGACCAGTTCCTGTTCGGGAATGGTCACGCCGTCGCCGATCTCGATCATGTGGCCGCCGTTTGCATGGGGCGGATTCTAGGGGACATCGGCGCCGGGCATGGTGACCAGCGACGCCGGGCACGCCGTGCGCATCGCACGCGCGCTCGCGTGCACTCGTGGAAAAATTCTTTCGCCACGTCGTTATCGACAGATGCCAAGGCCGGCGCGCCAGCGGCCTTGTCGCGATCGTCATGCGGGCGGGCGTACCAATGAATTCTCATTGTGCGCGGGGAGACGATCATGCAGGCAGCAGCCATCTTGTTTGGACTGGCAGCCGTGGGTGGACTGGTGATGGCGGTGCTGCGGTGGAGCGGCGCGCCGCGACCTCCGGACTGGCTGGCGATGGCGCATGGTCTGCTGGCCGCTGCCGGCCTGACACTGCTGATCCACGCGGCCTTCACCACCGGCCTGCCAACGCTGGCGCAGGCCTCCCTTGGGCTGTTCGTGATCGCCGCCGCCGGCGGTGGCTACATCAACCTGCGGTATCACGCGCGCCAGTTGGCCCTGCCGAAACCCTGGATCATCGGCCACGCGTTGCTGGCAGTGGTGGCGTTTGCGCTGCTGCTGGTGGCGGTGCTTGAATGATTTGGCGATGCGATCGATGGCGCGTGCGGCATGTCTTGCGCGCGTGCGACTTAGCCATCCAGTGAGGTCGGTTCAAACAACGCCATCGCGCGCATGAACTGCGCATCCAGCGGCGCCGTCGCCACGATTGTGCGGCCATCGGGGTGCACGAAGGCCAGTCGCCGCGCGTGCAGCAGCATCCGATGGATCCCGCGCATGCGGAACACACGGTTGTGGCGACCGTCGCCATGGCTGGTATCACCGATCAGGTGATGCGACAGGTGCTTGAGATGGCGACGGATCTGGCGGAAGCGGCCGGTCTGCGGAGACGCCTGCAACAACGCATAGCGTGAGGTCGCGAATCCCGACGATGGCTCGTCCAGTTCGGTCGTGGCCAGCCGTTCGAAATGGGTCACCGCCGGTTTTTTCAAAGGCTTGCCTGGCCCGCCATCGATGGCATGGTCGACCGTGAAGCGCGCGTGCTCCGGCCAGCCGCGGCAGATCGCCAGGTAGTGTTTTTCCATCGTGCCGGCCATCACCGCCTTGCCCAGCACCGATGCGCTGTCACGATCAAACGCCAGCAGCAGGCATCCGCTGGTGGCCCGGTCGAGACGATGGATCAGGAAGATCGGCTTGCCGAATTGCTCGCGCAGGCGATCGGCGGCGAAATCCGATTCACCGCGTGCCAGCTTGCTGTCGTGGACCATCAGCCCGACGGGTTTGTCGACCACGGCCACGCAATCATCCTGGTACAGCACGCCGAGCGCTGCGGCGGCCGTCGTCGCCGTCGGCTCCGCAGTGTCTTGTCCTGTTTGCCCTGTTCCGTGCATTCGCAGATGATGCCCGATCGCGCGGATCGTCGCCGCGTCCTGCCGACCCGAAGGGAATCTGCCTTGATGCCACTGCGCCGATCGCTGCTTGCCTGTGCCCTGCTCGCCCTGTCGGCGCTGTGTTTTGCCGAAGCGCCGCCGACGTTGCCCTCCGGCATGAGCGCCGGTGCCAGTGTCGAAGGCATCCATGAGTACCGCCTCGACAACGGTTTGCGCGTCCTGCTGTTCCCCGACGACAGCAAGCCAACGGTCACCGTCAACGTGACCTATTCCGTGGGGTCGGTCGACGAGAACTACGGCGAAACCGGCATGGCGCACCTGCTTGAACACCTCTTGTTCAAGGGCACGCCGACGCATGCCGACATCCCCGGAGAAATGAAAAAACGCGGCATCTCCTTCAACGCCACCACCTCGCTGGATCGCACCAACTATTTCAGTGCATTCCCCGCCAACGACGACACCCTGCGCTGGGTGCTGGCGCTGGAAGCCGACCGCATGCTGCGCTCCAACATCGACCGGAAAGACCTCGACAGCGAGATGACGGTGGTCCGCAACGAGTTGGAGAACGGCGAGAACAACCCCGGCGCGGTGCTGATGCAGCGCGTGCGCTCGACGGCTTTTCTCTGGCACAACTACGGCAACAGCACGATCGGCGCGCGCAGCGACGTCGAAGGCGTGTCCATCGAACGCCTGCAGGCGTTCTATCGCACCTGGTACCAGCCCGACACCGCCACCGTGATCATTGCCGGGCGCATCGATCCGGAAAGAACCCTGGCGCTGATTGCCGATGAATTCTCCGCACTGCCCAAACCCTCGCGCGTGCTGCCAACCGCGCATACGGTCGAACCGGCGCAGGACGGCGAACGCGAAGTCCGCGTGCGCGGCATCGGCGATGTGCGCTTTGCCGTCGCTTCCTACCACGTGCCGGCCATGGCCCAGGCCGACAGCGCGCCGCTGGCCGTACTCGCCAACCTGATCGGCTACACGCCGGGCGGCCGTCTGCACACCGCCTTGGTGCAGAGCAAGCTGGCCGCTGGCAGCGGCGCCAGCGGCGAATCACTGCGCGACCCCGGCTTGTTCACCGTGTACGCGGTGATACCCAAGACCGGCGATGCCGACAAGGCCGCCGCGGTCCTGCTTGAACAGGTCGAAGGCATGGCCGCGCAACCGGCCACGCAGGCCGAGGTCGACGAGGCCAAGCAGCGCATCGCCAACGCCTATGACCTCTACTTCACCGACGTCAATGCCGTCGGCATGGGCTTGTCGGAATTCCAGGCCGCGGGCGACTGGCGGCTGCTGTTTTTCAGCCGCGACGCGATCGCCAAGGTCAGTGTCGCCGACGTCAACCGGGTCGCCGTGCGCTATCTCAAGCGCAGCAACCGCACGTTTGGCAGCTTCACTCCCGAGGATGTCCTGGATCGCGTGCAGGTCGCGCCGGCACCGGTCGTGGCCACGCTGGTGGATGGCTACCGGGGACGCGCCGCAATCGCTGCGGGCGAGCAGTTCAATGCGACGCCGTCCAACATCCAGGCACGCACGCAAACGTTCACCCTGGGCAATGGCTTGGAGGTGTCGTTGCTTCCCAAGAAGACGCGCGGCGAAACCGTGGTTGTCACGGCCAGATTTCGCTTCGGCGATGCCGCCAGCCTGTCTGGCGGTCGCGACGCCGCCGCCGGCTTCACCGGCGCGATGCTGATGCGCGGCAGCAAGACGATGACGCGCACGCAGATCAGCCAGCGTTTCGATGCCCTCAAGACCCAGGCCAGCGTCAGCGGCAGCCTGCAGGGCGCCGGGATTTCGCTGTTGACGCGGCGCGGGCAGTTGGCCGATGCCCTGGCGCTGGCGGCCGACGTGCTGCGCAACCCGAGCTTCCCCGACAGCGAGTTCGAACAGTTGAAACTGCAGGCCCTGACCGGCCTTGAGGCCTCGCGCAGGGAGCCGGGCAACATCGCGGCGATGGCAATGGCACAACATTTCGATCCGTGGCCGCGGGGACATCCACTGCATGTCCAATCGCTGGATGAATCCATCGCCCGCACCAAGGCCGTGCAGCTTGACGCCGTGCGCGCGTTCCATCGCGACTTCTACGGCAGCGCCGCTGGCGAGATCGCCATCGTCGGCGACTTCGATGCGGCCGCGGTGAAACAGCAGCTGGACACCTTGTTTGCCCGCTGGGTGTCGCCCAGGCCATTCCAGCCGATCGATACGCACTACACCGCCGTGGCTGCCGAACTCAAGCGCTTCGAGACTCCGGGCAAGCCCAATGCCGTGCTGCTTGCGCGCGGCAATTTTCCGCTGCGGGTCACCGATCCCGATTACGCGGCGATGATCGTGGCCAACAACGTATTGGGTGGCGGGGCGTTGAAGTCGCGCCTTGGCGATCGCACTCGCCAGAAGGAAGGCCTGAGCTACGGCGTGTCCAGCGGACTGGGCGCCGACGACAGCCGCAGCGGCACGGACGACAGCGGCAGCCTCACCATCCAGGCCATCGCGGCACCGCAGAACATCGCCAAGGTGGACGCCGCGATACGCGAAGAGCTTGCGCGCCTGGTCAAGGACGGCATCAGCGAAGACGAATTGCGTGATGCCGTGTCGGGCATCCTCACCCAGCGCGAACAGGCGCGCGCCAGTGATGCCAGCGTCGCCGACACCCTCACCGACCAGCTGTACTTCGGGCGCACGATGCAATTCAGCGCCGACCTGGATGCCAGGTTGAAGGCGCTGACCGTGGCCCAAGTCAACGCCGCGATCCGCAGGCGGTTCAACGCCGACACGCTGAGCGTGTATGCGGCGGGTGATTTCAGCAACGTACAAACATCCGCGGCAAAATAAGACCTTCCTGCAACGGCGCGCGGGCGGCTGCGCGCTGGAAACTTCGTGCTTATAGCAGCCACGCGCAGGCGCGATGCGATGGCGCACCCGTGTGGTGAGGCAGTGATTTTGACCGTGAACCGATCAGGCGCGGGCGGTCACCCCATTCAACGTCGCGGCCAGGCCGCCATGAACGCCCACAGGCCGCCGATGCCGGCGATCCACGCCGCTGCGGGAATCGACCATAGCCGCGGGCCGCCCGCGTCCAGTCCGTACAACACCGCCGCGACAATCAACAGGCCGGTGCCGAGGATCGCCGAGACGGTGCGACGCTGCACGCTCTTCATCGTTTGCACGAGTTCAAACAAGTCCTTGGAACGCAGCGCGAGCTCATGCTTGCCCTGCACCTGCTGGGTCAGCCACGCATGCAACAGGCGCGGCATTTCCGGCGCGTGCGTGATCATCTCGGGCAGGCGCTTCTTGAACTCCGTGGCCAGCCGCTGCGGGCTGTAACGCTCCACCAGAATGCGTTCAAGCACCGGTCGCGCCACCGCCCAGATGTCGAGCTGCGGATCGAGCAGGCGGCCGACGCCTTCGATGTTGAGCAGGGTTTTTTGCAGCAGGATCAGCTGCGGCTGCAGGGTGAGCTCATAGCGCTGCGCGGTGCGGAACAGCTTGATCAACACTTCGGCCAGCGAGATTTCAGAAAGCGGGCGGGTGAAATACGGCTCGCACACGGTGCGCGCGGCGGCTTCGAGTTCATCGATGCGGATATGCGACGGCATCCAGCCGGCCTGCACGTGCAGCTCGGCGATGCGACGGTAATCGCGGTTGAAGATCGCCATGAAGTTCTCGGCGAGGTAATACTGATCCTCGCTGGACAGCTGTCCCATGATGCCGAAATCCAGCGCGATGAAGCGCGGATTGGCCTTGCGCGCCGGGTCGATATCCACCCAGATATTGCCGGCGTGCGCGTCGGCATGGAAAAAATTATCGCGGAACACCTGGGTGTAGAACACGCGCACGCCCTTGGCCGCCAGCGCCTTGCGATCGATGCCGGCGGCGTCAAGTGCGGCGATGTCGTCGCTGGGGATTCCGCGCACGCGCTCGATCGTCAGCGCCCGGCCGGCGCTGTGGCTCCACACCGGCTCGGGCACGTAGAGATCATCCGAAAGCCGTCCGTCCTTGCCGGTCCAGAAACGCCGCAACACCGAGGCGTTGGCGCCTTCGCGCTGCAGGTCAAGCTCGGCGGCCAGCGTGCTTTCGATTTCCAGCACGATCTCGCGCGGGCGGATCTTGTCGGCGTTGGGGTGGGCGCGATCGACCAGTCCGGCGATGTTCTTGAGCAGCGCGATGTCCGCGGCAATCTGGCGTTCGATGTCGGGACGCAGCACCTTGACCACGACGTCGCGCGGCGCGGCTTTGACGCCCGGCGAGCCTTCCATTGCCGGCAGCGTGGCGGCATGGACCTGGGCGATGGAGGCCGAGGCCAGCGGCGTGGTGTCGAAACTCTCGAAGGCATCGGCGATGCGCCGACCCAGCGACGCCTCGATGATGCTGCGCGCCACTTCGCCATCGAACGGCGCGACGCGATCCTGCAGGGCCGACAGTTCCACGGCGATGTCCGGCGGCACCAGGTCGCGGCGGGTCGACAGGATCTGCCCGAACTTGACGAAGATCGGCCCGAGCTCCTGCAGTGCCAGCCGCAGGCGCGCGCCGCGCGATTGCACGGCGATTTCCCTGGCCGCACGCGGCACGAACGGCCGCATCAACTTCAGCCAGCGTTCGGCCGGGGTGCCATCCAGCAAGTCATCAAGGCGATAGCGCAACAGCACGCGGCCAATGCGCGCCGCCCGCAACATGCCTTTCATGTCGCTGCTCCATCGAGACGCGCAACGCGTGCGACAAGACGTTCTACATCATCGCGCGCGGCGTCGACGTCATCGTTGAACGCGGCCAGCTCATCGCGACCCACCACGTCGCGGGATTCTTCGACGACGTATTCGGCAGCGGTTTCGACAAGGTTGCCGCCCAGCGTGCGCGCCTGCCTGAACGCCGCAGCACAGGCATTGGCGATCTGCACGCCGATCACGTCGCCAAAGACCGCCGCGAAGGGCTGCTGCCAGTCGGGATCGAAACGCTCGGCCAATCGCTGCAGGCGGCGCGCGAGTTCGGCGTCCCCTGAAATACGCATGCCGCCGACCGGCGGCGCATCGTCGCGGCGCGAGCCGAGCAGCGCCGGCAGCTGTGCGAACAAGGCGCCCAGCGTGCTGCGGACTGCCAGGTCCGGTTCACGCGCGGAATCGATCGGGCCGACCACCAGGCGCTCGCCGTCCACGCGCAGCTGCAGGGCCAACGGCGGTGATGCCAGGGTCAGTTCAATGCGCCGGCCATCGAGTGCACCCAGGGCATCACGCGTCTCCGGATCAAGGGCAACGGCGCGATTGAGTGCTGCTTCCAGCACGCGGCCAGCGGCGGGCTTGAAGGCATCCAGTGGCGAGGCGGACGGGGCGCTGGCATCGGTCATGGCCCATTGTATCCGTCGATCCGCGTGTCCATCGGTGGCCGGCGCAGGCCACCGAGCCTGCCATACGCACGGCAGGCCATGGCCACTTCACGTCGTCAAGGTTCAGGCCGGCGCGGCGATCACGTCAGGCGCGCTTGCCGCGCAGCAGCGACACCACACCCATGATCAGGAACACCACGAACAGGATCCAGGCAATGTTGGTGGCGGTGCCGGCAATGCCGGAGAAGCCCAGCACGGCGGCGATGATGGCGATGACGAAAAAGACAATGGCGTAGTGCAGCATGTGCAGGGTCCTCTGAAGGGCTTGGTCAAGAGATGCCGTGCATCATCGTGGAGCGCCGGTGCTCAGCGGGTGATGGTGGCCCGTGTCGACCACGCCGCCTGCAATCGCGCCAGTCCTTCATGGATCGTGACACGCGGTTGATAGCCGAAATCGCGCGTGGCCGGCGCCATGTCATACCAGTGCGTGGTGCTGAGCTGCTCGGCAAGGAATCGCGTCATCGGCGGTTCGCCGCGCAGCCGCAACACGGTCCACGCGGCTTCACAGATCGCGCCGGCCGCATAGGCCACGCCAAACGGGATGGTCTTGTCGACTTCCGGCGCGCCGGCGGCACGCAGCAATCCATTGACGATCTCGCGTACCGATGTGGGTTGGCCATTGCTGATGAAATACGCGCGGCCGGCGCAGGCGGCCCCTGGCGCAAGGTGGTCGAAGGCATCGAAGTGCGCCTGCGCGGCGTTGTCGATGAACGTGGTGTCGATCGTGTTGTTGCCATCGCCGACAAAACGCAGGCGGCCGGCGTTGGCGCGCTCGACCAGTCGCGGCAGCAGCTGGTTGTCACCCGGCCCCCAGATCAGGCGTGGACGCAGTGCAACGGTGGCAAGGTCGCCATCATTGGCGGCGAGCACGGCTTTTTCCGCGATCAGCTTGGTGGCCGCGTAAGGCGCCTTGAAATTTTCACCGTAGGGCACGGTGTCGGCGGTGCCGCCGGCAACCGGATGCGTGGCGCGATGGGTCACGCTGGGCGACGAGGTGTAGACCAGCCGGCCGACGCCCTGCGTGCGACAGGCGTGGATGACGTTGTCGGTCCCGATGACATTGGCACGGTGGTAACTGTCATAACTGCCCCACGCGCCGGCTTTCGCTGCGTTGTGGAACAACGCATCGCTGCCCGCACATGCCGCCAGCACGGCATCGCCATCGGCAAGGTCGCCCTGCAGCTGGCGGACACCGAGCCCATCAAGCACGGGGTAATGGCCGCGATTGAAGCTGGTGACGTCATGGCCACGCAGCAGCAGCCCGCGACACAGGGCCTGGCCGAGGAAACCACCGCCACCGGTGACGAGGATCTTCATGGTGTCGGGTGATTCGGGATTGAGGTTGGGATTGGGATCACCATCGAGATCAAGCGCATGCCTCCGCTGCCTTTGCAAACGCTGGTGTCATGACTGCTTTGCCGCCCATGCCGCCAGCGTCTCGCGCCCGATCTTGGCGTTGTGGCGGATATCCACCGGGAATCCCGGGTGGAACACAAACGTCTCGACCTTGGCGGTGTGCACGAAACCTTCGCCGAGATGGCGCAACTCATCCTGGATGCGCGCGTGTTCGGTGCGCGGCACGCCCTTGTTCAACTCGACACACAACACGGGGCGCTGCGCGCCGCGCGCGCCGATGCCGACCAGCGCGGTGCGATGCACGTCGGGATGGGTGTTGAACACCGGTTCGATCTGTTCGGTACACAGGGTCTCGCTCGCGGTGATGACGCGCTGCGATTTGCGCCCGCAAAACCACAGCCGGCCCTCACTGTCGAGATAGCCAAGATCGCCCATGCGATGCACGATGCGGAAGTCTTCGCCCGCTGCGCTCGCATCACGGTCGTGCGCCGCAATCGGCAGGGCCGATTTGCCTGTGGAATCTTTCGCAGTAGACGGAAGCCGCGGCAGGTCTTCGCGAATCTTCGCCAGTCGCGTCATCGCATCGCGATTGAAGTACGCGTCGGTGGCGCTGGGGCCGGCGACCGTGATCTCGCCGACCTGGCCGCCCTTGACCATCCACTCGTCGGACCACGCCTCGATCGCCTCATCACTGATCCGGATGATCCGCACCAGGTTGGGCGACACCGGACGGCCGACGCAGGTGCCGGCGCCGGCTTCGGTGCGCGTGCGCAGGGCCATCAGTTCACGGCCTTCGATCACCGCGACGGGCAGGCATTCGGTGGCGCCATAGGGCGTCCAGAATTGTGCATCGTCGGGCAGCAGGGCGCGCATTTTTTCGATGACGTCCGCAGGCACGGGCGCGCCCGCGGAGGTGACGCGGCGAATCGTGGGCAGCGGCGCGCCATGGTCGGCCAGGACGCGCATCAGGGCCGGTGAACCAAACAGTTGCGTCACCCCGAAACGCTCGATCGCGGCAAGCAATTTGCGCGGATCGGCGCTGGCCGGACGCGTGGGGTCCATGTCGGGAATGATCGAGGTCAGCCCCAGCGCGGGATCGAACAATGCGAACGGCGGGAACGTGGGCAAGTCGATGCCGCCGGCCTGTATGTCGAACGCGTCACGCAGCATCGTCAGCTGGGCGACGAAATGCCGATGCCGATACACCACGCCCTTGGGCACGCCGGTCGAGCCGCTGGTGAACAGGATCGCGGCGACATCGTCGGGTCGGGTGTCGGTCAACTGCGCGTGCGCACCGCTGCCGGCACGCTCGACGCGCGCCAAGGTCGTATCGGCACACCATGCCCGCTGGCCGGTGCTGATGCGGAGGCGCGCGGATTTGGCCCAGCCCAGCAGCGCGCGCGCCACCATTGCCATCGGCACGCCGATGAACGCCTGCGGCTGCGCGTCGTCGAGGCACTGCTTCAAGGCGCGCTTGTCGATGCCCGGATCGACCAGCACCGGCACGGCGCCGGCCTTGAACAAGGCAAACATCAGCAGGAAAAATTCCGGTGTCGGCCGCACCATCACCACCGCGCGCGTGCCGCGAACGATGCCATGCGTGGCCAGCCCCGCGGCGATGGCATCGCTGCGCGCATCCAGCTGCGCATAGCTCAATGCAATGTCGTAACGCCCGCTCCGGCCGGGGCAGCGGATGGCCACCTGGTCGGGACGCTCCCGTGCCAGTCGTGGCAAGGCGGCGGCGATGTTGCACGGTTCGGTCATGGGCGCATTGTAGGAGCGCCCCATGGGCGCGATGGGTTTGGACCGGAGAACATCGCGCAACATCGCGCCCATGCGGCGCTCCTACACAGGATTGGCGTCGAGGAACGCGCGGATCGCGGGCACCAGCTGCGCATGCTTGTCTTCCATCACGTAATGGCCGGCATCGTCGAAGGCCATGACCTGCGCCCGTGGCAATGCCTCACGGAAACCGTCGAGGAAATGCCGGTCGAAAACGAAATCCCGCAAACCCCAGCCGAGGAACGCGGGACGATCGGCAAACTCATGCAGGCGTCGCCCGGCTTCGGCGACTAGCGGCCACGCGGCGTCGCCTTCGCGCAGCGGGATGTCCTGCATGAAGCGCAGCGTGCTGATGGCCTCGCGCCAACCGGCATAAGGCGCGGTGTAGGCGTGGCGCACCCCTGCCGGCAGCCTGCGTTGCGTCCCCAGCCATGCGGCGCCGCGCGCGAACAGGTTGAAGCGGCGGATCGCCCAGCCGCCGATCCGCGAATCGCGACCCAGCGACAATTGCCAGGGCATCGGCTTGGCAGTGGGCAGCGGGAACGCCGCGGTGTTGGTGATCACCAGCCGTTTCACCTGGCCGGCATGCGACAACGCCCAGCCAAAACCGATCATGCCGCCCCAGTCGTGCACCGCCAGCGTCACCGGGCCGGTAATGCCCAGGTGCCTGAGCAGGCTTGCCACGTCATCGACGCGCGATTGCAGGGTGTAGTCGTAGCGGGGCGAGGCATCGGCCGCATCATCGGGTTTGTCCGACAGGCCCATGCCGACATGGTCGGGCACGATGCAGCGATAGCCCCTATCAACCGCAGCCGCGCCGATGCGCGGCTCGCGCAGCCCCAGCACCAGGTGTCGCCAGTAATAGCTCCACGACGGATTGCCGTGCAGCATGACGACCACCTCGCCATCGCGCGGGCCCTCGTCGAGGTACGACATGGCGATGCCCGGGCGCACGTTGAAGCGCTGCGGGGTGAACGGGTAATCCGGAAAATCCATCGCCAGCTTCGCCAATGAAAAGGGCCGGACAAACCGGCCCTTGTGGAGATCATCCCGCCTGCGTCACCAGACCACTTCGGCCATCGAGCAGTTCAGGCCGGAGCCGATCCCGAGCAGGGCAATGCGGTCGCCCTTCTTGAGACGGCCGAGTTCGCGCAGCTTGGAGAGCACGATCGGCACCGAGGCCGGGCCGATGTTGCCGTGCTCGCCAAAGATCGTCATGACTTTCTTCGGGTCGATGCCGAAGGCCTTGATGAAGGCGGCGGTGTGCGCCTTGCTGACCTGGTGGATGACGAACTCGTCGAGTTCCTCCACCACCCAGCCCAGCGCCACGCGGGCGGCAAGGAAGGTTTTCTGCGCCAGCTTGACGCCTTCGATCAACAGCGTCCGGGTGTCGGTGACCATGCCGTCGAGGTTGCCGCGGCACAGCTTGTTCCACTGCGTTGCGGCACGGGTCACGCCGCCCTTGTAGCGCGGTGCGCCGGGGGCGAGTTCGGCGCGTGCCAGCACCATGGCCGCGGCGCCGGAGCCAAGCGTCAGGGTGGCCAGTTCGCTGCGAAACTGCGCCTCGGTAAGGTCGGGGCTGCTCATGCGCTCGAGGGTGCGGTCATACGCGAGGTTGGCGGTTTCGCCATCGACGATCAGGGCGTAGTCGATCTCGCCGCGTTCGATCATTCGGCTGGCGATATCCATGCCGCTCAGGAAGGCCAGGCAGGCATTGGCGATGTCAAAGTTCTGGCAGGTGTCCGACATGCCCAGGTTGCCGCTGACGATGCTGGCCGTGGACGGCTCCAGATAGTCGCGGCTGACCGAGGTGTTGACCAGCAGGCCGATCTTGGCAGGGTCGATGGCGGCGTCGGCCAACGCCTTGACGGCGGCCAGCGTGGCCGCGTCGGAGGCCAGCATGTCGCCATCCCACAAGCGTCGGGCGTGGATGCCGGCGACGTCCTGCAGGACGTCGGTCTTGATGCCCAGGCGGTCGAGGGTCGGCTTCAACCGCAGGTTGATTTCGTCGGTGGACAAGCGACGCGGGGCGTCGATGTGGGCAAGACCGGCGATGGCAACGTGTTGGAACAACATGGGCAACGGCCATTCAAGACAGTAAGCCGCATAGATTACCGGCTTCGCGCGGTTGTCGCATGTACGCAGGACGTCCGCAGACCCCGCCGGAACCTCGCACATCGCAGGGTGGCGGGGCGGAGACTGGCTGGATCGCCCGTCATTGCGGGCCATTGGCCCGGGCGCAGCTCCGTTCGGCGGGGCCGGCGCTCATTCAGGATGCTGGCTGCGATCGGCGTGGTGACAGCGCCGTTCTACGGTGAACGTACCTGCCCCGCGCAGCGCCAGGCGGCGAACGTCTGGTCGCCATTGACCGGCGGGCCCATCGGGCTGACGGTGTCGGCGCCAATCCCGGGGGCCTCGTTGCGTGCCAGCGTTTCCAGCTCTTCACGCACGCGAAGGTTGTTGCGCTCGTACAGCAGGGCGATCTTGTCGGCCACCGACACCACGATCTCGCCGCGTTTTTCGCAGCCGGTCGGGGCACTGGCGGCGATCTTCACCGCCGACGCGCCGGGCGCCATGTGCACCCACGTGCAGCCTGACAGGCACAGGACGGCGGCAGCGGTGGTCAGCGCGATACGCATGGCAAGACTCCTTGAAGGCGGACGGGACAAGCAGGACAGAGCGGGCAAGACAGAGCGGACAAAACACAGCGTACAAAACAGAAACGCACGGGATTGTGGCCCCGTGCGTCTGAACTCCGTAATAAACCTGCCCTGCGCACGCGGCGCAAGGCAGGGTAACGCGGTTACTTCGCGGCGGGCTTGCCCGCAACGACGGCCTGGCCATCGGCATCGACGATGCTGATTTCGCCCATGTTGAGCGCACGCACCGGCTTCTCGATCTTGCTCAGGTCGCCGACCACCACCCAGGTCAACGCGGACGGATCAATGGTCTTCGCCGCCTCTGCGACCTGCGCGGGGGTCAGCGACTCGATCTCGGCCTTGCGCTGGAACACGTAGTCATCCGGGCGTCCGTAACGCACGATGCCGCCGATGGTGCTCATCACCGCCGATGCGGTTTCGTAGGCACCTGGCAGGCCGCGGATTTCAGTGGCCTGGATCTTGGAAACTTCGGCGGCCGTGGCCGGTGCCTTGCCGCTGGCGTATTGGCTGATCTCGCGCTGCAGTTCCTTCAACGACTCGGCGGTCTTGTCGATCTGCACCGGCGCGAATGCCATCCACGGCCGTTGTCCCAGCGCCCCGGAGCTGAAGCTGTAGGCGCCGTAGGCCCAATGCTTGTCCTCGCGCAGGTTCATGTTGAGCCGCGAGGAGAACTCGCCGCCCAGCACCGAGTTGGCGATGTCGAACCGGGTCGCGCCATCGCTCTTGGTCGACGGCACCAGTTCGCCGGCGAAGATGTTGGCCTGCACCGCGCCGGGTTGGTCGATCAGGTACACGCGCGGCTTGCTGGGACGCTCGACCTCGGCAATCGCCAACGCCTCCGGTACCGCGCCCTCGCCCTTCCAGTCACCGAAATGCTTGTTGAGCAGCGGCACGACCTGCTTGAGCGTGGTGTCGCCGACCACGATCAAGGTGGCGTTTTCCGGGCGTACCCAGGCGTGCTGGAAGCCGACCAGGTCTTCACGCGTGAGCTTGGCGATCGATGCCTCGGTTCCGGTGCCGCTGAACGGGATCGCATACGGATGGCCTGCGCCGTACAGCAGCGGCGGCAGCACGCGCATCGCGGCGCCGTTGGGGCGCGCTTTTTCCTGCTTGATGCCGGCGATCCAGGTGGCCTTGACGCGATCGATCTCGCTCTGGTCGTAGCGCGGCGCGCGCAGCATCGTGGCAAACAAGGCCAGCGACGGGTCGAGGTTTTCCTTCAACGCCGACAGCGACGCATTGCTGCCGTCAAGCGACGCACCTGCGCTGAGGTTGGCGCCCAGCGATTCGGCGCGATTGCCGAACGCCAGCGAATCCAGGTCACCTGCACCTTCGTCGAGCATGCCCATGGCAAAGCTCGCCGCACCCAGGTCGGCCTTGTCGTCAGTGGCCGAGCCGCCCTTGAACTCGTAGCTCATCTGCACCACGGGGATGTCGTGGCGCTCGGCCAGGATCAGCTTGGTGCCATTTTTCAGCGTGGCGCGCTGCAGCGACGGGAACTTCAGGTCCGGGAAGCTCGACGGCACCGGCACGCCGCCGGCACGATCCACGGTGCTGGCCGTCGTGGTGTATTGGGCATCGACCGGCGGCAGGGTCATCGGCGCCGGCTTGACGGTCGGCTCCTCGGCCAGCGCGGTGCGCTCGCCCGGCTCGACCACCAGGGTGTGGTCGCCCACGCCCAGCCACTTGGCGCCAACGGCCTTGAGCTGCGCGGCATCGGTGCCGGCAATGGTGTCGAGCGACGTGCGGAAGCAGCCCGGGTCGTTTTCATAGATCGAGCACGACGCCAACGCGTCGGCCTTGCCGCCAAAGCCGCCGATACGCTCGATGCCGCGAATGAAGCCGGCGCGGAACATGGTCTTGGCCTGGGCGAGTTCGGTCGCGCTGGGGCCTTCGGCGACCAGCCTGTTGAGCTCCTCGTCGATGATCGCCTCGACCTTTTTCGGGTCCACGCCCTGCTTAACGGTGGCGGTGATGAAGAAGTTGGAGCCGAGCTGCGACGCACCGACATCCGTGCTGATGCTGTCGACGAGCTTGTCTTCGTGCAGCAGGCGCTTGTCCAGGCGCGAGGACTTGCTGCCGCCCAGCACCTGCGAGAACAGCTGCAGGCGATCGACGTCCGCTTCACCCACCTCGGCCACGTTCCAGACCCGGTAGATGCGCGCTTGCGGCACCTTGTCCTGCATCACTTCACGGGTGTCGGCCGGGCGCTGCGCCACGTCCACCTTCGGCTGGGACATGCTCGGGGTTGCCGGGATGTCGCCAAAGTACTCGTTGACCTTGGCCTTCGCGGTGGCCAGGTCGATGTCGCCGGCCAGCACCAGGACCGCGTTGTTGGGGCCGTACCAGGTGCGGAACCAGTTCTTGACGTCGTCCAGCGAGGCCGCGTTCAAGTCGTTCATCGAGCCGATCACGCTGTGGTGGTACGGATGGCCGACCGGATACAGCGAACGGCCGAGCTTTTCCCACACCTGGCCGTAGGGCTGGTTCTCGCCCTGGCGCTTCTCGTTCTGGACCACGCCGCGCTGCTCGTCGAGGGTCTTCTGGTCGATCGCGCCGAGCAGGTGGCCCATGCGGTCGGATTCCATCCACAGCGCCATGTCCAGCGCGGAGGTCGGCACGTTCTCGAAATAGTTGGTGCGATCGGAGTTGGTGGTGCCGTTCATGTCGGTGGCGCCGGCCAGCTCGAACGGATCGAAGAACTCGCCCTTGTGGTTCTCCGAGCCGTTGAACATCAGGTGCTCGAACAGGTGGGCAAATCCGGTGCGGCCAGCCGGTTCGTCCTTGCTGCCGACGTGATACCAGATGTTGACCGCCACGATCGGCGCCTTGCGGTCGGTGTGCACCACCACCCGCAGGCCGTTGGCCAGGGTGAAGCTCTCGTACGGGATATCGACCGTGGCGGCGGGCGCGGTCTTTGCCAGCACCAGGCCGGGCGCCAGGCTACCGCCGAGGGCTGCGGTCAGGGCAAGGGTAAGCAACGCGGCGCGCGGCCGGCGAATCGTGGCAAGGGACATGCAGCACTCCAGTGCAGGGGTGGATGAACAAAACGATGCCCCATCCTAGCCCCTGTCTGGCGGCTGAACACTAGGCCACAAGTCCTGCAAACGCCCGGGCGCGGAACGAGTACATGCCCCACCGGCCGTGACGCGCCTTGAATGCGGGCCTCGGCATACTCGCGACATGGATCTCCGGCACAGTCTGGTCACAGGGGCAAATCGCGGTCTGGGCCTTGAATTGGTCCGCCAACTGCTGGCGCGCGGCGACCACGTCATCGCCACCTGCCGCCAGCCCGGCAAGGCCAATGCGCTCAATGCCCTGGCCGGCGATCACCCCGGGCGCCTGAACGTGCTGCCGCTGGACGTGGCCGATCCCAAATCCCACGCGGCGCTGGCCCATGAGCTGCCATTGGCGCTGGGCGCGGGCGGCCGCCTGGACCTGCTGGTCAACTGCGCCGGCGTGCTGCATTCCGGGGAGCGCTTCGGCAAGATCAGCCTGGACATCCTTGAAGACAGCTTCCGCATCAATGCCGCCGGTCCGCTGCTGCTGACCCAGGCACTGGCGCCGTTGCTGGCCGATGGCGCGCGCGTGGCGAACCTGTCCTCGGAGTTGGGCTCGATCACCAACGCAGGGCGCTTCGGCACGCCGAGTTATTGCATCAGCAAGGCCGCCCAGAACATGGCCACTGTGTTGCTGGCCCACGCGCTGGAGCCGCGCGGGATCCTGGTGGTTTGCCTGCATCCTGGCTGGATGCAGACCGACATGGGCGGACCACAGGCCACGCTGCCCGTGGGCGACGCCGCGCAGGGGTTGCTGCAGGTGATCGATCGCCTGCAACCGCACGACAGCGGCGGGTTTCGCGATTGGCAGGGGCAGACGCTGCCCTGGTGACGGCTGCCGCGCCTGGGATCGGCGCGATTGGTCGCCCTCGATGGCATCGCTTGCGTAATGCCATGGGGCGTACAAGACTCCGCGCCAAGCGCACATCAGCGCGTGCTCCGGAGACCCGCATGACCACCCTCAAGCCCAGCCGCGTCGGCAATTTCGTCGCTGTCATCCTGCCCCGGGACGTGCTGGCAAAACTGCGCATGCACGAGGGCGACACGTACTCTCTTACCGACGGCGCGGACGGCGATCGCATCAGCGCGTTCAACCTCGATTTCACACGGCAGATGGCCGTGACCGCTGGTTGCCGCAGCACCTGCGCGCGATAACGGACGCCTGGGCCGCCATGTTCGACGTCATCCTTTACCAGCCGCAAATCCCACCCAATACCGGCAATGTCATCCGCCTGTGCGCCAATACCGGCGCGCGATTGCACCTGGTCGAGCCGCTCGGGTTTGACCTGGAGGACCGCCAGCTCAAGCGCGCCGGGCTCGACTACCACGAGTACGCCCGCGTGCAGGTACACGCATCGCTGGACGCGGCGTTGGTATTGATTGCGCCGCCGCGCCTGTTTGCGCTGAGCACGCGCAACAGCACCCGCTACGACCAGCCGCGTTATGGCGAAAACGATGCCTTCCTGTTTGGCAGCGAAACCTGCGGCCTGCCTGACGCGGTGCTGGCCGCGATTGCGCCGGCGCAGCGCCTGCGGCTGCCGATGCAGCCCGACAACCGCAGCCTCAACCTGTCCAACGCGGTGGCGGTGGTGGTGTTTGAAGCGTGGCGGCAGCTCGGGTTCACGGGCGCCTGACCGGATCAATCCGGGAAAGTTCCTGTACTTATCAGTTCACTATTCAGGTGGGGTTGTCGTCCAGCCCGGACAATGCGCTTCACCGGTGCAGGCGTCGCCGTTTCCCCGACGGTTTTCTCCCTCCCCTGACGCCTGGCCGGTCCTTGACTCCCCGAGGTAGGCACTCGATCCGTTGCGTGTCCACTGAGGGGCGTCCACTAAAACAACAAGACTTCCGCAGAGGCTCCCCTAACATGAAAACCTCCTTCCTCGCCGCCGCTTTGCTGGCAGCGCTTCCCGCATTTGCCATCAGCGCGACCGCTTCGGCCGCCGAAAACCTCTCGTACAACTACGTCCAGGGCGGCTACACCGCCAGCAACGGCGACGGCAATATCGACGCCGACGGCTGGGCGATCGACGGCTCGGTCGCCGTGCACCCCAATTTCCACCTGTTCGGCGCATTCAGCCAGCAGGGGATCGACAACACCAGCGTCGACGTCGACCAATGGCGCGCGGGTGTCGGCTACAACCATGCGGTCTCGCCGCGCACCGACCTGCTCACGCGGGTGGCCTACGAGAAGTTCGATGCCGGCCGCGGCGCCAATTTCGACGGCTACAGCGTGGAAGCCGGCGCGCGCTCGGCACTGACCAACCAGCTGGAAGGCTATGCGTTGGCAGGCTATGAAACCTACGACAGCAACGGCCTGCTTGGCGACGACAGCAACCTTTACGGTCGCATCGGCGCGCAGTGGAAGTTCAACCCGAACTGGGGTGTCAGCGGCGACGTCAAGTTTTCCAGCGGCGACACCCAATGGTTCGTCGGCCCGCGCCTGACCTGGTAACGATCCACGCAAGACCGTCTTGAAAGACTGCGTTACCCGCGATGATGGCTCTCTCCCCTGACATCGCGATCGACCCGGCCGGAAACGGTCGGGTTTTTTTATGCGCGGGGTTGGCATGCCTTGGGTGGGCGTGAGGTTCCAGGGCTGATATCCCAGGGCATCGTGGCGCGGCTTCAGCCTGCTCCGCGGATCAGCCGGGTGTCGAACCGAACAGGTTGCTCGGGTATTCGGCTTTCTGTTCGCGCGCCAGCAGGCGGGCGAGGCCTTCGGCCGGGGTGATCGTGCCGTGCAGCACGTCGCGGACGTTGCTGGCGATGGGCAATTCGACGCCGTGGTGGTCGGCCTGGCGCATCACTTCGTCGGCGGTCTGCACCGATTCGACGACCTGGCCGATCTCGCGCACCGCGTCGTCGAGGGTCTGGCCACGACCCAGCGCCAGGCCGAGGCGGCGGTTGCGCGACAGATCGCCGGTACAGGTCAGCACAAGGTCACCGAGTCCGGCCAGGCCCATCAGGGTTTCCGGCTTGCCGCCAATGGCCAGGTTGAGGCGCAGCATTTCGTTCAGGCCGCGCGTAATCAGCCCGGCCCGGGCATTGAGGCCCAGATTCATGCCGTCGGCGACGCCGGTGGCGACGGCAAGCACGTTTTTCATCGCCCCGCCGAGCTCGGCGCCACGCATGTCGTCGCCGGTGTAGGCGCGGAACGCGGGGCCATGCAGCACGGCGGCGACGGTCTTGGCGAAAGCCTCGTCATCGGAATGCACGGTCAGCGCCGTGGGCAATCCCAGCGCCACTTCCTTGGCGAACGACGGCCCGGTCACTACCGACAGTGGCACGTCCGGACCGAGGATGTCTTCGGCCACTTCATGCAGGAAGCGCCCGGAACCCGGCTCGAACCCCTTGGTGGCCCACGCCACGCCGGCATGGGCCGGGCGCAGCGGCGCCAGGGCGCGCAGGGTGCTGGCGAAGGCGTGCGAAGGCACCACCACCAGCACCAGGTCGGCATCCGTCAGCGCGACGCCAAGATCGGTGGTGGCGCGCAGGCTGGCCGGCAACCCAATGCCGGGCAGGTAACGCGGGTTTTCGTGGCGCGATGCGATCGCCGCGATCGTGTCCGGGTCGCGGCCCCACAACGCAACGCGATGGCCGTGGCGGGCGATCAGCGCGGCCAGCGCGGTGCCCCAGGAGCCCGCGCCGAGCACCGCAACCGACGGGTGGTCGGCTGCGTCGAGCCGACGTCCTGTCGGCATCAGCTGCGGCTCCGAACGCCCGGCGATGGCTGGCTGGAGCGGATTGCGCGCATGTCGGCATCTCCGCGCCAGCAATGGCCAGGGATCATCACAAGCTGTCCGTCAAGCGTTGCCGGCAGGCTCGCTGCTGGCCAGGTCATCCGTGCCTGCGGCCTGCTGTTCGGCGCGCTGGCGGACGCTTTCGGCGTACAGCGCCTCGAAGTTGATCGGCTGCAGCAGGAACGGCGGAAAACCACCTGCCTGGATCAGGTCGCCGATGGTCTGGCGCACGTACGGGTACAGGATGTTCGGGCAATGGGTGCCGAGGATCGCATCGAGCGCGCCCTCGTCAAAGCCGGTCAGGCCAAACACGCCGGCCTGCTGAACTTCGGCCAGGTACGCGGTCTTGTCCTCGCCGAAGGTGCAGGTGAGGGTCACGCCCAGCACGACTTCGAAGGCGTTGTCATTGAGCCGCTGCACGCGCTGGTTGAGGTTCATCTGCAGCTGCGGCTGGCCCTGCTCGTTGAACACCGCCGGCGCGTTGGGCGCCTCGAACGAGACATCCTTGATGTAGATCTTCTCGACGCTGAAGTGCGGGCCGCTGTTTTCGGCGGGGGCGACGGCGCCGTTGCTGAGAGGTTGGTCGGACATGACGTTGAAGCTCCGGCTGGAAGGGGCAGATACGGGAAAAGACGGTGATTATTGCATGGGAGGCAAAAGCCGATGGTCGGGAACCCGGCCCTCGCGGGCACAAGGACTACCCCGCGCTTGCGCCTTTTTTCTCGGCCTTGGTGCGGCCCTTGGCCAGCGGCAGGTCGGCCTGCTGCCAGCCGCCGATGCCGCCATCAAGCACATGCACATGCTCGAATCCGGCTTTTTTCAGGCGCTTGGCGGCGGTGCTGGCCGTCTGGCCGGTCTTGCACACCAGCACCACATGCAGCGACTTGGCCGCAGCGAGCTGCTTGCCTTCCGGGTCGAACTGGCTCATCTGCACGTTTTTCGAACCGGGGATGTGGCCCTTGTCGAAATCAGCCATGGGGCGCAGGTCGACGACCAGCGCGTTGTCGCGATTGACCAGCGCGGTAAGCCCGGCCGGGCGCAGCACTTTGTAGCTGCGCATCAGCTGGGCGATCTCGTTGCCGATGATGGCAACGGTCAAGCCGGCGAAGGCCAGCGCCACCAGTTGGTTGTGGCCGGCGAAGGCCATCAATTGTTCAAGATTCACGGGGTTCAGGCGGATCGTGCCGGGACATCAGGCGGGCGGCGATTGTCGCATAGCGCGGCGGCGGCCCGATCGCGGTCGATACGCGGCGCGCTGCAGCGACCCGCACGACGCGCCCGTGAGCGCGTCAATCGATCGGTCGCGCGACCCGACAGCGCCGCCATGCCGGGGTCGCCGCTGGCCCGGTTGCCCCGCGCCGGACCGGGAGCACGCGTTGGCGCGTGCACCCCGTCAACGACGCATCGGCCCATGAACTCAGGGCCCAGCGGGTTTATTCGCCTTGCCACAGATCCGGCAAACCGCTGGTCTGCCACCAGGTCTTGGCCTCGGGATCGAAATGCCAGCGCTCGGTGTAGCGCATGCTGCGCTCGGTCATGGTGTGCTTGTTGATCACGCCCAGCTCGACCTCGCGGACCACGCTGTCTTCCGCCAGCGTCTTGCTGCCAAGGTCGTGGTAGCGGGAAATGTTGATGTGCTTGTAACGCTCGAACTGGACTTCGGTCATCGGATGCGCCGCGCGGTAGGCCGGGTCGACCAGATTCCAGGCACCCTCGAAATCACCCCAGCGGATCGCCGCCGACCAGGCGTATTGGGTTTCATCGAGCTTGTTGCCCTTGCCGGTCGTGGCGCAGGCGCTGGCCAGCACGACCAACGCGATCGCCAACCACGTGTGTTTCATGGCACGCATCATCTTTGTCTCCCCGGTTGAGCAGTCGCCATCCTAGAACAACCCGGGGTAGAACAACCCGAGGTAGAACAACCCGGCCGCGCCGGATCGTGCGGGCCGGGGCGACGGACATCACCACAGTGGCCGCGACAACCTGCGCGGCCACGGACACTCACCCGGGTGAGCGCCGGATCGCCACGTAGCGGGCCCGGCACTCGGTCGCGGTACCGCCGTCGGGAAGCGGCACGTGTGACACCAGGCTGATGCGCGCGCGGCCGCGCGTGCGCAGGGTGCTGATGAACGTCTCCCACGAGGCGTCATCGGCGATGCGCGATTGCGCCTCGATGTCCGAGAACAACGGCGCCAGGAAACGCACCTGGCTATCGGCCACGAACACCCCCGCGTCCAGCCCGGCCTGCTCCACCCGCAGGGTCACCAGGCCCCACGACGCCAGGGTGAGCAGCGAGTTCAGGCTGCCGCCAAATGCGCAGCCCTTGTCGTTGACGTGGTGCGACAGCGGGGCGTGCAGCTGCAGGCAGTCGCCGTCGTAATCGACGATGCGCACCTGCATCGCCGCCACCGGCGGCATCGCCTGGAAATGGGCATCGAGTGCCCGCAAGGATTGATCGATTGGCAAGGGAAGTTCCGTGATATGGCGTGTCGAGGTGCAGCGGCATCGAGGCTTGCAGGCGCGATGACGACCGCCCAAGCTGACCACATGCGTGATCGACCACCCTTTGCTGATTTGGCGGAATGCTACGTCATCTCCCTGCGTCCTGTCGGCGGGCATGCGGCGATCCGGCGCATCGCAGCCGCGTACGGCGCACGCGTGCTGGCGCTGTCGCCATGCAGACTGGTGACGCGCGATGACGCGCTGACGCGTGCGGATTTGCACGCGGCGCTGGCCGCCACGCACGTGCTGGCGACCAGTCCAGCGGCGGTGCGCGCGGCGCAGGCGCTGCAATCCCTGCGTGCGCGCCGCACACAGCAATGGTTTGCGGTGGGCAGCGGCACGGCGGCGGCGTTGCATCGCGCCGGGATCGACGCCGTCACTTCACCAACGCGAATGGACAGCGAAGGCCTGCTCGCACTGCCGGGACTGCGCGACGTGCGCGGACTCGACATCGGCATGCTCAGCGCGCCCGGCGGGCGTGGCCATCTCGTCCCGACGCTGCAGCAACGCGGTGCGCGCATCCTGCGCGCAGATGTCTATGCGCGCGTACCGATCGCGCCCTCGGCGCGCGCGATCGCGGCCTTGCGCACGCTGTCCGCGCCCCGCTGGCTGCTGCTGAGCAGCGGCGAGGCCCTGCAACACGTGCTGGCAACCTTGCCCGCGGATGCGCTGATCGCCCTGCGCCAGGCGCGCGTGGTCGCCGCCAGTGCGCGACTGGCGCAATCCGCCCAAGCCGAGGGCTTCACCGACATCGTCATCGCCGACGATGCGCGCCCGCGCAGCCTGCTCGACGCGGCGGCAAGATCAGCAGCTTCGCACCGGCCATCGCGCTGATCCGCTAGCATTCCCGCATTCGTTTTCCGCCCGCCCTGCCGATTGCACGCCTCCGTGAGCACACCCGACCCCGCATCCCAAGCCGTCCCGCGTCGCCGCAGCTCCGCGTTGCCGTGGCTGCTGGTGCTGATCGCGTTGGCGGGCGGGGGCTGGCTGGGTTGGCAATGGTGGCAGGCGCAGACCCTGCGCCAACACGCCGCCGCGACGGAGTCGACGCAGCGCCTGGCCGCCGTGGAAGCGCGCATCGAATCGCTGCGCACCGACCAGCGCGCGCAGGCGCAGCGCCTGCAACAAGCCGATGCCACCAACCGCGTCTTGCGCGACGAACTGCTTGGCATCGGCCAGCGCTCGGCGCTGATCGAAGACAGCGTGTCACGCCTGGCCGATCCGCAGCGCAACGGCGCGCAGGCCTTGCGCCTGGACGAACTGGAAATCGTCCTCGGACTGGCCCAGCAGCGCCTTCAGTTGGCCGGCGACCTGTCCGGTGCTCGCCACGGCTATCTGCTGGCAGCGAATCTTCTCGACGCCATCCAGGATCCGGCTTACCTGAGCCTGCGACAGGCGTTGACGCAGGAACGCAGCGCACTGGACGCGCTCGGCGAGGATCCACGCGCGATCGCGGCGGGCCGCCTGCAGGCCTTTTCCGCATCGCTGCCGAGCTTGCCGGCCAGCGTGTCGACAACGCACGATGCGCAGGCGCCATGGTGGCATCGCGCGTTTGCCCGCGTCGTCGCGGTGCGTCCGGCCAACACCGCGATTGCCATTGAACCGGGCGACCGCGCGGCTGGACTGGCGGCGCTGCAACTCGAGCTGACCCTGGCGCAAGCCGCCATCGAACGACGCGATCGCGTCGGCTATCGCAATGCACTGTCGCGCGCCGATTCGTGGACCACGCGGCTGTGGCCGGATTCGCCCACGCTGCGCAAGCAGCGCACGCGCCTGCACGAGCTTCGACAGCTGCCGCTGACCATCGACCTGCCCACGCTGGGCACCACCCTGGTGCAATTGCGCGGCATGCGCGCGGCCCGATAGCGCCGGCGTTTGCCCGCGTTCAGCGACACGGCGCTGGTTTCACGTGGCGCGCGCTAGGGTATCGGCACATGACGGTCACGACACCACACAAGGAAGCGCTGCGATGAACCTGTTCCGCAACCTGCTGTTCTGGATCACGCTGGCCCTGGTCGGCGCATTGCTTGCGCAACTGTTGCTGCACGACCCGGGCTATGTCCTGGTGCGCTATCGCGGCATGGATTACACCACCACGGTCGCGTCCGGCCTGCTGATCCTGGTCGGCGTGCTGTTCGCGGCGTGGCTGCTGTGGAAGCTGTTGAGCCTGCCGTTCCGCGCATGGCGCGGCCATCGCGATCGCCAGTCACGTGCACGCCTGGGCGATGGCCTGCAATCGCTGCATCACGGCCACTACGCCCGCGCGCAGAAATTGCTGGTGCAGGCCGCCGAGGACGACAGCATCGCCGGCGTCGCCCGCAGCGGTGCCGCGCAGGCCGCGCTCGCACTGGGCGACACCGCCGCCGCGCAAGCGCAGATCGATGCGCTTGGCGCGCATCACCCCGCATCGCGCGCGATTGCCAGCGCGCAATTGGCATTGGCCGATGGCCGCCCCACCGATGCGCTGGTCGCACTGGATGCGCCCGCCGCGCAGCCCTTGCCGCCACGCGGCCTGTCGTTGCGCGCCGAAGCCCTGGCAACCTCGGGGCAGGCGGCGCAGGCCTATGGCCTGTTGGGTGCCCTGCGCCAGCAGCAGGCCTTGCCCGAAGTGCGATTGTCGGAACTTGAAAGCCGCTGGTCCGAAGCCGCGCTACGTGAAGCGGGCGACGCCAACATGCTCGCCGACCGCTGGGAAACCCTGCCCAAGGCCCTGAAGTCCGAGCCGCGCGTGGTGATGGCCTATGCCGATCGCGCCGCCGCCCTGCGCTGGGAAGATGCCGCGACAAAAAGCATCGAACAAGCCCTCGACACGCGTTGGGACGAGCGTCTCGCCGCGCACTACGGCACCTTGCCCATTGGCCGCGTCGAGCAGCGCAGCGCCAATGCAATGCGCTGGCTGCCGGCACATCCCGCCAGCCCCTCACTGCTGCTCACGCTGGCACGCCTGTCACGCGCGCAGGGCCAATGGCCGCAAGCGCAGGATTACCTGCATCGCGCCCTGGCCCAGGGGGCAGGCAGCGATGCCTGGGAAGAGTTCGGCCATGGCTTCACCCAGGCCGGCGACGACGCCAGCGCGCGCATCAGCTATGCCAATGCGCTGTGCGCCACGCGCGGTGAGCCGGTCGAGGAGCTGCAGGGCCGCGACCTGCGCCAGAAAATCTACGATCAGGCGGTGGTCGAGGAACGCGACGAACACGGCATGCCGCGGCTGCGCCAATAAGGCCTGCCGCGATGGCCGCGTCGCGCACACCATCGCAACTGCCGCTGCGCCTTGATCCACACGAGCTGCGCGTCCTGCTGCCAGGATTCGCGCATTATTTCCGCTATCCATTGCAGCGGCGCGATTTCCATCCGCTGCGCGCCGATGCCGATGCTGAAACCGTTGTCGCTGCCAAGGCACGCCTGCTCGGCTATTACGCCGCCAAGCCGCTGTATGGAGCACTCGATGACCGCGGCCGCGTCGACCGCAGCGCTGGCTTCAATGGCGAGCTCGTCGCCGTGTTCGTGCCGTCACCGGCACGCTCGTGGCGCCACGCACGCCTGGTGCACGCCCGCATGCCACGTGATCGCGTGCGTCGCGTCGATGGCAAGCGCAACTGGCCAGCCATCCGACGCGTGGTCGAGGCGACCATCCGCCAAAGCGTGTAACGCGAAGCCGGTGAAGCCCGCTGCCGGCACATCGGCAGGGCCGTGCGAGCATCGGCGTCCGCACAAACGTGCGGCTCCCAAAAACGTGCCGCGCATGCGGACAGGCACATGATGCGTGCCGATGCGTCATGCGGCGGCCTCGCATCTTCGAATCAACCGGCTTTCACTGCGCGCAACGCGATGCCGCGCCGTCAGCGTTCCAGGATCGCCACCACGCCCATGCCGCCGGCGGTGCAGATCGACACTAGGCAGCGACCGCCGCCGCGTTCCGTCAGCTCTTTTGCAGCGGTGGCGACGATGCGCGCGCCGGTCGCCGCGAACGGATGGCCGGTGGCCAGTGACGATCCGTTGATGTTGATCTTTGCCGGATCGATGCGGCCCAGCGGCGCGTCAAGACCCAGCCGCGCCTTGCAGTAATCCTCGCTTTCCCAGGCGCGCAGCGTGCACAGCACCTGCGCGGCGAAGGCTTCGTGGATCTCGTACAGGTCGAAGTCCTGCAAGGTCAGTCCGTTGCGCGCAAGCATCTCCGCCACCGCCACCGTGGGCGCCATCAGCAGGCCCTCGCCATGCACGAAGTCGACCGCCGCCACCTGCGCATCGCGCAGGTAGCACAGCACTTCGTGGCCATGCGCGGCGGCCCATTGGTCGCTCGCCAGCAGGCATGCGGCGGCGCCATCGGTGAGCGGAGTGGAATTGCCGGCGGTCAGCGTGCCGCGTCCGGACACCTTGTCGAAGGCGGGTTTGAGGGTGGCGAGTTTTTCCAGCGAGGTATCGGCGCGCAGGATGTTGTCGCGGGCGACGCCACGGAAGCTGACCACCAGGTCGTCGAAGAAGCCGCGATCGTAGGCGGCGGCAAGCTTGTGGTGCGAGGCGACGGCGAGTTCATCCTGCGAATCGCGCGCGATGTTCCATTCCTTGGCCATGTCCTCGCAGTGCGCGCCCATCGACTTGCCGGTACGCGGCTCGGCGACGCCGGGGAATTCGGGCTTGAGTTCGCGCAGGTTGAAGCCCTTGAAGGCGGCGATCCTGCCCTTGGTCGACTTGGCGCGCGAGGCTTCCAGCAGGCGCCGACGCAGGGTCTGGCCGTAGACGATCGGCACATCGGAGGTGGTATCGGCGCCGCCGCCCACACCCGATTCAATCTGCCCGACGGCGATCTTGTTGCCCACGGTGATCAGCGCATCGAGCGACGTGCCGCAGGCGCGCTGCAAGGTGATGCCCGGGGTCAGCGGCGACAGGCCCGACGACAGCGTGGCCTCGCGGCCAAGGTTGAAATCGCTGGGATGCTTGATCACCGCGCCCATCGCCACCTCGCCCAGCTGCTGGCCGTGCAATCCGAATTTTTCGACCAGTGCGCCCAATGTGCGCACCGACATGCCGAGATTCCCGACATCGGCATAGGCGGTGTTCTGGCGGCAGAACGGGATGCGGACGCCGCCGAGGACGGCGACGGGGCGACCATGCAGCATCGGGAGGACCTCGTTGACGACGGCCCGTCATCGTGACAGGCCATAATGGATATGGAGTCTAGCGCCGTGACTGTGCACGGCCAATCACCAACACACCATGAGCGATCCGATCCTGCATGTCTTTGGCGCATTGGCGCTGGAACTCTCGCCCGGCAGCAGCGCCGGACGCGATGCATTGCCGCAGCGCGACGCCGGCGCATTGGCCACCTCGATCGCGCGCGACCTGGCGAAGTTCGAGGCCCTGGCAAGTACCCTGGAGTTGACCACCGTCGGCGCGCATTACGACCCCGTCGAACTGCTGCGCCCGGGCTGGCCGGTGCACCTTGAGCTGGATCAGCTGGGCGCACGTGCGCCTACGCAGGGCTTGCATGGCGCAGGGAAAACCAGCGGACGCATCATTGCGTTTGGTGCCCACGAAGGCCGCCTGCCCGGCGCGCTGTCGCCATCGGCCGACTACGCCGGTGGCCCGCTGCGGCTGGTGCCGTGGTCGCTGACCGGTGATGCCGCCACGGTGCAGCGCATCGGCGAGACCTTCGAAAGCGACCTGATGGAAGGCGGCATGGCCGGCGCGGATACCGCGCTGCAAGCGCAGGAAATGTTCGGCCTGCGCGTTGAACACGCGCGTTACCTGACCCTGCACGACCTGTGCGCGCTGATGGCCATGCAATATGACCATGCCGGGTTGGGGCCGCTGTGGCCCATCCTGGAGGCTGCCCTATTGTCGCCAAACCGTGAGGCGTGGCTGGATGCGCCGCCGGAACCCGTGCTGCGCTATGCCGATCACGAAGTGCGCATCGCCCTGCTGTCACCGGATGCCTGGCGTGCGCGCAACGTCGCCGACACCGCGCACCGCGACGATGACAGCGACGTCCTGCAGCGCCAGTTCGCCCATTACGAAGCCCGGCAACGCCAGTTCGCCGCCGTGCTGATGGCCCATGGCGTACCGGTGACGTTTGCCCATTGCAACGGCGATCCAGCGGGGCAACTGTGATGTAGCTCGGGGAGACGCGGTTGGTATTCGGCGCTCTGACGATTGCAGGTGTCGGGGGCGTGGCCCCGACCTAGGACTGCTATTCCGCGGTATTCGGCGCCCTGACCGCTGCGGGTGTCGGGGCGTGGCCCCGACCTACGGCCGCTCTTGCGCGCTGGCGCTCACAGCGACGCCTCGAAAATCTGGTAGCGCGCATCGTCCATGCCCAACGCTCGATAGCTGCGCTGGGCTGCGGCATTGTCGTGCTCGACATACAGCCGCAGCCCGATCACGCCCGGCGTTGCCTTCGCCAAGATTTCGACATGGCGATACAGCGCCGCCAGCACGCCCTGCCGGCGCTGCGCCGGCACCACGTAGACGCTCTGGATCCACCACCAATGGCCGTTGCGCCAGTCGCTCCATTCGTCGGTCAGCATCAGCGTGCCGGTGGCGTTGCCATCGGCATCGGTGGCGATGAAATAACGCGCCTTGGCGGCATCGGCAATGCCCGCGGCGATGCCGGCACGCACGGTGTCGCGATCGAGCCGCTTGTGTTCGGTTTCCAGCGCCATGGCGATGGCACCATCGGCCAGCCAGTCAAGATCGGTGATCGTGGCTGGGCGGATGCGGTGCCTGGTCATGCGGACTGTTGCAGGAACGCACCTGGACGCGATGGCGCACTATCCAAAAAAGAACCCATCGCGCCAGGTGCCTGCATGCAGCCGGTCACATGCCAACCTTGATCACGCCGCAGGCGACGCGGGCGCCGGCATTCCCGGCGGGCTGCGAAGCGTAATCGTCGGCGGCGGCATGGACGACGATGGCGCGCCCGACAATATCGTTGGCCGCGCCGCCACCCAGCGACACACCGGCCAGGTGAATGTCGATCCTGGCCCGGCCCGCGGCATCGCCGACGAGGTTGTCCATGTCGCCAGCGTGGTGGATCGGCGTACCGGCTCGGCCATGCGCGCTGCCGGTCGGGTTGAAATGACCCCCGGCGCTGCTGGCATCGGCGGCGCTGCAGTCGCCTTTTTCGTGCACGTGGATGGCGTGGGTGCGGCCAGCACCCAGGCCGCCGATCTCGCCGGTGATGTGGACGCCATTGCCCATCGGCACCAGCGTCAATGCGCCGCTGACCAGGCTGCCGGACGCGGAGGCAAGGTTGGCCTCGGCCGACTTGGCGGTGCTGGTCGTCGACGTCTTGGCGGTTGCGACAGCGGTGGCGGTGGATGGTTTCTCGGCCGTGGTCGAGCACGCCGCGAGGGCGCTGGTCAGGGCGATGACCAACAGGGCGGGATGGCGGGGAAAATGCATGACGGACTCCGGCGAGTGACTGTGTCCTGCACGCTAACCGCTGCGGGATATAGGTTCGATGAAGGCGCGCCTGGTTGAAAGCGTGCCTGGATGAAAGCCGGCGTGGTTGAAAGCCAGCCTGGATGACAGGGTCCGGCGCGGTTCAGTCGGGCTTGCGGCGTGCACCCAGCTTGCGGGTCAGGGTGTTGCGGCCCAGTCCCAGCCGCAGTGCGGCCTCCGCGCGGCGACCGCCGGTGTGCTGCAGCGCGGCGTCCAGCAACACGCGCTCGAGACGTTCACGGGCCTGGGCGTGGATGTTGGCATCGCCATTGGCCAGGCGCGCACGCGCCCAGGTTGCCAGTGCGTCGTCCCATTCCAGCACCGGGCTGCTGCGCGACGTCGCGAACATGCCGTCCAGGTCGGCGGCGGTGATGTGGTCGTCGGGCGCCAACGCGGCCAGCCGCCAGCACAGGTTTTCCAGCTCGCGAATATTGCCGGGCCAGTCGTGCGCCAGCAGCCGCGCCAACGCCGCCTTGCTGAAATGCTTGGGCGATGCGTCGAATTTTTCCGCCGCCGTGCGCAGGAATCGCTCGGCCAATTTCGCCACGTCATCGCGACGCTCGCGCAGCGGCGGCAGGCGCAGGCGCACCACGTCGAGGCGATGCAGCAAGTCGGCGCGGAAACGGCCTTCGGCCACCAGCGTTTCAAGATCCTGGTGCGTCGCGGCAACCACGCGCACATCGACGCGGATCAGTTCGCGGCCGCCGACGCGGAAAAACTCGCCTTCGGCCAGTACCCGCAGCAGCCGCGTCTGCAGCGGCTGCGGCATGTCGCCAATCTCATCGAGGAACAACGTGCCGCCGTCGGCTTGTTCAAAGCGGCCGATGTGGCGTTTTTGCGCGCCGGTGAACGCACCGGCCTCGTGGCCGAACAGTTCACTTTCCAGCAATTCCGACGGGATCGCCGCCGTGTTCAGGGCCACGAAGGGTTTGCGTGCGCGCGGCGATTCACGATGCAGCGCGCGCGCCACCAGCTCCTTGCCGGAGCCGGTTTCGCCGGTGACCAGCACCGACAGCGGCGCCTGCGCCAGGCGTCCGATGGCACGAAACAACTGGCGCATCGCCGGGGTGTCGCCGATCAGCGCATTGTCGCGTGCAGCCGCATCGACACTGGCCGCTTGATCGCCTGCCAACGCGCCGCGCCTGGCTACCGCGCGCGTGGCCAGCGCCACGGCATCGTCGAGATCAAAGGGCTTGGACAGGAACTCATGCGCGCCACCACGGAACGCGCCGGCGGTGCTGGCCACATCGGTGTAGGCGCTCATCACGATCACCGGCAGCTGCGGATGCGCCTGCTTGAGCTTTTCCAGCAGCGCCAGCCCGCTGTCGCCGGGCATGCGCACGTCGGTGAACAACACCTGCGGCGGTGGACGCGTGGCGAAGGCATCCAGCACGGCATTGGCCGAATCAAAACCGGTGACCTCGAAGCCAGCCTCGCGCAGGGCCGTGGCCAGCACGAAACGCACGCCGCGATCGTCGTCGACCACCCACACCGGGATCGCATCTGCGCCGATCACATCTGCGCCGATCACATCTGTCCCGATCACATCAGCCGCCATCGCGCACCGCCCCGCTCGTGTCTTGCGCCTCACTCGCCGCCAGTGGCAGCAACAGAGTGAACACCGTATGCCCCGGACGCGAGCGATAGGCCAGCGTGCCGCGATGTTCACGCGCAACCTGCTGGGCCAGCGCCAGGCCCAGTCCGCTGCCCTGCGCACGGCCCGAGACCAGCGGCAGGAACACCTGTTCGGCCAGCGCTTCCGGCACGCCACAGCCGTCGTCGATGATTTCCAGGCGCAGCGCGAGTGCGTGCACGATGTCGCCGATGCGCGCGGCGTGTTCGACGCGCGTGCGCAAGGTGACATTGGCCGCGCTGGCCTCGATTGCGTTGCGCACCAGGTTCCAGGCGGCCTGGGTGAGGCGGTCGGCGTCGCCCGGCAATTCGGGCAGGCTGGGGTCGTAATCGCGCACCAGTTTCACCGCCCAGCCTGCGTCGCTTTCGGCCAGTCGCAGCACGCGCTCGAGCACGGCATGGATGTTCACCGGTGCGTGCGGCTGCGGTGGCGATGGCGACAGCAGGCGATCGAGCAACTGCGTGAGCCGCTGCACTTCCGATGCGATCAGGCCGATGAGTTCGCGCGCGTTGTCGTCAAAATGCCCAGCCGCGTCAACCCGACGCGACAGCAGCTGCGCCGCGCCCTTGATGCCGGCCAGCGGGTTGCGCAACTCGTGCGCCAAGCCCTTCAATGCTGCCGACAGCGCCGACGGCAGGGCCGTGACCGGATCCTCGCCCGGAAACTCATCCACCGGATGCGCTTCCAGCAGCCAGCCACCGGCATCGCTGCGCGCCAGCCACAGATCGGCAAAACGCGGGCCGCTGCCGGGGAACGCCATCGGCAGGCGCCGCAGGCGGATCGGGTCCTGCGATGCGTGGCCCGATCCGGGCGCCTGCATCCAGCGCGCCAGGCGGTCGCCTTCAAACTCCAGCGCCGCCAGCGGCAGGCCGGGCAGACGCTTGCCGCTGACCCCGAGCCAGCGCGCGAAGGCGTGGTTGGCCGATTCAATCGTGCCGTCCGCTGCCATCTGGGCCAGCGGCGTGCTCAGCAGGTCATAGGAAGCGGCGTCGGGCGGCATTGCACCAATATAGTGCGGTGCAGGCATTCGCGATAGGCAGGCGATTGGCCCTGCCCGGCGCATTCGGCCGCAAATAACGGCTGGTGCTGGCCGGGTTTCACCACCGGCACTGGCGCGACACCGGCTCAGCGGAGGCTGTCGGTCTGTCCATGCCGCGTGCCGGGAGAACTTTTTCGGGTTCTTCGCGGACGTCCGGAAAGCCGCGGGCGCAGTCGGGCCGCGCGCCGGTGTTCACATATGTCGTCGGCGCGTGGTCGCGCCAGTGAAGGACATGCGCGGGAATAATGGCGTCGCGTGCGCGTCACACTGGGTATCCGGACCAGAAACCCGTTCCCCACGAGGACACCTTCCGCCATGAGCGTGATCGATGACGACGAACTGCGGGCACTGTTGCCTTCGCTGCGGCGTTTCGCCCTGTCGCTGACGCGCGACGCCAGTGACGCCGATGACCTGGTCCAGGCCAGCGTTGAGCGCGCGTTGCTGCGCGGATCGACACGTCGCGCGGATGCCAGCCTGAAAGCATGGTTATTCACGATCCTGCATCGACAGTTCATTGACGGTTGCCGGCGCAGCAGCCGTTTACGGCGCCTGCTGGCCAGGTTTATCGACGAGCGCGAAGCGGCGCCTTCGGCCGAGGACACGTTTGTCGCGCGCTCGTCGCTGGAAGCCTTCGACGGCCTCGGCAGCGACCAACGCGCCGTGCTGTTGCTGGTCGTGGTCGAAGGATTGGATTACCGCGAAGCCGCGCAGGCACTCGGCGTTCCGATCGGCACGGTGATGTCGCGACTCTCGCGGGCCCGCACCGCATATCGCAAACTTATCGGCGACGACAGCCCAGGCACCACCTTGCGGAGTGTGAAATGAATTCCGATGCGCCCAATTCCGGTGTGCCCAACGACGAAGACCTGCATGCCTATGTCGACGGCCATCTGTCGCCGGAGCGGCGCCGCTACATCGACGCCTGCCTTGCGGCGCTGCCCGAACTGGCCGCGCGCGTTGCGCAATGGCAGCGCGATGCCGGCGATCTGCGCGCCGCGCTCGCCGGGATGCCGGCATTGCCGCCGCGCCTGGACCCGGTCGCGGTCCGCCATTCGCGACGCACGCGCGTTCGACGGCGGCTGGCCCTGTGCGCATCGCTGGTCCTGGCCCTGGGCATGGGCGGCGTGGGCGGCTGGCAGGCCAATAACATCCGCGTGGCCGCAGCCAATCCGCCGATGAGCGACGCGGTCGAGGCGTATCGCATCTTCGCCACCGATCGCACGCGTCCGGTCGAAATGGATGCCGGGCAGGCGCGTGACCTGCAGTCGTGGATGTCCGCGCGACTGGGCCGGCCCCTGTCGCTGCCCGACCTGGACAGCTACGGCTTCGCGCTGCTCGGCGGTCGCATGCTGTCCACCGCCGATGGGCCAGCGGCGATGCTGATGTACCAGGACGCGCGCGGCCAGCGAATCACGTTTTACGTGCGTCCCAGCTCACGCTTCTCCGGCGGCGTGGAGGGCATGCGCGGCGATGACGGCCTGGCGCTGAAATACTGGTATCGCAACGGCTACGGGTTTGCCGTGGTCGGTCGTGCAGACGATCCACGCACCCGGCAGGTGCAACAGGCGATGCCTGCGGCGACCTGACCTGCGCCGGTGCTGTCTTGCGGGTCGCGCTACTGCGGCCGCTGCGTGGTCAATGCATGCAGGATGCGCGCGTCCTCGGCGTCCAGCACGTCGGTTTCGCTGCCGCGAAAATGCCGATGGAAGGCGCGCACCGTGGCGGCGCGCTGTTCGCTATCGTCCTGGTCAACGGGATATCCCACCAGGCGCAAGGCCTGCCAGGGATCGAACCCGGGCGGCGGCTCACCCGAGTCGGCAGCCGGCCACAGCCCGAAACCCGCTTCGGCCAGCTGTTGCCACGGAAACCGGAAGCCGGGATCGCGCTTGCGCGTCGGTGCGAAGTCGGCATGGCCGATGACCTGGCTGCGCGGGATGTCCAGGCGCGTGCACAGGTCGTCGAGCAGACTCAGCAGGCTGGCGATCTGCGCCGGCTGGAACGGCGACTCGCCATCGTTGTCGAGTTCGATGCCGATCGATGCCGAATTGACGTCGGTGATCGTGCCCCAGCGTCCCGGACCGGCATGCCAGGCGCGCAGGTCATCGGCGACCAGTTGGTAGAGATGTCCATCGCGGCCAATCAGGTAATGCGCGCTGACCGGGCCGCCGCTGTTTTCACCGCGCAGGGTGTCGAGGCTTTGCTGCACCGAGTGCTGCTCGGTGGCGTGGATGACGATCAGGATGGCGCGCCGCGGCTCGTGGTTGGGCGATGGCATCCAGGTCGCCATCGGATTGCGCGCAGGTGTGTCCGGCGGGTCGTGCGCAGGCGCGTGTGCGCACGCGGCTAGCGCGACCACCAGCACGGCGGCAAGCAGGGATCGAATGTGCATGCCCGCATTGCAACGGCTGGCAGCGCAGTTTGCAAGTCCGGATCGGGATGGATGCCGCGGCCTGCGTTTTCGCCTGTCCGCCAACATGGACGACCGACGAACCGGTTCCGGGTTCGCAGGCACCCGCAACGCGGGTATCGCGTGGTGTCTGGCCGATGTTGTCGCAGCCGGAGTTGTCGCAGCCAACGTGTCAGGTGATACGACGAGCCAGACAAATCAAGCGCAACTCCGCCGCTGCGCGCCCGGTGCTTCGCTGCCCCTTTTTTTTAAAGGGGCAGCGCACTCATCGCCGATCCCAAGCCCTCAGATCGCGTAGTACATCTGGTATTCCAGCGGATGCGTCGCCGCGCGGAACGCGGTGACTTCCTTCGTCTTCAGGCCGATGTAGGCATCGATGAAATCATCGGTCATCACCCCGCCGGCCTTGAGGAACTCGCGGTCGGCGTCGAGCGCTTCCAGTGCCTGGTCGAGCGAATGGCATACGGTCGGGATTCCCTTCTCTTCTTCCGGCGGCAGGTCATACAGATCCTTGTCGCTGGGGCCGCCCGGGTCGATCTGGTTCTTGATGCCGTCCAGGCCAGCCATCATCAGCGCGGTGAAGATCAGGTAGCCGGAATTCATCGGATCGGGGAAGCGGATTTCAATCCGGCGCGCCTTTGGATTGGCGACATACGGGATGCGGCACGAGGCGGAACGGTTGCTCGCCGAATACGCCAGCATCACCGGCGCCTCGTAACCCGGCACCAGCCGCTTGTAGGAGTTGGTGGTGGAGTTGGCAAACGCGTTGATCGCGCGCGCATGCTTGAAGACGCCGCCGATGTACCACAGCGCCATCTGTGACAGGCCGCCGTAGCCGTCGCCGGTAAACAGGTTGACGCCGCCCTTGGCGAGGCTCTGGTGCACGTGCATGCCGCTGCCGTTGTCGCCGACGATCGGCTTGGGCATGAAGGTCGCGGTCTTGCCATTGCGGTGGGCGACGTTCTTGATGATGTACTTCATGGTCAGCAGTTCATCGGACTTCTTCACCAATGAATTGAACTTGGTGCCGATCTCGCACTGGCCGGCGTTGGCGACCTCGTGGTGGTGCACCTCGACCTCGATGCCGACCTGTTCCAGGGTCTTGCACATCTCGGCGCGGATGTCGTGCAGCGAGTCGAGCGGCGCGACCGGAAAGTAGCCGCCCTTCACGCCCGGACGGTAGCCGGTGTTGCCGCCGGCGTATTCGCGGCCGGAATTCCATGCAGCCTCTTCGGAGTCGATGTGGAAGAAGGTGTGGCCCATCTCGTTGGCGTAGCGCACCGAGTCGAAGATGAAGAATTCCGGCTCCGGGCCGAAGAACGCCTGCTCGGCGATGCCGCTGGACTTGAGATACGCCTCGGCGCGCCGGGCGATGCCGCGCGGGTCGCGCGAGTAGGCCTGCATCGTTGCCGGGTCGAGCACGTCGCAGGTGATCACCAGGGTGGGATCGGCGGTAAACGGATCCAGGAATGCGCTCGAGGCGTCGGGCAGCAACACCATGTCGGACTGGTGGATGCCGCGCCAGCCGCCGATCGACGAACCGTCGAACATCTTGCCGTCCTCGAACAACCCCGGCTCGATGATCGACTTGGGGAACGTGACGTGGTGCTGCACGCCGCGCATGTCGGTAAAGCGCAGATCAATGAACTCGACCCGATGATCCTTGATGAGCTTTTCGACGTGTTCGATGGACATGGTGACTCCGGGAGTAGACAAGGGTGGTATTAAAGCCGCAGAAGCGGCTGCACGAAGAAGTAATAGCAAACGACGTGCCAGCACTGACTGCCCCGCATCTTGTTGATTTTATTCGAATGGAGGTGAATTCTCGAAGGCATTAAGCACTAGTTTGGGGCGCTGATCCGCCTCACGCACCTTTCTGGTGCGATCGCCGTCTCGGATATGCTCCCGCCCGTCCCGTTCCCTCCCCACTTCCCACTGCCGGCTTCCCATGACTGATCTGTTCGCCGCCCTGTTGCTGGGCATCATCGAAGGCATCACCGAGTTCCTGCCCATCTCCAGTACCGGTCATCTATTGATCGCCGAACATTGGTTGGGCCATCGCAGCGACCTGTTCAATATCGCCATCCAGGCCGGCGCGATCCTGGCGGTCGTGCTGATCTATCGCGAGCGGCTGTGGCAGCTGGCGATGAGTTTCCTGCGCCGCAGCGACGCGCCGGTGGAGGGCCAGGCGCCCCGCGACTATGCGTACAAGCTCGCCGCCGCGTTCGCCATCACCGCCGCGCTCGGCTTGCTGGTGAAAAAGCTTGGCTGGCAACTCGACAGCGCCATCGCGCCGATCGCCTGGGCGCTGGTGCTGGGCGGCGTGTGGATGATCGCCGCGGAATATTTCGCGGCGCGACGCGCGCTCACGCTGGGCGAGCGCAGCACGATCACCTGGACGGTGGCGATCCTGGTGGGCATCGCGCAGGTGGTGGCCGGGGTGTTTCCGGGCACCTCGCGCTCGGCCGCGACGATCTTCGTGGCCCTGCTGTTTGGCGTCACCAACCGCGCAGCGGCGACCGAATTCGCGTTCCTGGTCGGCATCCCGACCATGTTTGCAGCCACCGGCTATGAATTGATCGATGTGGTGCGCAGCGGACAGACCCAACACGAGGACTGGACTGCGCTGGCGATTGCGTTTGTGGCCTCGGCGATCACCGCCTTCATCGCGGTGAAATGGCTGTTGCGCTATATCCAGAGCCATCGTTTCACCGCGTTTGCGGTTTATCGCATCGTATTTGGCGTGGCTTTGTTGCTGCTGGTGCCGGCTGCCAGCTGATCGCGATCGACCCCATTGGCAGCGTTCGCACGTTTTAAGCTGTCCTGCCGGTTGAACTGGCAGGACCCAGCTGCCCCCATGTCCTGCACGCGAATAAACCACGCTGCATTCAATCCTGTTGAGTGCCGCATCCCAGGAGTTCCGATGTCCATGCGTCCCCTGATGATCCTGCTACTGATGCTCCTGCTGCCACTGGGGCTGGCCGCCTGCGCCCAGAACGGCAAGACGCCGCCCGCCGTCGACGCGGCTCCAGCCCAAACCCAGGCCGCTGCCGTCGACAGCGTCGCCCTGGCCGGCTACCAGTGGACGCTGGAATCGGCGACCGACGCGCAGGGCAAGCGCGTCGAGGCGTTGTTCCCCGGAAACGGCAGCACGCTGGTGCTGACCTTCGCCGACGGATCGGCCAACGTGTCCGGCGGCTGCAACGGCATGCGCGGCGCGTACACCCTGGATGCCGGCGACGCGCTGACGATCGGGCCGATGCGCTCGACCATGATGGCGTGCGCGCAACCGTTGATGCGGGCCGACGAGGCGATCGGCGCATTGCTGGCCAAGCCGCAAAAGGTGCAGATCAACGACGGCGCGCCACCGCGCCTGCAGCTGACATCCAATGCCGGCGAGGCGTCGACCTGGATCGGCAAGGCCAGCGCAGAAAAACGCTACGGCAGCGCTGGCGAAACCGTGTTCATGGAAGTCGCTCCGCAGCGCATCGCCTGCAATCATCCATTGATCCCCAACCACCAGTGCCTGCAGGTGCGCGAGATCCGTTACGACGCCGCTGGCCTCAAGCAATCGCCGCCGGGACCGTGGCAGCCGCTGTACGAGGACATCGAGGGTTTCGAATTCCACGCAGGCGAGCGCACGGTGCTGCGCCTGAAGCAATTCAAGCGTGATCCTGCGCCAGCGGATGCCTCGTCGATCGTCTACGTGCTCGACATGGTGGTTGAATCCGGGCGGGCGCCGGGCAAATAGGAAGTCGCGCGTATTGATTGGACATCAAGCGCAGCCGCGGTCATTCGCCATGCCGATGACGGCGGCTGCGATAGTGAATCGATGCCGATGCCGATGTCCTCGACATATGGCGATGGCGTCGCAGCCCGGCTAAGCGCATGGCATGCGCGATGTTTTTGATCCTGTCTCTACCCGACACCCGATACGCGCGGCAGCCCACGCGCAACCCCGGCATGCTCAGTCGTGCACGCGGGGGTTCAAGGAATACGTGCCGTAAATCGCCGCTTCGGCCAGCACGTGGCCATGCATCGCGCGGTGCACGTCGGCGGCGGTGAAGCGGTCGGGTACGTCGAGGCGCGCGAGATCCAGCGCGAACAGGCGAAAGAAATAGCGATGCATGCGCAGGTCGTTGGCCGGCGGATACGGACCGTCGTAGCCGAGGTAGTCACCGCCCATGTCGGCATCGCCGGCAAACCAGCCGGTGTAGTCGTTCAAACCCTGGCGCACGCCGGCCGGCCCGGCCGGATGGGTCTTGCCACGCTTGCTGGCGCCGTCGCTGCAACTGCCCGCCGCAATCCCGCGCACGTCCGCGGCGATGTCGATCATCGCCCAATGCACGAATTCAGCGCGCGGATGCGCGACCGGGATCTGCACGCCATCCCTGCCAGCCAGCGACGGGTCGGTGGGCGCATCGGCGTCGACGCACAGCAGCGCGAACGATTGCGTATCGGCTGGCGCGGCGTCCCACGCCAGGTGCGGGTTGCGGTTGCCGCCAAAACCCTCGGGCGTCCCCAGCGCGAATTCCGCGGCCAGGCGCTGGCGGTGTTCGAAGCTGTCGCTGTGGATGTGCATGGCGTTTTCCCGTTGGGTTCTTTGTGTCGATCAATCGTCGATCAACTGTCGATCAGATTTCCGGATAACCCAACCGCTGCGCGATCGGGCCCAGCACGGCAAAAGGCTCGGCCAATGCCTGCGCGTACTGACGCCAGTGGCCGGCGGCAAAATGCGGCGCGCCGAACACCCCTTCCGGTGGCGGCGCGATGCGCGCACGCAGGGCCTCGCCCAACGCGCCTGCGATGGCCTCACCGTCTTCGAAAATGCCGTCCATCCGCACCAGCGTGTGCGGGAACAGGGCGTGTTCGTGCAGCGTGGCGACGTGTTCGAGTTGGCTGGCCAGCCAGCCGGCCATGACCATCGGTGCGACCACCTGCAGCTGCAGCGGCGCGCCAAAGGCGAGCCAGTCGAGCAGCATGTCGCGCGGGTCGCGTACCGCGATCACCAGGTCTGCATGTGGCAGCTCCGGGCACAGCACGTCGAGCAATGCGTTGTCCCACCACAGCAACCAGTCGATCACCTCGCCGTTGGCCAAGCCGCGTGCCGACAGGTGCTCGCGCCAGCTTTGCGCGACGCTGGCGCCATCGACTTCGCCGCTGGCCAGCAGCGTCATCAGGTTGAAGTTCTGCAGCAGGTCTTCCGGTGCGGTCCCGGTGCCGAAGCGATCTGCGCGAAATGCGGGCACGGTGCCGCCGAGCACTTGCGCCAGGCGCTCGACGCCCGAACCCGGCGCGCCGGCCAGGAAGGCCACCGCCGGTGCGTCCTTGGCGATCTCCGCCCGCGCCGGCCACTGCGCCCGCAGCGCGGTGGGCTGGGGAAGCGGCAGGCTGCGCGCCTGCGCATCGTCGTGCAGCTCAACCCAGTTGGCCAAGGCGACGCGGTATTGTCCCGCGCGATCCTGCGCCAGCGCGCGCCAGCTGCGCAGCTCACGGCGCCCGTCGTCGTTTTGCGTTTGCGGCAGCAGCGCCTGGATGTGGTCGATGGCGGCCAGCGGATCGCGCTGCATCAGCTGATCGATCAGGCGCATCTCGGCAAGGCGGTGGCCCGGCATCCATTCGAGGATTTGCCGTGCGACGGCCTCGGCGCCATCGGCGTCGCCGCGCATGCCCAGCAAGGTCATCCTGGCCTCCAGCGCCGGCAATCGCTGCTCGGCCTGCATGGGCATAGCCGCGAGCCAGCGTTCGACCACGGCCAACGCGGCATCATCGCTCGGCGCCTCGACGGCCAGGCGCGCCTGCCACAACCCTGTGACGTGAGGCGAAGTTGCCAAGCCGGCCTCGAAGGTGTTGCGGGCGTCGTCACGATCACCGACGCGGCGCAGCGCCTCGAACAGGGCATTGAGCGTGCGCTCGTCTTCCGGCTGCGCGGCAAATGCGCGGCGCAGCAGCGGAAGTGCGCGTTCATGGCGGCCGGCCATCAGCTCAAGCTCACCGGCAAACCGGTGCAGGCCTGCCGTGACCTCAGGCCCGTCGAGCAGCGGCGCGAGCGCGTCGGCGGCGGCGGCGGGATGGCCCTGCTGGCGCAGCAATTCAGCGATCAGGCTGCGCAACCCGCGCATCTGCGGCATCTTTTCCAGGGTGCTGCGGAAGGCCTGTTCGGCAAAGGCGAGGTGGCCTTTTTTCAGGTAGGCAAACCCGAGCGCATAGCGGATCTGCGCGTCGTCAGGGGCGTTTTTCGACGCCTGCGACAGCAGGTCCAGGGCGCGATCGGCATCGCCGCGCTGCAGCGCCAGGCTGCCATCGAGCATCTGCGTCCACGGATGTTCCGGCGCGACCCGCGCGGCCAGCTTGGCCACGCGCTCGGCCTCGTCGAGGTCGCCGCGCGCCATCGCCAGCTGCGCCTGCATGACATAGGCGCCGAACTGGTTGGGATCCAGCTGCACGCTTTGCGACAGCGCCGCCTGCGCCGCCTCGACCTGGCTTTCGCCCAGCAGGTAGCCGGCGCGATGGAAGTGCAGGTCGGCGTCGTCGGGTGCGAGTGCGATGGCGCGGTCGATGCTGGCCAGGGCCGCGTCGGTGTCGCCGCTGGCGCGCAGGGCCATCGCCAGGGCGCGATGCGCCTGCGGATCATCCGGGGCGGCGACGATGGCGTCGCGGGCCAGCGCCACGGCTTGCGCATAGGCGCCACTGCGCAACGCGTCGAGGATGTTTGCTTGCATGGGATCAACGATGTCGGCTGGGCAAGGTGCCCGGAAGCCGACCATTCTAGGGAAGCTGGCCAGCAGGCGTCACGCCGCGCGCGGTGACCGTGCGTTTACACCGGCGCCGCAGCAACATCATGCTGGGCTGGCTCAGGGTGACCTCACGTCATGGCGACCCACCATCAGCTCGTCCCGACGTCCAGGTGCGCAGCCACCCAGCGCTCGGCAAATCCGTCCAGCCGTGCGTTTTCGAGGAACCCACAGTGCCCGCCCCAGCGCGCGATCTCGACGGTGGCGTGGGCCGGCAGCGTGAGCGCATGGAAATCGGCGATGGGGATGACCGGGTCGTCCTGCGCCATCAGGATGTCGGCCGGGATCGCCAGCGCGGCCATGCGGTCGCCGGCAATCGAATAGCCATCGAAATACTCGTCGAGACTGCCGAAATCGGTGTGCCGCTGCACCAGCCATTCGGTGAGCTCGCGCATGTGCAGCTTGAGCGTGGCATCGTCGAAATGATGGCGTTCCGGGAACAGCATGCGCTTGCGCTGCAGCGACGCGCGCCATCTTTTTTCGAAATAGCGCATGTACATCGGGGTGCCGTTTTCCATCTGCAGCATCGTGCGCGCCGGGTCCAGCACGGGGCAGACGGCGGCCACATGCGCCAGCGGCACGCCGCCCGCCGGCGCGCGCAGGGCCAGCCGCAACACGAAATTCCCACCCAGCGAATGGCCGGCGGCGACCATCGGATACTGCGCGCCGGCCTCATCCTGGCCGTTGGCGGGCATGAAGCGCTGCGCGATGTCGCCGGCCGCATGCACGACTTCATCGATGCGGTTGGAGTGGAACAACGCCTCGTTGAGATGGTGGCTGTCGCCATGGTCGCGGAAGTTCAGCCGGAACACCTCGAAGCCGCGTTGCAGCAGCTGCACGGCGGTCATCCGCATGTAGCTCGATTCGGTGCTGCCTTCCCAGCCATGCAAGAGCAGCGCCAGCCCGCGTGGGCGCGCGTGCGCGGGCGTGCTGTGCAAGCCGTGCAGGCGCACGCCGTCGCCGCCGTCGACAAGGTGCTCGGTGGTGACCACGCCCAGCCTGGCCAGGGCCTTTGCGCCGCGATCACGGCGGAACGGGCTGCTGGCCAGCACCGACTGCACGTGCCGGTTGCGTAGCCAGTGAGGTGGGCAATAGTCGGCGGCGGAAATCATGCCGTCATGCGGACCGGGCGGTCCGGCATTCAAGGCTGCGCGGGACGCATCGCCGCGACGATGCGCTCGCGTGCGAGTTCGGCGATGCGGCGACGGCTGCCGGCATCGGCCGGCACGATCGGGGCGAGGAACACCACCTCGACCGGGCGCGAAGGTTCACCCAGCAGGCGCAGGAAATTGCCGAGGAAATGTTCCGTTGGCGCAAAGGCGACGATCGATTGCGCGCTGCCATTGGCGCCATAGCGCAGGGCGACCGGCTGCACCGGGACGCCGGCTTCCACCGCCGCCAGGAAAATCCGCGCATGGAACGGACCGACCTCGTGGCCATCGCGCGTGCGGCCTTCGGGAAACACTCCGACGCAATGCCCCGAACGCAGCCGCGCCAGCATCACCTGCAGCACCCCGCCCAACGATTCCTGGCTACCGCGCTGGTGGAAAATGGTCTCGCTGCGCACCGCCAGCCAGCCGATCAGCGGCCAACTGGCAATCTCGCGCTTGGCCACCAGGCCCATCGTTTTCTGGCTGTGCAACGCAACAATGTCGACCCAGCTGACATGGTTGGCGACAAACAGCGTGGCGCCGCTCACCGGCATGCCGATGCCTTGCACGCGCATGCCAAACACGCGCATCAGTCCGGCCGACCAGGCGCGGATCAATCGACGGTCCAGGCGCATGCCGCCAACATCGATGCCGCCCAGCGGCGGTGAGCCCAGCAACATCACCAGCGGCAAATCGACCAGCAGGTGCCAGAGCAACAGCGGCACGCGATAGACGTATCGAAATATACGGATGAGCAAGCCGTCGCCCGAAGCCGGCGCGACAGGTGATGCAGGGAGATCGGGCGATGTCATCCGATCACGATACCGGATGCGCGGCGGACTCGGCACGGTGCGCATCGCGCGCGTCCAGGTGCTGCGGGCGCTCAGCCGCTGGCAAGCCGCCGAACCCGAGCCGGTCGAACCCGAGCCCGTCGAACCCATGCCGGTCGAATCCACGCTGGCCGAATCCACGCCGGCCTGGGTCAGCCCGGTCCGGGACCGGTGGGTCCAAGCTTCGCCGCAAACGCGAATGCGTTGCCGCAGCGGCACCCATCAACGGCCGCCGTCAGCCGCGCAGGATCAGGCGGCAGCAACCGGTCACGCGCGCTGCGGCACCACGGCCAGGGTCAGCCGCGAGATGCACGTCAGCCGGCCCTGTGCATCCTCGATGCGGATTTCCCACACCTGCGTGCTGCGGCCGACGTGCAGCGGCCGCGCGGTGCCGGTGACCAGTCCATCGCGCACGCCGAGCAGATGGTTGGCATTGATCTCGATGCCAACGCAGCTTGCGTCGTCGGCCACGCACAGGTTGCCGGCGCTGCTGCCAAGCGTTTCGGCCAGCAGCACCGAGGCGCCGCCGTGCAGCAGTCCGTAGGGCTGTACGGTGCGCGCATCCACCGGCATGGTGCCGCGCAGGTAGTCGTCGCCAAGGTCAGTGAAGACGATGCCGAGCGCCTCGATGGCGGTGTCGCGCGAGACCGCGTTCAATGCTTCAAGGGTCGTGCCCTTGCGAAAGAGCACCGCGTTGCCGGCGCGGCTCAACGGAAGGTAAACATGCCCGGCCGCCAGGCGCGGACATACGTGCCCTTGGCGCCGTAGCCACTGCTGCTGCCGTAGCCATGGCCGACTTCGCGCTCACGACGCACATGCATGCGCTCGACCAGTTCATCGCGGCGGCTTTCCAGCCATTGCGCGCGGCCAACCAGGGCCGGTTCGATGCCACGCTTCTTGGCTTCACGCTCGCGGAATTCGCAGAAATCGTCGTAGGCCTCGAACTCGTGGTGCAGCTCGCGCACGCACAGCTCGATCATGATGGCGTCATCGAGGAAACCGAGCACCTCGACGTTGTCGGGGACCACGTCGCTGGGCTCGGCGAAGTAGATCAGCGCGGCCATCACCCGCTGGCGGTCCGCGTCTTCCATCGCCCAGCCCGGGTCACGGACCATCGCGATCATGTCGTCGAGTTGCTCCAGGCGCCCGCGGATGAAGTCGGGGACATGCACTTTTTGCGCGTCGGCCAGCAACGTCCCGGCGGCGGCGATGACCTGCTCGGGGGTCTTGTCGGCTGCCGATTTCTTGGCGGCCTCCATCGCCTTGTTGAAATGTTCGAGGTCGCGGTCGTTGAGATCGATGGTCAGGGAGAGAGACATGGGCAGGTCCGGAAGCGCGACGGGGGAGACCGTGAATGCTAGGGCCGCACACGCGTGTGCGCAATCGTCGCCATCAGCCGCAGACAAAGCGCGGATTGCCCCAGTTGGCGGCGTAGCGTCGGCCGCTGGCATAGCCGCTGCTGCTGCCGTAACCGACGCCGAAATCACGAGCGCGATGTTCGCGGCGTGACGTCTGGTTGCCCGCAGGCAACTGGGCCGGAGTCGCGGTCAGGGACGAGGACGAGGCCGGGTGGGCGGTGCGGGAAGTGAGGGTGGTCATGGCGGAACTCCTGAGGGGTTGTGATTTGGTGTGTTGGTAGACTACAACACCTAAACGATACAGCATGTGCCAAAAGTCACCCCACTGAAGGCATGCCCCCAAATAGTTTGCAAGTCATTGGATTTATTGGCTTCAAGCGCGTGCAAGCAGCGAAATTGCCATCCGGCCACTGCGGCCATCGACGCTTGCCGGGCGTCGGCAGGCCGGGACAGGGGGAAGGATGGCCGTGCGCGTGCCGCCCGCGGGGCACCGTGCCGAGGGGCGCCGCCCGATCGCGCTACAGGATCGGCGCCAGCCCGGAACCAAACGCGGTGAAGATCCGGGTCATCAGGCTTTTCAGGCCCAGGCTGACTTCGGGGAAGTCGCCGACCGGCGTGTAGCACTGGCGGAAATGCGGGTCGGTGGGCGGCAGCGGCAGCGGGCAACCCGGGCCGGGCGTGAATTCATAGCTGGTGGCGTAGCGCATCGGCCACAGGTCGAAGATCGGCAGGCGTTCGGAAATTTTCGCCAGCGAATATTCCAGCCCGGAGAACAGCGGCGGCTTGTCGCGTCGGGCGATGGTCCATGAATTTTCCGGCGCGATGTCGCGCTTGATGCTTGCCGCAAGCAGCTTCGCGAAGGCCGGGTCGTCGATCACCACCGCACTCTCGGTGTTGTAGAGGTCGCCACGCGGATCGAAATTGTGCGTGCCGACCACGCCGATGTGTTCGTCGATCACCATCGATTTTGCGTGCAGGCCAAAGCGCACGCCGCCGCGTTGCAGCCGCACCGGTTTGTTGGCGGAAAACCCCGACCAGCGCAGCGCCGAATATTCGCGCCCCAGCGGACGTGGCCGCTGCGGGCGCCGGCCATCGGAAAACACCGGCGTGCCATCGGCCTGCCAGGCGATGCCGACCGTGCCGGTGGCGTCAAGGTCGATCGGCGCATCCTGCGGGAACGGCTTGAACTCGTGGATCTCGAAACCAAAATCGCGCAGGTAACGACGCTTGTACTTGTACGACAGCGCGTAGGTGATGAACGCGTCGGTCGCCGCCAGGCTGTTGGTCGACACGATCACCCGCGGTGGCGACGTGCGGTCGTGCATTTCGCGGAACATGTCCTGCGCCGCCGGCGACAGCACCAGGTACGGGGTCTGCAGCAGCACTTCGTGTTGCGCCGAGACGATCAATTCGTGCAGGCCATGGGTCGAGGCGGTGACCTTGCCTTCGCTGGCGCGGCGATGCTTTTGCGGCAGGTCGGCAATGAAGTCGACGTCGCCGACCGACAGCGCAGCGTCGGCGAGGCGCTCGCGAACCAGGGTCTGGTCGGTGGCGTCGCGGGCCATGCGCCGGGCGCGCTCGGGCAAGGCGAAATCGGTCTTCGGCAGCGCCGGCACGCCCTGGCGCAGGAGGCGGTGGCCGACATCGACCAGCTCGGCAATGCGACGGGTCCGGCGGGCATTCCAGAACGCCTCGAAGTTCTCGGTCATCTCGCCGGTCACCGGGCCGCCCACCAGGATGTCGCGATCGCGGAAGTTGAAGGCGTCATCCCAATCGTAATAATCATTCTGGTAATTGCGCCCGCCGGTGATGCCGACGATGCCGTCGATCAGCAGCAGCTTGCTGTGCATGCGCTGGTTGAGGCGGCGCCAGCAGCACGCGGCGGCCAGCACGTATTGGGGATAGCTGATGCGGGCACGGCCGAGCGCCGGGTTGTAGATGCGCAGCTCGAAATTGACATGGGCACCGGCCAGCGCCGCGAGCGTATCGACGTGGCGCAGCGCCGCCAGCTGGTCGATCAGCACGCGCACGCGCACGCCGCGCCTGGCTGCGTCGAGCAACTCGTCGAGCACCAGGTGGCCGGCGTCGTCCTCGTCGAAGATGTAGGTCTGCAGGTCGATGTCGTGGCGGGCGCTGCGGATCAGGTTCACTCGCGCCAGCAGCGCGTCCTGGCCGTAATCGAGCAACAGCGCGTAATGGCGCGGCGCCCGCGGCGCGCTTTGCGCGTAGGCGCGCGTGCCCAGGTCGTGCAGCGCCGAGGCCTCCGCGCAGGCATCGTCGCGCTCGCAGGTGCTGGCGGTGGAACGGGCCTCGGTGGCGATGCGCAGGGCCTGCTCACGCTGCACCGGCGACAGGCTCGCGCAGCCATTGGCCACCAGCGCCAGGCACAGCAGCAGCCATCGCCACCGCGGCGTCATGCGTCGCTACCGGCCACCGTGCGCACGCGCATCGTGAACACCACGCGGCTCGACAGCGCAATACTCCAGCGATCTACGCCGTACTGGCCGCGGTCGACGCTGCCGCTGGCAACGACGTCGCACTCGACCCCCGGGTGCGCGCAGACCGCCGGGCGGATGATGAAGACCTCGCGCCGCTGGATGCCGCGGATGGTGAGCAGGCCGCCTAGGCGCCCGCCCTGGCGGGTCAACGACTCGGGATAGCTGTCGGAAACAAACTCGACAAGCGGGAAGCGATCCGCGTCGAAAAACCCCTCGCCACGGGTGAGCCGGGTGTAGGTCTCGCTGTCCTGGATCTCGACGGCGCGCGTCGACAGCCGCAGCCGCACCTGTCGGCGACCGTCGGCCAGGGTGGCGATTTCACCTTCGTATTGCGGAAAGTGCCCGACCAGGTTCTTCCCCCAGCGGGTCTTCAGGGTGAAGCCGATGTTGGAAGCGCCCGGGTCGATCCGCGCCGCGCTGGCGGCAAAGGACAGCAGTGCGGCCAGCAAACACATGGCCACAGCCATGGCCGCAGGTCGTGGTCTCATGGCCACCAGAAGGCGGTGAGGGTCGCGCTGCCCGGCTCGATGTCGCCCTGCGCCGGCATCGCCAGCACCGCCACGCCCGCAGGCGGCATGCCGCGATAGTCGCCCGACTGCCCGCTGGTCATCAGCGCAACCAGTTGTTCCAGGCCGGGGTTGTGGCCAACCAGCAGCACCCGCTCGACATCGCGATGGCGGTCGATCAGCGCCGCCAGCGTGCCCGACGAGCCTTCGTAGATATCGTCGTCCAGGCGCTGGTCGACATAGCCGACCTGCGCCAGCACGGCCTCCAGGGTCTCGCGGGTCCGGCGCGCCGACGAACACAGCGCCAGGTCGGGCACCAGTTTCTGGGCATGCAGCCAGCGGCCGGCGGCTTCGGCCTCGGCATTGCCTTCGGCCGACAACGGGCGATCGAGATCCGACTGGCCCGGCGTGGGCGGTTCGGCGTGGGCGTGACGCAACAAGATCAATTCGCGCATGGGATTGTCAGCCAGGAATGAGGAAAGGGAGATCGACGTGCGCGTGCGCGCGGCGGTCCATGGAAAGACCCATCCTCCGCACGATGGCATGTTTGCGCGACCCGGGCGGTGATCGGCCCGCGGGTCGCCAGGTGATTGGATCGACTTGCGACTTCGCAAACGCCAGGCCCCGGCCCCGCTCGATCATTTTTTCATCCACTTCAGGAGTGGCTGCCAGTCTTCCTGGTGGTCACGCACCTGCATCGAGTGGTAGTCGAACAAACTCTTGCCCAGGCCCACCAGCAACACATAGGCCTGGCTGTCGCGCAGCTGCGCGACGATCGGGTAAGGCCACTGCTTGAGCAGTTCCAGCGACTGCTGCGAGGCATTGGTCCACGGCTTGAGCTTGTTGGCCACCAAACCCACCCGCAGCTGGCCGCGACGCACGCGTGGATGCTTGGCCAGCGAGTTGAGGAACGGCACGGTGGCGTCGATGTCCAGCGACGAGGGCAGCACCGGCACGATGATCGCGTCGGCATGTTCCAGATACATCTCCAGCTCGTCGCGCATGGCGCCGGCCGGGGCGTCGATGATCAGCCGCTGGGTGTCGTCGGGGACCGACTTGCGCCAGCTGCGCTGGGTGCCATCGATCGGCAGCACCGCGCTTTCCAGCGACGCGCGGCGTTCGGCCCAGCGCGTCGATGAGCCTTGCGGATCGGCATCCACCAGCACCGTGTGCTGCCCGGACAATGCCGACTGCGCCGCGAGGTGGGTGGCGATGGTCGTCTTGCCGACTCCACCCTTGGAACTGGCGACCAGCACTGTCTTCATGCACATCCTCCGGGGCAACGGGAACGATCTTGGAGGGTACACCGGCGCGGGGACGGCCGCGACCGCGCCGGCACGAGGATCGGCAACGGCAGCGGGCGATTCACGATGCGCCTGCGGCCGACAACGCCGATCGCGCATCCGCTGCCCATGCAGCGATCCATGCAGCGGCCCACGCAGCCGCGCACCTCGCGCTTAGCGTCCGCGTTGCGGCGCTTGCCAGCCCGCCGGAGGGTCCAGCGGGACGCCGGCGGCGCGAAGCACGCGCTCGACCATGGCGTGCTCGCTGTCGACCGCCGGATCGCGCAACCATTCCGCGAATTGGGCGGCGCCGTCGCGGGGCTGGCTGGCCGCGACGCGGCCCCATTGGAGCATCTGCCAATCAAAGCGGCGGCGTGTTGCGTCGACAGCCGCGTGCTCGCCCTGGGTGTTGGCCAGCCGCTCTTGCAGGGCCAGGCCGATCGAGACGCCCAGGTTGGTGTCCGAGGTCTCGGCCATCAGCGCGGCGACGTGGCGGCACGCGTCGCGGCGCGTGGCGATCGAGGCCAGGGCATTGCCTTGGCAGGCTTCGGTGAGGGGCTGCAATGACGGCATCGCGATCGCACCCGCGCCCAGCAGGACCAGGCTGGTGACCATGGAGAGTTCCTCCATCGAAGCGCCGGGTTCGCCGCCCAGCAGGACCTGGCGCTCGCCGGCCGTCGGTGGATGCGCCAGCAACGCGGCCTGCATCCAGCGCGCCTGGTCATAGAAGTGCAGGTCAAAGCGGGCGCGCGTGCGCGCGGCGGCCAGCAATGCCTCGACCGGCATGTCGGTGAACAGCAGCGGCGCAAGGTTGTCGGGCTCGACCCGCTGCCAGCGCGCGGCGGCCTGCCTGCGCACGGCCGCATCGCTGGCGCTGCCGGCGCCCATCAGCAGCACGTTGGCCAGCACGTCCTTGCCGGCGCGTGCCGACGCCAACGCTTGCCACTTCCCGATGCGCGGATCGCCAGCGCTGGCCCGCGACGGCACGGCGCCAGCGGGCTGTGCGGCTTGCAGCGCCGAAAGTGAGGCGAACTGGCGCAACGTCGCGGCGAAGGCCAGCTCGCGCGGCTGGCCGCTGGCCGCCAACTGGCTGGCAGCCCGCGTGTAATACGACTGCGACGCCGCTTGCACGGCCTGCATTTGCGCGAGCTCCTCGGCCGAGGGTGCGGCCTGGGCGGGCGGCGGCATCTGGGCGCGGGCCAATACGGCGGCAGACAACAGGGCGATCAAGCCAAACGTGCGCAGGATCATGGGGCCGAACTCCTTTTGACAAGGTCTCGACCATAACCCGGCGATCCCCCGGCCATCACCCGGCAATCACCCCGAACGGCCGGTGCACCGGCCCAACCCTAGGGTCTGTCCCAGCTGACGTGGCGTCATCCGCCATCGCTACCCTGCCTCTAATCGAACACGACAGGGCTGCGACGATGATCCTTCAAACCCGACTGAGCGCGGACTACATCCCACCGCCGCGGATCAGCCAGCCCGTCGCCGCCAACCAGCCGCAGTATCACGCCCTGCCGCAAGGCGATGGCACGTTCAGCGCTGGCCTGGCCGGTCAGCAGCCGCAGAAAGCCGTGGATGTGCAGCTGGCGCAGATGGCCAACGATGCCTACAACCTGAGCAGCAGCCGTCCGGCGGATGCGCAGCAGTCGATCCGTGAACTCGAAGCCGCCGGCTGGAATCGGCTGGAGCCGCAGGGCGACCATCTGGTCGACGCCAACGGCAACCAGGTCGCGATCGACCCGGCCACGCTGGAAGATGCCTCCACCGGCTTTCGCGCGTCGATCTACCAGAACCAGCAGGGCCAGTACGTCGTTGCCTACGCCGGCACCGACCCCAGCGAGATGCCTGACATCGGCGCCGACGCCACCCAGGCGTTCGGACTGGAAACCAAGCAATACAACCAGGCCATCGCCTTGGCCAAGGAAGCCGAGGTCGCCTTCGGTGATGGCAACGTGGTGTTCACCGGCCACTCGCTGGGTGGCGGGCTGGCCTCGGCTGCGGCACTGGCCACCGACGCCTCGGGCGTAACCTTCAATGCCGCCGGCCTGAGCAACGAAACCCTGCGCAACCTCGGCCTCAACCCCAATGCCGCGCGCAGCGAAGTCGCCGACAGCGGCCAGCTGCGCCGCTATGTCGTCAACGGCGACCCGTTGACCCTGGCCCAGCAGGACTTGCCGTCGCTGCCGATCCCGTTTGCCCCGCCGCTGTCGCCGCCCAATGCGATCGGCCACGAGCTGCGGGTCACCGCACCGGCCGGCACCATACCGGTCATTGGTGCCCACGGCGGCAGCGGCGACAACACCGTGTACGTCGAGGCGCTCAAGCAAAACGCGCCCTACCAGCCGGTCGACCTGTCGGGCACCGAGCTAGGCCTGGCGACGAGCACGTGGCAGAACCTCGCCGAGTTCAACTTCAACCAGCTCAGCAATGGCATCCAGGTGGCCACCCAGGTCATCGGCGAGGCTGGCAACGCCATCAAGGACAAGGCGGGCGATATCCAGGACGTCATCGCCAGCGATTTCGCCAAGGGCGATTACCTCGAAGGCACCGCCCGCATCACCGGCGACGTGCTCGACGGCGCGCTGGATGTCACCGGCGATCTTGCATCGGGCGCCCTCAGCCTGGCCGGCAATAGCGTGCAGAACGCCACCGATTTTGGCGGCAACCTGGTCCGCGACGCCGGTGATTACCTCGGCCTGGGCAAACCGGCCGATGCCGTGGCCGGATTCCTCGAAGGTGCCGGCAACGTGGTCAGCAACGCCGCCGATGCCTCCGGCAAGGCCGTTGACTGGGCCACCGACAAGATCGGCGATGGCGCGCAATGGCTCGCCGACGCAACCGGCGCTGGCGCACAGTGGCTGAACGACCGGACCGTCGAAGGCGCGCAGTGGCTCGGCGAGAAGACCATCGAGGGTGCGCAGTGGGCTGGCGAGAAGGCCATCCAGGGAGCGCAATGGGCTGGCGAGAAGACCGTCGAAGGCCTGCAGTGGGCCGGCGACAAGTTGGCCGACGGCGCGGTGGCAGTCAAGGATGGCGTCGTGGCCACCGGCCATGCGATCGCCGATGGAGCGAGCTGGGTCGGCGACAAGGTCAGCAAGGCCATGCCCTGGAACTGGTGAGCACATTTCGGTGAGTGCATGCGGATGAGTGCACGCTGGCCAATACACGCCGATCGTTCGCTTCGCCGCCGGTGAATCACGCGTCATCTTCTTCAGCCGCAGACACTGCCACCGACGCCGCCGCACGGTGCCTGTCGTCGTCTGCACCACGCTGCGTTAACCTGACCGCCTGATGTCGACGATTTCCGCCATGCCATCCCGTTACAACGCGCGCGCACCCGGCGCGGTGGTGCGTGGCTTGGTGATGGCCTCGTTGATGCTTTTCATGTGCAGCGCATGCGCCAGGCAGGGAACCGGTTCGATGACCAAGCAAACGACATTTACTGATCCCGCCACGGCGCAGCTGGCCGAGGCCGCCAACGACGGCGACGCCGCGCGGATACGCGAGCTTATCGCTGGCGGCGCCAATCCCAACGCGCAGGGCGAGCACGGCCTCACCCTGCTTGAATGGACGATGCTGAAGCAAAGCCGCAAGGGTTTCGAGGCGCTGCTGGCCGCCGGTGCGGATCCCGCGCGCGGCAACGACGATGGCATGACCGCCGTGCACCTGGCCGCGCAGGCCGACACCGCGTACTGGCTGGACACCCTGCTTGCTGCAGGCGCCAGCCCCGACACTCCCAACACCGTCACCCAGGCCACGCCGCTGATGGCTGCATTGATGGCCGAGCGCGGTGACAACGCCGCGCGCCTGCTCAAGGCCGGCGCAAAGGTCGATGCCGCGGACCGCCAGCACAACACCGCACTGCACGTGGCGGCCAAGATCAACCAGATGGATTGGGTGCTGAAGTTGCTGCAGGCCGGCGCCGATCCCGCGGCGAAAAACGCGCAGGACGTGACCTTCCAGCGTTACCTGTTCATGACCCGCGACGCCATGCTCAACGCACCCACACGTGGTGAACGCGACCAGGTGCGCGACTGGCTGCGCGCGCATCACATCGTGATCGAAGACCCGGCCACGCCGTGATCGGGTAACTCTCACGGACTTTGTTACGCGTGCGGGCGCCGTCGGGGACGTGGCCCCGACCTACGGCTCCACGCTGCTGTCGGCATGCGGAGAAAGCGACGCTGCTGTGGAGGCAGGCGGGGAAATCATCGAGCACGGCTCGGGCCAGCGCGGACGGATGTTCGAGGTGCGGCAAACCCGCTGGAGAACCCGCTGCGGATGGCGCAGGCCGCATAGGTCGCTCGTCGGCGTGATGCCGACGCCGGCCTGCTCGGATTCCCCTGCGACGGGATCCGGATCGCGCCGGTCAACAACTGGATTGAGTCGACCCTCCAAGCGTCTTGGGCTGGAATGAAGTGTTGGGCTCATCGCCCACTGCGCGCGATCCAGCCGCGTTGATGCGCAGCAGGCGATTCGCCGCAATCAAATTCTTTGCCGGAAGAATAAGGCCTGACTCAAACGGGCTCAGGATAATGGTGGTGATGACCACAGGTACGAGGCCGACCGTGCGCGCTTTGGGGTCGATGGCCCGGCAGAGATTGTGTACGCGAACTGTGTAAAACAGTACCGGCGGCACCGTCAAGAGTGTCAGGAGCACCGATGCCTTGAGGCCATGTTGGCCCCACTGAAAGCTGACAAAACAGCACATCGCCGTGAACCAGGCGACGTGCAGCACGTACGTCCGGATCAGGCCAGCGCGCGCTTTTTTTAAATGTTGAATGAGAGCACGCTCGACGAGAGCACGCTCGGTGAGAGCACGCTCGGTGAGAGCACGCTCGGTGAGAGCATGCTTGATGAGAGGATGCTCGCTAATGGGCCGGACGCTCCTGTTCGCGCTCCCGCGCCAGCCAGCGCAGCTCGGCGGCGTGCAGTTCGCGCGCCACCCGGTCCTGCTCACGAAGGTCGCTGGACAGCACGCGATACATCGATACCACCACCGCTGCGAGCAGCAGGGCGAACGGCAGCGCGGCGACGATCACCACGGCCTGCAGTGCATCAAGCCCACCGGAGGCCAGCAGCGCCACCGCGATGCCCATCTGCAGCACGCCCCAGGTGATGCGTCGCGCCAGCGGCGGGTCCTCCACCCCCTCACTCGACAGGCTGGCCAGCACCAGCGTGGCTGAATCGGCCGAGGTCACGAAGAAGCTCAGCAGCAGCACGATGCAGGTCCAGGCCATGGCCGTGGCCAGCGGCAGGTGGTCGAGCACGGCGAACAGCACGTATTGGTAGCCCTCGGCGAGCGGCGCCAGCAGGTCCACGCCCTCGAACATCTCCTGGTGCAGCGCCGTTCCGCCGAAGGCCGAAAACCACAGGAAGCTGACCAACGCGGGCGCCAGCACCACGCCAGCGAGGAACTCACGCACCGTGCGGCCGTAGGAAATCCGCGCGAAGAACGTGCCGACAAACGGCGCCCAGGCGATCCACCAGGCCCAATAGAAGATCGTCCAGTCGCCCACCCAGGCGCTCTGCGAGAACGGCGCCATGCGCAGGCTCATCGACGGCAGCAGGTTGAGGTAGCCGCCCAGCGTGCTGGTCAGCGTTTCAAAGATAAAGGACGTCGGCCCCAGCACCAGCACCATCGCCAACAGCAGCGCGGCAAGGGCGACGTTGAAGTTCGACAGCCACTTGATGCCGCGCTTCAACCCGGTGGCGCTGGAGGTCATGTACAGCACGAACGCAACGCCGATCACCACCAGCTGCGTGCCCAGTCCGCTCGACACCCCGGCCACGCGGCCCAGGCCCGCGCTGATCTGCACGGCACCGAATCCCAGCGTGGTGGCGACACCTATCGCGGTGGCCACGACCGCCAGCACGTCGATCACGCGCCCGCCCCAACCGTGCGCGTGGCGGCCGATCAGCGGCTCCAGCAGGTCGCTGACCATGCCGCGCGCCTTGCGGTTGTAGCGAAACCACGCCATCGCCAGGCCCATCAGGGCGTAGATCGCCCACGGATGCAGGCCCCAGTGGAAGAACACGTAGCGCATCGATGCGCGCGCAGCGGCCAGCGACTGCGGCTCCAGCCCCTCCGGCGGGCGCGCGAAGTGCGAAAGCGGCTCCGCTGACCCCCAGAACACCAGGCCGATGCCCATGCCGGCCGAGAACAGCATGGCAAACCACGAGCCGCGCGAGAATTCGGGCTCTGCGTCCTGTCCGCCGATGCGCAGCGAGCCCAAGCGGCTGAAGGCCGTATAGCCAAGGAACACGAGGACCGCGAACACCACCACCAGGTACATCCAGCCCGCCGAGGCTAGCGTCACCGCCTGCGCGCGTGCGCTCAGCGCACCAAAGGCGTCCGGCGCCAATACCCCGGCCAGCACGAGCAGCGCGAGCAGGCCGACCGACAGGCGAAAGACCATGTGATTCTCCCGGTAATCAGGTGAGCATCGTAACCGCCGCCGCCGGGCGGCCGTCGTCACTTCCGCGGCGAGAGGATCGGCGTCAGGTAATCCGTGGTGCCCGCGACGCGCTCCAGGTGCGGGTAACGCAGGCCATCGTGGTAATCGACGTCGATGCTGCGGTAGCGATCAAACTCCTTGACCAGCAAACGGATCGGCGCCTTGTCGGTTTTCGCCGCCTTGATCGCATCCTCCAGCGTGTCCTTGCTGTATTCGATGTCATTGACCGCGGCCAGGGTCATGCCAGAACCGATGCCCGCATCGAACGCCGGGCTGTCCCAGCGCACCTCGCCGACCTTGCCGCTCTTGTCGAGGTTCAATCCCAGCGAGTAGATGAAATCGGCCGCACCCTTGGCATCCTTCATCCGAGCCTTGGCGTAGGCGCTGGGCTCGTCCTTGTAGACCAGCTTCCAGCCGCTGGCCTGGATGCCGCCGGTGAGCGGCGCCTTGCCGTCGAGGCGATCGCGCAGGAACGTCTTCCAGTCATGCTTGACCACGCCATCGAGCGTGGCGACGACATCGTCGAAGGTGTAGGTGTCCTGGGTTTTCCACACGCCATCGTCGCGACCAAAAAATGCGCGCGCGAAATCATCCAGTGATTTCCTGCCGTCGGTTTGCCTGCGGATCAGCGCGTCGGCTTCCAGCCACATCATCTGGCCGCCGGAATAATAATCCTCGCTCATCTGGTAGCCGCGGTACGGCTTGGCCCGGCGCCGGGCGACGATGGGGTCGTTGGTGGTGTCCTGCAGCGCTCGCCACTGTAGGCCGGGGCGATTGTCGGCGTAGGTCGCCGCGACCATCGCCAGGGCATCGCGCGAGGCGTCCAGCGGACGGATGCCCGAGCGCGCGGCCAGCACATTGCCCCAATACTGGGTTTGACCCTCGTACACCCACAGCAGGCTGCCCTGCATCGGCACGTTGTAGTTGGGCGTCCACAGGTCCGCGGGGCGACGGTATTTTCCATTCCACGAGTGCGTGTATTCGTGCGCCAGCAGATCGGTGCTGCCGGCCTTCTTGTCCCAGCCGGTGAAATAGTCCGTGCCGACGCCATTTTCACTGGAACGCTGGTGCTCCAGGCCGTTGCCGCCCATCTGCCCGGACAGCGAGAACAGGAAGTCGTAGTGGTCGTAATGCTGCGCGCCGTAAAGCTTGAGCGCCTGCCTGACCATTTCGCGATGCTGCTCGATGTGTTCGGGCTTGGCCTCCAGGTACTTGGCCGCGTCGGCAACCACGTTCAGGCGCACCGGCACTTTCGCGCCGGGTGCAAGGTCGATCGTCTTGAAGTAGCGGCCCGCGTACACCGGTGAATCCACAAGGATATCCAGCGACACCGGCTGGTAGCGCACCACGTCGCCGCTGCGCTGCTCGACATCCAGCGCCGTGCCCGCCTGCCAGCCGGCGGGATATTTCACCGAGGCCGCGTAGGTGATCTGTGCTGCGTAATGTCCCGCCGGATACAGCACCATCGCGATCCACTGCAGGTTGAGCATGTTGGGCGTCATCACCACGCGGCCCTGGTCGCGATCGGTCGCGGTCAGGTACTGGTATTGCATCGACAGCGATTGCACGCCCTGCGGCACCTCGACATGGAATGCAAAGACATCCAGCGGGTCGCGCGTCCACGCCAGTCGCGTGCCATTGGCGGTGATCTCCAGTCCTGCGATCTTGTCGATCGGCCCGGACGCAGCATGGTTGCCGGGCAACCATGCCGGAAACAGCAACGTCAGCGGTCCGGCCTGCACCGGCATCGCCTGCTTCACCCTGAAGATGCGCTGGGCGAGGTCGGTGGCATCGACATCGATCGCGATCGTGCCCGGATACGCCACGTCACGTGGCGGCGGCACATCGGCGTGCGCGGTCGTCGCGGCAAATGGCAACGACAGGGCAAGGGCGACGGCGAGCGATAACGGAACGAGACGCGAACGGGACATGCGTGATTTCCTGGGTGATTTGGGCAACCTCCAATCCTCGCCGCTGCGTGCCATCCGCACCCCTGCCATAGGGCATGGTCTGGATGTCGTGGTGCACGGTTCGCGCCCGCGCGGCTGACGATGAGGCACGAGCTCTGAAAGTGCGCGTAGGTCGGGGCCACGCCCCCGACGCCCTTCTCCCTCGCCGATGATCGCCAGTTGGAAGGTGGGTTAAACAAGAGCCGTCGGGGGCGTGGCCCCGACCTACGCGC
>JBBSST010000007.1:0-90750 GCA_038241735.1 Lysobacterales bacterium
ACCGGCCAGAAGCGTCGGGGGCGTGGGCCCGACCTACGGATCGATGTATTCCACGACTTCGAGGCCGAAACCGGCCAGAAGCGTCGGGGGCGTGGGCCCGACCTACGGATCGATGTATTCCACGACTTCGAGGCCGAAACCAGCCAGCCCGACCTGCTTGCGCGGCGTGCCCAGCACGCGCAGCTTGCCCAGGCCCAGGTCGGCGAGGATCTGGCTGCCGACGCCATTGCGACGCCATTCGGCCAACGCACCGCCACGCGACGGCGACGCCTGCGGCTGTTCGCGGATGCGCGCCAGCATGGCATCGGTGTCCTGCGCCTCGCCCAGCAGCACCAGCGCGCCGCGATTTTCACCGTCGATGGTCGCCAGCACGTCACCGACCAGCGGACCGAAATCCGCGCGACGCCAATGCAGGCCATCGGCCAGCAGGTTCTGCATGTGCACGCGCACCAGCGTCGGCGTCGCCGCATCAGCCTGCCCGCGCAGCAGGGCAAAATGCAGCGCGCGGCTCACGCGGTCCTGGTAGGTGAACAGGCGGAACGCACCGTGCTCGGTCTCGATGTCGCGCGCATCGACGCGCTCGACGGTGTGTTCGGTGTGCAGGCGATACCGGATCAGCTCCTCGATCGATCCGATCTTCAGGCCGTGTTCGCGCGCGAATGCCTCCAGCTGCGGACGCCGCGCCATGCTGCCGTCAGGATTGAGGATCTCGACCAGCACGCCGGCCGGCTCCAACCCTGCCAGCATCGCCAGGTCAGTCGCCGCCTCGGTGTGGCCGGCGCGGTTGAGGACGCCGCCGGGTTGCGAGGTCAGCGGAAAAATATGCCCGGGCTGGGCCAGGTCGCACGGCTGCGCGTCCGGGCGCACCGCAGTGCGGATGGTGTGCGCACGATCGTAGGCGGAAATGCCTGTCGTCACGCCTTCGGCGGCCTCGATGCTGACGGTGAAATTGGTGTGGTGCGAGGAGGTGTTGTCGCGCACCATCGGCGGCAATCCGAGTTGCCTGCAACGCTCGCGCATCAGCGACAGGCAGACCAGGCCACGGGCATGGGTGACCATGAAATTGATGTCGGACGGCTTGACCAGCTCGGCGGCCATGATCAGGTCGCCCTCGTTTTCGCGGTCTTCGTCGTCGACGATGACGACCATGCGACCGGCGCGGAATTCTTCGACGAGTTCGGGGATGGCGGCAAATGTCATGCGGGTGTCCACGTGTCTTGGATTGCAGGGTTCATGCCGGGCAGTTCATGTCGCGTGGACATCATGCGTCGCGGCCCTGCAGCAGCCGTTCGACGTAGCGCGCGACAAGGTCGACTTCAAGGTTCACCGCGTCGCCCACGGCGGTTTGCGCAAACGCGGTGTGCGCGACGGTGTGCGGGATCAACGCGACCTCGAAGCCGTCGGCATGGATGGCGTTGACGGTAAGGCTGACGCCATCGACACAGATCGAACCTTTCCTGGCGACATATTTCAGCAGCGGCGGCGGCACAGAGAACGCCCAGCGCTGCGCGCGCGCATCGTCGTGGACATCGCGCACGTGGCCGACGCCATCGACGTGGCCGCTGACCAGGTGGCCGCCGAGGCGGTCATCCACGCGCATCGCGCGTTCCAGGTTCAACGCCGCGCCGACGGGCAATTGGCCCAGCGTGGTCAATGCCAGGGTTTCCGTCGATGCATCGACCTCGAAATGCGCGTCGTCGAACGCGACCACGGTCAGGCACGCGCCGTTGACCGAAATACTCTCGCCCAGCCTGGCGTCGGCGAATGGCAGGCGACCCACGGCAATGCGCAGGCGTGCATCGCCATCGCGCAGGTCGCGCGCGGCCAGCTGGCCGACAGCTTCAACGAGTCCTGTGAACATGCAACGTTTCCCTCGCACAAGGCAGCGAAAAACGTCCCGGGGCATGCGGCAGGCGCACGGCTGCAGGGCCGCGCGTTGCTGTCTTCTTTCATCCGGACTGTAAGGAAGCACATCGCTTCCAACCGTCGGCTCCGGCATTGGACCGGATCTGCTGGCCTTGCGACGGCGCTGGGAAGCGTGACTCCGTCGCAAGCGCTCGCGGGCTCGCTTGGAACTTCCGGAGAAGTGCCACGCCTACCGCCGGTGGGGAATTTCGCCCCGCCCTGAAGACGTCTGGTGGTGGTTTTTACCGGAAATCCGGCCCGGCGATTCTAGCATCGGCGCACAACCGGCCGCGACAAACGCTGCATTCCACGCGTGTTTGCAGGCCAATACGATCGGCCTGCCTGAAGTCGCGGAAAATCCGCATCGCGCGCATGGCGCGTGGCGCGCTACTGCGAAAGCGGTTTGCGGCGCGCGTGGACGAACAGGGGCCAGCGCAGGGGCTGCGTCGCCACGGGATCGCCCCATGCAGCGGCGAAGGCATCGGCATGCACCGCGACTGGATCCATGCCGGTTGAATCACGATTGCGTTTGCTGGCCGAGTAGCTGGAAAAATAACCGAGCAAGCGCGGCAACGGCCAGTCCGCGCCCATCGTGAAGGCCGGGGCGGCAATCGGTTCGAACGGCCACGCGTAATCGGCGTACGCGGCATCGATGTCAGCGCGTTCCGGCGGCCAATACGCTGCGATCTCGCGCTGCAGCGCGGCGTTCGCGGCCTCCAGCCCCGGCGGCACCTGGATGTCCTGGTAGCCCCAGGCCACCAACACGCCACCGGGGCGCAATACGCGCGCGCACTCGGCGAAAAAGGCGCCGCGATCGAACCAGTGCAACGCCTGCGCCACGCACACCGCATCCACGCTGGCATCGGCAAGGCTGCAGCGCTCGCCGGGTTCGACCACAAAATCAACGTTGCCGATCAGCGGTGCCTGCGCGACCTGCGCCGCGCTCGGATCGGTGGCGTGCACGTGCGCGAAGCGCGTGGCAAGGTCTGCGCTGGCCTGGCCGCTGCCGCAGCCGGATTCCCAAACGGCGTCGCGCGCAGGCGCGATCGATGCGATCCAGTCGAACAGGGCCTGCGGATAGTGCGGTCGCGCCTGGGCATAGTCCTTTGCCGCGGCGGAAAAATGATCCTTGAACGGCATGGCGTGGTCGTGGCTCATGTGGCTCTCCTGCAGCTGGCTTGATCCATACGTCAACGTCACGTCACGTCATCGACACCCGACGAGACCGGCGATGCCGATGTCGGTGATGGGCAGGTCGGGGGCATGATTCCGATCTACGGCGTCGGCTTGGGTCGCAGCAACAGTCGCAAATCATCGCCAACATGGCGCGTCTCGACCAGCTGCAACGACAAGCGCTGCGACATTTCGTCGATGTGCAGTCCGTCGAACAACGGACGCGCGCTTTCGCCCAGCAGGACGGGCGCGACATACAGCAGCAGTTCGTCGACCAGTCCGGCCCGCATGAAGGCACCCGCGAGCATGGCGCCGGTTTCGACCTGGATCTCGTTGATCTCGCGGGCGGCCAGCAATGCGAGCACGGCATCAAGGTCGAGTTCGCTGTTGCGCAATGGGACCGATGCATGCTCGGCGGCGAAATCCCGCGGTGGCTTGGCGTCGGGGGCGTGCAGGTAAAGCGTCTGCGCATCGCCTTCGCGCACCTTGCCCCGGGCGATGGTGGCCAACCCCGTATCGAGCACCACGCGCAGCGGGGCGACGAAATCGGTCGCATCGTCGAAGCGCACGGTGAGTTGGGGGTCGTCGGCGAGCACCGTGCCCGACCCGGTCAGGATCGCGCCGCTGCGTGCGCGCCAGCGCATCACGTCGGCACGTGCCGCCGTGCCTGTGATCCACTTGGAGTTGCCGTTCGCCATCGCGGTACGGCCGTCGAGACTGCTGCCGAGCTTCACCCTTAGCCACGGCCGGCCGCGCTCCACGCGCGACAGGAAGCCGCGATTCAAGACACGCGCCTGGGCTTGCATCAAGCCCGATTCAACCACGATGCCGGCCGCGCGCAGCGTGTCGAAGCCCTTGCCATCCACGGCCGCGAACGGGTCACGCATCGCGGCGACCACGCGCGCCACGCCGGCGGCGATCAATGCCTCCGCGCACGGCCCGGTGCTGCCGGTGTGCGCGCACGGTTCGAGCGTGACAAAGGCAGTCGCGCCGCGCGCGCGTTCGCCTGCCTGCTGAAGCGCATGCACTTCCGCATGCGGCTCGCCCTTGCGCTGGTGCCAGCCTTCGCCGACGACCTCGTCGCCATGCGCCAGCACGCAGCCGACCATCGGATTGGGCTTGGTGGTGTAGGCCCCGCGCTCGGCAAGGCGCAAGGCGCGCGCCATCATGGCGTGGTCGGTGGCGGAGAACGTTGTCGTCATTGGATTCATGCTTTAGCCCCTCGCCTGTTGGCCATGGCGCGCTGGGTGAGTACCGGGCCTTCCACGAAAATCAATCTCAACCGCCCTGTGCGTCCGGTCGCCCGCAAACGGGGATGACGACATTCAACGCTTCTTGCCTTTCCCGGCATGTTTGTCGAAGGGCACGATATCCCCACCCAACAAGGGCAGCTGACCTTCGCCGGGCAGGTCGCGCTCGAGCCGGTCGAGTTCTTCGCGGAAATCCGCGACATCCTCGAACGAGCGATACACCGACGCGAAGCGCACGTAACCGACATGGTCGAGTTTGCGCAGTTCGGCCATCACGAATTCGCCCACCCGGCGTGACGCGATCTCGCGCTCGGTGGTCATGCGCAGCTGGTGGATGACCGCGCGCACCGCTGCCTCGATCTGTTCTTCGGCCACCTGGCGCTTGTTCAGGGCCCGGTCGAAACCCAGGCGCAACTTGCGCGCATCGAAGGTATCGCGGCGGCCATCACTCTTGATGATCACCGGCAGTTTCAGCTCGATGGTTTCCATGGTGCTGAAACGCTCGCCGCAGGCCTCGCACTCGCGCCGACGCCGGATCGTCGCGCCGTCGTCGCTGACGCGCGAATCGATGACGCGGGTGTCGACGTGCTGGCAGAAGGGACAATGCATTACAGCGCGGGCCGAGGGTGGAAAATTGGCGATGGGACGAGCTCGTGCATCCGCCGCGCCGGCGAAAACTGCGTTCGCACGTCCCGTCCCCCACTATTCACTGCCCTGATCCTAGCCATATACCGGGAATTTCGCGCATTGCAGCGTCACGTTCTCACGCACGCCGGCAATGATGTCTTCATCCTTCGGGTTGTCCAGCACGTCGCAGATCCAGTTTGCCAACGCCACGCAATCGGGCTCCAGATAGCCACGCGTGGTGACCGCCGGGGTGCCGATGCGCAAGCCGGAGGTGACGAAGGGTTTCTGCGGGTCGTTGGGCACGGCATTCTTGTTGACGGTGATGTGGGCCTTGCCGAGCGCTGCTTCGGCGTCCTTGCCGGTGATGCCCTTGCCGATCATGTCGACCAGCATCAAATGGTTCTCGGTGCCGCCGGACACGATCTTGTAACCGCGCGAGATGATGGTCCTGGCCATCGCCTGCGCGTTCTTCACCACCTGCTGCTGGTAAGTGGTGAACTCCGGCTCCAGCGCCTCCTTGAACGCGACTGCCTTGGCGGCGATCACGTGCATCAGCGGGCCACCCTGGAGGCCCGGGAATACGATCGACTGCAATTTCTTCTCGATATCCTCGCCCAAGCCTTTCGCCACGATGATGCCGCCGCGCGGGCCGCGCAGCGTCTTGTGCGTGGTCGAGGTGACGACGTGCGCGTGCGGCACGGGATTGGGATACACGCCGGCGGCAATCAGGCCGGCGACGTGCGCCATGTCGACAAACAGGTACGCGCCGACCTTGTCGGCAATGGCGCGGAAGCGCGCCCAATCGACCACCTGCGAGTACGCGCTGAAGCCGGCGACGACCATTTTTGGCTGGTGCTCGATGGCCAGGCGCTCGACTTCGTCATAGTCGATCAGGCCCTGGTCGTTGACGCCGTACTGGACGACATCAAAAAGTTTTCCGGAAATATTGACCTTGGCGCCATGGGTGAGATGGCCGCCATGGGCCAGCGACATGCCGAGGATCTTGTCACCCGGGTTGAGCAGCGCAAAGTACACCGCCTGGTTGGCCTGCGAGCCCGAGTGCGGCTGCACGTTGGCGTACATGTCGTCGTAAGGCGCGGTGCCGAACAATTGCTTGACGCGCTCCAGCGCAAGACGTTCGGCGATGTCGACGTATTCGCAGCCACCGTAATAACGCTTGCCCGGATAGCCTTCGGCGTATTTGTTGGTCAGCTGGCTGCCCTGCGCTTCCATGACGCGCGGGCTGCAGTAGTTTTCAGACGCGATCAGCTCGACGTGGTCTTCCTGGCGGAGGTTCTCGGACGCGATCGCCGCGGCGAGTTCGGGGTCATAACCTTCGATGCGGGCATCACGCGGAAACATCGTCGCTCCAGAAGCAGGGGTGGGATCGTCGATTGTAGCTGCTCCGCCGACCAGGGCTACGCCGCCTGGCCGCAGGCTCGCCCATGCCGGGGCGCTGCCGCGATCCACCGCACGGCCTGCGCAAACGGCAGGTGATGCCCGGCCCGGGAAAGCCAGCACCAACCGGTATAATCGGCGACATTCCCTTAAACCCGTCCGCGCGATCGCCTGCGTGGGACGGCGTTCGCCTTACGGAGCCACCGATGCAATATATCTACACCATGAGCGGCGTCAGCAAGACCGTGCCTCCGCGACGCCAGATCATCAAGGACATCTCGCTGTCGTTTTATCCTGGCGCGAAGATCGGCCTGCTTGGCCTGAACGGCTCGGGCAAGTCGACGGTGCTGAAGATCATGGCGGGGGTGGATACCGATTTTGTCGGCGAGTCGCGCGCAGCCGCCGGCATCAAGGTCGGTTACCTGGCGCAGGAGCCGCAGCTCGATCCCGCGCACACCGTGCGCGAGGCCGTCGAGGTCGGCGTCGGCGAGGTGCTCAGTGCCCAGGCCGAACTCGACGAGGTCTACGCCGCCTACGCCGAGGAAGGCGCGGATTTCGACAAACTCGCCGCCAAGCAACAGCGCCTGGAAGCAATCCTCGCCTCCGGCGACGCGCACACGCTGGAACACCAGCTCGATGTCGCCGCCGATGCGTTGCGCCTGCCGCCGTGGGAAGCGGTGATCGGCACGCTGTCGGGTGGCGAAAAACGCCGCGTCGCGCTGTGCCAGCTGTTGTTGCAAAAGCCCGACATGCTGCTGCTTGACGAACCCACCAACCATCTCGACGCCGAATCGGTCGAATGGCTGGAGCAGTTCCTGGCCCGCTACACCGGTACGGTGGTGGCGGTCACGCATGACCGTTACTTCCTCGACAACGCCGCCGAGTGGATCCTCGAACTCGACCGTGGCCGCGGCATTCCGTGGAAGGGCAACTACACCGAATGGCTGATCCAGAAGGACGCCCGCCTGAAGCAGGAGGACTCCTCGGAAAAAGCCCGGCAGAAGGCCATCCAGCGCGAACTGGAATGGGCGCGCAGCAATGCCAAGGGCGGCCGCAGCAAGGGCAAGGCGCGCCTGGCCCGCATCGATGAATTGCAGGCGGTCGATTACCAGAAACGCAACGAGACCAACGAGATCTTCATCCCGCCAGGCGAGCGGCTCGGCAACTCGGTGATGGAGTTCAAGGGCGTCACCAAATCGTTCGGCGATCGGCTGTTGATCGACGACCTGAGCTTCATCGTGCCGCCCGGCGCGATCATCGGCATCATCGGCCCCAACGGTGCCGGCAAGTCGACGCTGTTCAAGATGATCATTGGCCAGGAAACCCCGGACAAGGGCGAGATCACGCGCGGTCCGACGGTCAACATCGCCTATGTCGACCAGAGCCGCGACGCGCTGGAAGGCAACCACAACGTGTTCCAGGAAATTTCCGGCGGCGCCGACATCCTCAACATCAACGGTGTCGAAATCCAGTCGCGCGCCTATCTGGGGCGCTTCAATTTCAAGGGCCAAGACCAGCAGAAGATGGTCGGCACGCTGTCGGGTGGCGAGCGCGGCCGCCTGCATCTGGCCAAGACCCTGCTGCAGGGCGGCAACGTGCTGCTGCTCGACGAACCCTCCAACGATCTGGACATTGAAACCCTGCGTGCGCTCGAAGACGCGCTGCTGGAATTTCCCGGCAACACCTTCGTGATCTCGCATGACCGCTGGTTCCTCGATCGCATCGCCACCCACATCATTGCCTTTGAGGGCGACAGCCACGTCGAGTTTTTCCAGGGCAACTACCGCGAATACGAGGAAGACAAGAAGCGCCGCATGGGCGAGGAAGGCGCACAGCCAAAACGCCTGCGGTTCAAGGCGCTGAAGTGACGGAAAAAAATGACACCGTGAGTCATCCGTCGTGAATTTCGTCGCTGCACTGGAAACACGCTGGCAACAGGCCAACTCCCTGGTCTGTGTCGGAATTGATCCCGAACCTGCCCGGTTCCCGGTGAAGTTCGCCGCCGATCCCGATGCGATTTTCAATTTCTGCCGCGACATCGTCGACGCCACGGCTCAGTACGCCTGCTGCTTCAAGCCGCAGATTGCCCACTTCGCGGCGCACGCGGCCGAGGATTCACTGCAGCGATTGATTGCGCACATCCACGTGCAGTACCCGGATATCCCGGTGATCCTCGACGCCAAGCGCGGCGATATCGGCAGCACTGCGCAGCATTACGCCGCGGAGGCTTTCGACCGATTTGCCGCCGATGCGGTCACCGCCAATCCGTACCTTGGCCGCGATTCGGTGCAGCCGCTCCTGGACCGGGCCGACAAGGGCGTGGTGATCCTGTGCCACACCTCCAATCCCGGCGCGGCTGATTTCCAGGACCTGCAGGTGACCGATGAAAACGGCCAACACCGACCGTTGTACCAGCACGTCGCCGAAACCGTCGCGCGCCACTGGAATGGCCATGGCAACTGCGCGCTGGTGGTGGGCGCGACGTGGCCGGAGCAGCTGCGCGAAGTCCGCGCCATCGTTGGCGACATGCCGTTGCTGATTCCCGGCATCGGCGCGCAGGGTGGCGATGTCGACGCGGTGGTGAAACACGGCCGCAACGTCGACGGTACCGGCCTGATGGTGAGCTCGTCGCGCGCGATCCTGTACGCCTCGCAGGGCGATGATTACGCCCAAGCTGCGGCCCTGGCGGCCAACGCATTGCGCGAGCAGATCAACCGCAGCCGCTGAATCCTGCACGATCGTCCGATTGCATGACTGCACGACTGCACGACTTCAGGAATCCCGCACGGGCGCGGCCCGCATTATCCGGTGATGCGCGTGGCGGCCGTCGGCGCGCTTACAGGCGCGTCGCGCGCAGCGCGGCAAACGGGAATCGCATCCAGATCGCCGCGTACACCGCCATTCGCGTGAACAGGTTGCGATGCGGCGCCTCGAACGTGCGGAAGTAACGCGCCAGGCCACGATGCTTGTGCCACTCCACGAACAGCGGACGCGCACGGCTGGAAACACCGCGCACGTGCACGACCTGGACATCATTGGCCACCGCGACGACGGCGCCCAACCCGCGTGCGCGTCGGCACAGGTCAAGGTCCTCGGCGTGCAGGCGATAGCCTTCATCGAATCCGTGGGCCTGCTCGAACAGGCTGCGTGGCATCAGCATCAATGCTCCCGAGACAGCGTCGACGTGCTGCAGTGACTGCGCATCATCGACGGGAATATCCAGCGGCCGCGACATGCCGGCGCCAAATATCGCCGCGAGCATGCCGCCAAAATCAGGATCCCGCCGGCGTGCGGCGCCATCGCGCTTGCCTGCCTCGTCGACCAGGTCGGCGCCCAGCAGGACCGGCGTATCGAAGGCTTGCGCGTGTGCACGCATGCGTGCAAGCGTGGTGGCCTCGACCAGGCAATCGGGATTGACGAAGGCAATCCACGGCGCGGTGCTGTCATGCGCGCCCTGGTTGCAGGCAACAGAGAACCCGGGATTGTCCGGATTGCCGATGAAATGCAGGCGCGGATCGGCGGCGGCGTGGCGCTGGACGATCGCCAGCGTGCCATCGCGCGAGTCATTGTCGACCACGCGGATTTGTGCGATGGCCGATGCGTGGCGCAGGCGCGTGAGGCAGTCGTCGATGGTCTCGGCGCTCTGGTGGGTGACGACGACGGCGACGATGTCGTCGTGTGCCGACGTGCTGGTCACGGTCACGGATACGCCCCCACCCTAGCCCTCTCCCGCAGGCGGAAAGGACGATGGAGTTGCGGCGGCGCCAGCATCCCTTGCCGCATCGGCATCCGCATCAGCATCCGCACCCACATTCGTGGGCTTGGCCGGGGGCGTGAATGCTGGCGTGCCGGATGGCGTTTGCGTGTCCGCAGGCCTTGCAGCCGATGCGGCTGGCGCGCCATCGCCATCGACCGCCCTGGCAAACAGGTCGCGTTGCCGCTGCGATGCGTCCGCCGCGTCGTAGGCGCGGGTCAAGGCGTCGCGCATCGCTGCCAGCGGGTCGTGCATCAGGAAATTGGCCAGCTGCGCATGCCACGCAGGCCAGCGCGCGGCAAGGGTGTCGAGGTCACCATCGGCCGGGCCGCCTTCACCGCCGCGCGCGACGAAGGCGGTTTCGCACAGGGCATTGCGCCACCCCAGGCCCGACAGGCGCAGCGACAGGTCGATCAACGCGGCGTACCACGACCCGTAACTGCTGCCGTCCAGGCCGCCGGCCTTGTGTCGCGCACGTCCGCGCAGCATCACGGCGTGATCAATGGCGGCGGGTAACTCCGGGTGCACCGGCGGCATGGTCGCGGCTGCGCGGGCCATGTGCTGCAGGTCCCCGGGCGGTGGCGACATCTCGCCGCAACGCGGCCAGGCTGCGGTTTCGCCGGCATTGCACCACGGCGTCGCGGTGGCGATGGAGGCGTCGCGCGCAAAACAGGCGGCCAGCTGGGTCGCCCAGCCCGGCGTCGGGATCGCGTCGGGGGCCAGCACGATCACGTCGCTGTCGGCGCAGGCCTTGAGCATTTCATCCAGGTGGGCGACTTGCCCGATCATGCGCGGCCGGCGGGTGTAGTCGGCGCGCAGCGGCGTGCGCGCAATCCAGCGCTCGATGATCGCGTGTCCGCGCGGACCGGACTGCGCATCATCGGCCAGCCATATGCGCGTACCGGCTGGCGTACAGGCGTCCAGCGCGGCCAGGCACGCGTCGAGGGCGTCGTCGTCGACGCCAACCGGCAGCAGCACGACCGGCAATTGCGTCATGCGCCGATCCGGTCGCGCATCATTTCTTCTGTTTCGGATTCAGCGGTTCCATCGCGCGGAAGCGACGGCTGTATTCGTCGGTGAGGTCGCGCGCTTCCTGCGGATTGCGGATGATCATCGGGGTAATCAGGATGATGACCTCATTGCGGCCGGTCCTGGATTTCTGCTGGCCAAACAAGCCGCCGATCACCGGGATGCGGCTCAATCCTGGAAACCCGCTTGAGCCGCGCCCCACGTCATCCTTGATCAGGCCGGCCAGCATCACCGTGTCGCCGCTCTGGATCGCCGCCTCGGTCTTGAGCTTGCGCGAGTCGATGCGCACGTTGCCGTTCTTGTCGGGGATGGTGCCCGGGGTGCTGACTTCCTGGACGATGTCCAGGAAGACCGTACCGTCCCTGGTGATGCGCGGGCGCACCTTGAGGATGGTGCCGGTTTCCAGGTATTGCACCTGGCTGATGGTGCCCTGCGAGCCGGTGCTGGGGTCGAAGGTCACCGAGGAAATCGGGATGCGGCTGCCGACGTTGAACGTCGCTTCGGCATTGTTGCGCACCAGTACCGACGGCGACTGCAGGACCTGCACGTCGGTCACCTCGTCCAGCGCGCTGATCACGGCCGCGGCATTGCGGCCCAGGAACGTCCAGGCCAGGCCGCCGCCGCCAGTGGCTGTCCCGGGAAGGACGCTGCCGGCCAACGTGCTCCAGGTATTGCGACCCACGGCGCTGGGAAGACCGGCATCGGTGACGGCGCGCTCGAAGTACCAGTTGACGCCATATTTGAGGTCGCCCGTCAGCGACACTTCGGCGATTTGCGCTTCGATATGCACCTGCAGGGGCATGACGTCGAGGCGCTCGACGACATCGCGAATCGATTTCCAGGCGGTGCCGGTGGTGCGCACCAGCAAGGTGTTGGTTTCGTCGACGGCCGACACGCCAACGCGCTCACCCTCCACTTCCAGGGTAACGCTGCCATTGCCGCCCTGACGCGGATTAAGCGATAGCGAACCACCGCCCTGCCCCCCGCCCACGCCGCCGCCCGCGCTGGAATCACCCATGCCGGCGCCGCCGCCCATGTCCTGGCTGCCGCCCTCGCTGCCGTCTCCACCGCGCAGCTCGCCCGGGTTGAGCCCCGGCATCAGCGAGGCACCGCCGCCGCCGCCGGTGCTGCGGCTGCCTCCGCCGCCACTGCCGCCAAAGACTTCGGCAAGGCGGTCAGCCAGGTCCTTGGCCTTGATGTATTTGAGTTCGTACGAAAACAGCTGCACGCCGGCGCCGGCGCCATCGATGCGTTCAAGCCATTGCTGGATCTGGTCGAGATAGCTTGGCTGCGGGGTGATCACCAGCACCGCGTTGGCGCCTTCCAGCGGCATGAAGCGGAACATCCCGGCCACCGGCGTCTTGCTTTGTTCGCCAAACACTTTTTCAAGATCGGCGACCACCTTGGTGGCTTTGCTGTTCTGCAGCGGGAACACGCCCACCGACATGCTCGACATCCAGTCGACATCGAAGATCTGGATGGTGCGCAGGTAATTTTCCAGCTCGGTGCGGCTGCCGGCGATGGTGATGACGTTGCGGCCAGAGTCGACGTTAACGATGGCATTGGGGCGCGCGTAGGGCTTGAGGATTTTCTCCATCTCGGTGGCCGAGATGTAGTGCAGTGACACCACCCGCGATTCGAAACCACGCGCACTGACCGGTGAGCCGGTGCGCGGCGCCACCGCGCCGGACGCCATCGCGGTGTCGGCCGGGACGATGTTGTAGCGGCCGTCGCTGTAGATCATGCGGGCGTTGTTCCAGCCCAGCACCATTTCCAGCAGCGACAGCGCCTGCGCCGGGCTGACCGTCTTGGGCGTGGCCAACGTCACCGTGCCCTGCACGCCCGGGGCGATGACGTAGTTCTGTCCAAGCATGTCGCCCAGGATGGCCTTGACCACCGCCTGCAGCGATTCGCCCTCGAAATTGAACGTGGTCTCCCCAGTGGTGCCGGCCAGGTTGGGCGGCGGCGAAGCGGCAACGACGTTATTGATGGTGCGACCGCTGCCACGGCGGATCTGTGCCTTGGGCAGGCCGGCGTCTTCAGGCAGGGGTTGGGTGTTGATCCCGTCACGACCGGCGGTGCTGGCCTGCCCGGCGGCCGCGGCTGCGCGTGCGCCATCGCGATGCATGCTGGGCGCCGGCATTGATGCGCAGGCCGCCAGCACGGTAACGAGGGTGGCGACGAGGATCGCCCGCAGGGTTGGCTGCCATGTTGATCGATGATTCATGCGTGCACTCTAAGGTTTCTTGCCCGGCGGTGAGGGTGGCGACATTTCGTCCTGCCGCAGTTTTGCCCGGCGCGCTTCGATGCGTTTACGGATGGCGTCGATCTGGTCGGAAGACGGCTTGGCGTCGGCGCCGCTCATCGCGTCCGCTGGACTGGGTGGTTTGGATGCCGGCGGCGCAGCGTTGCCGGGGGGAGGCACGCCGGTATCGGCCATGGGGTCGGGCAGCGGCGGCGGCGGCGCACCCATGTTGTCGGGCATCGGCTGGGCCATGGTCGGCGGGGTGTCGGACGGGTTGTTCCCAGCGGACGCAGAGGGTGCTTCGCCGCCCACGCCGTTGAACACCCGCAGCTCCAGCTTGCGTTCACCGTCCGGGCCATTGAAGACCGCGCTGCGCGCGCCTAGCGAGGCAAGGATCCAGCCCTTGGCCGCGTCCGGCGCTTCGCCCACCTTGACCCGTAGCGATTCACCGCCGGCGCTGGGTTGCAGGATTGCCATCTGGAAACCCGGTGCGATCAATACGCTGGTCAGCACGTAGTCAAACGTGTTCTTGGTGTCGGCCTCGCCCGTGGGGTCGATGAAAAACGGCTGCGGACGGCGATTCTCCGAAAACAACGGGCGCTGGCCGATTTCGGAATATTGCGGCAACGGCCCCAGGCGCGCGGGCATGGTCTTGCCGGCCTGTGGCAAGCGCTGCAGCAAGCTGGGGTCATCGGCCAGGGGGTCGATGCGCCCGCCCATGTCCAACAGGCCCAGCAGCCAGGCACACATCGCCCATAGCGCGATCGCGCCCAGCAGCCAGGTCTTCGCGCCGGGGCTGTCAGTGCGCATGGTGGTCAGCGTGCATGCGGCGGTGCGCCCGGTGGCGGCTGCAGGTAGCCGTAGAGATCGAAACTGACATCAAGGCCGCCGCTTTGGCTGCCGCCTGAGCCCATGTTGGAGGTGAAATAACGCTGCGCCAGGATGTTGAGGTTGTCGACAAACAAACGCGGCGATCCGTTCTCCAGCGAGTACAGCACGGCGGCCAGTTCCGGATTGCCACAGCGCAGGCGCACCTGCACGATCACCCGCGGGAACCGCTGCTGGCGCGCTTCGGTCAGCGGCGAACGATTGATGATGGCGCAGCTGCGATTGCCGGGGCTGGCCTGGAGCACGGCGGTTTCCAACCGCTGCACCAGCGCCGAGGTGGCGAGTTCCGGGCTGCGCTCGGGCATGAACCCGGGCACGCGCGCGGATTGCGCACGCACCGCCTGCAGGCGCTTGCGCACGTCCGGTGCCTGCGCCAGCTCCATGCGTGCGCGCAGGTCGCGCGTTTGCAGTTCGGCGATGCGTCCATTGACGTCCAGCATCGGCGCCGTCCACCACGGATGCACCAGCACGAAATACGCCACCAGCACCAGCGCGGCCAGTATCCCCAGCGCCAGCCAGCGATCGCGATCAGGGTTGGCGGCGCGCATCGTCGGCCCCCTTTTGCTGGGCGCCGGCGATGACCAACTGCGCCGAAAGCGTGAAGCGATCCAGGCGTGATCGGGGGTCGGGCTGCAGCGCACCGGTCAAGGCTGGCGAGCGCCATAACGTGGAGCCTTCCAGCTGGCCGACCAGCGCTGAGGCCGCGCCACTCTGGCCGATCAGCAGCAACTGGTCATCCTCGATCGAGATTTTTTCAAGATACGTGGTGTCGGGCAGGCGCCGGCTCAGGTCATCGAGCACCTCGACCGTGGTCGGCCGCGCCGCGCGGGTCTGCTGCAGGAATTGCATGCCTTCGACAAGGTCGACCAGCTGGCGTTTTTCCGCCGCCACCAGGCGTGCCGATTGCACGCGCGCCTGGGTCTGCTGGGCGAAGGCGTCGGCGGCATCGCGGCGATTGGCCAGCATCTGCCACATCGCGATCGCGATCGCGATCAACGCCATCGCCGCCAATGCCCAGTTCCAGGCGCGCCATGGATCGGCGCGGCGATGGCGCTGGGCGCCGGCCAGCAGGTTGATGCCCAGTGCGCGACCACCGTCGCCGGCCATGTCGATGCCCGACAGCGTGGCAGCCGCCGGCCCGAGCGCAGTCATGCTCGCCTCAATCGCCGCGCGTGGGACGACGATCAGTTCGGCTTCGATCTGGTCGCCACGACGCGCCACGATGCGGGCGTCGTACTGCACATCGGCGACGGCAAACGGCGTTTGCCGGTCGATCTCGAACGCCACCACGTCGCGCAGGCGGTCACTGGCTGCCGCCGGCAAGACCAGCATGCGACGCAGCCCGGCTCCGGCCGGCAACAACAGCCAGCGCGGCACGTCGGCGGCACGGTTGCTCAGCAGCTTGGACAACGGATCTTCGTCATCGGCCGCGTGCGTGGCCCACGGCAGCATGCCGATCTCGCGCAGTTCATCGCCGCGCTCCAGCGCCAGGCGCAGGGAATCGCCACTGCGCTGCAGCAGCAGGCGCTCATGGGCCAGTCCAAACAACATGCGCAGGCGCGGCGGCAGCCAACTGGCCAGGGCGTGGCTCCACCACGACCAGAAACCACCCAGGCCCGGGCGCAGGCGGCCGCTGGCCCGCCCGAGGCGCTGCCACAGAGAAGACGATGCCACCGGGTTGTCGACCATCGCCATCATCGTGGTGCCACGATTCCCTGCTCCCATCGCAATGCCGTGTAGGCCGATCCCGGCACGGTTCCAATCCCTGCACGCACCACGACCCGCAATCCTGCCTGGCGGCCGTCGCGAAGCCGTGCGCGGCTGTCGATACTATACGTACCGGTGCCGCCGCCCAATAGCGCGGGCTCCTCGCCCGGCCGCGGCGCACGCTGCCTGCGTTTGGCCAGGATCGGCGCGGGATCGATGTCGAGCGCCTGCAATACCTGGGCACTTGCGAAGGTGGGATCGGGCCGCATCTGGCCGCTGTAGACGGTGAGCAGCGGCGCAACTTTGGCATAGATCGCCGGCGTCATTCCCAGCACCTGTTCGAGTTCGGCCACGGTGTCGAAGGAGGCATCCTTGGCCCCCCAGGCCAAGCCGGCGCTGGCGTAATCGGGGTCCTCGGCGCCGCCTTGCGGCTGGGTCAGGCTGTCGGCGTCGCGCCAGTCGGCAATGGCGGCGGCAATGGCCTCCGACTGGGCCCGGTCGACGCCGACCACGGTAAACAATCGCGCCAGCAGGCCGACATCGGCGGCGTTGAGATCAACCTTTCCGGACTCATCGATGATCGTCACGTGCACCTGCGCGTCGTCGAAGGTCCACGCGTAGTCGCGACCGTCAGGCTGCCACTGCATGCGCGGATCCGGCTCGCTGACCCGGGTCAGCGCGTATTCCACACCTGCGCGCGCGGCCTGCTCGGCGACCACGCCGCGGCTCAGTGTGCGGCCCTGCAATTTTTCCATCTGCGCGGTCAGCGCAAAGGCACCGACCACCGCCGCCAGCAGCATGGTCAGCCACATCACCAGCAGCAACGCCACGCCTTTGCAGTTATTTTTCATCGGAACAACCCCGCACTGCCCGCGCCTGCCTGCGGCAGCGCCACCACCAGCGTCGGCCAACGGCCACCGTCCACGCTCTCAATGTCGATCGAAACCTGCAGCGGCAATTGCCCGGGCGCATCCCACTGATCCTGCCACTCACCGAGCCGGTTGTCGGCGTTGAGGCCGCGATAACGAAACCGGACCTCGCGCACATCGGGCACCAGGGTTTCCGGCGGTCGTGGCGGGCGCTCGGCGAATACCTCGGCGCCGGCAACCACCGCAAACGAGACCGCCAGGCGATTGCCATCACGATCGTCCAGCACCTGGACGTCATGCAGGTGCGGGCCACCACGGCCAAGATAATCGGGCAGGTCGGCCACGAATCGCATGCGTTGCGGCTCGCCGACAAACCGGATCTGCTCGCCGGTGTCCGGCGTTGTCGCAAACCCGATCGGCAGCGCCGAGGTGATGCGCCGACGCAGGAAACCCTCGACCGCACGCATGCGTTCGCTTTGCTGCGAGATCACCTCGCCGCGCTGCGTGGTGGCGGTGGCCGCGCGCAGGGTTGCGAACGCCAGCGCCAGGCCGGCCGCCAACAGCGCGGTGGCCAGCAACACCTCGATCAGGGTGAAGCCGCGTTGCCGGCTGCGTCGTGAATTGGATCGTGAGGCCGCATTCACAGCGACGCACCTTGCATGGGATCGGGCTGCGCAAGCCGCAGGGACTGCAACTGCAGGCGTTTGCGCGGATCGTCGTCGCCCCACTGGACCACCAAAGTCAGTCGCAGCAATCGCGGCGCAGCGGGGTCGATCGTCAACGGCGCGCGTCGCAATGGATCGGCATACGGCTCGATGCGCATGGTCCAGCGATAACGGTCGTCCTCGAACGCGCCATCGCGCATGCCCGGCGTCAGTGCTTCGCCCACGCCCGTCTGGTCGAGCAGCGACTGCGCGTGCAGCGCCGCGCGCCCAGCATCGGCCGACCATCGCACTTCGCGCACCGATCCCGACAGCGTGCCCAGCAACAGGGTCAACGCCAGCGCCAGCAACGCAAACGCGATGATGACTTCGATCAGGGTAAAGCCGCGCTGGCGCTTCATTTGAAACGCGCTCCAAGTCCATCGTCGCCGGACAGGCACGGGAACGTCGGCATGCGGCATGCATCAGATGTCCTGACGGCGAAAAACAGCCGCGCCTGGCGCGACATCTTCATCGGTCACCTGCATTGGCGCGATGCAAGGTCACCTCACCGGTCAGCCACGCCACGTCGACATTCCAGGCCGCGTGCGTACCGGCGATCTGCACGCGCCCGCCGGTGGACGCGCCGTCGTCGAAAAACATGATCGCACCGACGCCCGCTTGCGGCTGCACTTCGCGCGCGCCGATGAAGTTGACGTCGAGCGAATCAGGAATCGTGCCGTGGCGGCCATTGGGAGCCTGCCAGGCACGGCCACGCGGATCGATCTCGAATTTCTGCGGCACGCCGGTGGCGATCGCCTGCGCGCGCGTGTAACGCAGGTTGGCGGCAATCTGCTTGGTACTGCCATGCAGGCGCGAGCGCTCGAAGCCGCCGTTCAAGGCCATCACGCCCAGCACGGCGGCGGCGGCGATGATCACCATCACCACCATGATTTCCAGCAGGGTGAAACCGCCGATCGCAGTGCGACGTGGCGCGACGCGGGGACGCCGCGCAACCGCGTGCGTGTTGCCTCGCGCGGGGGCGCCGAGCCGCGTGTGCGCCCTGCCGCGATCCATGGCCTTATTCGTACTTGATATCGCCGTTGACGCTGTCGCCACCGGCCTGCTTGTCGGCGCCAAGGCTGATCAGGTCGAAGGGCTGGTTGTCGCCCGGCACGCGGTATTCGTAAGGCGTGTTCCAGGGATCCTTGAGCGCGGATTCCTTCGCGTACGGGCCGAGCCAGCCACTGACATTGCCCGACGGCTTGACCAGGTCGTCCAGCGTGCCCGGCAGGCTGCCGGTATCCATCTGGTAGGACTGCACTTTCTCGGCCATCGTCTGCACCTGCGCCTTGGCCAGGTTGTACTTGGCCTTGTCGCCGCCGCCGAGGATCTTGCTGGCCGCGAACGCGACGATGCCGCCAATCAGCACGGTGACGATGATGATCTCGATCAAGCTGAAACCGGCCTGCGCGGTGGGACGCGGCGAACGGGTAATGGAACGATTGCGGCGCATGGGTGTGATCCTTTCGTTGTCGCGTTCTTGGTGGTCGGCACGAAGACTCGAGCGTCGCGCGTGAAAACCCGGGGGCCATCCGCCATGCAGATCCCGGCAGCAGGATGGCGGGCAAATCGGGCCCCGCGACTTTAACCCGTTGCACGCATGAACACAGCGCCGTCCCGATTTCGCGTTGTGATGCATTTCATTTTCGCCGGGCCCGCCTGACGCAGTACTTTTTGCCCATCGGAAAATCCGGATCGAGCGGAATTACCCTTTCGCCTGCGGCCTCAGCCAATCGGGGCCTCAGCCAATCGCGGCCTCAGCCAATCGAATCGGTCAGGTCGTAGATCGGAATCAACACCGCCAGGATCACCGCGCCGACGATGCCGGCAAGCAGCAGCGTGATCACCGGCACCAGTGCGGCCAGCATGCGATCCAGTGCCTGGCCGGTCTCCTGCTCGAACGTGTCGGCGGTCTTGAGCAACATCGTGTCGAGCGCGCCCGACTCCTCGCCCACCTGGATCATCTGCAGGGCCAGTCGCGGGAAGCGCTTGCCCTTGGCCAGCGCCGTCGACAGGCCGGAGCCGTTCTTGACGTCTTCGGCAGCCGCCTCGACATCGCGCGCCAGCGTGCGATTGAGCAGCACGTTGCGACCAATGCCGATCGCGGTCAGCAGGGGCACGCCGTTCTTCAACAACGTACCCAGCGTCCGCATCAAGCGCGCGGTATCGAGTTTGGCGATCAGCGGCCCGATCAGCTTGCGGCGCAGCAGCCAGTCATCCAGGCGCACACGGAATGCGGGGTCGCGACGCTTGCGGTCAAACCACCACAGCAGCAATGCGGGAATCGCGATCAGCACGATCCACCAGTCGCGCACGAACAAACCCAGGCCAAGCACGATGCGGGTGAACCATGGCATCTGCGCATCCAGGCTTTCATACATGCCCGCGAATTGCGGCACCACGTACCCCAGCAGGAACAATAGTGCGCCGCCGACCATCACCAGCAGGATCGCCGGGTAGATCAACGCATTGATCACCCGTCCGCGCAGGGCGTTGCTGCGCTCATGGTATTCGGCCAGCCGCTGCAAGGTTTCCTGCAGGCTGCCGCCGGCCTCGCCCGCGCGCACCATGTTGATGTACAGACGCGAAAACGCGCCGTGCTGGCGCTCCAGCGCCGTCGACAGCGCCGTACCGCCGCGCACCGCATCGCGGATGTCGCTGATGGTGCGGCGCGCGGTTTCGTCCTCGGGCAATTCCAGCAGGATGGTCAATGCGCGATCCAGCGGTTGGCCGGCGCCGAGCAGCGTCGACAGCTGCTGGGTGAACTGCACCAGTCGCTCGCCGGCAAACGGCCTGGGCTTGAGCAGCGCACGCCAGGTCGATTCACCGGTGCTGTCGCTGGCCAGCTTCGCCTCCACCGGCAAGTGGCCCTGCTCCTGCAGGCGCAGCACGACCTCGGCATCGCTCGCGGCTTCCATCTGGCCATCGAGCATTTCACCGCGCGCATTGAGGGCTTTGTAGTGGTAGAGGGGCATCAGGGGCCGGGGTCGAAAATGGAACGCGCAACATGCGAAAACGAATATCTCGAACCACGAGCCAGTCGCCGGTGCGCGGTGACACCTGCAGCTTTCAACGCCGCATTGGCGCCGTCACGCATCCTCGGTCACCCGCAAGACTTCCTCGATCGTGGTCAGGCCGGCCATGGCCTTGGCGATGCCGTCTTCGTACATCGTGCGCATGCCGGCCTGGCGGGCGAGTTGTTCGAGTTCACCCATGCCGGCGTGGCGCATCACCGCGCGGCGCAGCGCGTCGTCCATCACCATGAATTCCATGATCGTGGTGCGTCCCAGGTACCCGGTCGGGGCAATCGCCGACCCCTGCGGGCGATAAAGATAAATGGTGCCATCGGGTTGGTGGCGACGCAGGCTGAACTTCTCGATTTCTTCCGGCGACGCCGCGTATTGCTCGGCATGCGTCGGCTCCAGGCGCCGCACCAGGCGTTGCGCGAGGATGCCGTTGACGGTGGATGTAAGCAGGTAATCCTCCACGCCCATGTCGAGCATGCGGGTGATGCCGCCCGCCGCATTGTTGGTGTGCAGCGTACTGAGCACCAGGTGGCCGGTGAGCGCGGACTGGATCGCGATGCGCGCGGTTTCCAGGTCGCGCATTTCACCGATCATGATGATGTCCGGATCCTGGCGCACGATCGAGCGCAGGGCATGGGCGAAATCCAGGCCGATCTGCGGCTTGGCCTGGATCTGGTTGATGCCCTCGATCTGGTATTCAACCGGGTCCTCGACGGTGATGATCTTGACGTCGCTGGTGTTGAGTTTGTTCAGTGCGGTGTACAGCGTGGTGGTCTTGCCCGAACCGGTCGGACCGGTGACCAGCAGGATGCCGTGCGGCTGCTCCAGCACTTTCTGGAATTGCGGCAGGAAATGCTGGGTGAAACCGAGCTTCTCGAAATCAAACACCACCGTTTCGCGATCCAGCAATCGCATCACCACGCTCTCGCCATGCGCGGTTGGCATGGTACTCACGCGCAGATCGAGTTCCTTGCCCTGCACGCGCAGCATGATGCGGCCATCCTGTGGCAGCCGGCGCTCGGCGATGTTGAGCTTGGCCATGATCTTGATACGGCTGATCACCGCGGCGGTGAGGTTGGTCGGCGGGCTCTCACCTTCTTCGAGCACGCCGTCGATGCGATAGCGCACCTTGAGGCGGTTCTCGAACGGTTCGATATGGATATCCGACGCGCGCAGGTCGACCGCACGCTGGATGACCAGGTTGACCAGGCGGATCACCGGCGCCTCGGATGCCAGGTCACGCAGGTGTTCGACATCGTCGATATCGCCGGACGCTTCGCCGTCGGCGGTCTCCACGATCGTGCCCATCGCACTGCGACCCTGGCCGTGCCAACGCTCGATCAAGTCGTCGATTTCTGAACGCAGGCCGACGCGCAACTCAATATCGCAACCGGTCGCCAGGCGCACGGCGTCGATGGCGTAACCGTCGTGGGGATCGGCCATCCACAGCACCAGTCGCCCCTGATGTTCGCCGAGTGGGCACAGGTGGAACTGCTTGAGGAATCGCAGCGACAGCGGCTGAGCATCGGCCAGCAATTCCGGCGGCGACTCCGGTGCGTCCTTGGCCAGCAGCAAGGGCAGCTGCATTACCTCGGCGCAGGTCTCGGCGTGGTCGCGCTCCGACACCAGGCCCAGGCGCGCAAGCAGTGACAACAGGCTACCGCCGGCCTCTTCCTGCAGGCGCCTGGCGCGGACGAGATCGGCCTCTTTCAGGCGGCCTTTCTCAAGCAGCGCCGCAACGATGCGCTCGTCCGTCGTGGTTTCGATCCCGGACTGCTGAACGACTGCGTTCACGATGGCCTCCGTCATGGGCAGCCGACTTTAACAGGTCGACATCGGGTGTCGGCGCTCGATGGCGGGCAGGCGTCCAATGGCGTCCATCGTTGGCGGCGCCACTGGACGGACAGCAGCGGAACGCGCAGGCGTCGACGATTACTGCGCGTGCCCGTATCGGCATGCAGGGGAGCCGGCGTGGATTGCAGGCGCCAAAAATGCAGAACCCCGGCCGAAGCCGGGGTCCTGGTCGTGCCGAACTAATCTCGCAATCGCTTACTGGCGCGCCACTAGGGTCACGCCGCTGTACGCCGCAGCACCCACCAGCTTGATGTAATAGGTACCCGTCTTCGGCGCAGTGAAACGGACGGTTTCGCTATTTCCAACGCGGGTCGACTTGGCGTCCGACACCGTGGTGCTGGGTTCGGCGTCGAAGCTGACATACATCGACACATTGCCCGTGCCGCCGTAGGTCATGAAACTCAGCACCGCGCCGGCCTGCGCGTCGAAGCTGTACAACGCTTCGCTGGCAGCCGCCCCGCTCAGGCCCGTCACTGCCACCTTGTTGACCAAGGGGGTCGCATCGGGTCCGCACTCTTCAGTCGCCGGATCGCAGGGCACTTCAAGCACCTTGGTCACAGCGGCAAACGCATCCACGATGCCTGCGCCGATGGGACGATTGGCGGGTGGCGCCACGATCGGCGTATGGGCCGTGCTCTGCAGGACGTCGAGCACTTCGGCCGGGGTCAGCAGCGGCAGGCCCGCGTCGAGACGTGCACCCTGCATCATCGCGACCACGCCCGCAACGTGCGGCGCGGCCTGAGAGGTGCCTGCGTAACCGCCGTACTTGGTATCGTTGGCGACCGGCCCCTTCAAGCCAGAGTTCAAGGCCTGCCAGACGAAACCGTCGTCGCCAGGCGTACCGGAACTGCCGTCGTTCGGATAGACGCCACCACCGGGCGCGGCGATTTCCACCGACGCGCCGTAGTTGGAATAGAAGGCGCGCCTGCTGGTGATGCCGGTTGACGCGACCGTGATGACACCCGGGCAGCTCGCCGGGGAATTGTTTGCCGCGTCCGCGTTGCCGTTGCCGGCCGACACGACCACGACCGCGCCAAGCGCGTTGGCCTGCGCGACCGCCAGGCCCGTCACGCTGCTGGCCGAGCATGTGCTGCTGCCGCCCAGGCTCATGTTGATGACCTGTGCGGGATTGGCGTTGGCCGGAACACCCGTCACCGTGCCGCCTGCCGCCCAGACGATGCCGTCGGCGATATCGCTGGTGTAGCCGCCGCAGTGACCGAGGACGCGCACCGGAAGGATCTTGGCGCCGTAGGCGACGCCGGCCATGCCTGCGCCGTTATTGGTCCTCTCTGCGCCCGCGGTGCCGGCGACATGGGTGCCATGCCATGAGCTGTTCGACGGCGGCCTGGAGGCGCTGGTGCACTCCGTCAGCCACGGCTCTTCGGTGGTCCAGTCACCAAGGTCGTAGCCGCCGGCCACGCGACCCTCGGTGGCGCGGCCCGAGACCACGGGGTCCGTGATGAAGTCGTAGCCGGCATCGATCAGGCTGCTGTCGATGTCGACATGGGTGGTCAGGCCGGTGTCGAGCACGGCGATAACCACGCCATTGCCGTCGGCGAGATCCCAGCCGTTGTTGACGTTGGCGCCGCCGTCGTTGGCGACGTTGCCTTGGGTCAGCGTGCCGTCGGGTGCCCTCAGGTGCCACTGGTATTTCGCGTAGAAGCTGTCATTGGGGGTGAACGTCTGCGACTTGATGTAGGCGGGCGCGCGGATGTCACGCACGGCATGCATCATCACGTCGGGCTCGACGTGGGACACCGCCGGGTTGGCGGCGATCTGGCGCATCAGCGACTCGGCCTCGACGCGATCAAGCTTGCGCGCGGTGCGCATCAAGTCCGAACCCACTGCAAGCTTGCGCAGGTGGCTCACGGCCAGCGGTTGGGCACGCGCGGCGCCCTTGGCGCCACTGATGGCAGTCAGGCCGGCACGCTGGGCGGCGGTTGCCACGCTGCGTTGGGCGGCGGAGCGATTGGACTTCTCGGCCGAACCATTGCGATAGGTAACGATGAAGCGGTCGAAGGTCTGCTGGCTGGCAATTGCACTGGTGTCAACGCGCGGAGCGTCGCCCCGTGTCGGCGTGCGCTGTGCCGCATTGGCGGCGGACGTTGCCAACACACCGGCGATAACGGTGGCGAGCAGGGTGCGGGTGATCTGTTGATGCGTCATGTAAGGCCTCTCCTGTGGGATGTCGTGCACGTGATGCTGTCGATTGATTGTTTGTCGCCGACCAAGGTTGCAGATCGACGGCATGGCCGCTGCGATTCTTCGGCTAGCGTCGAGCTCCGAACCGGCGCCCGGTTCGGGCGTCGGCAATGGGAAACCCCTGTTTTACGGGCGCCCGGCAGAGCTCTGTCGCATGCCTTGATTGCCACACCCGCCGCGGCTGCTTGCCGAGGCAACTTAAGCCTCCGGACGCCTGCAGAAGCAGGCGCCCGGTCATTCCACTGCAGCCGCGTCGTTCCGCATGCGGCTGCCCCATTGCTTACCAGCCGAAGCCAGCGCCCAAGCCCACCGACTGCTCGTCGCCGCTGAAAGCACCACCGATGGTGATCGTTGCGCGGTCGCTGATCGCGCGCTGATAACCAACCGACAGCGCGCTTTCTCCGTTCTGGAAACCGACGCCAACGCCGACCCGGTTCTGGGTGCGGATACCGGCGGCGCTGGTGGCCATGTTGAGCATCGCAGCGCCCATCGCGCCCTGGCGATCAATGCGACGATCCTGGTCGCGGAAGCGCGTGTCCACCTCACCCTGGAAGCTGGTGAAGGTGTCATCCCATGCCGCGAACTTGCTGTCGGTGTAAGCATTGGCTGAGGTCAGCGTCTTGGTAGCCGTGGTGTCGGTGTAGGTCTTAGCTTCGGCAACCGAAGCCGCATCCGGGGCTGCCGTCACTGCAACCTGCTGTTCATTGGCGTTGCCACCCGTGTTGACCTGGGCGGCACCATTCGATCCGCCGTCCAGGCGACCCGAAGTTTTGGCCACGCCATCGTCGGCATCCGCCGAACTCGACACGTCATTCCCCGAACGATCCCCCCCATTGTCGGCCAGGTTGTCCTTGCTGGCCCCAGCCGTATCCGCAGTGCTGGAAGATGTCGCTGGAGCAGACGGATCCGTCGTCGAATTGAGGAGAGCGCCGTGCTCTGCAATTACGGTGTTGCCGATCTGGGTCACCTTCGCATCCAACGCACTCAAGGCAGCACCCACGTTGTTGTAGCTGCCTCCTTGGATGATGTACGTCGGCGCGATGAACCCACCCGACGACGTCACCCCGGCACCGCCGCCCAATGCAGCTGCTGCCGTACCCAGGGCACCGTTGAGCTGACCCCCGTTGATCGCATCGGTGCTACCCGTAGCAACCGAGCCGTCGGCCACGTTGGTGATCTGGCGCTCGTTGCCGACGCTGCCCACCGATACGGTGTTGTCCTCGTTGGCGACCGAACCCGAACCCAACGCAACGCTATCGTCGCCACTGGCATTGGAGTTGTAGCCCAGCGCGGTGCTGCGGGCACCAGTCGCCGAGTTGAACGCACCCAACGCCACCGATGCGTCACCGGACGCGAAGGCCTTGTAACCGATCGCCGTACGGTACGAGTTCGTCGCATCGTCGGTCGGATCCGCTGCGGCGTCACCGGTATTGGCGTAGGTACCCATCGCGGTGTCACCAACGCCCTTGGCCTGTGCACCAAAGCCGACGGCAGAACCAAACTGACCGGCGGTGTTCTGCTTGGTCGGGTCACCTGCAATGCCACCACCGATCGCGGTACCACCGTAGTTGCCCTCGGTGCTGGCGTGGCTGCCGATCGCAATCGAAGCGTCACCATTGGCCGACGAGTTGGCACCCAGCGCGACGCTGTCGTTGCCATTGGCATTGGCCGCGTAACCCAACGCCGAACTACGGGCACCGGTGGCACTGTTGAAAGCACCGACCGCGATTGAAGCGTCGCCCGACGCAAACGCCTTGTAACCGACGGCGGTGCGGTACGAATCGGTTGAGTCGTCGGTCGGATCAACCGTGTCGCCGGTGTTGGCGTACGTGCCGATGGCCGTGTCGCCTACACCCTTGGCCTGCGCACCAAAGCCGACGGACGAACCAAACTTGCCTGCCATGTTGTGCGTCGCCGGATCACCGTCGCCGCCGCCACCGATGGCAGTGCCACCGAAGCTGCCTTGGGTGCTGGCGTTGTTGCCAATGGCAATCGAGGCATCGCCATTTGCCGAGGCGTTGGAACCAACGGCAATGCTGCCGTCGCTATTGGCAGTCGAGTTCGCACCCAATGCCACACTGTTTGCGCCGAATGACGTGCTGTAGAAGCCCACGGCAGTGCTGTTGGCACCGCTGGCCCAGGACTCCGCACCCAGCGCACTGGCGTTGTCGCCAGGTGCATAGGCGAAGTAGCCCAGTGCCGTGCTTTCCACGCCCGAGGCTTCCGCCAAGCTGCCGGCAACGGTGCTGTAATCGCCGGAAGCAATCGCACCTGCACCGAATGCGGCGGCGTTCTCACCGGTTGCCTGGGTGTAAACCAGGAAGCCCAATCCCGGGATCAGGTCAGCCGCACCACCGACGGCAACGCTGCTGGTGCCACTCGCCCCGCTCTGCGTGCCGACTGCCGTGGAGTAATCGCCAGTGGCGTTGGCCACTGCGCCGAACGCGGACGACTGTTCACCGGCGGCGTAGGCGCCGACGCCTACAGCCGTCGCGGCAAAGCCATCGGCCTGTGCGCTTGCGCCCACCGCCGTGCCACCCACGCCTGCACTGGTGGCACCGGTATCGACCGGGACACCACCGCTGGTGATCAACGGGTCGCCGTTCTCATCCACCGCATTGCCGCCTACCGCCACCGAGCCCGGCCCTGTCGCCTGCGCGTTCTGGCCAAAGGCTGCGCTGTTCTGGCCAGCGGCCAAGGCGTTGTAGCCCACGGCCGTGGCGCCATCAGCGACCGCGTTCGCGCCGCTGCCGTATGCCGACGAACCAGCGCCGATTGCATTGGCTGCTTCGCCGGCCGCGGTGGCGTTGTCGCCGTCCACATAAGCACCGGCATCGCTGTCGTCGCTACCCGTGGCCTGGAAATACTTGCTGGTGTTCCCGGCCACATCGGCCACGGCATTGAGCTGGTCGAGGTTCACCGCGTCGGTGCCCTGCGTACCCGCCGCCACGTTGGTGATCTGGCGCTCGCTGCCGGACGAACCCACCGAAACGCTGTCGGCGCGGTCCGCCATCGACCCTGCGCCAAGCGCCACGCTGTTGTCGGCTGAAGCATAGGATCCGTAACCCAGCGCGGTGGAATCGGCAGCCTCTGCCCACGACGCTCCACCCAGCGCGGTGCTGTTGTCTGAATCGGCACTGCTCAGCCAGCCAATCGAGGTGCTGGCATCGCCTGAAGCCCATGCTCCACTGCCGAAGGACGAAGCGCCTTCACCCGTTGCCTCCGTCGTGATGGCCCCACCAAACACCGAACCACCCACTGCCGTGCTTTCCAGACCCGACGCCACAGCTGATTCGCCGAGCGCCGTGCTGCTTTCGCCTGAGGCCGCTGCGCCATAACCGAACGCCGAGGAGAAGTCGCCGGCCGCCGCGCTGTAGCCACCCATCGTGGTCGCCCCAAGGCCTGACGCTTCGCTGCGGAAGCCGCTTGCCGTGGCCTGTTGGCTGGACGCAATCGATTCCGCGCCCGTCGCGGTGCTGTAGGCACCCGATGCAGCCGCACCTTCACCGAACGCGCTTGCGCCGATCTCGCTTGCCGACGCGCCAAGGCCGACCGCAGTGGCGTTCTCGCCCGATGCCACGCTCTCTGCACCCAGCGCAGTGGCGCCATCGGCCGTTGCGCTGCTGAAGTAACCAACCGCAGTCGATTCGATCCCTTCAGCTTCGCTCAGAACACCAGTGGCCACGCTGCCGTCACCGGTCGCATAAGCCGCTGCACCCGTCGCGGTGCTCTGCTCGCCGCTTGCCACGCTCTCGGCACCCACGGCGGTCGCATATTCCGCGCTCGCTTGTGCAGTTGCACCAAACGCCGCGCTGTTCTCACCCACGGCCAATGCATTGAAGCCCACGGCCGTGGCGCCATCGGCGATCGCGTTCGCTCCGCTGCCGAACGCCGATGCGCCGCTGCCGATGGCATTGGTCGCTTCGCCCGCTGCGGTGGCGTTGTCGCCTTCGACGTAGGCACCGGCATCGCTGTCGGCGCTACCCGTGGCCTGGAAATACTTGCTGGTGTTCTCGGCCACATCGGCCACGGCATTGAGCTGGTCCAGGTTCACCGCATCGGTGCCCTGCGTCCCGGCCGCCACGTTGGTGATCTGGCGCTCGTTGCCCGCCGAACCCACTGAAACGCTGTTGTCACGGTCCGCGACCGAACCGGTGCCCAGCGCCACGCTGTTGTCAGCCGACGCAAAGGAGCCATAGCCGAACGCCGACGAGAAATCGCCAAACGCTGCGCTATATCCACCCACCGAGGTGGACGCCAGGCCCGCAGCTTCGCTACGGAAGCCGTTGGCCGTGGTCTGTTGGTTGGAAGCAATCGATTCCGCGCCCGTCGCCGTGCTGAAAGCACCCGAAGCAGCTGCACCTTCACCGAACGCGCTGGCGCCAATCTCGCTAGCAGATGCGCCAGCGCCTACGGCGGTCGCGACTTCGCCCGACGCAACGCTCTGTGCGCCCAACGCAGTTGCGTTATCACCGCTCGCTTCGCTCTCGAAACCCAACGCGCTGGCGAGTTCACCACTGGCGACACTCTTGCCGCCCAAAGCAACTGATCGCTTGCCGCTTGCATCGCTGCGATAACCCAACGCGAGAGCGGTCAACCCGCTCGCGTTACTAAGTGTTCCGATCGCAACTGTGTTGTAGAACGAGGCGCTACTGCCATAGCCCAGTGCAACGGCAGATTCGCCAGACGCCAGGCTTTGGTATCCGATTGCAGTGGAAAAGTCTCCGCTCGCAGTGCTATTCGCGCCAATCGCCGTCGAACGGGCGCCCGATGCCTGGCTGTTGAAGCCAATTGCGGTAGCCGACAATCCGGTCGCCTCGCTGTAGGCGCCCAACGCCGAGGCGTTTGAAGCCAGTGCCTTGCTGAGATAGCCCACCGCATATGCGAAGTTGCCCGAAGCGTAGCTCAGGGCGCCAATCGCGGTAGCGGCTTCGCCATCGGCGACGCTGCCCGAGCCGCACGCCAACGCGTAGGTTCCGGTCGCTGTGGCTGGAGTGCCTGCGCTCGCAAGGACACAGACGTCGGCGGCCATTGCAGGCGCCGATGCAATGGCTCCAACCAGCGCCACGGCCTGGAGCAGTCGCGCCCCCTTGCCCTTGCCCTTCGCCTTGGCCATCTCAGATGCCACGACGACACCACGCTCGACACTCCAGACTTTGCGATAAATGCGATTCATTCGATGTTTCCCCTACAAATTTGATGGTGGAGATGGAAAAAACTTGATCGCAGAGCGACACGCTCTGCGATTCCTGAATGGCTATGACTCGGGTTATGGGCTGCAGGTTTGGGCTGAAATGCCCTTGCCGCACCCGGTCTCGCTATCGGCACGCACGACTGAACGCACGCCTAATCAGCAGAACCTGAGTCGATACTTAACCCGCAAAATTGTGTGCGTCAAGTCACGCGCGCCAATTCGGCTGAGGGATAACTGTTTTATCGCGCTGAAGAAATGCTCTGCATTTAAACCCTATGTATCAATAAGTTATGACGCAAAGTGTCGGCAACAAACGCTATGTTTCATGCCGCCAAATTGCGCGATTTCATCGCTCCAATTTTCAGGTCCGCACTTAGCTGAATACGCCACGTCAGGCACAATACGGTTGCGCATGTTTGGTAATTTGCGCAGATCGCATGTATGGCCTGACCATCGTTATTCGTGCTGCCACCAGCGCGGCTGAGGCTGTGCCGCATTCCGCCCAGCGTGGGCCCAGCGATGTTCATGCGGATCTTCAGCCAAATCCGATGGACAGCGGAGCGGTCCGGTGTTGCAGCTGCCCAGTGGCATCGCGAAGGCGCCGCGGGCAGCAGGAGTGCAAGCGTTACTGACCGGCGCCCCGCTTCGGGCCGCGCGATTCTGTCTACGCCGAGATCCAGAGTGAAGGCAGCGCCCACCAATACACCATCTACGCCAAGTGGACCGGTGCCGATGGCAATGTGCTCGCGGATTACGGCATCAAGATCAACAAGGCCGGCCTGAAGCGAACCGTGATCAGCCTTAGCAAGCCGGGCGGCTGGCCGTTGGGCCAGAACAAGATCGAGCTGGCGATCAACGGCAAGGCGCTGCGGACCGTGACATTCGAAACGAAGTAGCTGCGCCTGCCCATAACTTCGTCCCGCTGCCAACCATGCGCTTCATGGCGTGGTTGGCAGTATTGAAACATGGTGCAGAACGCAACCTTCCGTCAGTGGTGTGGCTCTAGCTGCGCCGCAATACTTCAAACGTCATGTAAGGTTGGCTTCAAGCATGGCGACATGCTGATCCAGCGACGCGCTCGGCACCGCATTCCGGCCTCTATCCTCCAGGCTGGCCTCGCTACTCAGCCTGGGATCAAAGAAGGCCTCCGGTGACTCGATCCGGAAGTCAGTGCGGAGCCGCAATCTGTCCGTCCCGAAGTGCGCAGTGATGTGTTGGGATGTGAAACGAAATAAAAGCAAGCGGCTGCAATCCATGGTGAACCATGCACGGCTGCACGCCAGCCAGGCCGGGCGAGCTTCATCGCCTGGCCTCGCTGCGCACATGCAGTGGTCGCGCAACGGTTCCCGGGTGTCGGAACGCCCGCACCAGCCCCCGTTTTCAACGCCGTCAACCAGAACGACAGCACGATCAACGTCCTTCTACCCGCCCCTTGAAGCCGCAACGCGTGCAAACTGATTACGGGTCGCGAACGATGCCATCGCGCAATTGCATGTGCACCCTCTGGACTCTCCCAAGCACCACCACTGTAGGAGAGCACGGCCTCGTTGAGATGGATGATGCAGGCTTGGGCGGTTCCACATAGGTTGTAGCCGTCGCGTTCCTCGACGTCGTCAAGATACAGGCGGGTGCGATGCAGGCTTCCGGTTACACAATTCGCGCCGCTGCCATGAATGGCCACGACGATGGCGCGCGACACTATCGTTGCCAGTCAGGGTTCCCGTGCTTCCATCTCAAGGCTCCCGTCGCCATCGCCAATCAAGCTATCCTTCAAATCCGGCGACGTTTCAATGCCGGCGATTCGTTTCATGCTGTGGTCTCCCACTACCAGTCACGAGGAAAGCACGTCTTTTGGATACCCGCCTGCGCAATATGACTCTGCAACCACCCGTCGCGATCGGTGGAGTCGGCGGAAGCGGCACACGCTTGATTGCGGAACTTGTGCGCAACTCGGGTGTGTTCATGGGTCGAGACCTTAACGAGTCCTGCGACCTGCTTTGGTTCACGCTGCTGTTCAAGCGCAATGGAACACACGACCTTGGCGATGAGGATTTCAATCGCCTCGCCGATATCCTCGCCGCTGGCCTGGTCGGTGGTTCGCCACTTGATGCCTGCTCGCGCGAACAGACGTTGCTGCTCGGCAGCGAAGCCAGGCCGAAACATCCGCAGGAGGAGATGCGTGCAGTGGCCGATACACTGCTGGCAGCGACGGAGCTGCCTGCTCACGGTCTACGGTGGGGCTGGAAGGAGCCCAACACACACGTATTCATCGATCGTCTGTGGCAGCGCCTGCCGGAACTGCGCTACGTCCATGTGGTACGACACGGCGTCGACATGGCATTCAGCAGCAATCAGAACCAGCTGGCGATCTGGGGCGCGCGAACACTCGGCGACGAGGCACCATCCTCGCCAACGCGATCGCTCAAGTACTGGTGCAATGTCCATCGCAGGATGCAGGATCTGCTGGCATCCAATCCCGACAGGATGTATTGGCTCGATTACGACGCATTCTGTCGAGATCCTCAGGACGGCTTCGAACGCCTGCGCCGGTTTCTGGAGCTTACCGATGCGCCCTCGCCTGACCTGTCTAGCGTGCGCTCGCCGGGCGAAGCGCGCCATGCATCACAGGATCTTGCGATCTTCCCGCAGGAAGATCTGGATTACGTAAAGGCGCTGGGCTACCCGGTCTTCAGACGCGACGAGAGGATCACTTGCGATGGGGTCGACTGAACCCGGCGCTGCCATACCGGCTGCACTCGTGTGCCGCACAGTGCTCGATTTGCGGTGCCGCGACGACAAGTACATCAGCCAGACCCTGCTGCTCGCAGCCGGATGGCACCGCCACTGCGCGCATCAGTCCGTCCTGGAAGTGCTGTGCGTGGGCGGGACGGATCCGCTGCTTTCCGCGTTCCTGGACGAACTATCCGCAACTTCGTTGTCCTGCGAGCCCGGCCCGAACGATGATTTTTCTCTCTCCAGCAACAAGATCCAGGGCGCCACCCCCGATTGGGCAGCACGGCGCGTCCTGCTTGTAGACAATGACGTCTGCTTCCTGAGTGCACTCGACGGGCTTGCACAAATCCCCGCCGGCAGCATCGCGGCGTCGGAAGCTGGCAACCTGAGGGTTAGCACAGAACAATGGGAACTGATCAGCCGCACGCTCGGCCTTCCGCTATTGCGCCGGCCGTTTCACCCGCTCAACCGCCGTCCGCTAGCCCGTGGCCAGGACCAGGTATCGGCATGCATTGATGGCGAGACTCCAGTGCGGCCAATCTATCTCAACAGTGGTGTCGTCCTGTTTCCTGCGGGGCACGACCATCGCAATCAGTGGCTAGCCCACCAGCGCATGATCCACAGCTACTTCCGCGGCCATATCGAGCGCAGCGAGGCCGTCGATGCAAGCGATCAAGCCGCACTCGCAACCAGTATTGCCGCACATGGCGCGTTCGACTGGCTGCCCTTGCGCTTCAATTACCGGTACGGAGGCTTTCGGCACGGCCTGGAGCCGGCAGATCGGATCGCCATCGCCCACCTGACCGGCGACGTCGCGGACAGCCACACGCTCGATATGGCAGCACGGATCGAAGCGTATTGGCAGAAGTTCATCCTCAGCAAGATCGATGTGCCGTCGCCGGATACCTTCCAGGCCGATCACCGCACCGACATCGCCCTGAGTGTGCGCAACAAATTGCTTGAACTCGTTCGCGATTACGATCTTGAGCGTTGGCTGTCGCGTTTCCGCAGCGCGCGTAGCAGGCCCCAAAGATGAGTCCTCTGCCACAACGCCTGTTCCTGCTGCACGGAATGAAGCGCAGCGGCAACCACGCGCTGGTCAACTGGCTCGTCCCGCAGTTGCAATGCGCATTTTTCAACAACATGATTCCGCTCGGGCCGATTCTTCGCGGAAAGCCAATGCCCCCGACGATTTCGTTCCCGCAGTGGCGACACGGGCAGGACGCTGGCCGCGGAACGCCGCCGAGCACCCTTGTGAGCCTTGAAGACCATGACCTGAATCTGCAACCATTTTCCGGGATTGATATCCCGCTACAGCGGATCCTGGTGCTTCGCAACCCGCGCGACTTGTTCGCTAGCAGGGTGCGCAAAGCCTTCCGCGTCGCGATGCCCGCTTATCCACGCGTGGATGATCAGATCATGCGCCGCGCGATCACGCTATGGCAGCAGCACGCGCGCTGCTACCTCCACGGCGATGCGTCGTTTCCTGGCCGGATTGCCATCCTCTTTGACACTTGGTTCCGTGACGCCGGCTATCGTGCCAGCGTCAGCGCTGCCTTGGGAGTGGCCTTCGACGACAGTGGGTTCGGCAAAGTCAGCGAAGAGGGAGGAGGCAGTTCCTTCGACGGAACGCGCTTCGACGGCAATCCAGCGGAAATGGCCTTGGGCAACCGCGTCGCCGCGCTCGACGTGCTCGAACTCGCCTTGCTCGATCGAGTTCTCGACAGCCCCGGCATGCGGAAACTTGACGTAGCAATCTCTGCCTCTCTTCCGGGGCATCAGATCGTCCTCGAATAATCTCGCACGCGCTCAACGAGCGTGCGGGGCGTGCTTTACCACCAGCCGGTGGTGTCGTGCATGACGCGGTGCATTCGCTCGAAGAACCCACGCCCGTCCGCTTCCAGGCCCTGGCTCAATGCCGAGAGGCACAGGCTCCAGCTAAACGTAGCGTTCATGTTCTGAAAGTGGAAATTCGCGAGTGAACAGATCGATTGCGAGCGCGCAGCCAACCCCTGCATCGCGACAACCTGCCTGGCGGTTTCGACGAAGGATGGGCGGGAATCCACACGGGTATAACGACCCGGCTGCAAATAGCTGATGACATGCCCGGACATGCGAACCCGGCCACAGCCTACGTCATGCGGGCGTTTGTCGCCGTGCAACCGAAAGCACTTCAGAAGCTCAGGTTCGAATGCTTCCGGCAGCTGCCATGCATCCGCCTTTCCGCACACCTAATCCCTGTGTCTGCCCGTTGCGACCTGCGCGGCACCCCGCTGTATCGTAGTTCAGCAGTGACTTCTTCGCGAGGTGGTGAATCACATTGGATGACAAGAATCATGGTATCCGCAGCATGTACGCGTGCAACATCCGGGTAACGGGGCCGCGAATTGCGTCGGATTCCGCGCGGACGGAAGCCGCAGCACCTTCAGCCAGAACGGATCTGCTACCACGGCTTCCACGGCCTGCACCGGGCTTCCGATGATGCCCAGTCACAGGTTCGGGACCCGCGAATCCGTGAGCGGCTTCACTGCCAACTACAACGCCTGTGGCCGGGCCTTTGGAAACCATTGACCGTCGGCATCGGCATTCCCGACTGTTGCGAAAGTCGCACCAGCCTTTACGGGCGCAGTCCACCCGTAGGACGAAAGGGACGCTGCACGATGCTGCGGGCATCCCCCGCCGCGCAAGCTCTTACCCCACAGCCACCCGCACGTTTCGGAACATGCGCAGCCATGGCGAATCCTCCGGCCAGTCGCGCGGCGACCAGCTGAGGTTGGCGGTGCGCGGGGTGCGTTCGGGATGCGGCATGGTGATGGTGACGCGGCCGTCGTCGCTGCACAGGCCGGCGATCGCGTCGATCGAGCCATTGGGGTTGGCCGGGTACTGGCTCGCTGCGCTGCCATCGTTCTCGACATAGCGCAGCGACGTGCGCGCCGCGACCCGGTCGACGGCAGAGTCGAACATCGCGCGGCCTTCGCCGTGGGAGACGACGATGGGAAGGCGTGAGCCGGCCATGCCGCGGAAAAACAGCGACGGCGACTCGATCACCTCCACCATGCCCAGGCGCGCTTCGAACTGTTCGCTGCGGTTGCGCAGGAACTGCGGCCAATGGCTGGCACCGGGAATGATGTCCTTCAGCTGCGACAGCATCTGGCAACCGTTGCAGACGCCCAGCGCGAAACTGTCATCACGGGCGAAGAATTGCGCAAACGCATCGCGCAGTGCGCTGCGTTCGAGAATCGAGGTAGCCCAACCGCGGCCGGCACCGAGCACGTCGCCGTAGCTGAATCCGCCACAGGCGACGACGCCGGCAAAGTCGGCAAGGTCCGCGCGGCCGGCGATGAGGTCGCTCATGTGCACGTCGACGGCTGCAAAGCCGCTGCGCACGAACGCCGACGCCATCTCGACCTGGCCATTGACGCCCTGCTCGCGCAGGATCGCCACGCGCGGCTGCGCGCCCAAGCCCAGGTACGGCGCGGCGATGTCCTGGGCCGGATCGAAGCTCAATTTTGGCTGCAGGCCGGGCGCGTCGAAACGCCGCACGCGGTCGCGCTCGTGATCGGCGCAATCGGGATCGTCGCGCAACTTTTGCATGGCGTGCGTCACCGACCACCACGCATCGAAGAGTTGTTCCCAGTGCCATTCAACCAGGCTTTCACCGTCTTCGATGACGCGGATCATCGGCGCAGTCGTCGGCTTGGCGATGCGTTGCGCACATTCGATCAGGCCATGGCGCGCGACGAGGTCGGCGAACTCAGCGCGGTTTTCGCTGTCGATCTGCACGATCACGCCGAGCTCCTCGTTGAAGAGAGTGCGACACACATCGTCGGCGCGATCACCGCCCCAACCTTCCAGCGAAATATCCAGGCCCAGGTGCGAGCAGAACGCCATCTCGCACAGCGCGGCGAAGGCGCCGCCATCGGAGCGGTCGTGGTAGGCCAGCAACAGCTGCGCCTGGCGCGCATCGCGGATCAGTTCAAACAGGTTGCGCAAACGCTGTGGATCGTCGAGATCCGGCGCCGCGCCGCCAAAGGCGTTGAAGCACTGCGACAGGATCGAGCCACCCAGGCGCTGGCGACCGGCGCCCAGGCCGATCAGCCAGATCTCGGTGTCGGCATCGCGCGACAGCAGCGGGGTGAGCTGCGTGCGTACGTCCGGCACCGGCGCAAACGCGGTGACCACCAGCGATACCGGCGAGACCGATTGCTGCGTGATGCCATCCGCGCGCCACTGCGCTTGCATCGACAACGAATCCTTGCCCACCGGGATGCTGATGTCGATCGCCGGGCATAGCTCCATGCCCACGGCCTTGACCGCATCGAACAGGCGCGCATCCTCGCCCGCGTGGCCGGCGGCGGCCATCCAGTTGGCCGACAACTTCACCCGTTGCAGGTCCTCGACCGGGGCGGCGCACAGGTTGGTGATCGCCTCGCCCACGGCCATGCGCGCGGCGGCGGCGGCGTCGAGCAGTGCGACCGGCGCGCGTTCGCCGATCGCCATGGCTTCGCCGGCGTAGCCTTCGAAATCCGACAAAGTGATCGCACAATCGGCCACCGGCAGCTGCCACGGCCCGACCATCTGGTCGCGCGCGGTAAGCCCGCCGACGCTGCGATCGCCGATGGTGACGAGGAAATTCTTCGACGCAACCGTGGGATGCGCCAGCACGCGCAGGCCGGCCTCATGCAGGTCGAGCGTATCGGTGGACAACGACGGCCAGCGGGTCGGATGCGGGCGCTGTGCGTCGCGATGCATCTTCGGCGCCTTGCCAAAAAGCACGTCCATGGGCAAGTCGATGGCAAGGTCGCTTGAAGCGTCGGCCCCGCTTGCAGCAGAGGAATCGCGATTGCCGTGAGGCTGCGACGCGAAAGCAGGCGTGCCCACAGTCGCGCTTCCGAGATCTTCCAGCCCGCCCGAAGAGCGGGCGGGAGAATCCTGTCCGGCAACCTTCCCTGCAACCGCCCCGTAGCCCACCACCAATCGTTCTTCCGCCGTGGCCGTGCCGACGACGGCGAACGGACACCGTTCGCGTTCGCACACGGCGGCAAAACCAGCCAGGCGCGATGGCGCGACGCCCAGCACGTAGCGTTCCTGCGATTCGTTGCACCACAGCTGCAGCGGCGACAGCGACGGGTCGTCGGTGGGCACCTTGGCAAGATCGATGACCCCGCCGACACCCGAATCGTGCAGCAATTCCGGGATCGCGTTCGACAGGCCGCCTGCACCCACGTCGTGGAACCACAGGATCGGATTGTCGTCGCCAAACGCAACGCAGCGGTCGATGACTTCCTGGCAGCGGCGTTCCATTTCAGGGTTGTCACGCTGCACGGAGGCAAAATCAAGGTGCTCGGCGCTGTCGCCGGAGGCGACCGAACTGGCCGCGCCGCCGCCCAGGCCAATCAACATGCCCGGACCGCCGAGTACGATCACCGCATCGCCGGGCGACAGCCGCTTTTTCTCGACCATGCGCCGGTCGATCGCGCCCAGGCCGCCGGCCAGCATGATGGGTTTGTCGTAGGCGCGCGTGAGCCGGCTTCCATCCAAACTGCTGTCTTCGCGCAGCTCGAAACTGCGGAAATACCCGGTCAGGCTGGGGCGTCCGAATTCGTTGTTGAACGCGGCCGCACCCAATGGACCATCCAGCATGATGTCCAGCGCTGGCGCCATGCGCGGGTTCAGCGCGCGCACCGTGCCATCGGCGTCTTCCCACGGTTGCGGCAACCCCGGGATGCGCAGGTGAGAGACGCTGAAACCCGACAGGCCGGCCTTGGGCTTGCCACCGCGCCCGGTGGCGCCCTCGTCGCGGATTTCACCGCCCGCGCCGGTGGCGGCACCGGCAAACGGCGAGATCGCGGTGGGATGGTTGTGGGTCTCGACCTTGATGCAGAACGCGCTGTCCTGCACCGCCTCGGCGCGATAGGCGTGGGTGTGCGGATCGGGACGGAAGCGCCGCGCCGGATAGCCCTCGACCACCGCTGCGTTGTCGCTGTACGCCGACAGGGTGTGCTGCGGCGTCCGCGCGTGGGTGTGCTTGATCATCTTGAACAGCGATTGCGGCTGCTCCTGGCCATCGATGGTCCACGAAGCGTTGAAGATCTTGTGCCGGCAGTGTTCGGAGTTGGCCTGCGCAAACATCATCAGTTCGACGTCGCTGGGATCGCGGCCGAGTTCGCCGAAACGCGCGCGCAGGTATTCGATTTCGTCATCCGCCAGCGCCAGGCCCAGGCGCGTGTTGGCCGCTCCCAGGTCGGCCAGCGCGATGCGTTCAAGCACGCCGCGCGCGGGCGCCACGAACAGCGCGCGTGCGTCGTCGTGGGTGGCAAGCAGCGATTGCGTCATTGGATCGTGCAGTTGCCTGGCCAGTTCGGCCTGCATTTGCGCATCGCGTGGCCAGCCCACGACATCGATGCGCGTGCCGCGCTCGACGCGCTTGATGGCAAGCCCGGCGCCGCGCAGCAGTTCGGTGGCCTTGCGTGCCCACGGCGAGATCGTGCCCAGGCGCGGCGCGACGTAGTGCGAGGTCGCGTGCTCATCGCGCTCGGCGATGGCGGCATCGGCTTGCAGGATGCGATGCAGCGTTGCCGCGTCGGGCGCCGCCGCGGACGGTTCGGGTTCAACCCAATACACATGCCAGGCGCCGGGCACGCGGACGCCAGGCGACAGCAACTGCAATCGGGTTTCGAGTCGTTCGCGACGGAACGGCGACAGGGCCGGCAGGCCCTCGAGGACGATCATGTCCGGAGGCAATGAAGTGTGCAGGGGCGGGTATTGTAACCGGGCCGCGAGGCGGTCCGGATGCGGGTTCAGCGGCTGCCGGCGGCCGGACTGGCCGCTTCGGCCGCCAGTTTGTCCAGCGCTGCGCGCAGATCCTTGGGCGGCATGTAGCCGGGCATCGCCACGCCTTCGGCAGTGATGATCATCGGCGTGCCGGCAAGGCCGACGCGCTGGCCGATGTCGTATTCCATCGTCACCGGGTTCTTGCAGTTGCGCATCGGCACCGTGACGCCGTTCTTGGCATCGGTCAGCGCCTTCTTGCGATCCGGCGCGCACCACACGGCGACCATCTTGTTGAAGTCCGGGCTGCCCAGGCCCATGCGCGGGAAGGCCAGGTATTGCACCTCGATGCCCAGGCGGTTGTACTCGGCGATATCTGAATGCAACTTGCGGCAATAACCGCATTCCACGTCGGTGAACACCGATACGGTGTATTTGCGATCGGGCGCGGCAAACACGATGCGATCGCTGACCGGAATGGTCTTGAGCAAGTCGCGACGCACCTTGGACAGGCCGGCCTGGCTCAGGTCTTTTTGCGCGTTGATGTCGTACAGGCTGCCTTGCAGCATGTAACGGCCGTCATCGCTGACATACAGGGTCTGGCCACCGACGATGGCTTCGCGGAAGCCGGGGATCGGCGCAGGACCGATGTGGTCGATGCGCACCTGGGCGTTGAGTTTCTGGATCGCGGCGCGCACGCGCGCATCGGCCGATCCGGCGACAGCAGGAGCCGCGCTGGCAGCCGCTGGCGTGGCGCCAGCAGGCGACGCGGCCGGCGGCGCGCTTTGCGCACAGGCCGACAGGCTGATGATGCCGAGCAGCGCGAAAAAATACGGTTTCATGCGGGATCCGGAGGCGACGCGAGGAGCATGGATTGTCTCACGCGCAGGGTTTGCGGCGCTTGGTGCAGCGGCGTGTGTTCAGGGGAATGTGGGAAAGGGGCGTCGGGCGCGTGCGGCTGCGACCGATCACCCGCGCGGATGGTGCTTGGCGTGCAGTTGCTTGAGATGTTCGCGCGCAACCAGGGTGTAAATCTGGGTGGTCGACAACGAACTGTGGCCCAGCAGCATCTGCAACGCGCGCAGATCGGCGCCATGGTTGAGCAGGTGGGTGGCAAAACTGTGGCGCAGGCCATGCGGGCTGATCTTCGTGGATTCGATTCCGGCAGCGTTGGCGTAGCGTTTGACCAACGCCCAGAACTGCTGTCGGCTGGGCGCCTGCCCACGCGCATCGAGAAACAACCACGCCAGCGCGCGCGTGTCGGCCAATCGCGGTCGCGACTGGGCGAGATAGCGTTCCAGCCAGTATTGCGACTCCTCGCCCAGCGGCACCAGCCGCTCCTTGCTGCCCTTGCCGGTCACGCGCAGGACGCCCTGGCGCAGGTTGATCGCGGTGGTAGGCAAGCCGACCAGTTCGCTGACGCGCAACCCGGCGGCGTACATCAATTCCAGCATCGCCCGATCACGCAGGCCCATCGGGGACGTGATGTCGGGCGCAGCCAGCAGCGCCTCGATCTGGCTTTCGGCGAGCGCCTTGGGCAGCAGGCGCGGCAGTTTGGGTGGTTCCAGCAAGGCCGTCGGGTCGTCCGTGCGCCGACCCTGCCGGACCTGATGCGCGAAGAACGCCCGCAGCACCGACAACAGGCGTGCGTTGCTGCGCGGCGAATAGCCCTGGCGCGTACGCCAGGCCAGGTAATCGAACAAACCGGCACGGTCGACACCGGCCAAGTCACCCTGCCCACCTTGCCCCCGCTGCCAGCGCGAAAAGCCCTCGAGGTCGCGCTGGTAGCTGTCGAGCGTTTGCCGGGCCAGCCCGTTCTCGGCCCAGATCGCATCGACGAACGCGGTGATCGCCGCCGCATCCGCATCGGCAACCTTGGGTTGCCCGATGGCATGGAGGCGGCGTTCGGCGGGTGTGCGCGAGGTCATGGGCGTTGGCGAACCAGGAATTGAAGTGGCGTTGGAATGACATGCAAACCCAAGCTGACAATGCCGTCATCCGCTTGAACATGGAAAGGATTATCAAAAAAATGTCTTCGACGAGCAGTGCGCTTGCAGGCCCTCCACGATCCAGCCTATCGATCAAGCGACAGCCGAATCAACCCGTCCCTGACAACGCTATCCTGACCGGATGAGTGATCGATGCTGCGAAACACCCACCGCCCGGCTCGGCTGGCGCGTGCTGGCCTTGTTCTACGACTTCTGGCCGGCGCTGGCGCTGTGGATGCTGCTGTCGCTGGGTTTCACGCTGGGCTACACCGTCGCCGGCCATCACGACCCGCACGACAACATCGCACCCCTGAGCGGGTTGCAGGCCGCGCTGTGGCTGGCGTGCTGGCTGGCAACCGGCGCGTACGCCGTGCTCAGCTGGCATGGCGGCGGACAAACCCTCGGCATGCGGCCGTGGCGCCTGCATGTGGTCGCGGCCGATGGCGGCACACTGTCATGGCGCGCGTCGTGCCTGCGCTATTGCGTCGGCACGGCGTCACTGCTGCTCGCCGGATTGGGATTCTGGTGGGCGCTGTTCGATCGCGACCACCTGACGTGGCATGACCGCGCCAGCGGCACGCGCATCGTGCGCAGGCCGCGCAACCCCACGTAAGTCGCGTAGCCCGGGCTCGCACCGTCACCGGCTTCCCGACGTCAGGGGCTGCGCAACGTCACCGGCTTCGCGGAATGCCCGCTTCGCGCGCGCCCGGGCTCACCCGCTCCGGCGCCGGAACAACCACGCCGACACCGACAGCATCACCAGCGGCGGCATCAGGTAGGCGATGCGGTAATCGAACCGGTACACGCCTGCCAGCTTCACGAACTGCATCTGCAGCAGCCAGAACGCCAGCGCAAACACGATGCCGATGAACAGGCGCTTGCCCGCGCCGCCACTGCGCAGCGTGCCGAAGGCAAATGGAATTGCCGCCAGGCACAGCGCCAGTACGTTGATCGGATAAAACCAGTGGCCCCAGTAGTGCTCCTCGAACTCGCTGGCATCCAGGCCGTTGCGCTTGCGATACGTGATGCCGTTGCGCAGGTCGCGCGATGCCATGAAGCGCGGACGCCAGATGCTGCGCGCACTGGCGGCCAGTGCCGCCGCATCGAGTTGCGAGGTCCAGTGCTCTTCGAGTACTTCGGTCTGGGTCACCGAGTTGGCCTCGAAATACGTGCGCTTGACGTTGTGCAGCAGCCAGCCGGCCTTGCGATGCTCGGCGGTGGCGACGCGGGCGATCGACTCCAGGCGCCCGTCCTTGGCAAACTCGAACAGGCGTACGTCGTCGAGCTGCAGCCAGGTGTCCTTGCCATCGGCGTGTTCCTGGCCGTTTTGCGCGTTGAGGAAGGTGTCGCCCTCACGCGCCCACAGGCCGGAATACTGGGCCACGGTCATGTCGCTGGATTTGGCCGACGCCTTGAAGCCATCGCCGCTGCGCTGTGCCCACGGGCCGAGCGTTTCGCCATTAACCACCATCAATCCGGTCAACAGCAGCAGTGGCAAGGCCACCGACAGGCTGAGCCGGCGCCGCGACAGGCCCAGTGCACGCAGTGCGGTCAGCTCGGAACTGGCCGCCAGCTGGCCCAACGCCATCAACGAACCAATCACCGCCACGGTCGGGAACATCGTGTAAGCGCGGCGCGGCGTGGTGTAGGCGATGTAGGTAATCGCGTCGACGAACCCGTAGTTGCCGGTTCCGATGTCGCTGAATTCGCTGACCATGGCATTCACCACGTCCAGTCCCACCAGTACCGTCCATGTCAGCAGCACGGTCATCACCACCGTGCGGCTGACATACAGATCGTGGATCTTCGGGAACGGCATCATGGCGTACGTCCTTTTGCCAGCACGCTGCCCGGCCCGCGACTGCGGCGCATGCGCCCGTCGCGCAGGTAAAACCAGGCCGCAGCGCCCAGCAGCGGCAGCAGCAGCCACCACAGGCCCAGTGCCAGCGGAATCTTGCCGGTCGCCAGCCAATCCGTGCCGATCCACATCATGTTCATGCCGACCAGATAGGCCAGGAACCCGAGCATCACCCGGCCATAGCGCGTCTGTCGCGGCGAACTGCGGCCCAGTGGAATCGCCAGCAGGGCAAACGCCAACGCCAGCAATGGCGGGGCCAGGCGGTAATGCAGCTGCGCGCCGGCCTCGCGTCGGGGGTCACCCAACAGTGCCGCCGTGGTCAGCAGCTGCGGATCGGCATTGTCGGATTTCAGATCCGTGGAGGGCAGCCGCACGTCGTTGCTGGCATAGCGCATCAAGCGATAGTTGCGGCCCTCGCCGAGCGGGCCTTCGACCTCGAATCCCTGGCCGAGCTTGAGGTAGCGATCTTGGCCATCGACCTCCAGCGAACCGGTCAGGGCCGTGGTCACGTCGAGGCGGTCGCCCTTTTGCCGGTAGACGAACACCCGGTTGAGCTTGGTGCCGTCGTTGGACATGCCGCCGACGTACACCACCCCGCCACCGCCGGGCAACTCGATGAACCGGCCCGGCTCCAGCCCGGCGACCAGCAGGCTGCGGTTGCCGGTTTCGATCATCTGCCGCGAATAATTGCGCGCCCACGGCCCCAGCCACAGCGAGCACAGCGCGATCACCAGCACCACCGGCACCACCAGCATCAGCAGCGGGCGCAGCAGGCGCATGGGGCCAACGCCCACCGAGGTGAGCACCGGCATCTCGGCATCGCGATACAGCCGCCCCACCGCCAGCAACAAGCCCAGCATCAGCCCCAGCGGCAGGATCAACGGCAGGTAATTGAGGATCTGCAGGCCCAATTGCGCCAGCATCATCCCGGCAGGCACCCGGCCACGGGCCACATCGCCCAGGACATCGGCGAATACGCCGCCAAGGCTGACGATCATCAGCACCATCAAGGTTGCGAACGTGGCTTGGGCGAATTCGCGAAACAGGTAGGAATCGAGCTTTTTCAGCATCTGGCCGGTTGCTTTAGAATTGAGGGTCATCCATTGGCCACAGCGGCCAGGTCGCCCGGTGGCGTGGACAGTGTCCACGCTGCATTGTGAACGCGCGATTGTAAGGAACCCTCACGGAATCTGTTCGATGACCCTCCAATTCACCCTGCTTTCCTCTCCCCTGCCGACCGCACCGGCCTCCGCGGACACTGATTGTGTCGTGGTCGGCGTGTTTGCCGACAAGTCCCTCAGCCCCGCCGCGCAGTCGGTCGATGGCGCCAGCAATGGCCGCCTCAAGGCGCTGCTTGAGCGCGGCGACATCTCCGGCAAGACCGGCAAGACCGCCTTGCTGCACGACGTGACCGGCGTCACCGCGCCGCGCGTGCTGGTGGTGGGCCTGGGTGAAAAAGCCAAGTTCGCGGTGCCGCAATACCTCAAGGCCGTTGCTGACGCTGCGCGCGCGCTGAAGGGCGGCGCGGCGGCCAGCGCGCTGTTCACCCTGTCCGAACTTGCCGTGCCCGGCCGCGACAACGCCTGGAACATTCGGCAGGCCGTGATTGCCGCCGCCCATGCCAGCTACCGCTATACCGAAACACTGGGCGAGAAGAACAAGAGCAAGCACGACGACAGCGGGCTGAAGTCGTTCGCCATCGCCGGCGATGACAGCACGGCGCTGGCGCAGGGCATCGCGATTGCCGCGGGCGTGGAGTACGCACGCAACCTGGGCAACCTGCCGCCCAACATCTGCACCCCGGCCTACATCGCCGAGCAGGCGCGCAAATTCGCCGCCGACAATGGCGCGGAATCCGAAATCCTCGACGAAACCCAGATGCAGGCGCTCGGCATGGGTTCGCTGCTGGCGGTCGCACGCGGTTCAACCAACCGCCCGCACCTGGTGGTGCTGAAGTGGGACGGCGCGACTAAGGCGGGCATCGCCGACGCCAAGCCCTACGCGCTGGTCGGCAAGGGCATCACCTTCGATACCGGCGGGGTCAACCTCAAGACCCAGGGCGGCATCGAGGAAATGAAGTTCGACATGTGCGGCGGCGCCACGGTCATCGGCACCTTTGTCGCCGCGGTAAAGATGAAGCTGCCGATCAACCTGGTGGTGGTGGTACCGGCCGTCGAAAACGCGATCGACGGCAATGCCTATCGCCCATCCGATGTCATCACCTCGATGTCGGGCAAGACGATTGAAGTGGGCAACACCGACGCGGAGGGCCGGCTGATCCTGTGCGACGCGCTGACCTACGTGCAGAAGTTCGAGCCGCAGGCGACCGTCGATGTCGCCACGCTCACCGGCGCGTGCATGGTGGCGCTGGGCCGCTACGCCTCGGGCCTGATGAGCAAGCACGACGACCTCAGCAATGAGTTGCTCGACGCCGGCGAGAACGTCTTCGACCGCGCCTGGCGCCTGCCGCTGTGGGACGAATACCAGACCATGCTCGATTCCACCTTTGCCGACGTCTACAACATTGGCGGCCGCTGGGCCGGCGCGGTCACGGCGGGCTGTTTCCTGTCGCGCTTCACCGAAGGCCAGCGCTGGGCACACCTGGACATCGCCGGTTCGGCCAGCGGCGAAGGCAAGCGCGGGCTGGCCACCGGACGACCGGTGGGCCTGTTGACCCAATGGCTGCTGGACCGGGCGGGCGAAGGAAGTGGAAAGTAATAAACAGGGCAGGCGGCGTTGGCGCCGATTCCATCACTCCCCATTCCCCACTAGCGGTTTCCCATGCCTCGTGCCGATTTCTACCTGATTGCCAAGGACCGCTTCAAGGACGAACCCCTGCAGCTGGTGTGTGAACTTGCACGCAAGGCCTGGGACGCAAACCTGTGGACGCTGATCCTGGCGCGCGACGCGGCGCAGGCCGAGGAGCTCAACGAACTGCTGTGGGACATGGGTGAAGACGCCTATATCCCGCACCAGGTCGCCGGCGACGAGGACGACGACGCCACGCCGGTATTGATCGCCAGCCCCGAGATCGACGCCGCGATGCGCCCGCTAGTGATCAACCTGCGCGATGACGCGGTGCAGGGCAGTTTCGAACGCGTCCTGGAAGTGGTGCCTGCCGATGAGGCCGCGCGCGGCCTCTTGCGCGAGCGCTGGAAACAGTACAAGGCACGCGGACTGGACGTGAACAAGCACGACATGTGACAGGAAAACCGGGCGCAGGGAGTCTTCAGGATCAAGCGACGATTTCGTCCGATCACTTGCCAAGCCCACTCTCTCTCACGTTGAAAATGGATCGACGAGGACTTGTCTCCGCCTTGCCGGGAACTTGAAAGCAAATCTCCCCTGCCCTTTTCCAAGGGGCGAAAGAAAAAACCTGCAGCGTCTTCATCACCGCCCCACTCCTCTTCCAAACGTCCCGCACCCACCATGACCCTTGCCACCGGCTACGACCCCAAGACCTTTGAAACCCGCCTGTACGCGCAGTGGGAAAGCAGCGGCGTGTTCTCGCCGCAAGGCGACGGGCCGGCCTATTCGATCCTGCTGCCGCCACCCAACGTCACCGGCACCCTGCACATGGGCCATGCATTCCAGCACACGCTGCAGGATGCGCTGGTGCGCTACCACCGCATGCGCGGCTTCCGCACGCTGTGGCAGATGGGCAGCGACCACGCCGGCATCGCCACCGAAATGGTGGTGGCACGCAACCTCGCCATCGCCGGTGGCGGCGAAACACGCGACTCGCTGGGCCGCGATGGCTTCATCGAAAAGGTGTGGCAGTGGAAAGGCGAATCCGGCGACACGATCGAGCGCCAGATGCGCCGCCTCGGCACGTCCGGCGACTGGACGCGCAGCATGTTCACCATGGACCCGATGGCATCCACGGCGGTGATCGAAGCCTTCGTGACCCTGCACCAGCAGGGCCTGATCTATCGCGGCCAGCGGCTGGTCAACTGGGACCCGGTGCTGAAGACCGCGATTTCGGATCTTGAAGTCGTCAACGAGGAAGAAGACGGCTTCCTGTGGTCGATCTCGTACCCACTCAGCGATGGCAGCGGCTCACTGGTGGTCGCTACCACGCGTCCGGAAACCATGCTCGGCGATACCGCGGTGATGGTCCATCCGGACGACGAGCGTTACGCCCACCTGGTCGGCAAGACGGTGACGTTGCCGTTGACCGGCCGCGAGATTCCGGTAATCGCGGACAGCTATGTCGACCGCGAATTCGGCACCGGCGTGGTCAAGGTGACACCCGCCCATGACTTCAACGATTACCAGGTCGGCCAGCGCCACACGCTGCCGCTGATCAACCTGTTCACGCCCGATGCCGCGATCAACGACAACGCACCGCAGAAATATCGCGGGATGGATCGCTATGTCGCCCGCAAGGCCGTGCTGGCCGATCTCGAAGCACTCGACCTGCTAATCGAAACCAAGCCGCACAAGCTGCAGGTGCCGCGCGGGGATCGCAGCGGCCAGGCGATCGAGCCGTACCTGACCGACCAATGGTTCGTGCAGATGGATGACCTCGCCGCGCGCGGACTCAAGCTGGTTGAAAGCGGCGATGTGAAGTTCGTCCCGGCGAACTGGATCAATACCTATCGCCACTGGATGGAGAACATCCAGGACTGGTGCATCAGTCGCCAGCTGTGGTGGGGCCATCGCATCCCGGCGTGGTACGACGATGCCGGCACTATCTACGTTGCGCGCAACGAGGCCGACGCGCTGGAACAGGCCGCGGCGAACAATGGCGGAACGCCGCCTGCCCTGCACCAGGACAACGATGTGCTGGAGACGTGGTTTTCATCGGCGCTGTGGCCCATCAGCACGATGGGCTGGCCGGATGCCGCGACGATGCGCGAGCGCGGCTTCGAGCACTTCGTCCCGTCCAGCGTGCTGGTCACCGGCTTCGACATCATCTTTTTCTGGGTCGCGCGAATGATCATGATGAGCGACCATCTCGTCCACGACGTGCCGTTCAAGGATGTCTACATCACCGGCCTGGTGCGCGACGCACACGGGCAGAAAATGTCCAAGTCCAAGGGCAACGTGCTCGACCCGATCGACATCATCGATGGCATCACCCTCGATGCGCTGGTCGCCAAGCGCACCACCGGGCTGATGAAGCCCAAGGACGCGCCGAAAATCGAGAAGGCCACGCGCAAGGAATTTCCCGACGGCATCCCGGCGTTTGGCGCCGATGCGCTGCGTTTCACCATCGCCGCGCTCGCCGGCCATGGCCGAGACATCAAGTTCGACCTCGGCCGCGCCGAGGGCTACAAGAATTTTTGCAACAAACTGTGGAATGCGACGCGCTTCGTGCTGATGAATACCGAAAGCGCCTCCACCGCACGCCCTCTGCCGCCTGCGGGCGAAGGCGCTCGACGGACGGATGTAGGCGCCCTGGCTCCACAGCCCACCACTGACGCCGAACGCTGGATTCTGGTCCACCTCGCCAGGGTCGCCACCGAAGCCGAAACACACTTCGCCAACTACCGCTTTGACCTGCTCGCCCAGTGCCTGTACGAGTTTGCCTGGAACGACTTCTGCGACTGGTTCGTCGAGCTGGCCAAGCCCGCGCTGCAAGGCGACGACGCGCGTGCAGCCGCAAGCACGCGACACACGCTGCTGTATGTCCTCGAAGCACTGTTGCGCCTGCTGCATCCCCTGGTCCCGTTCGTGACCGAGGAACTCTGGCAGCAGGTTGCGCCGAAACTCGGCATCGATGCCGAAACGATCATGGTGCAGCGCTATCCGCAGGCCGATGATTTCGTGACAGTCGGGTTGACGACGGCCGAGTTCACGCGCGCCCAGGCCGATGTTGAATGGCTCAAGTCGATGGTGTCGGCCTTGCGACGAATCCGCAGCGAACTGGGCGTATCGCCAGCGAAAACCATCACCCTGCTGCTGCAGGGCGGCAGCAAGGATGACGCCGCGCGCGTCGAGCGTTTCGCCTCGCAGCTCAGGTTCCTCAACCGCATCGACCAGATCGACGCGATCGCCGGCGACCCGCCACCGGCCGCCTCGGCCATGGTCGGCGAGCTCAAGCTGTTCGTGCCCCTGGCAGGCCTTGTCGACCTGGATGCCGAGCGCACGCGCCTGGACAAGGAGCTCAAGCGCGTCGAAGGCGAGTTGGCGAAATCAAAAGGCAAACTGGCCAGCGACACGTTCGTGAACAACGCGCCGGCCGCCGTCGTTGAACAGGAGCGCACGCGCCTGGCCGACTGGAGCGCGCAACGCGAGGCGCTGGCCACCCAATACACGCGGTTGCAGGCGAGTTGAACAGCCGATTTTGGCAGCCGATTTGAGCAGCCGATTTGAACGGCCAATTCGAGCAGCCGATGGTTTTTCACCGGGCTCGCACGCGATGATCTTTGGCCCGGCTCACGCCGGGTGGTCACGTGGTGCGGATCGCCGTCCGCAAAATGGGCAGGCCTCGGCGGCGTAACCCCGATCTACGGCGCGTCGAACAGTTCGATTGCCATCACGATGGCGTCTTCGCGGCCCTGGCTGGTCGGGTAATAACGCGGGCGACGACCGATCTCGTTGAAACCCTCGTCGAAGTACAGCGCGATGGCGTGCGGGTTGGACGGGCGCACTTCAAGGAAGATGCGTCGGGCACCGTGGCCATGCGCGATCTTCAACAGCGCGCGCAGCAGGCGTCGGCCATGGCCGGCACTGTGCATTTGCGGGTCTATGCACAGGTTGAGCACATGCGCCTCATCAGCGGCAATGCTGAGCACGCCGTAGCCCATCACCTGTCCTGCCTGGTGCATGATCCACGCCGGGTAATCGGCCTGCAGGCAATCGCGCAGGATGCCGTGCGTCCACGGAAACGGATACGCCCGGCGCTCGATTTCCATCACCGTGTCGATGTCGGACTCGCGCATCGGCCGCAGTGCGGTCGGCTCGGGTTGGGCTTGATCGCTGGCGATCACATGCATGGTCAAGCCCGCCCGCTCATGCCGGGCGCGTCGACGCCCGCAAGGCACGCAGGCGCGGCCACAGTGCGCGCTTCGCCGACGGTGCGCGCAAACGTGCGGTCGGCATCCATTCGCCGCACAGCACCGCAGTATCCACAGCGTTGGTCGTGCGCCCCGCCGCGCGCAGCAGCGCTCGCAGGAGGGCGTCGTCAGGCACCGTGAATGCCACCGGGGCCGTGGCCACGTCCGATGACACCAGGCGATACGCATCGTGGCCCAGCGTGTCGAGGATTTCGCGTTGCAGCGGATCCCAACTCATGGCGGCGATTCCGGGCCCGTGTCGACCGTCAGGCGACGGCGCTTGAACCACAGCACCGGCCCCGACAGCGCATACAACACGCCGGCCGCCAGCAAGGTCTTCGGCGGATCGATCACCAGCGCGATGAGCACACCCACGGCGATCAGCAGGACGAAAAACGGTACCCGGAGAGGCTTCCCGCCCTTGCCACCCTTGAAGCTGTTGTAACGCAGGCCACTGACCATCAGCAGGCCGCTGATGATGGTGACGGCAAGCGCGCCGTAACGCAGCTCCTCGCCGCTCCAGTCGAGCTTGTGGAAGGTCCACACAAAACTGGCCATCAGGCCGGCCGCGGCCGGGCTGGCCAGGCCAATGAACCAGCGTTTGTCGACCTTGCCCACCTGGCTGTTGAAGCGCGCCAGTCGCAATGCTGCGCAGGCGGCATACAAAAACGCCGCGAGCCAACCGATCTTGCCCAGCGTCGGGCCATCGAGTTTCAGTGACATCAACGCCCAGTGGTACATCACCAGGGCCGGGGCCATGCCGAAGCTGATCAGGTCGGCCAACGAGTCGTATTGCACGCCAAACTCGGTTTGGGTGTTGGTCATCCGGGCGATGCGGCCGTCGAGGCCGTCGAGGATCGAGGCGATGAAAATCGCCACGCAGGCAGCCTCGAAGCGGCCCTGCGAAGCGGCAATGATGGCAAAAAAGCCACCAAACAGGCCGCCGGTGGTGAACAGGTTGGGCAGCAGGTAGATGCCGCGATTACGCGGGCGTTGCAGGGGCGGTTGGTTCATGGCCCGGAGTGTAATCGCTCCGCGCGGGGATGCGGACGACGCAGCCGGGGCCAGCCAAGCCGTGTCGAGCTGTCACGGTTCGGTGCCTCACGGCTTGCGCCCGCGCCCCGGCGATGCTGCAATCGCTGCGGAAACCGTTTCCGCTGGAGTCATCCGCATGCAAGCCCATACGATCCGCACGCTGTTTGGCATCGCTCTATTGTGCGTGGCCGCCACCGCCGCCGCGAACGATGTCTACCAATGGAAGGACGCCAATGGCGTCACCCATTATTCGCAAACCCCACCGGCCAACAGCACCTACAAGACCCGCGCTACCAGGGCCACCAACAGCGCGAACCAGCCGGTGGACGCCGCCGCCAATGCTCCCGTCGAATCCACGCAGTGCACCACCGCGCGGGCCAACATCGCGATGCTCGAAGGCAAGGACGTCGTCCAGCAGGACACCAACGGCGATGGCAAGCCCGACAAGACCCTGAGTGATGCCGATCGCGCCAACCAGCTTGAATTGGCGCGCGCCATGCTCAAGGCGAACTGCATCAGCGCCGCTGCGGCCAACTAGAACCCGCACCGTGCGACTGCGGTGGGCATTGCTGCTGGGCGCACTCGCGGGCATCGCGGTGGCGTGGTGGTTGTCGCGCGACACGCCCGCACAGTCACACGCCAGGCAGACCCGCGCCGACAACGCCGCGGCCGCCAATATCGAAGACGCGCGCCCGGTGATCTACCGCTGGCGCGATGAGGCCGGCACCCTGCACGTCACATCGAGCGCACCGAAAGGGCGCAAATACGAGCGCATCCCGATCGAGTCCGAAGCCGGCATCGAGGTCCGCGGCGACCGCCAGTAGCCCTGCACGCCGCCTGCTGCAATGCCGCATGGCAGAATGGCCCACCTCTTTTTGCCATTGCCTTGCCCATGCACCTGTCGCGCTTCCATCTCCGCACTGAAAAGCAAACCCCCGCCGACGCCGAACTGGTCAGCCACCAGCTGATGCTCAAGGCCGGCATGGTCCGCAAGCTCGCCTCCGGCCTGTACACATGGTCGCCGCTGGGCCTGCGCGTGCTGCGCAAGGTCGAAACCATCGTGCGCGAGGAAATGAACCGCGCCGGCGCCATCGAAATGTTGATGCCAACGATCCAGCCCCGCGAGCTATGGGAAGAAACCGGGCGCTGGGAGAAATTCGGCGGCCAGTTGTTGAAGATCAAGGATCGCAAGGACGCCGAGTATTGCTACGCGCCGACGGCCGAAGAGGTGATTACCGACTTTGCCCGTAGCGAATTGGCGAGCTACAAACAATTGCCGGTGAACTTCTACCAGATCCAGACCAAGTTTCGCGACGAGATCCGTCCGCGTTTCGGGGTGATGCGGGCGCGAGAATTCCTGATGAAGGATGCCTACTCGTTCCACCTGAGCGACGAGGACCTGGCGCTCGAATACCAGAACATGCATGCCGCCTATACCCGGATCTTTACCCGTCTTGGACTGAAGTTCCGCGCCGTGCAGGCTGATTCGGGCGCCATCGGTGGCGATGCCTCGCAAGAGTTCCACGTGCTGGCGGATTCGGGAGAGGATGCAATCGCGTTTTCAACCGGCTCCGAATATGCCGCCAATGTCGAGACCGCGCAGGCGGCGGCGCCCGGAGCGCGGGCCGCTGCCAGTGAACACATGGACAAGGTCGCCACGCCCATCCAGAAAACCTGCGAGGACGTCGCCGCGCTGCTGGGGATTGCCCTGCAGCGCACGGTGAAATCGATCGCGGTGATGAGCAGCGGACCCGAATCACAGCTGGTGCTGGCGTTGGTGCGCGGCGACCACGCCATTAACGAGATCAAGCTGGCGAAAGTCGCTGGACTGGCGGACTACCGCATGGCGACCGAGGCTGAAATCAGCGAATACCTCGGCAGCGAACCGGGCTTCCTTGGCCCGCTTGCACCAAGCAAGGCCATTCGCGTGGTGGCCGACCGCGAGGTTGCGGCGATGTCTGATTTTGTCGTCGGTGCCAACGCCGTGGGTTTCCATATCCGGGGCGTCAACTGGGGCCGTGACCTGCCCGAGCCGGACACCATTGCCGACATCCGCAACGTGGTCGAAGGCGATCGCGCACTCGACGGCGGCGAGCTGCGCATTGCGCGCGGCATCGAGGTCGGCCATGTGTTCCAGCTCGGCCGCACCTATACCCAGGCGATGGCGTGCACCGTGCTGGACGAAAACGGCAAGGCGCAGCCGATGGCGATGGGCTGCTACGGCATCGGCATCTCACGCATCGTCGCCGCCGCCATCGAGCAAAACCATGACCAGGCCGGCATCCTTTGGCCCGACGCCATGGCGCCGTGGAGCGTCGCGGTGTGCGTGATCAATCCCAAGCACGATGCCAGCGTGACCGAGGCGGCCGAGGCGTTGTATCGACAGTTGACCGACGCCGGCATCGAAACCGTCCTCGACGATCGCGGCCTGCGTCCCGGCGCGATGTTCGCCGACATCGAGTTGATCGGCATCCCGCATCGCATCGTGGTGTCCGAGCGCGGCCTGTCGACAGGCACGTATGAATACCGAGCACGCGCTTCCAGTGAATCGGAGAATCTCGATCACGCGGCCCTGCTGGCACGCCTGGGCGGGTAATCCGTCAGCGGCAAACTGTCCTGGAAAACTGTTGCCGGAAAACCATCCCGGCACCGCCGGGACGTCGCGTGCTCCTAGCCCTGGATCAACAGTATCGATGCAGCCATTCGCTTAGAGCCATGAAGCATCCCTGCATTGGCCAGCGCAGGATTCGTCCATTACCGTCTCGCCGGCACCGCTCGATAAACCTCCGCTCGCCGATATCGGCCCGTAACCCTCCATGGAAACCAGCCTTGGCAGGATATTCACGGCGGCGTGATCCGGTTTCCACCAGCATGGGTTTGTAGAAACTCATCGTTTTCGATTAATATCGCACTTTATGCCACGGATTGGCGTTAACCCCCACGCATAATCCGGAGTCACGAATGTCCATTGATGTGAATACCCTGTCAGCCAAAGAGCTCGACACCCTGATCAGCCAGGCCAAGCGCCGCAAGACCACGTTGAAAAAGCGCAAGCCCATCACCACGGTGCGTGCGAAGATCACTGCACTGGCCACGGCCGAGGGTTACACGCTTGCCGAGCTGTTCGGTGGCAAGCCGGCCAAAACCGCCGCCGCCACGCCCGCTGCTGCTGCCAACGCGCTGAAGCCGAGCGTCAAGAAAGGCCGCAAGCTGGGCAAGGTCGCGCCGAAGTATCGCAACCCCGCCAATACCAAGGAAACCTGGACCGGCCGGGGCAAGCAGCCGCGCTGGATGGCGGCACTGACCAAGAAAGGCAAGAAGCCCGAGGATTTCCTGATCAAGAAGTGATCGGAAACCACCGCAATAACTAATAGAACGCCGGCCTCGCGCCGGCGTTTTTATTGGGCCAGGCCGCGTCGGCATGCGCGCATCTGCTGGCCTGCAAGGCCAGGGGTTTATCCCTGCACATCCCTGCACATCCCGGCGATGACGCATGGGCCTTGGGCGAGGCCTGACTCCTCGTATCGCGGATGTCGCCAAAGCCGCGCTGAAACGGGCTGGGCGCGCCTCGTGCCAGGTTACAAATTACGTCGCGTCGGCAACAGCAGGTTGCCGAATAACAGGCCGGCAATCAGCGCCAGCAGGATATTCAGGACCGCAAGCGCGGCTTCCTGGCCCGCTGCCAGATCCTGTTGCTGGACCAACGTCAGCAGGCTGCGCACGCTGGAACTACCGGGCACCATCAGGATGATGCCCGGGACACGCACCAGTGCGCCGGGTCGATGCATCCAGCGTGCATATCCATTCCCGGCCGCGGTCAGCACCAGCGCCGACAAGAAGATACCGACCGGGCTACCCCAGGAATCACCAACCAACCGGGGAATGAGATAGCCCGTCATCGCCGCCAGCATCACCAATGGATAGTCGCGGCGGTTGGTACGGAACAACACGGCGAACGCGAGCGTCGCAGTGGCCAACGCACCCCATTCCACCCAATCAGGTTGCGGGCGCAGCGCACGCACGTGCGGTTCAATTTTGAGCATCTGCGCGATCGTCATGGCGATCATGGTGCCCACGGTGAGCTTGAGCATGATGCTGACCGCGCCGGCGAATCGCGCCATGCCGGCGACCAGGTGCTGGCTGGTCAGTTCGTTGACGGCATTGGTCAGCATCATTCCGGGCATCAGCACGATCAATGCCGCGATCACCACCGTGTTGAGATTCAGCGGGCCGACATAGCTCGCAACAACGATGGCGACCGTGGCGGCCAGCATCGCCGAGATCGCTTCGCTGGCTTCGCGCAATCGTGGCCGATGTGACGAGGCCCAGTCGACCAGGCCCACCAGCAAGCCAATCAAGCCGGCCGTCGCGATATCCAGCCAGGGCAGGCGCAACAGTCCGGCCACGCTGGCCGATGACAAGCCGAACGCGAGAATCATCAGCACGGTGCCGCGCCAATGCGGTGGGCGGTCGAGCGCGCGCAGCGCCGCATAGCCCTCGGCCAACCCGACCCGTCCGGCCATGACGTCTTCGGCGATGCGATCGGCTTCGCACAGTTTGGACAGGTTGTTATCGCCCACGGGCACGCGGATCACGCGAGTGGTGTCGCTGTCGCCGGGCGGGCGCGTCGGGTCACTGAACGACAGCACCATGCCGGTCGGATTCACCCAGGGCTCGCATTCCAGCCCAAGGGTTTGCGACACGGCGATCAGCGCGCCTTCCAGGCGTTGCGCCGTGGTGCCATAGATATGCAGGCGCTCGGCCAACTCGATCACGAATGCGATGCGGGCGGCGTAACCAATGGTTTGCGGGAAGGCGTGCGACATGTGCAAAGGATCGCATGCGGGCGTACCGGCCGGTACCTCGCGCGCGACAGGCCACGTCGTCGCGACTGCAATCACCGAAGCTTGCTAGCCTGTATCCTCGCGACGGTCTGCGTGCCGTTGGGCTAACCCATTGCGACAGGGAGAATCTTCCAACCCATGAGTGTTCCCAGCCACAACGCACCGGGTATCGATGCCGATCCGCAGCTCGGCGGTCGTTGGCGGCTGCGCGGCCAATGGTCGCTGGAGTACGCGCGCGCCATGGGTGAGGTGCTGGACGGCGATCTTGGCGACGTGCAGTCGATCGACGCGAGCGCGGTCGAGCGACTGGATTCGGCCGGCGTACTGCTGTTGTTGCGCTTCGCACGTCGCCGCGGCATCGACTACGCCACCTTCAATTTCCGCGACGACCACCACGCGCTGGTCGCGGCCATCGAGGATGTCGCCGACGACCGCCCCAGGCGCAAACGCGACTACGGCTTCCAGGCGGCACTGGCACGGCTGGGTTTCGCGGTCCAGGACAACTGGAAGGAAGTCATCGCACTGGTCAGTTTCCTTGGCGAAAACCTGGTCAAGCTTGGCCGCACGATCCTGCAACCACGCCGCCTGCGCGTCACTGCCGTGGTCCACCACATGGAGCAAGTCGGCCTGGATGCCGTGCCGCTGGTGGCGTTGTTGTCGTACCTGGTTGGCGCGGTGATCGCGTTCCTGGGTGCGACCATCCTGGCCGACTTCGGCGCCACGATCCTGGTCGTGGAACTGGTCAATATTGCCTTCTTGCGTGAGTTCGGCGTGCTCCTGACCGCCATCCTGCTCGCCGGTCGCACCGCCAGCGCGTTTACCGCGCAGATTGGTGCGATGGTCAGTCGCGAGGAGATCGACGCGATCCGCACGCTCGGCCTTGATCCCGTCGACCTGCTGGTGATCCCGCGCGTGTTGGCATTGCTGGTGATGCTGCCGCTGCTGACCTTCATCGCCATGATCGCCGGCCTGCTCGGCGGCATGTCGGTCGGCGCCTTCAGCCTGGACATTCCACCGCAGGCCTATTTCGCCCGCATGCATGACACCATCGAGCTGCGGCATTTCCTGGTGGGCATGTCGAAGGCGCCGCTCTTCGCCGTGGTGATCGGGCTGATCGGTTGCCTGGAAGGCCTGCAGGTCAAGGGCACCGCGCAATCGGTGGGCGAGCGCACCACGTCCAGCGTGGTGCAGACGATCTCGCTGGTCATCATCTTCGATGCGATGGCGGCGATCTGGTTCATGCACATGGGGTGGTAGATGACGGACATGCCTTCGCCACCGACCGATCCCGGGCACGACGACACGCCGATCATTCGCGTGCGCGGCCTGGCGAATCGTTTTGGCGAGCAAATCGTGCATGAAGGCCTCGACCTGGACGTCCGGCGCGGTGAAATCCTCGGCGTGGTCGGGAGTTCAGGAAGTGGAAAGTCGGTGTTGATGCGCTCGATCCTCGGCCTGCGCACGCCCAACGCCGGCGAGATCGAGGTGCTCGGCGTCGATGCGCGCGTGGACAACCAGCAGACGCGCCTGCACATCGAGCGCAACACGGGCGTGTTGTTCCAGGATGGCGCGCTGTTCTCGTCGCTGACCGTTGGCGAAAACGTGCAGGTGCCGCTGAAGGAACACCATCCCGACCTGACCGACCGCTGGCGCTACGAGCTGGCGCTGCTGAAGGTCAAGCTTGCCGGCCTGCCTGCCGACGCCATCGACAAGCTGCCTTCGCAGCTGTCCGGCGGCATGCGCAAGCGGGCCGGGCTGGCACGCGCACTTGCGATGGATCCACCGCTGCTGTTCCTCGACGAACCCACCGCCGGCCTCGACCCGATCGGCGCGACCGCGTTCGACAACCTCATCCGCACCCTGCAACAGGCGCTGGGGCTGACGGTTTTCCTCATCACCCACGATCTCGACACGCTGTACGCTATCTGCGACCGGGTGGCAGTGCTGGCCGACCGGAAGGTGGTCGCGATCGGGCCGTTACCGGAGATCGAACGCCTCGACCATCCCTGGGTGCACGAATATTTCAACGGGCCGCGCGGGCGCGCGGCGCGCGATGCCAAAGCCGGCGCCGCAAAGGAAGCATGATCGATGGAAACCAAGGCCAACTATGTCCTGATCGGCGCATTCACCCTGCTGGTGACGCTGTTCCTGCTCGCCTTCGGCTTGTGGGCGGCGAAATATTCGTCCGACCGCAACTGGCGCGAATATGACGTGATCTTCCGCGAACCGGTCACCGGGCTGACCGAAGGCAGCAGCGTGCAATACAACGGCATCGGCATCGGCACGGTCGAAAGCCTCAAGCTGGCCGAAAACGATCCGCGCGAGGTGATCGCGCGGCTCAAACTGCAGGCCGATGCGCCCGTGCGCACCGATACCCGCGCCAAGATGTCGATGACCAGCCTCACCGGTCCCCCGATCATCCAGTTGACCGGCGGCGATCCGCGCAGTCCGCGCCTGCTGGAGACGCCCGGCAGGGAGATCCCCATCATCCAGACCGAGGCATCGGCGCTGCAGAATATTGCCGACACCGCAAATCGCCTGGTCCAACGGCTAGATATGGTGCTCAGCGAGGAGAACGTCAAGCGCATCTCCAACACCCTCGCGCACCTGGAAACCATGACCGATGCGGTGGCCGGGCAAGGCGACGACCTGCGCGCGCTGATGATCAACGCGCGCAAGGCCAGCGAGCAACTCAACACCACCCTGGACACCACCAATCGCGCGGTGTCGGATTTCGATCGCGAGCTGGTGCAAAAGCTTCCCGGCTTGATCGCAAAACTCGACAACACGCTGACGCGCCTCGATTCGGCCGCTGGCGGCGCCGACAAGATCCTCAACGAGAACCGCAGCGCGATCAACAGCTTTGCCAACGATGGATTGGGGCAACTCGGGCCGACGCTAGGCGAATTGCGTTCGCTGATCCGTGACCTGCGCCGCATCAGTGACCGCCTCGACAGCAACCCGACGCGCTACCTGCTGGGCCGCGACGCAACCAAGGAGTTCGAGCCAAAATGATCCACACGACCATCGGCGATCCGCCTGCGCCCACCGAACGTCGTGGCGAATCGCAACCTTGGCCTGCAGTGCAGGCCGCAGGCGCGGCGCGCCCATCGACGATCCACGGACAACTTAGCGCAACGCGGGCTCAGCGCACCACCACCCACCTTGCCGCGGTCATCGTGGCCCTGCTGGCCTGCATGCTGCTGGGTGGATGCTCGATCCTCGGCGGCAGCGAAAAAACGCCCACCACGCGCTACGCCCCGGACCCGCGCATCGTCGCCGATCCCTCATGGCCGACGGTCACCTGGCAACTCGCCGTCGATCCACCAACCGCGGCGCGCATGATCGATACCTACCGCATCGCGGTGCAGCCCACACCCGGCGAGATCGAGGTCTACAAGGGGGTGGCTTGGGCAAAACTGCCCAGCAGCCTGCTCGAAGACACGGTCACGCGTGCGCTGGAGGACTCCGGCCGCATCGGCGCCGTCGCCCGCCAGGGCACCGGGATTTCCGCCGATTACAAGCTGGTGATGGACATGCGTCGCTTCGAGGCTGATTACGCCGGCAACGCCGTGCCATCGGCGATCATCGAGGTCAACGCCAAGCTGCTGCACACGGGCGACCAGAGCATCGTGGGTTCGCGCACCTTCCTGCATGCCGAGTTGGCCGCCAGTACCGATGTCCACCAGGTCGTCGACGCGTTTTCGCGCAGCCTCGAAAGCGTCGGCCGCGACATGACTGGCTGGATCCTGGCCACCGGCACGGCCCATGAACGCGAGGCACATCCGGGGGATGCGACGCGCAAGCCGACGCGGCGCTGACATGCAGCTGATTTGACAAGCAGCTGCTTTGGCGCACAGCTGGGTTCACGCGCTGCCGAATTCACTGCCGCTGGGGGCGACATGCGACTGGCATGACGCACACCGGCCGCGCGTAAAGCGAAGATCTGCCACTTTCAGGCATTCCACCGCGCCCTGACGGCGGACATCCGTCAATCCTGCCAGGACACAGCGCAGGCGCTGCGCGCCCAGCCGCAGTCATTACCGGTGCCGTGCACGATGCAGGCGCCACCCAAGCTGCTTTCAACAGGCCAGTGCGCGATCAAGGCGCGCTCCGCGCGCATGCACGCCATCATCAATTTGCCGCCTTCACCGCAAACCCGCGACAATCAGGCCCTGCGAGTTGTTCGCAATCGCCCGCACATCCGTGCGGATGCTTCACCTCCAAGCCAGGTCGCCGACATGAGCGCATCCCCCGAGCACACAGCCAACCCTCCCCAGGCCACAGCCGATGACGTCGAACGCGATGTCATGGAATACGACATCGTCACCGTGGGTGCAGGTCCGGCGGGGCTGTCGTTCGCGATCCGCCTCAAGCAGCTCAACCCGGAGCTTTCGGTTTGCGTGATCGAGAAATCCAGCACCATCGGCGCGCATATCCTGTCGGGTGCGGTGATCGAACCCGAGCCGCTCGACGCCCTGCTTCCCGGTTGGCGCGACAGTCCGCCGCCCGTGTGCGTGCCGGCAAAACAGGACGAGTTCTGGTTCTTCAGCAAGACCGGCGGCTACAAGTCGCCAATCGTGCCGCCTGGCATGCACAACAAAGGCAATTTCATCGTCAGCCTCGGCGCAATGTGCGCGTGGCTGGCACCGCAGGCCGAGGCGCTGGGCGTGGAAATCTATCCCGGTTTCGCCGCCGCCCATACTCTGCATGACGACGATGGCAAGGTGATCGGCGTTCGCATCGGCGACATGGGCGTGGCCAAGGATGGGTCACACAAACCCGGCTATACGGCAGGAATCGACATCCACGCCAAGGTCACGGTGCTGGCCGAAGGCGCCCGCGGCAGTCTCACCAAGGAGTTGGTCAAGCGCTTTGCGCTGGATCGCGACAGTGACCCGCAGGCGTATTCGATCGGCATCAAGGAACTCTGGCAATTGCCGGCCGGGCGCGCGTCGCCGGGCAAGATCGTGCATACGCTGGGCTGGCCGGCCGACAACCGCACCTACGCCGGCAGCTTCGTGTACCACCTGGACAATGATCAGGTCGCACTGGGCTACGTCAGCGGGCTGGATTACAGCGACCCAAACTACAAGCCGTGGGAGGCCTTCCAGCAATGGAAAAACCATCCGCTGATCGCGCCATTGCTCGAAGGCGGCAGCATCCTGTCGGCCGGCGCGCGCGCGATTGTCAGCGGTGGCTGGCAATCGTTGCCCAAGGTCGAAATGCCCGGCGCGCTGCTGATCGGCGACGGCGCCGGCCTGCTCAACGTGCCCAAGATCAAGGGCACCCACCAGGCGATCCGCAGCGGCATGCTGGCGGCCGAACACCTGGTGCAATCGTTGTCGCCAGAAGGTTTCGACGCAAAGCTGCGCGCATCGGCCGCGATGGACGAGCTGCACTCTGTTCGCAACATCAAGCCGGGCTTCAAGAAAGGATTGTGGTTTGGCCTGCTCAACGCCGGCTGGGAAACCATCACCGGCGGCCGGTCGCCATGGACCCTGAAAGTCACCCCGGATTGGTCGTCAATGCACAAGCTGGGCGAGTACGAAGAACCCGTACGCGACTATGTGCAACGCACCCTGCCGCCGCGTGACCGCCTTGCCAGCGTCTACTTCGCCGCCACCGAGCACGATGAAGATCAGCCGGTGCACCTGAAGGTCGCCGACACGGATATCTGCGTCACCCGATGCGTCGAGGAATACGGCAACCCCTGCACCCGCTTCTGCCCCGCAGCTGTTTACGAGATCGTCGAGGACGCCGCCGCCAAACACGGAAAGCGCCTGCAGATCAATGCCGCAAACTGCGTGCACTGCAAGACCTGCGATATCAAGGATCCCTACGAGATCATCACCTGGGTCACCCCGGAAGGCGGCTCGGGGCCGAATTACCAGAACCTGTGATAACCAAACGTGCTGATCCGAAGCATTGTGACGAGTACCCACAGAACAGCCGAGCGAAAACCTCGCAGCACACCAGCATTCCAGACGTTGGAATCACGCACTAACTCCAGAGCCACCTGCGACTACTGAGCAGGCAGCAGACTACCTGCTAACCACACATGATGCTGGCAAAGAACCACGGGAAGCAATCAATGAAATTAGGTTTCGTCCTGAAAAACTACAGGCACTGGATACGACGTTTTCTGTATCGCGGCAACGGCGGCAATATTAGCGTCGGTCAACATACCTATGGCTCCCCGATGGTCCGCTGGTGGGGTGAGTCTGCAAACTTATCTATCGGCAAATATTGTTCAATTGCCGATGATGTAGAAATATTCCTGGGCGGCAACCATCGAACTGACTGGGTTTCTACCTATCCATTCCCGGTATTCCGGCAATGGCCGGAGGCAAGGAAAATCACAGGACACCCGGGAACACGGGGCGATGTCAAGATCGGAAATGACGTATGGCTCGGCGCCGGATGTGTGATCCTCTCCGGCGTTGCCATAGGCAATGGAGCTGTCATTGGATGTCGATCGGTGGTGACGCGAAACGTACCGGATTATGCAATCGTGGCGGGAAACCCCGCCACGATCATACGCATGCGATTCAGTCCCGAGCAGATCGACCGTCTTGTCGAAAGTGCCTGGTGGAACTGGCCTCCTTGCAGGATCCGCAAGAGCCTTGCTTTGTTGCTTTCACCTGATCTTGAAAATTTCCTGCGAGGTTCCAGCGATATCGGGCGCGACCAGAAGCCATAAGCCTCGGCCTAACTCGCAACCCAGACGAAAGTCACGGCACGATCTGCCACGACAGGTCTGAAACACCAGTCATCGCCTGCACGGATGCGGAATTGCCCGATCGCCAAATCGTCGCAGCGCCGCTAACTGAGTTGCGCCACAGAATGTCTGCCTTGCCGTCGCCGTCAAAATCACCCGTGGTCGCCACCTTCCATGCTTGGCTGGCAACCGTGGTTACAGCCTGCGCCGTCGCGGAATTTCCTGACAGCCAGATCGTGTTGGCACCGCTAGCGGCGTTGCGCCAAAGGATGTCTGCCTTGCCGTCACCACTGAAGTCGCCCGTGCCCACGACCTTCCACGCCTGACTGCCAACCGTGGCTACCCCCTGCGCCGTCGCCGAATTACCCGACAACCAGATCGTATTGGCACCGCTGCTGGAATTGCGCCACAAAATGTCGGCTTTGCCGTCACCATTGAAATCGTCTGCACCCACTACCTTCCACGCTTGGCTGGCAACCGTGGCTACCACCTGCGCCGTCGCCGAATTACCCGACAACCAGATCGTATTGGCACCGCTACTGGAATTCCGCCACAAAATGTCGGCCTTGCCGTCACCATTGAAATCGTTCGCGCCAGCCACCTTCCACGCTTGGCTGACAATCGTGGTTACTGCCTGCGCCGTGGCGGAATTGCCCGATCGCCAGATCGTATTGGCGCCAGTGCTGGAGTTGCGCCACAAGATGTCGGTGTTGCCATCACCATTGAAATCGCCCGTAGCAGCGACTTTCCACGCCAGATTGACAGCAGTAACCGTCTGTTTAGTCGACGCATTCGCCGATTTCCAGATCGTGTTTACACCCGTCTGGATGTTCCGCCAAAGTACATCCGAACGGCTGTTGCCATCAAAATCATTCCGTGGGCCGTGCGAAAGAGGGACAACGTTCGCCCGGAACGTCGCGATGATCGGCATCGTTTGATTCATGCTGCGAACGTTATCCGATGCATTTGCCACGCCAGTGACGCGATTGTTGTACTTGACCGAGGGGTTCGCGAAATACGGGATCGAGAACTGGCTGCTGTCAGCCTGCGGATAGGCCATGACGGTGTAGAAGCCGCTCGACGAAGATTCGCGGTATCCGTATGAATAAGGGTGGACACCCGTGCTGTCACTGTCTTCGTCGTTATGCGCCTGTCCCATGTTGTGCCCCAGTTCGTGGGCAAGCGTTTCTTCGCGACAGAAGTAAGTCTTCTGGTCGCCTTCGTCCAGGTCAGTGCCATCGCTGACAACCGAATATCCAAAGGGCGCGTCGGATTGTTCGATTCCGCTCTGCGCACCCCCAATCAGCCACGCAATGCCGCAGCCGTTGTTTTCCGGAGTACGGAAGGGCCGCACCAAAGATACGAGATCCGCGCCGGATGCATCACGGGCCGCGCGAAGTGCATTGAATGCCGGATCAGGTGTCGTCGGACCACCGCCGCTGCCTGACTTGTAGCCGGTCAGCTTTTCCAGAGTATCGCCATTGTCGTTGTTGTCGGGATAGCTCACCGCCAAGGTCTTGACCAAGCGAACGCGCATATTGACGCCGCTGTTCACATACGCTTGGTTGGTGATGACGATCAGGTTGTTGAGGCGGGTGTTGACCTGTGATTGCCCGCCCAGCTGCGCTGTAAGACCGTTCGTATAACCGAGCAACACATCGACAACCGCCGTCGCTGCCGCCGCTGCTGATGCGACCGTCGGTTGGGCGCGCATGGAGGCCGAGACCATCCCGCTTGCCGCAAGTTTCGGCGGAATCAGCTGATCCGTGCCGTCGCGGCGCGGCGCGCCATCGAGTCCTGACAGCTTGCTGCGATCGGTCTGCACCAGCCACGACTGGCCTGCGCTCACCGTTAGGCGCAACGTGTCGGAGACGCCTTGCGGAATCGTGCCGAAAACTGCTTTTTCGCCAAACGTCAACACCGCACTCGCGCCATCGGCATTTCGGCCAATCCACGACCAGTTGCCGTCCGGGTGTTCAACGTGGCTCTCATATTTGAGATGGAGCAACTCACCGTTCGGGGCCTTGACCACCATTTCACCGGTGCGCATGGCATTCAGCGCATGCGCTTCGCTAAGCGAGACCGGGTATGCCGTATATGCGCCAGCGTGCTTGACCTTGACGCCCTGCTCGTAGCTGAGCAGCTCGCCACGGTCGGGCAATGACGCGAAGCTCTCAATCCGGGAGCCCGCCATGGTCGGCAACGCCGCCCACTTCTGCAACGTGCTGTTCGCAGACGCCGTCGCCTTGTTGTTGGAAGAAGCCTGGTCGGAAGAACAGCCTGCCAGCAATCCCAAAAGGATGGCTGCGGTCAGGTAAATACGCATATTGCGATTCCTCGGTCGAGTTGCGATGCCCTTGATTGGCCGAAGAATAGCCGGAAACAGCCGGCCAATGGCAAGGGGGTCCTCGCTTGTTGGGTGAATTGTCAGAATGAAACCGGTTGCAGCTCGCGCATTCACGCTTTCGACGTGAACGCGACTCCGGTTTTCTGCGCGATCTCATCAGCCTGAACGCCCGGAGCCATTTCCTCCAGCACCAGTCCGTCGGCAGTGACGTCGAACACGCCCAGGTCGGTGATGATCCGGCTCACCACCCCGACGCCGGTCAACGGCAGCGTGCATTCGGGCAGGATTTTGTGGCTGCCATCCTTCGCGGTGTGCTCCATCAGCACCACCACCCGCCTGACGCCGGCCACCAGGTCCATGGCCCCGCCCATGCCCTTGACCATCTTGCCGGGCACCATCCAATTGGCGAGGTCGCCGCGATCAGTTACCTGCATCGCGCCCAGGATGGCCAGGTCGATATGGCCGCCGCGGATCATCGCAAACGAATCGTGGCTGCCGAAATAGCTGGCGCCCTTGCGCGCGGTGACGGTCTGCTTGCCGGCGTTGATCAGGTCGGCGTCAATCTCGTCGTCGGTGGGGAACGGGCCGATGCCGAGCAGGCCGTTTTCGGATTGCAGCCAGACATCCACGCCATCGGGGATGTGGTTGGCCACCATCGTCGGCAGGCCGATGCCGAGGTTGACGTAGGCGCCGTCGGTCAATTCACGCGCGGCGCGCTGCGCCATTTCATCGCGGGTCCAGGCCATTACACGGCTCCTTGGCGCACGGTGCGCTGTTCGATGCGTTTTTCAGGCTTGGCATTGAGCACCAGGCGGTCGACATAGATGCCCGGCAGGTGTACGTGGTCGGGATCGATGCTGCCGGTCTCGACGATCTCCTCCACTTCGACCACGCAGACCTTGCCCGCCATCGCGCAGGCCGGGTTGAAGTTGCGCGCGGTCTTGCGGAACACCAGGTTGCCGGCATGGTCTGCCTTCCACGCCTTGACCAGCGAAACGTCGGCCACCAGGGCGGTTTCCATCACGTAATGCTTGCCGTTGAACTCGCGCGTCTCCTTGCCTTCGGCGACCACGGTGCCGTAGCCGGTCGCGGTGAAAAACGCAGGGATCCCGGCGCCACCTGCACGAAGGCGCTCGGCCAGCGTGCCTTGCGGGTTGAATTCAAGCTCCAGTTCGCCGGCCAGGAACTGGCGTTCGAACTCCTTGTTTTCACCAACGTAAGACGAAATCATCTTCTTGATCTGTCGCGTACCCAACAACTGGCCCAAGCCAAAACCGTCGACGCCGGCGTTGTTGGAAATCACCGTCAGCTGCTTTGCGCCCGAATCACGCAAGGCCGCGATCAGCGCCTCGGGGATGCCGCACAGGCCAAAACCACCGACGGCCAGCGTCTGGCCGTCGGCGACGATCCCGTGCAAAGCCTCGGTGGCACTCGCGTACACCCTGCCGTTGGACGCACCGCCACGATGGGCGGCGACCTTGGTTGCCGTCATGGATCCACTCCTCGAACTCGGTATCGATCCATTCTAGCTTGGCCGTGTGCAATGACGGCAGCGCCCATTGGGCCAATGCCCGCGTAGTCGCCTCGGCACGCGCCTTGTTCGGGCGGCCGTGATCGCCGCCACCCCGCTGAGGCCTGCAACAACTCGCGCCCCCGCCGCGCAACCGGTAAAATCGCCATCTTCGCTGCGCTTGATACCGTGGCCACACCCTCCCGCAACTGCAAGGACCCTCCACACGATGAAGATCCTCGTCGCCTACAAGCGCGTGGTGGACTACAACGTCCGCATCCAGGTCAAGCCAGATGGCTCCGGCGTGGTCACCGATGGCGTCAAGCTGTCGGTCAATCCGTTCGATGAAATCGCGTTGGAAGAAGCCCTGCGCCTGCGCGACAAGGGCATCGCCACCGAAGTCATCGTCGCCACGATTGCCCCGGCCGACGCCCAGGCGCACCTGCGCACGGGCCTGGCCATGGGCGCCAACCGCGCCATCCACGTGGTCAGCGACCAGCCGATCCAGCCGCTCACCGCCGCGCGCACCCTGCTCAAGCTGATCGAAAAAGAGAAACCCGACCTCGTCATCCTCGGCAAGCAGGCCATCGACGATGACTCCAGCCAGACCGGCCAGATGCTGGCCACGCTGTGGGGCCGGCCACAGGCGACGTTCGCCTCCAAGCTTGAGATTGCCGACGGCAAAGCCACGGTGACGCGCGAAGTGGACGCCGGGCTGGAAACGCTTGAAATCGACCTGCCCGCCGTGGTCACCACCGACCTGCGCCTCAACGAGCCGCGCTTCATCAAGCTGCCGGACATCATGAAGGCCAAGAGCAAGCCGATGGAGACGATCGCCTTCGCCGACCTCGGCGTGGATTCCGGCGACACGCTCAAGACCACCCACTACGCGCCGCCGCCCAAACGCAGCAAGGGCGTGATGGTGAAGGACGCGGCCGAACTGGTCGCCGCACTCAAGCAAAAGGGGTTGCTCTGATGTCTGATAACACACGGGCCAAGGTCCTGATCATCGCTGAACACCTCGACGGCAAGCTCAACGCCGCCACCGCCCGCTGTGTGTCCGCTGCCACCGCGCTGTCGCCGGAGGCCATCGATATCGTCGTGCTTGCCGCTGACCCCACGGCCGTCGCTGCCGAGGCCGCGCAGATCGCCGGTGTCACCAAGGTGCTGGCTGTCACCAACGCCGCGAATGCGCACCCGGTCGCCCAGCTGCTGGCGCCGCAGATCGTCAAGCTGGTTGACGGTTACAGCCACGTATTGGGCCCCAGCACCACCTTCGGCAAGGACCTGATGCCGTGCGTCGCCGCGCTGCTCGGCACCGCGCAGGTGTCCGATGTCATGGCCGTCGAAGGCAGCCACACCTTCAAGCGCCCGATCTATGCCGGCAACGCCATCATCACCGTCGAGGCGCCGGCCGATCACATCGTCGTGGCGACCGTGCGCACAGCCTCCTGGCCGGAAGCCGCGACCGGCGGCAATGCCACCGTGGAAGCCGCGAGCGTCGAAGCCACGCTGCCGACGCATACGCGTTACCTGGGGCTGGCCGCAGGCAAATCCGACCGTCCCGACCTGCAAAGCGCCCGGCGCGTGGTCTCTGGCGGTCGCGGCGTCGGCTCCGAGGAGAATTTCAAGATCATCTACGATTTTGCCGACAAGCTTGGCGCCGCCGTTGGCGCCTCGCGCGCTGCGGTCGACGCGGGTTATTGCCCCAATGAGATGCAGGTCGGCCAGACCGGCAAGATCATCGCCCCGGAACTGTATGTGGCCATCGGCATCAGCGGCGCCATCCAGCACCTCACCGGGATCAAGGATGCGGGCACCATCGTGGCGATCAACAAGGATGCCGAAGCGCCGATCTTCGAGATCGCGGATATCGGATTGGTGGGTGATCTGTTCAAGATTCTGCCGGAGCTGGAAGCCGCCCTTTGAAGCCGGATGGGCATCGTCTGATGGACGCCCGGGACGCGGCATGGCATCGCAGTGAAAGCACACCATGACACCCACTCCCGACCATTGCTTCGTTGTCCCCGCATATGGTGAATCCCCATATTTGGCGTCTTGCCTGGAGTCGCTGGCAGCGCAGACAAACCGCAGCCCTGTGGTTGTGGCAACGTCAACCCCGAACGCATATATCACCAAGCTTGCGATGCGATACGGGGCCAATGTCGTCGCGAATCCAGTCCGCGAAGGTATCGGATCCGACTGGAACTTTGCTCTTGAGTCGGCGCCAGCCCGTTGGGTAACGCTCGCGCACCAGGACGACATCTATATGCCAGCCTTCTCGAAGCGCACGCTTCAGGCTCTGGCACTCCACCCGGATGCCTCCCTGGTTTTCACCGATTACCGCGAGATCGAAAATACTCAGCAGCGGCCGATTTCTCCATTGTTGCGAATCAAGCACCTGCTTCTGGAACTGGCGTTCCTCGGCTCGAACCACGCATCATCGCGATTCTTCAAGACCAACTCCCTGCGATTCGGATGCGCAATCCCCTGTCCTTCGGCGACGATCAACCGCGAAAGCGGTTTGCGGTTCGACACCGGTCTTCGCGTCGATCTGGACTGGGATGCCTGGCTCAGCCTGGCTCAACGTCCCGGAACCTTCGTTTATCTGCGCGAGCCACTCATCCAGCATCGCGTGCACCAAGGCAGCGAAACGACATCTGCAATCGAGACCGGTTGCAGGCAACGTGAAGATGCGATGATGTTCGCGCGCGTCTGGCCGCGCCCCATTGCGAATATGCTTGCATCCGCATATCGCGCATCCTACCGCAGCAACCGCACCGCGATTTCATGACCTCCTATCTGCTGATCCTCGTCACCGTGCTGTGCACCATCGGCGGCCAACTCATCCTAAAGCGCGCCGTCGACACGCTCAAACCGTTGCTCGCCTCCGGCCCGATCGACTTTCTCTTTGGGGCGGCGATGTCACCGCTGGTCATTGCCGCCCTGTGCCTTCAAGTCCTGGGGTATGTTGCCTGGCTCTTCGTATTGTCCAGAGAGAAGCTGTCGATAGCTTTCGCATTGTCCGGCTCGACTTTGTACTTGCTGATGGCGTTGGCCGGATGGTGTTTCTACGGCGAACGGCTGACAATTTGGCAATGGTTGGGGTTCTTTATGATTTCGGCCGGTGTCGCCCTGGTCACTTCGGCGTCCAACCACTGATCCAAGGCATGAACATGGGCGACTATGGAGAGGATTACGCGCGCTATCAGCTTGAACGAAGCGGGTTTCGGAAGGCTGTGCGCAAGATCTACTTGCAATCGGCAGCATCGCAGCTCAAGGGCCCTACGGTCGACCTCGGGTGCGGGGTCGGCGAGCTTCTTTCCCGGCTTCCCGATGGCTCCATCGGCTTGGACGTCAACCCTGTCTCGGTGGCGCACTGCCGCCGACGCGAACTCGAAGCGCACGTCTACGATGGAGAGGCAGACGATTGGTCACTAAGCCCACTCGACGGGCGTACAGATCTACAGTCGCTTGTGATCAGCCATGTGCTCGAGCACCTAGATGAACCCATGGACAAGCTCTCGCGTTTGCTGGGGGCATGCAGCCGGATAGGAATCGAGCGCGTGCTCGTAATCGTGCCTGGGCGCCGAGGCTTCGCATCCGATGCAACCCATCGCACTTTCATCAATGCCGCGATGCTGTCGACTCCCGTAACGACAAACAGAGCAGGATTCTCCCTGACCTCGACCCGTCACTTTCCGCTCAACGTGGCAGTGGTGGGAAAATTCTTCACTCATCTCGAGCTCCAGGCGATATTTGACAGCCGGGCCAAGGCAGTTTGACGGATATGATGAACCAGCCGCCCCATATCGCTGTCGTCATTCCTTGTTACCGCGCCAAGGCACATGTGTCCGCGGTAATTGCCGCAATACCGTTGGAAGTGACGCTCATACACGTCGTCGACGATGCATGCCCGGACCTCACCGGCGAGTTCGTGCAACAGTCCTGCGCTGACCCCAGAGTACGCGTGTACTTCAATCCCAGGAATCTTGGAGTGGGTGGCGCCGTGATGCGCGGTTACCAAGCAGCCTTGATGGAGGGCGCGGATGTGATCGTCAAGATCGACGGTGATGGGCAAATGGATCCTGCATTGCTGCCGGCATTCATCGAGCCAATCCTTGCCGGACAAGCCGACTACACCAAGGGCAACCGCTTCTTCGACTTGGAGAACATCAGCCGGATGCCACTCGTCCGCATCGTGGGCAATGCGGCGCTTTCGCTGCTGTCCAAGCTCTCCACGGGTTACTGGGACATCTTCGATCCCACCAACGGCTATACGGCCATCCATTCGGACGTTGCACGAAGGCTGCCACTCGACAAGATCAGCCAACGCTACTTCTTCGAATCCGACATGCTGTTCCGCCTCAACACGCTGCGCGCGGTCGTGCTCGATATCCCGATGGACGCACGGTACGAAAACGAAGTCAGCAACCTGAAGGTGGGCCGGGCCCTGTTTGACTTCGCCTCGAACCACGCACGCAATTTCTGCAAGCGCATCTTCTACAATTTCTTCCTGCGCGACATGTCGCTTGCGTCGCTGGAACTGATAGCGGGAAGCGTATTGCTGGCGGCCGGAGGCGGATATGGTGTTGCCAGTTGGTTGCAATCCGCCCAGACCGGCAGCCCCACGCCCGCCGGCACCGTGATGCTGGCCGCACTACCCATGCTGATGGGCCTTCAATTCATCCTCGCTTTCCTGAGCTATGACATCGCCTCGGTTCCGCGCCGCCCGATTCATCGCCGGGGCATCAGTGGGCACTGAAGGTCTTGTGCCTAACTGGGATTGCAACGAACCCCGTGCCGGGCGACCCCACTCAAAGGCTGAATGAGAACGTAGCCCATGAGCCTCAACGAATTGACGCCGCAATCGGTGGCGGCGTCTCCATATCTCTCCACCATGGCACTGCGGGCGGGACTCGTCGCATTGGTCGTCTTCGTGGGGATGTGCATCTATGGACTTCCCCGCGCGCCGGTGATCGTGCACCTCGAAATGAGTTCCAACGGAGGTGAGAGGGGGGAGATCTTCTATCGTTCCCACGAGACCGGCTTCAGCCAGCGCGAAAGTGCCGCATTCGCCGTCTCCGACGACGGCGCGGCGCACGAGTATGTGATCGAGTTGCCCATCGACAAGCCTGTCGACCGCATCCGCATCGATCCTGCGATGAGAGCCGGAGACGCAGCCATATACTCTCTGGAGGTCCACGACGCCGACGGAGTCCAGAAGTTCGAGGGTCGTGAACTGTTCGATGCACGCGGCCATGTCAACCAGGCCCGCCTGAAGCTCGGCCCCGAGGGCGAACTGCTCCTCCACTCGGTGGGCAGCGACCCATACTTCGAGTTCTCACTGCCCAGACCTGCGAGCGGACCGAGTTCGTTCCTGGTCATCATGCAACGCTTGTTGTTGGCATTGGCAGTTTCGCTGGCTCTGGCCGGGCTCTGCGTTGGCATATCGCGAGCACGATCCGCGTGGCCGGGCGTTGGTCGCATTTCACTCCCGGGAAAAAGTCGTCAGTATCGTCATGTTGGCGATGAGCTGCTGGAATTCACCCCTCATATTCTCGCAGCGTTCGCACTTATCGGGGTGCTGGCCCTGATATTCGTGGCCTTGAAGTTGAACCAGTCCTCGATCGAAGTTTGGGAGAACGTCTACCCGCAGGCTCCCATCGAGCAGGACGTCGACCTGGGCTCGCCGCGTCTGATCCGATCTGATGAGTGGAAGGTGCATACCCCTTGGATCCTCAATCAGGTACTAGCGGGGAGTCCAAGCGAAAACCACAACATGGGTGGAGCAACTGCGCCGCTAATCGCCTCCGTTCCAGTCGCGGACCCGGTAGGCCTGCCTAATCTCAAGTACGCCGGCTTCCGGTTCCTCGGCATCGAACACGGCTACTCCTGGTTCTGGGCGTACAAGAGCTTCGGGTTGGCATTGTCGTTCCTATGGCTCTTGCTGATACTGACACGGGGCAATCTGCCAGCATCGATTATCGGCATGCTCTGGGTGTACTTTTCTTCGTACACGCAGTGGTGGTTTTCAAGCGCCTTGCCGGAAATCATGACCGCGTTCGCACTTGGGACAACCGGTGCGCTTTATGCGATGTACTCCACCAAACGATTGATGATAGGACTTGGTGCTGCGCTGATCGTCTACGCGGCGGCCAATCTGGCGCTGAACCTATATCCACCCTTCTTACTCAGTCTGGGCTACCTCGCAATCGCCATCACGGCAGGTTACGGCCTGGAGGTGGGAGGCGTCGCCAGGATCACTCAGGGCAAATGGTTTCGCCTGCTCGCGCTTCTTGCGGCACTTGCTGCCGTGGTCGCGTATGGGCTCTGGTTTTTCGAGGCGGCATCCGGTGCGATAGAAGCGATGCTCGATACCGTTTATCCGGGACGTCGGATCGCATCAAGCGGCGGAGTCCCGCTCGCAAAGCTTATGGATGGCTTCTTCGAGGCATTCCGCCTGGGGGAGTCCAAATTCCCGCGATTGCCACTGAGCTATAACGCCAGCGAAGCCAGTGGGCACCTCATAATGGCTCCGCTCCTTCTTCTCCTCATTCCGTTGCGCCGGTGGTTCCAACGCCAGAATGCGTTACCGACGTCCATCGCTGTCTTCTGTGCGCTGGCGTTCGCCTGGGCCAGCATCGAACTGCCGGAACCGCTCAATCGCACGCTGCAGGCAGCCGGGTGGTACGCAGTAACGCCAAAGCGGGCGATCATGGCACTCGGGGTCGGCTCCATCCTCCTGTGCACAGTAATGCTCGCCCGGATGCAATCATCGCCCCTGTCTGGCGCGGCCCGGCGAATCAACTGGATCGCCGTACTATTGGTCATGTCGGCGGTGGCGTACCTGGGTTGGCGCCTCAGGCAAGCGGATACGTCGTTCTTCAGTTGGCAGGTGATTGCGCTTGGCGCACTGGTTTCCGCGCTGTTTGCGTTCGGAATCGCGCGCGGGAAAGTAGCATTCGCCGCCGCTGGCGTGGCGATACTTGCCTTGCCCGCCATCAGCGTCAATCCACTAACGAGTGGTTTGTCGTCAATAATGGAAAAGCCGATCCTCCAGGCCGCGAGAACGCAGGGAGGAGCGCCCGGCGATCGCTGGATGGCCATTGGCGATAATTTCTTCGCCCAAGGTCTGAAGGCAATGGGCTTGAACGTGATTGGTGGCAGCAACTATCTTCCAGACAGATCGATGCTGGATCGGATCGATCCCCACAAGCGCTACGCGCAGGTGTGGAATCGATATTCCACGATCAGCGTCTCGTCAGAACCTGGAATCCAAGCTCCGCGATTCGAACTCATGCATCCCGACCAGTACCGCATCGTCATCGACGTTTGCAGTCGCACCATCCAGGAGCTTGGGATAACACATGTCGCCTACACCATCGAGGTTCCCGCCGCGGACCTGAAGTGCCTGCATCCGCTCGATGCACCCGAAGGCAGTGGGGTCCGATTGTTCAGCGTAACAACCCCGCCGCTGGCGACGAGTGCAGCCAGTGGCGTGTCGCCTCGATGATCGCCACGACCTGCGTCGTGGCGATGAGCAAGAATTTCAGCCTGCCATGCTCTGAACCGGCATGGTCGGCTCAACCAAGCATGCAGCGCCGAATCAGTAGAAATTCCACATGATGTGGATCGTTCCTACCGCACCTTGGTTCTTCAATGCGGGCCCACGTTCAGGAGTCTGGGCCATGAACACGAGAGTCGGAAGGCCCTGTTTGGTGAACACGGCGTCATGGCGACCTTCGCTCTGCGTTTCCTTGGATTTCACGTAACCTGCCTTGGTCAGCGTGGCTTCTGCACTTGCCATCGCAGTCTTGATATCACCTTCCAAGGCTTCAAGCAGCACACGGTGACGATTCACCCCTTCGCTGTTCTTGTCGACGATGTCATAGACGACGGAGTAAGCGAAGTCGGGCTTGAATCCAACGCCCGTAAGCACATCGATGCCCTTTTCCTCGCGGCTAGGCGCAGGTTCGGTGCTGGTTGCCGGTGCTGCCGGCGCCGGCGCCTCATGGATAGATTCACTACCCTTCTGCGCAGAGTCCTGCTGGGAACCACATGCGGCGAGGACAACCACTACGGCTGCGGCTAAAAAAATTTGCTTCATGGATTCAACTCCGATCTCTGACGTTGACGCAAACCAAATGGCGAGCGTGGATGGCCTCAGCAAGGCTGGTCGGGAGCATGTCGCTCCGCGATGCGAAGCATATTCTAGGCGGACCCTCGCGTGAACGACTTTTTCGCGCCGGGATCGAGCCGCCGATACATTGCCGACGTTTGGCCTTGGTATCCGCCACCGGCGCAAGCTTCCTCCCGCCTGGCCTCCCTGAGTACGGCGGATCGTGTGTCATGACACCCGGCGTGGGGGTGCGGCCAACTCGCTGTGCAGGCTCTCCAGCGACAGATTTGGATTGTAGGCCGGGTCGTTCAACAGTTTCGTCCCCCAGCGTCGAAGCATCAAATCCACCTCGCTTGCGAATCGTTGCTTTTTCTCGTCGTTGTCTTCGCTGCCACGCGAAGCTGATTCGTGGTGATAGAGCTCTGCGAACGGCGTCCAGATATTCCGGTACCCGGCCTCACCGAGACGCAAGCAGAAATCAATGTCGTTGAAGGCCACTTGCAACGATTCGTCCAGACCGTCTACGCGATCAAAAGTCTCGCGGCGCACCAGCAAACACGCGCCGGTCACCGCAGAAAGCTGCTGGGCGACCCGGGCACGCCCGCCATGTCCGGGATAGCCGCGCGGCATTCCCGCGTAGCGATGCGCCGCCACCCCGTGTACGCCGAGCACAACGCCGGCATGCTGGATGGTGTCGTTGGGGTAGTAAAGCATGGCACCGACCGCGCCAACCCCTGGCCTGACCGCTTGGGACACCATTTCCTCGAGCCAGTCCGGTGAGATCACTTCGATGTCGTTGTTGACTAGCCCGATAATTGCGCCATCACATTGGCTCACCGCCCAATTGTTGATTGCCGAGTAATTGAAGGGCGCGTCATAACGTAGAACCTTGACGCGATCGCGATGTTCGAGTTCTGCGAGGTAGGCAAGCGATTCCGGGTCGGAAGACTGATTGTCGACCACGACGATCTCGAAAGACGGGTAGGCAGTCCGGACGAAAATGCTTTCGATGCACATCCGCAACAACTCGACCTTGTCCCGGGTCGGAATGATCAGGCTGACTTTCGGCGCAGGCGCCGTCAGTGGCCAGCGCACGCGGTAATGACCATGGGAAAGCTCTTCGATACGGGCATCTGGATAGCATCGATCGAGATGTTCGCCCACGGCGCGCGCGCCGGCCGAGGACGCATAGTCCTTGGCGTCGCGCGTCAGGGCCGTCGATCCCGGAATCGCACGCCAGTGATACAACACCTTGGGAATGTGCTTTATCTGTGCCGGTTGCAACCGTTCGGTGCAACGCAGGATGAGATCGTGGTCCTGGCTGCCCTCGAAACCTATCCGGAACCCGCCGACATCACGGACAAGATCGGCGTCAATCGCAGTGAAGTGGCAAACATAATTCTGGCTACGGAGCAGGTCCGGGTCGAAATCTGGCTTGAAGTAAGGATCGAATCGACGGCCATCGGCATCGATCTTGTCCTCGTCGGAGTACACCAGTGCGACCTCTGGCGTAGCACCAATGATCTCCGCCATTTCCAGCAATGCGTGCGGCCGCAATTCGTCGTCATGATCAAGCAATGCAACATAATCACCGCGCGCCATTTCGAGCGCACTGTTGGACGCTGCCGAGATGTGGCCATTGACATCGCGTCGCATGACGTCGATGCGGTCGTCGCTGCATGCGAACTCCTCGAGCACCTCCATGATTCGCCCGTCCGATGAAGCATCGTCGACGATGCACAGTTGCCACTGCGGATAGGCTTGCGCGATCACGCTTTCAATACATCTGCGCAACCACCGTTCCGGAGTCTGGTAGACCGGTAGAAGAATCGATATAAGCGGCGCATCCGGTCCGAGCCGTTCACCGCGAACCCGCAGGTCCTCCATGCGCTCCGCGGTGAGTGTGTCGAACCGCGCCACCCAGTTGACGTAAGTGTCCGAGTCTTCTGGAAGCAGGCGACGACGGTATTCTCGGTGAAGCGCATCAGTCGCCTGTGAGACGCCGTGGTGCAGCACTGTCGTCAAGAATCGCACGAGGCGTAACGTGAATCCGCCGGGCGCGCGCGCAGTTGGGCAGAGCATCCGCCACAACGCTTCCTGGCGCGACACCCGGCGCAAGCTGAAATTCCCTATGCAGAAGCGCGAGGCCCCATGCGTCGGACAGAAGCGAAGGCTCGTGACGTCGTACTTGAAAAGCACAAGCGCACTGATCTGGCCTTCATCATCCGCCTCTGGCAAGGCGATCTGCGAATCACCGTCCGCGCCAGATTCGTAGGTCGGATAAAGGCATGAAACTGTTGCCGCCTCCTTACAAACGATCAACTTGCCTTCAATCCTGTACCAGCCTGCGGGAAGCGCATTTCGCAAGCCTTCCGAAGGCACGGTGAAACAGGCGCGCTCGCCCCCCGACTTCCATTCGTGTGCCGCGTCATTGCTGATGACGCGGAGGTCGATATCTGGGATTAGCCGCACGGAATATCCAGCGTCTCCTACTTCGGCTGCGATATTCCAACTCACCGTATCGCCGCGTTCCGCAGCAGGCTGGCCCAACATCAGACGCACTCCGGCTGTATTCCGGCCACTGCGAAGGACTTCGGCAAGGGGCACCCGCGGGCTAACTCTCGGGGTTTGGTCGAGCGGTTGTCGGGCGTCACGGGGTCAGGCCGGTGCCGGCCCTCAGTTTGCACATGTGCGCGTAGCCATCAACTCCACATATAACAACCAACGACATTCCGATTTCCTCTTCCAAAGACAGTCTTTCCACGGCGTTCTTTCTCGCTCTCAGAGCCCTGATTATCGCGGGTCAGGGAACGAATGTCGTCGACCGGGATTCTCGTTCGCTGGGCGCAGCCGGTCGAGCTTAGGGGGTCCATAAACCAGCGAGTGCCCATGCCAGAAGCTACGCGATTTCCTGATATCCGGGAGCTAATACGCCAGGCTGCAGGTACGCCGAGCGGTTGTCCGGTTGCGCAGCTTGGAGTTCGGCCAGGCAGTGCAAGCCCGGCGTCGCTGCAGTCGGCCAATTGTACTGGGCGCCGCCCTGTGCAAGCCCAGCGAGATCTGACGGCAGTTCCGGCGTTAAGCCCTGAGTTCCATCACACGTTCGATCAGATGCACCGACATCTCGTATGGAAATGGGTGGGACGCGACGAACGATAGACAATGGCTGGGCTTGGAACCTTGCGGCAGAACCTGGGACTCATGCAGCTTGACCTCGCACTCGAGACATCGATCTCTTGCATGCCGGTGCAGCAGGTCTGTTCGCCCAACCACATGTTCCGCTACTCCGCCGGCATTGCCGGGGTGGGCGAAATCGTACCGCGCATCCAGTCACCATGCTCCCGACAGGCGAGAACTCCCAGGTTGCGCGCCAAGTCATGGTCGACTGCGAGCTCTGCAGCGTTCGCACCGACGAGCTCAAAGTCAGCCGCGGCGACCTCACCGCTGCTGCCGCCCGCCAGCCGGAAGCCTGCGGCCCATGCACGCTTCGCCCGTGCGATGGCAATGTAGAGCCAAGGGAGGGGAACTCCGCAATGGCCGGTCGGCTCGTCAAAGGGCGTATTGACTGATAAGCAGGTCCTGTAGGGAGCTGACACCTTTGTGGGCGCGGCTGTTCACCGGGTAGATGGGTTCACCGCATGCGCCGGCGGGATTGCCGCCACCACAGCACCTCGGAGTTTGGTATGTCCTTTTCCAAAAAGATGAAGTTCCGTGCCACACCGGTCGTGCTGCTGATCGCCATCACCGCGCTGATCGTAGTAGTGACTTTTTCAAAGGTATTCATGCGACCGGATCCAACGCGTGAACCTGTACCCGTGGAATCACCGGTCGAACAATCTGAATCATGGGCTGACTCGTCCGCCCCCATGCCCAGGCAGGAAATGCCGCTCGCGCGAACGCAGCCCGCTTCCGGCGCGCCGGGTTCGGCGCAAGCGGGCGAGAGCGGCGACATCAACGCTGAAATCCTGAAGTTGGACAGCCGGTTCCGGGGTGAGAGCCGGGAACCAAAATGGGCGGGGGCGACCGAGGCCGGCATCAATTCCGCGATCGTCGGCTCCAAGACCGATGGTTTCGACGTACCGCCACCGGATTCGTTGAGAGTTGAATGTCGCACCAGTCTTTGCAACGTTCGAATGGGCTATGCAGACGTGGATGATGCGGCGCAGATGCAGGCCAAGCTGATGCTGGGAATCCCTGCGTCGGTAGCCCAAGCCAGAACATTCCTGATCGACGGAAAAAACGGCGGCACGGAGTTAATCATCTTCGCGGGAAATACTGACAACCTACGCTAGAAATTATTCGCACCAAGAATCGTTGTTCCATCCCGTGGTGCCCTACAAGGGGCACCGCGTCACATCGAAGCGGTCAACTACCTGCACGCTTCGTCCACACCCAGGAGGCAACATGAACCGTTCCAACCTTGCAATCCTTGCATCAGTGGCAGTCGCGATCGGCGCGATGACCGCATCCAATCCTGCCCATGCAGCGGTAGATCTCAAAGTGTTCAACACGATGAACTGCGTACCCAATGGCACCTCGGCTGCAAACGATCTTACCTACAGCTATTTGGGCGTCTTGAACACATCATCGACTGAAAACCGGGTCGTCATTTGCCCGATTATGAAAGACGCAGATAATCACATTACCGACGCCAACCCAGCTTCTCTCACCGTCAGCTACACCACGGCATCGAGCATGAAAGGCACCGTCAATTGCAGTATCCAAGTCGGTTTCTACAAGGCCGGCGGTGGCAGCTACTATTCGTCAACATCGACGAACGTCGAACAAGCTGCGAATACAAGCACAGAATTTTCCCTTCAAGTCCGAACCGATCCAAGCAATTATCTCCCGGCCGAGACCGTGCTCTGCGCGCTCAGCCCGCGGACCCGCTTGACCCGAATCATCTTGAGGGAAGAAGGTCCCACCCAGACTCCTTGACACAACGCTGCAGGATTCCGACCCGTTTCGGGTCGGGATTCTTTCCTGGCGCTATCGGTGCGGCGAGCGAAATCACCCTCCGCATCAAGCCAGGAGCGCCAAATCGGAAACTCCGAAAGAACGCCGAGCTGGTATTGGATCGGTCCTGACGCACGCTTCATCACGTCCCGCCAATTGGCCGCCTGGCAGCCAGCCAAGCTGTTTCTTGACAACAAAGGGCCGCACATACGTACCTGCGGGGCAATCGCAAGGCCTCAAGCCCTAAATCAACTCTTCGGGGCTGTCCGAGGACACTACAGGTTCCGCGAGCAGCCCTGCGACCACGATTTTGCAGCCGAACTGCTAGGCGCATGAACGCGCCACGTGCGCACCGCGACTGCAAGCTCCTTCGATCATCGGATATTTAGCATTTCCGCTGCCCGGACGAGCTTGGACTGTATCGGAAGCGGCGTCATACCGGACGCGGGTTGAAGCGCCGGGGCGCTCGCTTCACGACCCGATCTTGCCAGCCTAATCCAGCCAAGATATCGCGACGGTGTCAGGACAGTCGGTTTCGTCAGTTCACCACCGACGTACGCCAGGTCGATCAGTGTGATGAGCCGCGTGAGCGTCACGCCACCGGCCTCAACGCGTGACCTTTCGATCAACCTGATCTTTTCCACCACGCGATCGATATGCTGGAATAAGCCTAATTCGCATGGGCTCTCGCGACACCATTTCACCACGCGCTACCGCGCCAATGACGAATCCTTGCCGGCTGCACACCACGCTTGCGCTCGACAGCAAGCCGGTCACATGCTTCCAAGACTGCGGTAATGAGAATCAGCGGGCATCGCGCAAGTCACGCCTGATCCACTCCGTACCTTGATCGTCGGTCGTGAGTCAGCAAAACTCGAAGTCTAGCGCCCTCAATCCTGCAATATTACGCAACAACTCGCATATCACGGCAAGCGCGACTCAGCCGCTCTTTTGAATGGAGTGAATTGCCTGGTAGGGTTCCGTACTCATCACGCCATGGGTGCCAAGTGCACCGAGCGGGCCCAGGTTGTCCTGTATCCATTGTTCGGTTACGACGGTGTCACCGTAGTCGGCATTCTGCGCATTGCCAAACCAATAACCGGCCTCCTCCAGACGGTCCTCGGAAGGCTTGTATTTTCCTGCCCGCTGCAGGAACTCCAGGAACCTTGGCTCGCGCAGCGTGAATATCAGTTGACCACCTGGTTTCAACGCGTCAATCAAGCGTGAAAGATTGTTGACGATGTGGGTGTCAGGCAGATGCGTGAAAATTGAATAGGAGTAGATGAAATCGTAGCGGTCTGGCACGAAAGAATCCGCGGGCAGGTAGGCAGGGACCTCAATCATTTGGTTCTGTAGGCCGCAACTCCGTGCGAGATCCAGCGACTTCCTCCAGGCATCTGCACAGTCCAGGTTCGACGCATCTCCGAACGTCGTCATGAGAGACGCCAAACGGCCCCAGCCAACGCCGTAGTCCAGTCCACGCCAATCACTTGAGCCCAGGCACGGCACGATCTTATGCAAGAGCTGCAGGAAATCGACCGTGCGACGCAGCAACACCTCTCCGCTGGCGCCGGTATAGTTCGCCTGCATCTTCTCGTCCGGCCAACGCAGCCTTGCATCATCGGAGCCCCGTTGAAGCAGGGATCGGCCCAGCACCTCCAACGCGTGTCTGCCTGCATCGGCGGTTTCAAACGGGAGATTCGTCACTGGGTCCCTCCTCAAGGTACTTATCGAGCAGTTCGTTGAAATGCGGTGTGTTGAAAAATGGCAGCCGTCGCATGATGACGTCATCCGGCCAGTCCCACCACTTCAATCGCAGAAGCCGTTCAATTGTTTCTGCGGGAAATCGGTATTTGATCATCTTTGCAGGTACGCCACCGACAATCGCGTATGCAGGCACATCGCTGGTTACAACGGCACGTGCCGCGATTACAGCGCCGTCATTGATGGTGATACCGGACATGACCATCGCGCCACGACCGATCCATACGTCATTGCCGATAACCACGCTCAAGTCGCTGGTGATCGTCGCGCTTGCTACCCGATCCGCCGTTCGGCCATACACCAGTCCAAGCGGATAGGTGCTTACGTAATCGATGGTATGCCGCCCATGCTTACCGACAAAGATACTGACGTCATCTGCAATTGAACAAAACGCACCAATATCCAAGGTGTGCGCGAAATCGCCATTCGACCAATGTAGCTTGGGAGCGCCATAGGATGCCTTGCCAATCGTTATTGGATAGCCGCTCGCGATCAGCCCCGACAATTTCACAGCGGTCAAGGCATTTGCAAGCGGGCCTTCCGCCACCATCGCGCGCCAGCCAGCATCCTCGGAAGTCATAATATCCTCACGTCGCGCCTGGCTGTGGTGGATCCTGACGGATAGTCTCTTCTTGCGACATAAACTTATGCGCAATCAAGTTTGCATCAAGAAAACCAACGTAATCCCCGAAAATCGCCCTGCTTCGCTCTTCGAACAAATCGAAGTCCGCGCGCTCGTAGATTTCCTGGGGATCGAGATACTCGATATCGGAGACGCTGACATGAGGGATCGCTGCAAATTCACAAAGTTCCTTGGTGCGGGAATCATGCGTGAATATCACTGCGGGAACGCCATTCAGCAATGCCGCAACATTGCCATGGAATCTGGTTCCGAAACTAAAATCGTAATCCCTGATCCATGAAAACCATTCATCCGTCGAGAAAAACAGCTTGCCGTAGCTGGCGTAATAGGCGGCCAAGTCTTCTGGCTTTGAATTAAAGAAAGCCGCGAGCGACTTTAGTGTCGGCATGTGCTCAGCAGGATCTTCGCCCGAGGCAAGTTGCATCTCGGGCTGCTCGTTCTGCAATACATATGGCAGGTTGCGCGACATTGCCAATTGCACCAACATTTTCTCGACCTTGGCAGCGGCTTCCTTGTCGGACGCATGTCCTACCACGTTCCTCGACCCGTTGACCACAATCTTGTTGACCTCCTTCGGACGCCGGATGCGAATAGGCTCAAGCTGCGTATACAGCGATGGGCAACCGGTCACCTGGACGTTGTGGATTCCGTGCTTGCGCAATTGCTCAGCGGTGAAATCTCCCCTTACGCCGATCGAATGGCTTCGCTCTGACGCAATCTGTACAAGCCTCCATGTACCAGCCGGGACATTTTCGAGCTCTGCCTGCGAGGAAGGCAATTGCGCTCCCAGCCCCACCATGAATACCGGAAGCTTGATCTTATCCAGGAACGAGCTGACGGGAGTGAAATCGAACCCGGGGTAAAGGAAATTTGCCGCAGCAATCACCACCTGATCGAAGTTCTCCTCAACGTATTCTGGCGTCATCGCGTAGCGATACGTTTCCAGATTTTCGTACTTGAGCTGCCTAAACAACCCGTTGCCGATCAGCAGGTTTCCCGTGTTCTGCCCGGTCGCCTGAAAGCACTCTACCAAACTGCGGGACGCCTGGGACACCACCTGATACGGTGCTCCCACAAATAGAATTCTGGACAAATCATCTACTCCGACAGGCTTGCTCTCGCAGCCTGCGATTGATTATTCTGACGACTCAGCTGCCTGGCTCGGACCATCGCCTTGTGGCCAGGCCACCACGACAAAGCCTCGCGCTAGCGCATTCTTACGGTTCGCGGCGTCCTCCTCCTGTGCCCGTGCGAAAACGGCGCCGTATCCCGGCTTCTCGAATACCTGCCGGATAATTCCATTGTCGTTAGCTGGGCCGTCTTTCGATCTAAAACCAGCCGCCGCCATGGATTCGGCAAGCCGCGACATTGCCTGCGTAGCATCACCTTCCAGGTACTCAAACTCAGTGCGCCGACCTATCGAGCCATTTTTGTTTTCTTGAGCAACATCCATTCGCGCATTGTATGGCGGCTGCAGATTCACACCCTGCGGCAAGGCGGTGGTGAAGGCATCCCCTGTCGGCACTTCTGGCGTTGGGGGTGCGGTCACTACCGGAGCTTCCTGGGCAGCGATGCCTGATGGTTGGGCAGCTTCATCCTTTTGCGACGTACATGCGATCAAAGCGGAGCAAATTGCTGCGGATATAAGAATACGTTTCACTTGATGGTCCTTGGTTATGGCGCTTGTTGCGCTATTTTCACTTTATACCTAAGGCGGATTAGTTGGTGCTCGGTCTCGAAATTATCTCCGGGTGCTCGCGAAATCCTGGATGTCCGTCGGTCGCCAATCCGAACTGCTCGTAGAGAGTTTGTGCATAAATTCCGGCACGCTCAATCGCAACCTCGCCAAGCTTGTATCGCTGGATCGTGTCTTGTTGAACACTAATTATTTCTTGCAACTGGGCGAGGTTGAAACCTCCGATGGTGACACTGCCTGGGTGGCGCCGATGCGAGTTGAGCGAACGCGGGCAATAGGCGATTCCACCTTTCTCTAGAAGTCTCAGATATACGACCCAGTCACCAGCATTACGATAGGAGAATATTTCCTCCTGGTAATCTGTCAGGACGTCCAGCAGGGCTTGGCGACGCAGCAGCACACCGCTGACATTCGGTATGGTGTTCTTGACAAACAGTGCCTTCGAGATTTCCGTACGCCCGTCCACGGCATAAGGCCTGGTCCAGCGTTCGCGATCAATATCGGATACATACTCCAGATAGTCCTCGCACAGGATCTCGCCGTCGCTCCCCATCTGACGTGATTGCGCATAGCTCATCACTAGTGTCGGATCGGAGAAGGCTGGCAACACCTCTTGGAGAAATTCCGGATCCGCAAGGTCATCGGCTTCGGCAATCCATACGAAGTCCCCCCGTGCCATTTCCACTCCGCGCTGCCATTGCCTGAAGACCGAGCCGGAGTTGCTGTCGTTGACGACGAGTCTGGCGGGTATCTGGCAGTCCGCAAGAAATTCACGGATCAGCGCAACGCTGTCGTCCGACGATGCGTCGTCCAACACGATCAATTCATAGATGGGTGCAGTTTGGTGTGCGATGGATGCCAGCCGTTCACCGATGTAGCGGGCATAGTTGTAATTGGGCACGATCACCGAAACCTTCGGTAGCGGCCGCCCCACCATGTTTGCGAGGTCGTAAAGATAGTGGCGGAATCTGAACTCGCTCTCAATGATGCGACGCCCCTGACTTGCCAGGCTTTCCGACAGCTCGTGGTTTTCCATCAGTGCGCTTATCGCAGCTGCCATCCTGTCGGTGTCGAAGGCAGGCACCAGCAGACCTGCCCCACGCTCGAGCAGTTCCTCTGAGCCGACTACACCGGCGAATGATACGACCGGGACGCGGGCATCCAGTGCTTCCATGACCACTGAGGGGAATGGATCTTCGCGCGAAGTCAGCGCGTAGACGTCTGCTGCCGCGAAATAGTCCTGCGGATTGTCGACAAGGCCCGTATGCCTGAATCGATCCGATAGTCCGGCCCGTCGGAACGTTTCCAGCACTTCGGCGAGAAGCAGCCCGTCTGCATGCCCCACCCACATTGCGACGGCAAGCGGATCATTTGCCATGACCTTGATACAGGCATCCGCGAACAGGTCGAACCCCTTGCGATGATCCGCGTAACCCACGCACAAGATGATGCGAGCCGCCGGCGCCAGCTTGAGCTGCTCTCGGATCGCCATGCGCATGGCCGTTCGCGCTGAATCGGTGCGATGCGGGTTGCGCAGATAGAGTCCTTGAGGTCGTATGTGCGCTTGCTCAACCGGGTGTCCAATGAATTCCTCGAATCCACGTTTCACGATCAATGCCGGAAATACCACGCAGTCGGCATGGTGGGCGATTGCGCGCGCATGCGCTCCCAACTCGTAGCTGCCCAGGATGCCGGGCAACTCGTGGATCAGAGAAATCACGCGGAAGCCCGCATTCTTGAGCAATGGAACCAGCAGTCCGGAAACGGTGGTGTTGGCAATCGCGACCACGGCTCCTCTTGCGCGTAGAGCTGCCAACAGCCGCAGTGTCCGCGAAGGTGGGTCGTTGCGCTGGTCGATCTGGTGCACCGTCGCGACTTCGCGGAAACGGTCGAGCAACGGGCCTGCGCCGAGAACCAGCATGTCGACATCGAAACCAAGCTCGACATACGTGCGCGCCATATTAAGCGCCAGTAGTTGCGCGCCATGCGGGAGCGCGTCATGGGAGACCATGACCACACGTGGCCGTTTGGCGATCGCGCTAGCGTGCTCGCTACCCGCTACCCGCAGGCCGGCAGCAACCGTAGCGAGCACCAGACCGCGCTCGATCGCCTCGGGCAACGCCGGATCATATTCGCGGGTTCCAGGCTGAAACTCTGCGTCGGAGAACGCCAGACTGGCGAGCGAGTCGAATGCCGACGTGCGCGCAATGAAGGCGCGGCCTCGCCAGCCGCCATGGTCTTCGACCTCGTCACGGCTCAACCCGAGTCGACCGCCAACCTGCAGCAAGCTGGCTTTGACTCTTTCCGGCACCGCGATCCAGTCGCCTTCCATACACATCATGCCCAAGGTTTCATCGGCGGCGAACAGCGCCAGGGCCTGCTCGTAGAAATCAACGTCGAGCAGTTTGGAAGACAGACTGGCGACCTGGCCTGCACTTGGACCACTTTCCGTGACATTCCCGGGAACGTTGAGGACGAGCGCAAAAGCGTCCAAAACCTTGGACGAGACGAACTTGAGCAACGGAACTGTGTCCAGTCCGCGTCCGGATGAGATATTCAACGCATAGCCACGCCCAGATGCGTTGAGTAGCGCGCGAACCTCTTCGACATCGCCCCGCATCGCGGTGACAAACAGCTCGTGACGCATCGGCAATCCATCGCAGATCCCGATGATCTCGCGCAGGTCGCACGTACTCGTCGCGTTGAAAACAATCGCAATTCGCGCCTCTTCCGTTGCCACCGGCGCCATGTCGGTATTGCACGCCAACGCAACACGGACGGATTCCAGCCAGGCGTATCCATAACGCTGATCCGGTTCGAGATGCGCACCTTCCGCCCATTCATTCCATGCGTTGACGAACACCAGTCGTTCATCACGCGCCCGGAAGCGTGCCTTCGTATCGCGGATCGCATGCGTTGCCCAACGCGTGAAACGCGCAGGATCGCTATTGACCAGGATGGTGCCGTTGACGCCTCGTCGTGCGGTGTTATCCCACGACGGACAAAGCCCGCGGAACAGCGTGTACGGCTTGGTCGGATAGGAGTAACTGCGCTCGACGAGTGCCGACCAGTCGAAGATCCGTCCTTGGAAATCGGCATTGGGACGGGAGTAGCCGGTGACCAGCGGAATTCCTGAATTGTTGGGCGGAAATTCAATCGCCGCATCGAATCCGTAATCTTCGGGATTGTTGGACTCAAATGATTGCGTATAAGCGAGGAAAATCTCTCCCAGCCCGTTTTTCCTGCACCAGGCGCGCCATCTAAAGACGGTTTCGCTGGGTTCGGGGAGAAGGTTGGGACGGTAGACCAGAAGCAGCGGCTTGCCCTCCACCCGGATGTAACGAGGATCGCGCATGTATTGCGCCACGTGCTCAATGAACGCGAGGTCATCCTTGGGCGAGTGTTGCTGTGCCATGAGGACATCGTCATCCCGCCCGTCCCAGCGTCGAGACCAGTTCTCGTTGGCCCAGCACAGGCAAAACGGCAGGTCGAGACTCAAATCGTCCAGATAGTTCCGGATCGGCGTCTCGAGGAGGCGCTTGCCGGCGAACCAATAGAAATAGAAGCAGAATCCCTCGATGCCATACAGCTTCGCCATTTCGATCTGGCGACGCTGCACAGAAGTATCTTGCAAATCGTAATAGCCAAGATCTCCGGGGACATGGGGCTGGTGGTGTCTGATGAACTGCGGCTTCGCAGGCCTGACGTTCGTCCATTCGGTAAACCCCTCGCCCCACCACGCATCGTTTTCGGGGATCGAGTGGAACTGCGGAAGATAGAAACATATAAGGCGCGCTGCCCGCTCTGCGGGAGGCTCTGCAGCGAGCCGCGGCACGGGGTGCTCCGGAGCAGCTGGTTGCAGGTGATAACCTGAAGGCGCTATCCGACGCCCCTCGTCGCGGCCATGTGCGAGATAATGCCAAAGCGGGTTGATGCCTGCCTTCGCAACATCCGGATACATGGTCAAGTAGAAACTCGTGCTGAAACCAGGCCCCGGATCGCGCAACAGGCTGGCACCGATCCTGACGTAGTGCTCCGCCGGGCTCAGGTCCAGAAGTTGCACGTCAGGATAGCGATCGACATACCAATCGCCATCGAAGTATTCGGACGTTTCAATCCTTCTTTGCACGCTTATTTCCATTGGCTATGACGCGCTCCAAGGCCAGGAAACCCCGGCCTTCCTTGCGCCCATACCTGAGATAGTGAATGAGGGGGTTGATAGCTGCCGAAACCACGTCCGGGTAGCGAGCCTGATAGCCAGCAGTACTGAACGCAGGGCCAGGGTCGCGTCCTTCCTTGGCGCCATAGCGGAGGTAATGTTTGACCGGATCCATACCGCGTATACCGACGTCCGGATAGCGCTTCAAGTACCAGGTTGAATCGAACATATTCGACTCGCGAATCAACTGGTCATCCCGCTTCGGGCTTTCCTCAACAGAAGCCCGAGGCTTTCCGCTCGCCCTTCTGAATGCTCCTGCAAGTCTCCAATACCTGCTCGAATGGATATCCTCCACCGCCAGCCGGAACTCGGCAACCAGCCGGGCTTGTATCTCCAGTTCGAGTTGCATCGCACGATCCCTTGACCCGCACACCACAACGGTCTCCCGCAGCGATAGATTCTCAGCACGACCGGCCTCCAGGTCGAGGGTGTGCTGCCTCAGTTGTTCGTTGACATCGCGAATCGAGATTTCCCTGGCCTTTATCCGGTCTTCAAGATCGAGGACCTGCTTGGAAAGCGTCGCTACTTCGGAGAATCGCTCCTGCACTGATTCTTCGGCAAGCCGATTGGCGACATTGAGATTCTTGATCTCGTCCTGCAGCCGGATGGCGACATCGGTCATTTCCATCAATTGGCTCTCGATCTTGTGAGAAATACCCTCAAGCTCCTGGTTCTTCTGTTTGAGCAAATCATGGCGCTCATTAATATCCACAAATTCTTGGAAAGCGACAGTGCGTTCCTTGTCGGACTTTGCAAGCGCCTGCTCAAGGTTGACGCGTGCATCGATCTGACCAGCAATATCTGCTTGCATCCTCTCGCAGCTGGCCTGGAGGCTGGCGTGGGCATTTTCGCGGTTCTGGTATTGCTCCCTAATGTCGTTGAGGGCTGTTTTGTGGGTCATCGCCAGCTCGTAATTCTGCTGGTTCTCCTGGTTGAGCAGATCGTAGCGTTTGTTGAGCTCTCTAGATTCCTGCACCGTAGCAGCGCGCTCGAAATCGAATGTTGCGATCTTGCTTTCAAGGGCACTTCGTACTTCGTACAGGACCGGCGCATAGGTCGCCGAGGTCTGATCGAACGCTTGCTTCACTTCGTCGAGCTCGCGATAAGCGTCGGCATTTTCGCCGTCGCTCTCGAGCACCTTGATCGCGCGATAGGTCCTCGACACCCAGCGGCCAATTTCCGAGTTCTCCGGTGTTGAATCATCATGCACCGCATGATGCCGCAGCGCTGATGACAAGTACGTCTCAATCTCGGCTTCAACTGCACTCGACCACCTGGGCCACTTCAATGACAGTCGACTGGCGATCTGCTGGACTTGGCTCCTCCAGTCGAACAGAAGGTCCGAATAACGGGTAAAGACGCGGACGCGACCTCGGCTGCTGGCCTCTGCATCCAAAATGTGCCGCAGCCAGATGAGCTGCGACCGCGTCCGGGTGATCTGATCGCGGGTAGCCAGAGAATCCGAGACTTCAAGGGGATGCCTGACTGGAATGATGAACTTCGACGTTACCTGCAGCTCATCCAGCACCCCCAGCCAAAGAGGCAGCAAGCGACACAGCCTTGGATCCTTGACCAGGAATAACTTGGCATCGCCATATTCCTGCTGGATGAGCGGTGCCAGTTGGCCAAGAATGTCGGCACCCACCGACGAGTCGATCCAGTCTTCGTTGAATCGATCCCAATCGCTCCAGTAGGTGCCCGCCGATTCCAGTATCTGGTCATGAAACGCGGTGAGTACCGAGGATTCCCAGTACCCACGGGGATTATCCGTAGTGGGGGACATCAAGCTCTTAGGCGGATGGACGCCGAGTTTGGCCAGCACGCCACCCAGCGCCGATGTTCCAGAGCGATGCATTCCGAGCACGATCAGCGCTTGCCTTGCAGGTTTTCCTGGCTTCTTTTCGCTCACTTAATTGCTACCTTTGTCATTGCCCAATGCGAAGAACTGCCAACAGAAGCAAGATATCCGGAAATTTCCATGTCCATCGGAAAGATGGAGTCAGACCAGAAGTTGATATCTTCCCGACTGCGTTTCATGTCGCGGTTCCTGCGGGGGGAAGCGATTGTTTGATATCCGTCGTGGAGATTTCCGGCGTTCTGGCGAGATAATGGATCTCGCAGTACTGTGCGAGGAAATCGAACTTCCCAGCCCAGTCATCTCCCATCACGAAAATATCAGCCTTGTATCTCTCAATGTCACCTTTTTTTTGTTCCCAATCGGTTTCCGGGAAAACCTCATCCACGTATCTGATCGATTCCAGTACGGCCTTCCTGTTCTCGTAGTTGAGGAGCGACGACTTATGTTTGCCTCGGTTGAACCCGTCGGAAGATAGTCCGACAACCAGGCGGTCGCCCAAGGCCCTGGCACGGCGCAGCAGGTGGATGTGTCCAACATGCAGGATGTCGAAGGTGCCATACGTGATCACGGTGCGCACTTGGGAGCTCCTAAGATTCGTTTTGGATATCAACGCGGTCATCGACATAAAGCTGCTTGACCCGTTTCACCACTCGCCACGCATTGGAGTGGTCACAATGGTCGAAGAACAACCGACGTTTCCTCTGGTAGTTTCCAAGCTGCTGCGCATCTGGAACATCGAACACCGTCTCCAAGGCCTCGGTCAGTTGGCCGAAGTCACGGCATACCGGCCCGGGCAACGCGAACTCCAAGTCGTAGAACAGTCCGCGTTCGGCGTTGGCGTAGTTGTCGTAATCGT
>JBBSST010000008.1:0-87746 GCA_038241735.1 Lysobacterales bacterium
CCGGCGGAGCGCCCCAGGGGCGCTATACCGCCTCGCCCTTAGAGCCCGATCGCGCCCTGGGGGCGCTCCTACAAAGATGGACGGTTGAACCGCAGGACGGGCAATGACCATCACCTCGGCCGCATTGCTGCTGTTCCTGATCCTCGACCCGCTCGGCAACGTGCCGGTGGTGCTCAGCCTGCTGCGCCCGCTGACACCCAAGCGTCAACGAATCGTCATGATCCGCGAGCTGCTGATCGCGCTGGGCGTGCTGCTGGTGTTCCTGTGGTTCGGCAAATACGCGTTGGAACTGATGCACCTGCGCCAGGAATCGGTCTCGATTGCCGGTGGCATCGTGCTGTTCCTGATCGGCATCCGCATGATCTTCCCGCCCGCCGAGGGCCTGATGGGCGCATTGCCCGGCGGCGAGCCCTTCATCGTGCCGATCGCCATCCCGATGATCGCCGGCCCCTCGGGCATGGCCGCGGTGATGCTGATGGGAAGCCAGGAGCCCGACCGTCTTGGCGCGTGGAGCCTGGCGCTGATGATCGCCTGGGTGGCCTCGGCCATCATCCTGATGTCGGCCACGATGCTCTACAAACTGCTCGGCGCCCGTGCGCTGACCGCAGTCGAGCGCCTGATGGGCATGTTGCTGGTGGCGATTTCAGTGCAGATGTTCCTCGATGGCATCGCCGCCTACCTGCATATCGGCAACGTGGCTTGACCCCCGCCAACGGCCAGGCAACCACTTGGCCGACATAGCTCAGAGTGCTTCGAGGACTGGGCCTGGAAATTCAATAAGACCACGACATTCGCCTGCGCGAAACTGTCATTTCAGTGTCATCCGCCCGGGCTACCGTGTTAATCTGTTGTTAACCCCAAGTGACGGGTTTCAGCGTCCACAAGCGGGGTTCGGGGTTCCGTCCTTCGTTCAGCCATCAGCAGTCGCGCGCGATCGCGCGCATCACGTCAACCCGTATCGAGGTCCTGAAGATATGAAGCATTCCCACATCCGGTTCTCCAAGCTGACGCTTGGCCTGGTCATCGCACTCGCCGCAGCCCCCGTCTTTGCCCAGAGCACGTCCGCCGGCGTCGGCGGCGTCGTCACCAGTGCCGATGGACAGCCCGTTGTTGGCGCCGAAGTCACGATCACCCACGTCGAGTCCGGCACGGTGAGCCGCGCCAATACCGACGCCAGCGGTCGCTACATCGCGCGCGGCCTGCGCGTCGGCGGCCCTTACAGCATCACCATCAACAAGGCCGGTGCCGGTACCGATACCGAGGACAACATCTATCTGGCCCTGAGCCAAGTCAACACGGTGGATGCTACGCTCAAGAACGACGTAACCACGTTGGCCACGGTGCAGGCGGTTGCCGCTGCCGGTTCCGAAATCTTCAGCGCCAACAAGATGGGCACCGGCACCAACGTCAGTCGCGAGCAGATCGAATCGCTGCCGTCGGCCAACCGCAACATCCAGGACTACATCCGCCTCGACCCGCGCATCGCCCAGGTCAGCAAGGCCGATGGCGCGATCTCGGCCGGCGGCCAGAACACCCGTTACAACGCCATCCGCATCGACGGCGTCAGCGCCGGCGACCCGTTCGGCCTGGAACCCAACAACCTGCCGACCGAGCGCCAGCCGGTGTCGATAGATGCCATCGAGGCGATCAACATCGACCTGGCCAACTACGACACCACCATCACCGGCGGTACCGGTGCGGTGATCGACGCGGTGACCAAGTCGGGCACCAACGAGTTCCACGGCAGCGTCTACTACGCGTATCGCGACAAGGACATGATCCGCAAGGATCTTCGTGGCGTCGAGTTCAACGGTTTCAATGACGAGCGGACCTATGGCGGCACGTTTGGCGGCCCGATCATCAAGGACAAGCTCTTTTTCTTCGCCAACTACGAGAAATACGTCCGTAGCTCTCCGGGTACCGGCCTGAGTGAAACGCCGTATGGCAAGGGTTTCATCACCGACGGAGATATCACTGCGATCCAAAATGCGGCGAAAACTTATGGCTTTGAAGCCGGCTCGCTCTCGCTGCCAGCGTCCAGCAAAACCGAGACCGAAGAAAAAGCGATCAAGCTGGACTGGAACATCAACGAGAACCACCGCGCCGCGCTGCGTTACAACAAGTTCGAGCAGAGCGTGCTGCGCTTCCCGCTGATCGACAAGTCTCGCGTTTCGTTGAGTTCGTCATGGTATGCGTTGCCCAAGACCTATGAGACCATCGTGGGTGAGTTGTTCAGTGACTGGAGCGACAATTTCTCGACCGAATTCAAGGTTGCGCACAAGAAGTACGATGCGATTCGCACGCCGTTTTCCAACCTGCCGCAGATCCAGATCAAGGGTTTTGGCCCCAACAGCGATTCGGTCTACCTGGGCACCGAACAAAATACCCACGTCAACATCATCGGCACAAAGGAAACCAGCTTCTTCGGTGCGGCGACCTGGTATGCCGGTGACCACACCGTCAAGGGTGGCGTGGACTACAGCAAGAGCGACATCCTCAATTTCTACGGCCGCAACCTCAACGGCGCGTATGTCTTCAACAATGTCGCGGACTTCCAGAGTAATGCCCCGGCCAGTTACGTGGTGCGCGCGCCGCGTCCCAATGGTGGCAGCTATGCCGATATCCCGGCCGAATACACCCTCAAGAACACCGGCGTGTTCCTGCAGGACACCTGGGCGATCAATTACAACCTCAACGTGTCCTTCGGCGTTCGCGTCGATATCCCGGACTTCAGCGAACAAAAATTGTTCAACCCGTTGATCCAGCAGACCTACGGTTACGACAACACCAACACTGTCGACAGCAAGCTGGTGCAGCCGCGCCTGGGCTTCAATTACACCTTCGACAGCGACCGTCCCACCCAACTGCGTGGCGGCATCGGCCTGTTCGGCGGCGCGGCGCCCAACGTGTGGATCGCAGGCAGCTACCAGAACACCGGGCTGAACTACGTCGAGTACACGGTCAAGACCCCCGCTGATCTTGCCGGCCGTTTCACCCCCGGCATCAATCCGCCGTACATCCCGTCGACCGGCACCGACCCGGCGTGCGTGCCCGTGGCGACCAAAGCCAGCTGTCCGCGTGCCAACGTCGATATTGTCGAGCCCGGCCTGAAGATGCCGTCGGTCTGGAAGGCCAACCTGGCGTTCGATCATGAGCTGCCGTGGTACGGCATCGTGGCCTCCGCCGAACTGTTGCTGACCGACGTCAAGGATGCCTTGTACATCGAACGCCTTGACCTGTTCGACGGCAATGGCAATGGCGCCACGGCCATCGGCCAGGATGGCCGGCCGATTTTCTGGAATGCCAATGGTCTTAACCCGAACAACAGTGACAGATTCGGTATGACCGATGGCAAGAAGGGCGCCGGCACCAAGAACTATCGCCCCAATGGCATCGGCGACGTGATGCTGATGCGCAACACCAGCAAGGGCAAGACCAACCAACTCACCGTCAGCCTTAGCAAACCGATGACCAGCGACTGGGCATGGTCGGCAGCGTATACCCACACGACAGCGTCCGAAGTCAGCCCGCTGACCAGTTCGCAGAACACCTCCAACTGGGGCAATACGTTGATCGGCACGGCCAACGAAAACGCGTCCTACAATTCGCGTTATGCCATCAAGGATCGCTTCACCGGCACCCTGAACTGGCAACACAAGTTCTTCGGCGACAACAAGACCAGCGTTGGTGTGTTCTATGAAGGTCGCTCCGGCCGTCCGTTCAGCTATATCTTCTTCAACGACACCAATGGCGACGGTGCCAACACCAACGACCTGTTCTATGTGCCCAATGGCCCAGGCGATGTGAAGTTCACCGGCGGCGTGGCGATGGAGCAATCGTTCTTCGCCTGGCTTGACCAGCATCCGGAGCTGAAGCGTTTCCAGGGCCAGATCGCGCCGGCCAACGAGTTCAATGCCAAGTGGGTCAACAACTTCGACGTGCATGTCAGCCAGGAAATTCCGGGCTTCATGAAGGGTCACAAGGCCGAACTGGCGCTGGACATCATGAATATCGGCAACATGATCAACAAGAATTGGGGTTTGATTGACGATTACGGTTTCTACTCGACCGCGCGCGTGGCCAACTACGCGGGCATCGACCCGGCTACCGGCAAGTACGTCTACAACTTCACCGGCACCACCGACACATCCGAGATCCAGGAAAACAACAACGACAAGGGCAACACCGGCGTGTCGCGCTGGTCGATCCAGGCTAGCTTCCACTACCGCTTCTGATCGCCTCGCGATTCGATGCGCGCAGACGGTCGGGGAAACCCGGCCGTTTTCGTTATGGAGGCAGATGCGGGCGTGATTTTTATTTCTAGCTTCAATTCATCTGAAATGAAACATTAGTTGGTCATCTGTTTGCCTCGTGAATACCTGCCAATCTCGCCGACGCGAAGGCTTGACTGAGCGGGCGGTTGAGTACGCCCAGAAGGTTGAACTCATCATCATTGCCTTGTGCGCGGTCGATGCCCTGCATGTGTCCGTGGCCGCCAACCAGGCATCGGCCTGCAAGCACTCGACACGCGCCTGGTCAAGGCAGGAAAGACCGTGTGCGTGGCTGGATCGGCCGACCAGCAGCCATGGATCTGCCTGACTGCGTTAAAGTCCTGCTTCGACAACACAAGACATCAAGACGATGACCCAGACTAAAACGGTGGCGACAGCGCTGCCGGTGGTAAACGCCCGCATCTACCCGCGCGGCGGGCTGGATATCCTGTCCCGTGACGAAGTCGCGCGCCTGCGTGATGCTTCCAGTGGCGGCATGCACGACCTGCTGCGCTCCTGCGCGCTGGCGGTGCTGACCAGCGGCAGCACCTCCGACGATCCGCGCGCGGCGCAGGAGTTGTATCCGGATTTCGAAATCGAAGTGCTGCAGCAGGATCGCGGCGTGCGCATCGACCTGACCCGTGCACCGGCCATGGCCTTCGTCGATGGCGAGATCATCCGCGGCGTCGCCGAACTATTGTTCGCCGTCGTGCGCGACCTCGCCTATACCGCGATCGAGCTCGGCCCGGAATATGCCGAAGACCTCGAAACCTCATCGGGCCTGACCAACGCCGTGTTCGGCCTGCTGCGCAACGCGCGCATCTTGCAACCGTCCGAACCCAACCTCGTGGTGTGCTGGGGCGGCCATTCCATCAGCCGTGACGAATACGAATACACCAAGCTGGTCGGCTATGAGCTGGGCCTGCGCGGCTTCGACATCTGCACCGGCTGCGGCCCGGGCGCGATGAAGGGCCCGATGAAGGGCGCGACCATCGCGCATGCCAAACAGCGCACGCCCAACACGCGCTATATCGGCATCACCGAGCCCGGCATCATCGCCGCCGAGTCCCCCAACCCGATCGTCAACCACCTGGTGATCATGCCGGACATCGAGAAGCGGCTTGAATCCTTCGTTCGCCTTGGCCACGGCATCATCGTGTTCCCCGGCGGCGTGGGCACGGCCGAGGAAATCCTCTACCTGCTGGGCATCCTGTTGCGCGAAGAAAACGCACAGCTGCCGTTCCCGCTGATCCTCACCGGCCCGGTCGCCTCCGCGCCGTATTTCGAGCAGATCGACACGTTCATCAAGCTCACCCTGGGCGATGCCGCCACGGGTCGTTACGAAATCATCGTTGGCGAACCGGCCAAGGTGGCCAAACGCATGGCGGCAGGCATCCGCAAGGTGCGCGAATATCGCATCGCGCAGAAGGATTCGTTTTTCTTCAACTGGTCGCTGATGATCCCGTTGGAGTTCCAGCAACCGTTCATGCCCACCCACGAGGCGATGGCCGCGCTGGACCTGCACCACGGTCGCAAACCGCACGAGCTGGCCGCCGACCTGCGCCGCGCGTTTTCCGGAATCGTCGCCGGCAACGTCAAGGAAGACGGCATGCGCCGCATCGAGCAATACGGCCCGTTCCAGATCCACGGCGACGCCGACATGATGCAGTCCCTCGACGCCCTGCTGCGCGCATTCGTCCAGCAACGTCGCATGAAAATCTCAGGCGACTACAAGCCCTGCTATCAAGTGTGCGCATAGAGGACAAGCCTGCCCGCGCACGCGTCCATCTCCTCAGGTCGAGGCCACGCCCCCGGCAATCGAACCAAAATGTCGGCGGCGTAACCCCGACCTACCTGCTCTGCTGAAACCCAAAGAGCCCGTCCATCTCCGCAGGTCGGGGCCACGCCCCCGACGGTGCGCCCTCAAACCGTCACGGCCATAGCCCCCACGACGTAACAAATCCGCCCACGTAGGAGCGCCCCATGGGCGCGATAGCGTTCCCGGCAAGGCGTGCCCACCTTCGCAAACCACAGCGCCTTCACCCCCGCGATGTCTGGACCAAGCTCCGACGCCCAACATCACCACGCGTCGCAACCACCTCAACAAACCGGCGCGACGGCTCTACAAACGGCAGCGCACCCCGACGGCGCGACAAAGCGTTCCCAACACGTTATCCGCACCCACGCACTGCTCCTGCCCGCCACCAACCGAAAACCCCGGCCTCGATGAGAGCCGTCCACCTACAACGGCAGCGTCATCTCAACGATGTAATCGCCATCGCGTTGCAAGGACACCAGGCTGCCTCGCCCGCCGGTGCTGGCGTGCAGGCGCGCCTGCGTCGCCTTGATTCCGATGGAATGGCCGCCTCGTGCCTCGCCATCCAGGTTGCTTGTAGCAATCCGGTTTCGGATCGTCACTACCACAGCGTTTTCGCGCACAGCCACGGCAATGTTGATCTCGCCGCCCTCGGGCAGTCGCTCGATGCCATGCCGTACCGCGTTTTCCACCAATGGCTGGATCGATAGTGCCGGTACTTTCACCAACGGCAGCGGCTCGGGCAAATCCCAGCGCACACGCAATCTTGGCCCAAACCGGATCGCCTCGATCTCCAGGTAACGCTGCGTCAACGAAATTTCTTCGCCCAGCTCAATGTCATGCGGATTGGCCAACGCTGCGCGGAACAAATCCGCCAGTCCCAGCAGCAGCTGCTCCGCCTGCTCCGGTTGTTGCCGCACCAGCGCCACGCCACTGTTCAAGGTATTGAACAAGAAATGCGGGCGGATACGCGCCTGCAAGGCTTCGAGTTCGGCTTGCTTGGCCCGCACCGCAAGCTGGCGTGCGCGCCAGTGGTTCTGCAGTGCTGCCACGCCCAGTAGGCCCACGATGACGACGATTCCGGAAAACCGCAGCAATAATTGCTGCCAATTCGCATCCTCCGCTGGCAGGATGCCGCGCAGCAGCCACCACAGCGCGCCCACCACCAGCCACGCGCTTGCCAGCAGCATCGCCAGCGCAAGGTAAACCACATGCGATGCCTTCATTCCACGCAGCTGCCGGCGCAGCAGGTACAGGCTGGCCAGCGCCAGAAACGCAATCCACTGCACGATCAGCGACGCCAGCCCGAAGTACACCCAGCGACCATTGCCCACTCCCGGGCTCAAGGCCAGCACAGCGGCCAGCCCCTCACCGGCCAGGATTACCCACATGATGGTCGGCCCCTGCCACAGCACATCCAATGGGCGTGGGTGGGCAGGCGAAGAAGCGGAAGGTGTTGTCAGGATCATGGCAACAAGACTATGCATTATCCGTGCAGTCCACCAATCCTGGGCTGAAAGGGCCGCTGATGCCGTCAACCCAGCCGCTGATCGGTCGTTGCTGGAGTGTCAGGCGTCCCTCCATCTATCTTGTGGCCTTGGGGCAGTGGGGGATTCCGATGTTGTCTGTGCGCGATCAGCAAAAAATTGAAACATCCGGGCACGCCCAAGGCGCGCGTGCGCGTGGGTTCACCCTGATCGAACTCATGGTCACCATCGCGGTACTGGCGATCGTCACCGCCATCGCCTATCCAAGTTTCACCTCACTGATGAACAGCAGTCGCCTGACAGGTGCTGCCAACGACCTGGTGGGCGACCTGCAAACCGCACGCTCCGAAGCCATCCGCCGCAATGCACGTGTCACCGTCTGCGCCAGCGCGGACAACACCACATGTGCGGGCGCAGCAGGCGACTGGCAAAGCTGGATCGTCTGGATCGACAACCCGGCACCCACTGCCGATGAAGTCCTGCGTGTCGGCCATGCCAAGGCGCCGTTGCAGGTGTTGACCAGCCCGGCGGTGACCGGCAATGCCGGCAGCATCGTGTTCCGTGCCGATGGCATGGCGCGCGCGGCCAATGGCTCGCTGCTGACTGCCAGCATCGCCCCGTGCATGGTGACGACCAGCCCTGCTGAAAACATGCGTGTTGTCCGCATTGCGTCGGGCAGCCGGGTTTCCACGACCAAGGCAACCGGCGCCGGCGTATGCGCCGCACCCGCCAACTAGATGACAAAGGTGATCTCGTGACGAGCAACATGCGTCCCTCCAGGCAATACAACCCGGCCCGCAACCAGCGCGGCGTGGGGTTGGTGGAAGTCCTTATCGCCGTCCTGATCATGGGCATCGGCATGTTGGGCGTCGCTGCCATGCAAGCCACCGCACTGCGCAACAGCCAAAGTTCGCTCGAACGCAGCCAGGCAGTTGTGCAGACCTACGCCATCCTCGATGCCATGCGCGCCAATCGTGCGATTGCGATCGCCGCCGGCTACAACATGGGCATGACCTGCGCAGCGCCCACCGGGACCAGTCTGGCGGCGACCGATCGGATTGCCTGGATCAACGACATGCAACAACCCACGGTACTGGGCACCGGTGCGTGTGGCCAGATCGACTGCGTGGGCGCAGGCGGCAATCATTGCACCGTGACCGTGCAGTGGGACGAAAGCCGCGCAACCGCCGACGGAAGCAACGCGGCGGCATCGGAAACCTACAGCATCGCGACGCAGGCCCTGCTATGAAAATCCATGCCCCAAACCAGTCACGTCTCCACGCAGGGCCGCGACATGCCCGCGGCTTCAGTCTTATCGAACTGATGATTGCCCTCGTGCTGGGGCTACTGGTGGTCGGCGCCGCCGCGGGTATTTTCGTGTCCAACCAGCGGACGTTCCGCTCGGCCCAGAACCTGGGTTCACTCCAGGAAAACGCTCGGACGGCATTTGAGCTGATGGGTCGCGACTTGCGCGAGGCCAGCGGCAATCCCTGCGTCAACAACGTCCCGATCAACAACGTGCTCAATGCCGCGGCCACGAATTGGTACACCAATCTGGTCGACTGGGGTGCCGCGATGCAGGGGTATCCGGGTACGGTCGCACCGCCTGGCTTGGCGTTCGGCACAGCGGCCGGCCAACGAGTCGCCGGAACAGATGCCATCCAGATGTTGTCGGCCGATGCTGGCGTGGCAACGATCAGCGCTCACGATACCGCGGGCGCGGTATTTACGATCACCGGCACGCATAATTTCAATGCCGGCGACATCATGATTGCCTGCAATGCGCGCCAGGCCTCCGTTTTCCAGGCTACCGCCGTGAGTGGCCAAACCATCAGCAATGGCGCAGGCATCCTGACGCCTGGGAACTGCACGTCCGGGTTGGCGCTTCAGGCGCCTGGTATCTGCAACGCATCGGCCAAGGTATTCCAATATGCGGCACCCAATTCGGTCCTGGCCAGGATGCGCGCGGTGCGCTGGTATATCGGCAACAACGCAAATGGTGGCCGTTCGCTCTACCAATCGCATCTCAGCGGCGGCGCGGCAGCCAGCATCATCAATGACGAGATCGCCGAGGGCGTCCAGAACATGACCATTACCTACCTGCTGCGCGGCGCCAATGGCTACGTGCCGGCCACGGCCGTGGGCGCGGCAAATTGGGGGAATGTCCTGTCGATGCGCATCGAACTTGCGTTGCAAAGCACTGACAGCGTCGGCACTGACGGCGCCCCGATCACCCGTCGCCTGATCCAGGTGGCCAGCTTGCGGAATCGCAATCCATGAGCATTCGAGCCTCACATCTCCGACCATCCCTGCAGCGCGGCGCCACCCTGGTGGTCGTGTTGATACTGCTATTGATCATGACCGTGCTGGGTCTGGCGATCCTGCGCGGCACGTCGCTGGATGAGCGCATGAGCGCCAACATGCGCGATCGCAGCTTGAGCTTCCAGGCGGCGGAAGCCGCGCTTCGCGAAGGCGAAAGCGTGGCCGCCGCGTTGGCTGCACCTCCCACGGGTGCAGGCTGCACAAACGGCGTCTGCGCAACGCCGTTGCCCACTGCAACCGACCGCTGGCTGGATGCGGGGTTCAACGCCTGGCGCAGTGCGTCCACCAGCATGGGCGCGCTTCCCACGCCCTCAACGTTCATCGTCGAATACATGGGTGACGCACCCACTTGGCCTGGCTGTGACCGCAAGGTCCCTGTCGACGCACTTTGCCTGTCACCGCGCTACCGCATCACCGCCCGCAGCCAGGCCGATGGCCGTGCCCAGGTCGTCCTGCAAACCAATTTCATCGTGCAGTAAGGGGAACCCGTCATGCACAAGCAAACCCTCAAGCCTCAAACACTGCGCGATCGATGGATCGAGCGGTTTCGTGCAGTTAGCTTCGCCTGTCTGGCAACGCTGCTATCGCTGCCGGCGAATGCGGGTATTGCGATTCCGGACGACCCGTTGACCACGGGTAGCCGCGTGCCACCGAACATCCTTTTTATCTTGGATGATTCTGGTTCGATGGCGTGGCGCTACATGTATAACCCAAGCATTCCCCGAATCTCAGGGGGCGGCATCAGCAGTGCTGCGACGGGAAACAATACCGGTAGTGATAATAGCTACAACACTACCAGTACCAATATAAATGCCATCTATGATCAGAGTTATGTCACCAATACGATTTATTACAATCCGATAACCGATTATGTTCCGTGGACTGGTGCAGATGGTACACCCCGCGCAGGCGGTACATCCTATGCTGCGGCATACTCCAGCCCCAATTATGCAGACGGCAGTACGACACCCGGCGGCACAACGGACCTTTCAGATGACGTCCAGACTTTCTATGTGCCAAAAGCCGGGAACTCCGACACGACAGACGCGACTCAATATTATCGTTATCAAATATTGACCAACGGAAGGGTGGTGCGAAGCGAACGATTACAGGCGTCGCTAAGCAGTAATGAAGGGCTACTTCGTACCGGACTTTCGGGCGGTAAAAACAGCTATACTGCGACGTTCTTTCTGGATGTGCCGGCTACTGCGACCAATGTTACGTTCAGCACTCAGGCCAACAACGGCAATGCGAATTTGTATGTCCGATTCAATAATGCAACGGTCAATATCAATAATTTTGATTGGAGTGCGACCAGCAATAACAGTAATGAGTCGATTTCGATCAATAATCCAACCGCTGGACGATACTACGTCGTTGTCCGTGGACCCAATTCGAACGGGATTGCATTCAACAACCTGACATTGCGCGGAACTCATTCTGCTCTGGACAATACCGGCGAAACTGCTGCAGGTTGTGACACGACGACCACCGGCTGGGGATGGCGGAACTGTACCTACGCGACCCCAACGGGACGTGGCGAGGCGGCGGAAAAAGTGAATTTCGCGACTTGGTATTCCTACAATCGCACACGCACCAAGACGGCCAAGTCAGGCTCCAGTGCGGCGTTCAGTGGCATGGGCAACGATGTTCGCGTCGGTTTTCGCACGATTCATAACCGTAACAATTTCAATATTCCGGTCAACAGCAACCAAGGACTGTTTGCGGACATTTCGGCAAGCGGGGTCACAAATCGTTCCACTTGGTATCAGCGTCTATTCGATGCCCAAGCCACAAGTGGTACACCTTTGCATGGCGCGCTGGCATCGGCTGGCGCCTACTACGCAAATTCGACCAATGCGGGGCCTTACGGGCCTGAGGTCGGCACTAGTCAGCTTAGTTGCCGGCAGAACTTCGCCATCCTCACCACCGATGGTTACTGGAATAGCGTTAGCACTTCCGCCGGCAACGAGGATGGCACCAGTGCTGCCGCGATTACCGGGCCGGGAGGGAAGAGCTATACCTACACTGCTTCTGCTCCGTATCAGGACACCGTGTCTAACACGCTGGCGGACATCGCCATGTATTACTGGAAGACAGACCTGCGCACCGACTTGGCGAACACCGTTCCTGAGTCAACAGCCAACCCTGCGTTTTGGCAACACATGGTGACTTTTGGCATTTCGATCGGGCTCAAGGGCAACACAGGAATGAGCAGCGTTGGGAGTGTTCCGAGTAGCTATGCGGCTTGGCCGGATCCTACCGATAACGAGGATGCGGATCGAATCGACGATTTGCTGCACGCGGCGGTCAACGGACGCGGCACCTTTCTAGCGGCCAGTGATCCGGATGAATTTACGAATGGCCTAAAGGCTGCCTTGGCGGCCATCACGGAAAGGACTGGCTCGTTCTCCAACGTCTCCGCGAACTCCACGCGCATTGATACCGAGACCAAGGTGTTCCAGGCGACATATGTGTCGGGGGTGTGGACGGGTGAGTTCAGCGCCTATACGGAGAATGCGACGACCAAGAAATTCGATGTTTTGGCATGGAAGGCCTCCGAGCATATTCCCTCGACTGGGCGAAAGATTCTGACCCACACGGGCGCCATAGCTGCGACGTTCCCGACAGCCGGCCAAGTCACTGCACTTGACCGCAATGGCACTAGCGACCAGTACAAGGTGACTGGTGCAAACAATGCTGCCTATATCGCCGGAAATCGGACGCTTGAGCTCCGCAATCCCGGTGGCACGCTGCGCAACCGAAACAGCGTGCTCGGTGACGTTGTCAGTTCGTCGCCTGCCTATACGTCAGATACCGACACGCTATATGTGGGCGCGAACGACGGCATGTTGCATGCCATCGACGCCGATGATGGCGCAGAGTTGTTTGCCTACATGCCTGCGGGCATCAATTTGGCGGACCTGTCCACCATCAGCCGGCCAGACTATTCGCATCGTTACTTTGTTGATGGGCCGATGGTTGTTTCGACACGGGCACAGACCCCGGGGACCAAGAATATTCTCGTAGGCGCCCTGGGCAAGGGCGGCAAGGGTGTCTTTGCGCTGGACGTCACCAATCCAGGCAGCTTTACGGCCGCCAACGTGAAATGGGACAAGTCTGGCAATAACTTGCTTACAGCGAACGGCTACGTGCAGGATGCCGATATGGGGCTGGTTCAGGGCGCGCCTATCATCGCCAAGCTCAACAACAATGCGACCGTGGCGATTGTCAGCAACGGGGTCAACAGCAGCAATAACCACGCCGTGTTGTTTATCTACAACCTGGATACCGGCGCTTTGGTAAGCAAGATCGATACCGGTGTAGGTACCTCTGCAGTGCCCAATGGGTTGTCGGCACCTGTTGCCTGGGATGATGACGGGGATGGTCGCGTGGATCATGTGTACGCAGGTGACCTGTACGGCAATCTCTGGAAGTTTGATCTCTCGTCGTCGACGCCGAGCACTTGGCAGGCACCCACTAGCCGGAAAAAGTTATTTACGGCTCAGTATCCGGGCAGTCCGGCCACACTTCAGCCGATCACCAGCGGTCCGACCGTCGCGCTCGACCCCAAGACCTACAAGACCTGGGTGTTCTTCGGTACTGGTAGCTTCATGACGACTGGAGATGTGAGCAATCAGAACGTGCAAAGTCTGTACGGGGTGATTGACAACGACTCCACGACGTTGCGGACTGAATTGACGTCGCGCCGGACGGTGCTCGCAGGCACCCGGGATGGGATGCCCGTGCGTTCGTTTGAAGCCAATACGCCACTGCCTGCGGGTTCCAAGGGATGGTTCATCAATTTGCTCACACCGCCTTCGGACACGGTAGAGGGTGAGCGCATCGTCAGCGATCCCCAGATGTATGGGAGTGCGCTGGTGGTGGCGAGCATCATCCCGGTTGCCGATGCGTGCCAGTCGGATGGCAAGGGCTACGTCAATGCCATGGATGCCTTCACCGGCACGAGTTTGGGCACGTCGTTCTTCGACCTGCCCGGAGATGACACCTTGACTGATCGCAGCGGCAACAAACTGCCCATTGGTTCTGTCGATCTAGGTGTTGGCATGGGCACTATGCCCAACCTGATGCGTGGCCGCTTGACGCAGGGTGGCTCAACGGGTGGCAAGAAGGACGTCAAGATCACCGACCCGCGTAATACCGGCCGTGTTTCATGGCGCGAAGTGATCAGGGACTGACCCATGAAAATTTCACAGCTGTCCGTCAACGCCCCGATGCCGCCCTGCGCGCATCGGGGGCGTCATACCATCGCTGGCTTCACGCTGATCGAGTTGCTGGTGACCGTGGCGATCCTGGGCATCCTGGCCACGATTGCCTATGCCAGTTACCAGTCTTCGGTGACCAAGTCGCGGCGTAGCGCGGCTACGTCCTGCCTCCAGGAACGTGCCCAGTTCATGGAGCGCTGGTATACCACCAACATGACGTATGTCGGAGCACCGGCCACGCAATGCGATGCAGATGTTGCGCGTTTCTACACGGTGGCGTTCGACGGCGCACTGACCGCAAGAAGCTTCAAGCTGCAGGCGACTCCCCTGGGATCGCAGCTTGCCAACGACACCCTGTGCGGAACGCTCAAGGTGAACCAGCAAGGGATCAGGGAAGAGGGTGGTACAGCAGCTTCGGCCGACCTGTGCTGGTAGCCTGAGGATAACGAGAACAAAGGAACCGCCGTCACTGGCGGTTTTTTTTGTTCCCGCGATCGGGACGCATGGAGTTGGACTGAAGTTGGAGCCTTGAAATAAAGATGACGCCCCGGTTCATCAAGCCGTCGTTTAAATATCCGTGTGAATTGGCAAGCACGACGTTTTACGGCTGCTGCAAAGCCAAACAGCCGGCCATCGACAATGGGTCAGGATCAGGCGAAACCGCACGACGGACTGAATGGCGTCGTGTTCGGGCAATGGGAAAGATCACCCCAGACGTTGGATTCCTGGAGGGACTGGGCCCCTCAAGTGGAGAGGTTTCGCTTTCATTTCGGCGCGCAGACTCATTTTTATCGCAGCGTGGATGGACCCCATGCGCGCTGCGCGACTTCATGTCGATCGACTGATGTGGCAGCTGGACATGGGGCTGCGTGAGAAGGTGTTGCAGCATGCGAAACGCTTGCGGCGGTGGCTTCGTGGAATTGAAACCGACTTTAGCTGCAACTCGATGCCGGGATGCTGCTGGCAACGGTGGCGGCAAAATTCCCTTTCCATCCGCAAAAAAGAAGCCGCCAATGCTGGCGGCTTCTTTGGCTTTTATCTGGCGCCCGAAGTTGGACTCGAACCAACGACCCCCTGATTAACAGTCAAGTGCTCTAACCAGCTGAGCTATTCGGGCGGGGATCGACATTTTAGGCGGTGGGCCGCTGGGGTCAAGCCCGGTGATGCCATGAGGCGTCGCAAAAGGGCTTTTTCTCGCTTTGTAGCGCAGGCAGGCGGCCTGCACCCTGGTTTTCAAGTGACGCTGGGGAGCAGGATCATCCGCACCGAAAAATTTCCTGGAGCTCGTTTATCCGGCGCGCGCACAGGCCTGATCCTCGCTGGGATGGGCCACCACGCGCGACCTTCCGGCGTTGTTGAGGATGACCTGGCCCAGCGGTTTGCGATCTTCCGACGCGCACAGGCTAAGGGTCAGCGTGCTGCCGCCGGATCGGCCATCGGGCTGGAAACGCGCCAGTCGGCGTCCCTGGGTGCTGCGAAGCCGCATGCTTTGGTCGAGGCGATCGGTCATGTTGAGGATGGCATCGACGCTCTGCGGCTGGCCGTTGCGCGCAGGATCGCGGAACGTCATCCAGCCATGCTCCCAGACGCCATCGGTGCGGCAGCGCTGGTTTGCGTCGATTGGGCAGACCGAAACCGGCTCCCGATAGGTGACGGCCGCCATTCGCGCAGAGGCGAGGGTGTAGGTCAGCTGGTAGCGCGCACTGGCCGCACGTTGATTCTGCAGCAGGCTTTTAAAGGAGGGGAGGCCGACGGCCATGAGGATCGACAGCACCGCGAGCGTTGCGATTGCCTCGACCAAGCTGAAACCTGCGTCCTTGCCGTTCATTGTGTGGCTCCTTGCCGGGAAGTCATCAGGTTAGGTGCGGTGGCCTGGCGGCGGAATCGGGAATTGCTGGTGCGATGGGTAGGAAAAACCCGCGTGTCGAGTAGGGGTTTGTAGGAGCGCCCCATGGCCGCGATTTGGCGGTCCCGGCAAAGCGATCGCGCCCATGGGGCGCTCCTACGGAGATGCAGGCCTGCTCCCGCGCTGCATGGCGTGGGGCGCGTGGGCCGGCCTACGTGCCGTGCTTGCCCGGCCGTGCGAGCGTGGTTGCCCGCGGTGCTTCATGGCCCCATATCGATGACTCGTTAAACTGCGCGATTGGTCGCATCCCACTGCCTATGAACGACATCGCCCCTTCCGTCGCACCGCAATCGAACCTGTTCGAGCTTGTCGCGCCTTACCAGCCGGCGGGCGACCAGCCGCAGGCGATCGCCAAGCTGATCGAGGGCTTCGAGAGCGGAATCGCGCGGCAGACCCTGTTGGGCGTGACCGGGTCGGGCAAGACCTACACCATCGCCAACGTGATCCAGGCCGTGCAGAAGCCGACCCTGGTGATGGCGCCCAACAAAACCCTGGCGGCGCAGCTGTACGGCGAGTTCAAGGCGTTCTTCCCGCACAACGCGGTGGAGTACTTCGTCAGCTATTACGACTACTACCAGCCGGAAGCCTATATTCCGTCATCGGACACGTTCATCGACAAGGACAGTTCGATCAACGAGCACATCGAGCAGATGCGCCTGTCGGCGACCAAGGCACTGCTGGAGCGGCGCGACGCGATCATCGTCTGCACGGTGTCGGCGATCTACGGCCTCGGCGACCCCAACGAATACCTGAAGATGGTGCTGCACATGGTGCGCGGCGAGCGCATCGACCAGCGCGAGCTGATCCGCCGCCTGACCGAGATGCAGTACAGCCGCAACGATACCGAACTGCGTCGTGGTACCTACCGCGTGCGCGGCGAGGTGATCGACGTGCATCCGGCGGAGTCGGATTCCGAGGCGCTGCGGATGGAGTTGTTCGACGGCGAGATCGAGAAGCTGACGCTGTTTGATCCGCTCACCGGTGAGACGCTGCGCACGCTGCCGCGCTACACGATCTATCCCAAATCGCACTACGTCACCACGCGCCGCACCGTGCTGGACGCGATCAATGCGATCAAGGATGAGTTGCCGATGCGGCTGGAGCAGTTTTACGCGCAGAACAAACTGGTCGAAGCGCAGCGCCTGCAGCAGCGCACGCAGTACGATTTGGAAATGATGGCCGAGGTTGGTTATTGCAACGGCATCGAAAACTACTCCCGCCACCTGACCGGGCGCATGCCAGGCGAGGCGCCACCGTGCCTGTTCGACTATCTTCCGCCCGACGCGCTGCTGGTGGTCGATGAGTCGCACGTGACGGTTCCGCAGATCGGGGCGATGTACAAAGGCGACCGCTCGCGCAAGGAAACGCTGGTGGAATTCGGCTTTCGGCTGCCGTCTGCGATGGACAACCGGCCGCTGCAGTTCATGGAGTGGGAGGGACGTTCGCCGCGCACGATCTTCGTCTCGGCCACGCCGCGCGAATACGAGCTGGAAAAGTCGCAGGGGCATGTGGTTGAGCTGCTGGTGCGGCCGACCGGCTTGATCGATCCCGAGGTCGAAATCCGCCCGGTTGCGACCCAGGTCGATGACGTGCTTGGCGAGATCAACCTGCGCGTGGCGATGGGCGATCGCGTGCTGATCACCACGCTGACCAAGCGCATGGCCGAGAACCTCACCGAATATCTTGCCGAGCACGATGTGCGCGTGCGCTACCTGCATTCGGACATCGATACGGTGGAGCGGGTGGAGATCATCCGCGACCTGCGCCTTGGCAAGTTCGACGTGCTGGTCGGCATCAACCTGCTTCGCGAAGGCTTGGACATGCCGGAGGTGTCGCTGGTGGCGATCCTGGACGCCGACAAGGAAGGTTTCCTGCGTTCCACCGGTTCGCTGATCCAGACCATCGGCCGCGCCGCACGCAACCTGCGTGGCAAGGCGATCCTCTACGCCGACCGCATCACCAACTCGATGCAAAAGGCGATCGAGGAAACCGATCGGCGCCGGGCCAAGCAGGTTGAATACAACACCGAGCACGGGATCACGCCGGTGTCGGTGCAGAAGAGCATCGTCGACATCATGGAGGGCGCGCGCGCCGATCCTTCGACCGAGAAGAAGGGGCGCGGCAAGCTGCGCCGCGTTGCCGAGGACGCCGAGGACTATGGCGCGCTCGATGCGTCGCAGGCATCGGCAAAGCTCAAGAGCCTGGAGCAGCGGATGTACCAGCACGCCCGCGACCTTGAGTTCGAACAGGCCGCGCACGTGCGCGACCAGATCCGCCGATTGAAGGATGCAATGCTGGCGGGGTAGGGCCCTTTGGCAGCCATCGCCTTGACGCGTTTTGTAGGAACGCACATGGGCGCGTAAATCGGGGCCACGTCCCCGACGCATGGGCCACTCGACGATCGTGGCAGGCCCGGCATGTAGACCGATCAAAGGCCGTCGGGGGTGTGACCCCGACCTACGTGACTGTCGCGTAGTGCGTAGGTCGGGGCCACGTCCCCGACGCATGGTCGCTCGACAGGCATGGCAGGCCCGGCATGTAGACCGATCAAAGACCGTCGGGGATGTGACCTCGACCTACATGACTGTCGGGGTAGGTGTTGACGAGGCAAGGGGCCTGGCGCCCGGAGGTCGGGGTCACACCCCCGACGCACGCGCTGCCCTTGTATGCGCGACCCGCGCGCCTATCTGATGCCGCCCGGGCGTGATCCCCGGCCTGCGGGGGCTGGGTCGCGTTTGCTTGTGTGCATCAGCCTGGCAGGCTAGAATTCGCAGCCCTTCGGGCGGTTAGCTCAGTGGTAGAGCACTACCTTGACATGGTAGGGGTCGGGGGTTCGAAACCCTCACCGCCCACCACGCTAGGACTTTCGATAGCGTGGATTTCCCCCGGGTTCTCCGGGGCGACGGCCGAAACGGCTGGTGCAAGGCGACTTTGGCCAAGCCCGACTTGCCAAGCAGCGATCACCATGACCCGCGAGCGCCTGCCTTGAACATGCCCGCATTGGCATCACTGCACGTACAGCGGCAGGCAGCCAACACAAATCCTATTGTTTGAACATGCGCCGGATTGCCTAAGTGCGGCGTTTGTTGGGGCACACTGCCGCGCATGACAAGGCAGATGCATGCGTAGCAAATTGTTCGTGCCCGGGACGCGGCCGGAGCTGTTTGCCAAGGCATTGGCCAGCGATGCTGACGCGCTGTCGCTGGACCTCGAGGATTCGGTGGCATCCGCGCACAAGGCGGGGGCACGACAGGACGTGGCCGGGTTTGTCGCCTCGAATGCCGCGCGCGCAGCCGCAAAGTTGATCATCGTGCGCGTCAATGCGCCCGACACGGCGTACTTCGAAGCGGACCTGGATGCGGTGGCGCGTGACGGGGTGACCCTGATCAACCTGCCCAAGATCGAAAGCGCACACGCGCTGCAGGCCGCGATCATCGCTCTGGAAAATGCCGAACGCAGCAACGCGGTCGCGCAGCCGATCGGCGTGCTGGTCAACATCGAGACACCGACGTCGCTGCGCCATGCCGCTGACATCGCAGCGGCGCATCCGCGCGTGGTCGGCCTGCAGCTCGGCCTGGGCGACCTGTTCGAACCGCATGGCATCGATCGCCGCGACGCCGCCAACGTGCATGCCGCGATGTTTGCCGTGCGCATGGCGGCGGCGCAGGCAGGCGTGCTTGCCGTCGATGGCGCGTTTGCCGGCCTCCACGACGATGCGGGGTATATCGCCGAAGCACAGATGGCGCGCCGACTGGGCTATTGCGGCAAGAGCTGCATCCATCCGCGCCAGGTGCCGCTGGCCAACGCTGTGTTTGATGTATCCGATGAAGAGCGCGCCACGGCCCAACGGATCGTGGCCGCGGCACAATTGCCGGAGAACCGCGGGCGCGGGGTTTTTGTCACCGACGGCAAGATGATCGACATGCCGTTCCTGAAACGCGCGCAGGCCATCGTGGCGGGGACGCCGGGATGATCCGCGCATATTTGCGCAGATGGGGCCTGGTCGTGGTGCTGTGCTGGTCGGTGGTGATGCCCGCTGCGGCCGAGAGCCTGACGCCCGCGCACAACACCGCGCTGCCCGCACTGGAGAGCGGGGCACCGCTTGTTGGCATTGCGGTCATCAACGATGTCCCGCTGGCATTCACCCGCCAGACTGCGTGGCGGCTCGATCCCGACAAGACGGTGTGGGTGGCGGCGCGCTGGAAAGCAGGGGCGCCGTCGGCGGCCATCGTCGGGGTGTTTGGCGATGGCAAGCAGGCCTATGCGTTTGTCGATGGCGGGCCGGCGGCGACGCTGGGCATCGAACGAATCGAAGTCACCCGCGATGGATTGTCACTCGCGCCATTGCCGCCGCTGCCGCGTGCATTGACGCAGGTGCGCGGCGCATGGACGGGTGAAAAACTTTACGTTGCCGGCCTGGATGACGCGGTGCCGACGCTGCTGCAGTTGAGCCCGGACACGCAGGGCGCGCGCTGGACATCGTTTGCCGGCTGGCCCGGCAACCAACCGCCATCGTCCCTCGTGGTGCAGACTTCGGCGGTCTTTGTCACCGTCGCCGATGCGGCCGGGGGCGACCATCAGTGGCGTTGGTCCGCCGACACCGGCTGGCACGAAAAAAATCGCGTACCGGGTGACGTGGTGCCCGGCTCCGGCCGTGCGATGGGGCAGGCGCACGTTCTGTACCTGCTGCGCGAACTGGGCAACGCGCGCGCGCCCGCGACATTGCAGACCTATCACACGATCACCGGATCGTGGGCGGTGTTGCCGGGCGCGACCGTGCTCGATCCGCTCGCGTTGGCGTCCTGGGACAACGGCGTGTTCTGGGCGCGGCCGGGTGCAACGGGTAATGGCCTGGACTTCGGCTATGCCCGAGTCGAGTCGACCAAGCTGCTGTTGAAGTGGCTGGACTGGATCGTGCTGGTGGTCTACCTGGGGGCGATGATCGGCATCGGGCTTTATTTCTACCTGCGCGAAAAACGCAGTTCCACATCAGACTTCTTCGTCGGCGGGCGCAGCATCCCGTTCTGGGCGGCAGGCATCAGCCTGTATGCCACCAATACCAGTTCGATCAGTTTCATCGCCATCCCGGCCAAGGCCTTTGAAACCAACTGGCAATACCTGACCAACAACCTGATTGCGGTGATCGGTTTGATGTTCGTCGCCATCTGGATCGTGCCGTTGTTGCGGCGCCTGGATTTGATGTCGGTGTTTTCGTACCTGGAAACCCGCTTCCATCCGGCAATCCGCATGATTGCCAGCGCGCTGTGCATCGTGATGCAGATCGGCAGCCGGATGAGCGTGATCCTGTTCCTGCCGGCGCTGGCGATTGCCACCATCACCGGCATCGATGTGGTCTGGAGCATCCTGATCATGGGGGTGTTCACCATCCTGTACACCACGCTGGGCGGCATGAAGGCGGTGATCTGGACCGATTTCGTGCAGGTGTTCGTGATGTTCGGCGGCGCGGTGTTCGCCATCGGCTTCATCGTCTACCAGCTCAACGGTGGCATTCCGGAACTGTTGAGCGTGGCGGCCGCGGAAGACAAGACGCGACTGTTCGACTTCAGTTTCGACCTGACCAAGGCCACGGTCTGGGGCTTCATCTTCCTGGTCCTGTTTGACGTCGTGCTGACCTTCCCCAAGGACCAGGTGCTGATGCAGCGCGTGCTGTCGACGCGCTCGGATCGTGAAGCGGGGCGTTCGGTGTGGACGTTCGCGGCGATCATGATCCCCGGCGGCTTCCTGTTCTACATGATCGGTACGGCGTTGTTCGTGTATTACAAATCGCATCCCGAACGCATGAACCCGACGCTGTCGATCGACGCGACATTCCCCTTGTTCATCGCGGCGGAATTGCCGATGGGCGTCACCGGATTGATCATCGCGGGCATCTTTGCCGCGGCGATGTCGACCTTGTCCAGCATCATCAACAGCGTTGCCACGCTGGCCTCGGTGGATTTCTACGAAAAACTGGTCAAGCATCCAACCCCCGCGCGCAGCGTCCTGTTTGCTGAAGTGGCCAGCGTGGTGGTCGGATTGGTCGGCATCGGGTTTGCGCTGCTGTTGTCGCGCTACGACATCCATTCGTTGTTCGATGTTTCCATCGAGCTTGCCGGCCTGCTGGGCGGCGGCTTCGCCGGTGCCTATACGCTGGGGATGTTCACCAAACGCGCGAATTCCGCCGGCGTGGCCATCGGCATCGGATCCAGCATCTGCCTGACACTGCTGGCGTGGTCGTTCAGCCTGGTGCATCCGTACTTTTACCTCGCCATCTCGATCTTCCTGTGCATCGTGATCGGCTACCTGGCCAGCCTGTTCTTCCCGGCGCCAACGCGTTCGCTGGAAGGACTGACCATCTATGGCGACAAGCCCATCACCGCGGCTTGACGTCGACGGTTGCCCACGTGGGTCTGCGCGACCTCGCAAGCCGCAGGCCGCTCGTGTAGCCTCGGGTGCACAGCATGTGAGGTCAGATGGAAACGCAATTCCTGCATACGTTTGTCACGGTCGTCGACCACGGCTCGATGGCGGCCGCCGCGCGCGTGCTCAACATCACGCCGGCGGCAGTGGCGCAGCAGCTGCGCACGCTTGAACGTGAAATAGGCACCGTGCTGATCGCGCGTGCCGGGCGCACGGTATGCGTGACCGAGGAAGGTTCGCGCATCCTGCAGCGGTCGCGCGACCTGCTGCGCAACGTCGCCGACCTGCGAAGCGTGGCCAACGACAGCGCGGTGTCCGGTGAGCTGCGGCTGGGCGCATGTCCCACCGCATTGGCGGGCATGTTGCCCGACGTGCTGGCGCGGATGGTCGCGACGTTTCCGCAGATCAACGTGTTCATCGAGCCGGGCTATTCGGCCGGTTTGTACCGGCAGGTGGAAGCAGGTGATCTTGATGCGGCCATCGTGCTGCAGGCGCCTTTCATGTTGCCCAAGACGTGCGAGTGGCAGTTGCTGCGTGAAGAGCCATTGGTGGTGCTGGCACCCGAAAGCCTGGCCGGCCAGGATCCGCACGAATTGTTGGCCACGCAGCCGCTGATCCGCTATGACCGTCACCAGTGGGGCGGTCGCCAGGCCGATGAATACCTGCGGGCCGCGGGCATCGTGCCGCACGAGCGTTTCGAGTTGAATGCGCTCAATGCCATCGCAGTGATGGTGGATCGCGGCCTGGGCGTGTCGCTGGTTCCCGATTGGGCGCGGCCCTGGCCCGAAGGGCTTCGCCTCGTTCGAATACCCTTGCCCAACCCGTCGGAGCCGCGCCGCATCGGCATCGTCTGGTCACGTTCCAGCGTCCGCGTGCGCCTGGTGACCGTGCTGCTGAAGGAAAGCCGCAAGGCGATGCAGGCCCATTAACGCCCGTATCCGTGGCGTCGCCAGGACCGACCTGCACGCGCAACCAGTCATGCCGCCAGCACACGAATATGTCGCGAATGCTGCACAGCAACAAATATTTGCTGTCGTGGTAAGCAACAAAAACTAGGTTCTGAACATAGGGCGCGGCGGTTTCATGCCCCCATGCGAGCGCATAGGCTCATAGCCGTCAACACAGCAACAATCGCGTTGGTACCGAAACGGACGGTACCAGCGAGGGGGCCGTTGCATCCGTTGCGCATCATCACGGGGGCATGTCGCAACGATATGCACCAGCAGTCACTGGACATCCAAGAGAACATCATGATCAAGCCGCTTTCCTACGCGATCGCCTGCATCCTGCTGGCATCCGCTTTCAACACCCATGCACAGGCACAGGATGCAACCGACGATGCCAGCGTCGAGGCCGCGAAGGACAAGGCAAAGAAAGACAAGGATGCGGTCGACCTGGGCGCGGTGGTCGTGACCGGATCGCGTACGCCGAAGGCGATCGACAAGATCCCGGGCGCGATCACCCTGGTGTCGAAAGAAGAAATCAAGCAGACCCTGGCGTTGACCGAAGACGCCACCGCAGTGCTGGCGCGTACCGTGCCCGGCTATGCGGAGTCGTCGCAGGCCATGAGCAACTCCGGCGAAACCCTGCGCGGCCGCATCGCGCTGCGCTTGTTCGACGGCATTCCGCAGGGCTCGCCGCTGCGCGAAGGCAATCGCAGCGCCACCTTCACCGACATGGGCATCGTGGAGCGCATCGAAGTCATCAACGGCCCGTCGGCATCTGAAGGCATCGGCGCGGCAGGCGGCATCATCAACTACCTGTCTGCCGTACCGCAGAAGGAAGGCAACGAGTTTCGCCTGGTGACGCGCTATTCCACCCAGTTCGCTGGCGACAGCAGCGGCTGGAAGGTCGGACTGAACTTCATGCGCAAGCAGGACAACTACGACCTGGTGATGGGCGCTTCGGTCATCGACCGCGGCATGGCCTACGATGCCGACGGTCGCCGCGTGGGCATGAATACCAGTGGCTCGGTGTCTGATTCCGAGGCCCAGAACCTGTTCCTGAAGGGTGGCATCAACTTTGGCGAAGACGGCGTCCAGCGCCTGCAGGCCAGCTACAGCCACTTCAAGATCGAGGGCAATGGCGATTACGTCGGGGTCGATGGCTGCCGATACGATCCGGTCTACTGCCCGATCCCCGTGACCAACAGCGCCGAGCGCGGCCACATCTTTGGCAGCAAGGCCGAAATCAACGATTTCGAGCAGTTCAACGTGCTGTACAGCAATGGCGATTTCTTCGGCGGAACGCTGCTGTTGAATGGCTACTGGGCGGACCAGGCGATGCGCTACCTGCCCGAGAACGGCGACGACAAGCAGCTGGTCAAGGTGGACTCCAGCTTCAATGAAGCAAACCGCATCTTCGACCAGTCCGAAATCGCGACCAGGAAGCAAGGCTTCCGTCCGTCCTGGGTGCGCTCTTCGCTGTTCGATGTGTCCGGGCTGGAACTGCGCGTGGGCGTGGACTACGTGAAGGACGAGGCGCAGCAGCGCCTGGCCCTGACCGACCGCTTGTGGGTGCCGCCGATGAAATACACCAGCACCGCGCCTTACATGCAGTTGAGCTATGACCTGGGTCCGGTGACCCTGAGCGGCGGCTACCGGCACGAGAGTGGCGAGTTGAAGGTCGACAGCTACACCACCACGGCGTACCGCAACAGCGTGTTCGTCAACGGCGGTGGCGTGAAGTACACCGAGAACCTGATCAATTTCGGCGCGATCTGGCGCATCACCGACGAATGGTCGGTGTTTGGTTCCTACGGTGAAGGCTTCGGCCTGCCAAACATCGGCATTCCGCTGCGCAACATCAATGTGCCTGGACAGTCGGTCGATCGCATCCGCGATATCCAGCCGATCATCGTCGACAACCGTGAATTGGGCTTCAACTGGCGTGGCGACAAGGGCTCGCTGGGTGGTTCGTATTACGACTCCCGCTCGCCGTTCGGCACATCGCTCTCGGTTGATCCCGCCACCAACGACTACGTCCTCAACCGTGCCCCGACCCGCATCAAGGGCGTCGAGCTGAGTGGCGAATGGCGCTTCACCGATACGTTCAAGGCAAGCGCGCTGTACTCGCGCATCCGCGGCAAGACTGCGTTCTGGAATTCCGACCTGGCGGGACGTTATCCGGCCGGTGGGTTGACCAAGCCGATCGGCGTCTCGGACATCAATCCCGACAAGATCGGCGCATCGATGACCTGGAATTTCGTGCCAGAAGCAGGCGTGACCCTGAGTGCGACCAAGCTGCTGTCGAGGGATCTGTCGGCCACCGATATGCGCGCGTTCGACGGCAATACGTACGGATTCGAGGAGCACACCAAGGGCTACACGCTGTTGGACCTCAGCGCGACCTACAAGATGGAGAAATACGGCCGCTTCACCGTGGGCATCGAGAACCTGACCAACAAGCAGTACGTGCTCAGCTGGTCGCAGGTCGACTTCTACAAGAACTATTTTGCAGGCCGCGGCCGCATGACGTCCGTCACCTATGAGCTGACGTTCTGAACCCAAGTCGATCCACGATGGCGGGCCAAGGCCACGCCAGCACCAAAGCCGCCCGGCACTCCCGCGGGCGGCTTTCGATCGCTGGCGTAGCGACAGCCGGTCTGCTGGGCCTGTCGTTTGCGCTCCTGGGTGCACTGCCTGTTGATGCCGCTTCATTGCCAGCCAGCCCCGTGGCTGCGGGAACCGAGTCTCCCCGGTTCTCGGCACAACGCCTGCAGCGTTTGGATGGCTTCCTGCGCAAGGCGACCGACGCACACGTCTATCTCGGCGCGGTCAGCCTGGTTGTCAGCGATGGAGACGTCGTGCAGTCGCAGGCTTACGGCGATCGCGACCTGGCTCGCACGTCCTCGATGCGCACCGATTCCATCTTCCGCATCTATTCCATGACCAAGACCGCGACCACGATCGCGGTGCTGATGTTGATGGAAGAGGGCAAGTTGAGCCTTGACGATCCGGTGGAGAAATTCCTGCCGGAATTTGCAGGCATGCAGGTGTTCACCGGCGGCAGCGCCGATGCGCCGCAGCTTCGGCCGGCGAAGAGCAAGGTCACCCTGCACCAGTTGCTTACCCATACCGCCGGCTTCGCCACCGGTGGCGTCGGTTTCGAGGAGCCCACCAGGCTGCTGGAACGTGCGGACCTGCACGGCTCGGCTGATCTTGCAGAATTCTCGCGCCGCTTGAGCCGGTTGCCGCTGGCGGTCGAGCCGGGCACGCGCTTCAGCTACGACGGCACGCAGCTGGAAGTGCTGGCACGGGTCGTGGAGGTGGTCAGCGGACAGCGTTTTGATGCGTTCCTGCAGCAACGCGTGTTCGATCCGCTGCACATGGTCGACACCGGCTTCAGTGTCCCCATGGACAAGCGCGGGCGCATCGTCGATATCACCGTGATGGGTGCGGATGGAAAGCTGCGCCTGGCCAACGGCCCCAGCGCCGCCGACCCCGGGGTGATGCTCAACCCGTATACCAGCGGCGCCGGCGGCCTGTATTCCACGGCCGCGGATTTCATGCGCCTGTGCCGGATGCTGCTCGATGGGGGCAGCCTCGATGGCGCGTCGATACTTGGCCGCAAGACCGTCGAACAGATGATGGTCAACCACCTGACGTTCCTGGATCCGCCGGTCACCCAATTCAGTGATGCCGAAGGCTTTGGCCTGGGCGGCTCGGTGCTGCTCGATCCTGCACGCAGGGGTCGCCTGGGTTCAGTTGGCCAGTTCGGCTGGTCGGGCGCGGCTTCCACTTATTTTTCCATCGATCCGCACGAGCGGGTGATCTCGATCCTGCTCCTGCAGCATCTTCCCAACGACGCGGCCAACGACCTGCCGCGGATCAGCACGCCGTTCTACAACCTGGTTTACCAGGCGCTGGTGCGATGAGCGCGCAGGGTCGCGGCACCTTGCTGGTCGCCGGTTCCGCCAATCTCGATTTCGTGGTCCGGGCATCGCACGTGCCGGCGCCCGGCGAAACCGTGCTCGGACGCGAATTTGCCACCTTCCCCGGCGGCAAGGGCGCCAACCAGGCAGTGGCCTGTGCGCGCGCGGGTGGAGTCGATACACGCATGCTGCTGGCGTTGGGTGGCGATCGCTTTGCCACCGTGATCGAAGATTCGCTGTCAGATGCCGGCGTGCGCATGCAGGTCGTGCGCAGCGCGGAGCCCACCGGCACCGCGTTCATCTGCCTGGCCGACGATGCAGAAAACGCCATAACGGTAGCGCCGGGTGCCAATGCTTCGTTGCGCGGTGACGAACTTTCTTCATTGCATGAAATCAGCCACCTGCTGCTGCAGCTCGAGACGCCGCTGGAAGCCGTCACTGCATTCGCACTGGCCGCGCGCGCGTCGGGCGTGCAGGTCGTGCTCAATGCCGCGCCTGCGCGCGCGCTGCCAACCGAGCTGCTGCGATCGGTGGACGTGCTGATCGTCAACGAGGGCGAGCTGGCGACCATCACCGGTCACCACGGAACCGTGGGCGAATGCCTGGCGCAACTCGACGTGCCCTGCGTGGTGGTGACGCTGGGTGCGCGCGGTTGCTGCGCACGGCAGGGCGTGGAGTTTTTCCTGCAACCCGGATTCAAGGTGCAGGCGGTCGATACCACGGCCGCCGGCGACACGTTCTGCGGCGCCATGGTCGCGGCGCTGTCCCTCGGCCACGCCATGCCGGAAGCGTTGCGCTACGCCTGCGCCGCGTCCGCGCTGGCGTGCACGCGACTCGGTGCGCAATCCAGCATTCCGCAGCGCGCCGAAGTCGAGGCATTGCTGCGTGCGGACGATCGCCATGCGCATGTGGCGGATGCCTCGCTCGCCGCGTATTGCGGCCTTGTGTGACACTCGTTTCCAATCAATTCCAAACTTCCAGAGATCATGACCATCAGCCCTGAAACACCAGTTCCCGGCACCGATCCCGACAACACGGCCAGATCGCCGGTCACGACGGAATACAAGTTCTCCCACGTCACCACCCAGCGCTATCTGCCCACGCCGGGCAAGCCGCCGGGCTGGCCGTTCGGGGAGATCGGCCACTGGATGATGGACGCTGCCGGCAGTGCCGACGACTGGATCCGCGAGCTGTGCGACTGGCGCCGCGAGCACCTCGTGCGCATCGGTTACGACGACGCCAATTACCGTCGACCCGAGCTGCAGTGGTCACAGCGTAACTTCGTGCACGCGCAGATGATGGTCGAGGATCGCTATTTCCACGACCCGGTCACCGGCACGTACACGGTGGACCGTTACCTGGATGACCTTGAACAACGCTTCGGCGGCATCGACAGCGTGCTGATCTGGTTTGTCTATCCCAACATCGGCATCGACGATCGCAACAAGACCGACATGGCGCACGACCTGCCGGGCGGCGTGGACGGGTTGCGCAGCGCGGTCGATGATTTCCATCGACGCGGCGTGCGCGTATTCCTGCCGACCATGCCCTGGGACCATGGCACCCGTGCGCCGGAACACAACGACTGGCAGGCCATCGCGCAGCTGGTCAAGGCGGTCGGCGCCGACGGCATCAATGGGGATACCTACAACGGCGTGCCGCGCGCATTTTTCGATGCCTGCGATGCCTTGGGCCATCCGGTCGTGGTGCAGCCCGAATCGACGATCAGCGCCGAGGAAGCCCTGATCTGGAACGTGCAGAGTTGGGGCAAGAAGGCGCCGGCGGGCCCGGTTCCCCCGGTTGCCAAGTGGAAGTGGCTCGAACCGCGCCACATGATCAACTACGAAAACCGTTGGGGCCGCGATCGCAACGACGATTTGCAATACATTTTCTTCAACGGCGTGGGCTACAACGCCTGGGAAAACATCTGGGGCATCTGGAACCAGTTCACCGCCCGCGATGCCGAGACCTTGCGTCGCATCGCCACCATCGAGCGCCAGTTCGCGGAACTGATGGTCAGCATGGATTGGCGGCCGTATGCACCCACGCTGCAGTCAGGCGTGTTCGCTAGCCGTTTTCCCGGCGATGCGATGACGTTGTGGACCGTGGTGAACCGCAATGAGTACGCACTTTCCGGCGAGCAGATCGCCGTACCGCACGTCGATGGCGCGCGCTATTTCGATGCCTGGAACGGCGTCGCGCTGCAGCCGCGCCTGGCTGCAGGGCAGGCCGTGTTCGAGTTCGCGCTTGAGCCGCGAGGTTTTGGCTCTGTGCTGGCATTGGCCGCAGATGCGCAGGTTGAAGGGCTCGATGATTTCCTGGCCAAGATGCGCGAGCGGGCGCAGACGCCGTTGCAGTCGCTGTCCAACACCTGGCGATCGATTCCGCAACAGCTGGTGGCCATCGAAGCCACCCAGCCTGTCGCCGAAGTGCCCGACGGCATGGTTGCGATCCCGGCGGGCAGCTTCGATTTCATCGTCGGCGGCATCGAGATCGAAGGCCAGGCATGGGATGGCGTCGATGTCCAGTATCCGTGGGAAGACAGTCCGCGACGCAACCATCGCCAGCGGATGCAAATGGCGGCGTTTTACATCGATCGTTATCCGGTGACCAACGCGCAATTCAAGAGGTTCATCGATGCCAGCGGCTATGCGCCGCGCGATGCGCACAATTTCCTGCGTCACTGGCGTGATGGCGCGCCGCAGGCCGGCTGGAACGACAAGCCGGTGACGTGGATCGCGATCGAAGACGCGCGCGCCTACGCGCACTGGGCCGGGAAACGCCTTCCACGCGAATGGGAATGGCAGTACGCCGCGCAGGGCGGCGATGGGCGCATGTACCCATGGGGCAATGACTGGCTCGACCATGCCGTTCCCGCGCCTTGCCTGGAACGCAACATGCGCGCGCCCGATGACGTCGATGCGCATCCCGCTGGCGCGAGTCCGTTCGGCGTCGACGACCTGGTCGGCAATGTCTGGCAGTGGACGGACGAATACATCGACGAGCACACCCGCGCTGCGGTGCTGCGCGGCGGCAGCAGCTATCGGCCGCAAACCTCACACTGGTATTTCCCGCAGGCCTACCGGCTTGACCAGCACGGCAAGTATTTGTTGATGGCGCCGTGCAAGGATCGCTCCGGTGGCGTCGGTTTCCGTTGCGTGGTGGATGGGGGGCGAGATGTCGCACGATGACGTCGACCGCGCCGGGATGGCGGACGTGCGGCTGGGCGGCCTGCTCGGCGCTGCGCTGGAGGCAAACCGCAGCGGGCGCTTGTCGCACTTCATCGTCGATGCACACAGCCCGGCCATCGAGATCTTTGCGCCAACGCGGCGCGCGCAAAACCAGGATGGCGACTGGTACGGCGAACATGCGGGCAAGTGGCTGTATGCCGCAGCCAAATCGGCCGGCCGCACGCGCGACGCGACGCTGGGCGCGCACGTGCTCGCGGTCGCCGATTACCTGCTGTCGGTGCAGGAAGACGATGGCTATCTCGGTACCTACGCGCCGGGATGGCGGTTCATGCAGCCGCAGCCGCCCAAGCCGGGCACCTGGGATGGTGCGCCCAGCGTGCGCACCTGGGATGTGTGGACGCACAGTTACCTGATCCTGGGTTTGCTTGAAGTGCATCGACAATTCGGCCAGCCGCGCCACCTGGAGGCGACACGCAGGATCGGCGACCTGTGCTGGAACACGATCGTGCGCGACGGGATCGACGTCACCGACCTGGGCAACCACCACGGCATGTCGGCGACGGTGTTACTGGATCCGGCGGCGGAGTTGTACCTGGTCAGCGGCGAGCCGCGCTATCTCGAACTTGCCGAGCGGATCCTGCAACAGGCCGATGACAATCCGGCATTGGCCCTGTTGGCGCGGGCCGAATCGGGCAGCGATGCCTCGCAGGTCGCGACGGGCAAGGCCTATCAGCTGATCTGGAACCTCACCGGCCTTGCCAAGTTGCACAAGGCGACCGGCAACCTCCGATACCGCGATGCGGTGGAACACCTCTGGGACAACATTCGCCAGCATCATCTGACCCTTGGCGGGGGGCCTTGCGGCGGTGTCGGCCATCGCTCGCGCGAAGTCTTCAATCCCGCCGGTGTTTTCAGCCCGGAAAGCTATGTCGAAACCTGTTCCACCCTGGCCTGGATCCAGCTCAACCGCGAGTTGCTGCAGATCAGCGATGATGCGCGCTATGCCGAGGAGATCGAGCGTTCGGCCTACAACGACCTGCTCGGCGCGCAGGCGCCCAATGGCGAAGACTGGTGCTATTACGTGTTCCCCAATGGCCGCCGCGTGCACACCACGTATTGGCGTTGCTGCAAATCCAGTGGAGCGATGGCGCTGGAGGAATTGCCCGCAATTGCCTGCACGCAAGCGGACAACGGCGACATCAGCCTGAACCTGTATGGCCCGTGCAGCGCGACATTCCACTCGGAGCCGTTGGGCCGCGTGGAGATCGAGCAGCGCACCGGTTATCCGTTCGATGGCGACATCCACCTGAGTGTCACGCCCGAGCGCGCCGCACACTTTGCGATCCGCCTGCGCATTCCGCAGTGGACGCAGGCGGCGGTGTTGCACGTCAATGGCGTGCTCACTGATTGCCAAGCCGGGCCGGATGGCTATGCGCGGATCGCGCGCGACTGGCAGCCAGGCGACGTCATGACCCTGCAGTTGCCAATGACACCGCGTTCGCATCGCGCCGGCAACCGCAACATCCAGGAATCCTTTGCGCCCGACGGCAGCGCCGTCAGCCAGCAGGTATTGCGATTCGACTACCTCGCCATCACGCGCGGGCCGCTGGTCTTCGCCACGGGGCTGGTCGATGGCTACAAGCTGGCCGAGACGGTGCGCGTGCCGCAAGGCGCGGATGGAGATTGGCTCAGGCTGCGATCGGCCGGATCTGCCGATGACGTTCCGTGCATCGAGATGGCACCGGAAGGTCGTGATCCGATCCTGTTTGGCCCCTATTACCAGGTCGGCGAACGCCGCGACGGCAGCTGGCGCCTGACATGGCTGCCGTTGGCGCCGGACGAACGCGACGCGTGATGCCTGGCGTGGGCATGGGCGTGGGTGGCAGGGCAAGGCAGTTGCCCATGCATAGGTCCGTCACGCATGGGCCGGAGATGGATGGACCTGAGGTGGATGGGCCGGGCATCGCCCCCAGGCATGCCGTCACCTCAACGACCGCCATCACCCAATAAATCATGGCGCCAGAACATACCCACCCACGCTGTTTCTTTGCCGACGCATCACGCACAGTCGGGCAGCCCCTCATCGCGACGCCCGCAGGACGCGCAGCTTATGCATAGTGCTTCGCCCGATAGCCCGACACAGACGCCGGCCGGCCCGCTGGACGGCGTGCGCGTGCTTGACCTGAGCGCCTACATCGCCGGTCCGTACGGCTGTACGTTGCTCGCCGACCAGGGCGCGGACGTGATCAAGATCGAGCCGCCCAGCGGCGACAACCTGCGCCAGTACCCATCGACGCTTGCCAGCGAGAGCCGCGCATTCCTCGGCGTCAATCGCAGCAAGCGCGGCATCGTGCTGGACCTCAAGAATCCGCGCGATCACGCCGCCCTGCTGCGGCTGGTGCGCGATGCCGACGTGCTGGTGCACAACTTCCGCCCAAACGTGCCGCCGCGCCTTGGCATCGACCATGAGCGCCTCAACCAGATCAACCCGCGACTGATCTATTGCGCTGTGACCGGTTATGGCCAGACCGGGCCGATGAAGGACAAGGCCGGTTACGACCAGGTACTGCAAACCATGACCGGCATGTGCGCATTGCAGGGCAAACGCGGCGGCCCGCCGGAAATCATCTACGGCTCGGTGGTGGATTATTACGCCGCGGCATTGCTGGCCGCCGGCGTTTCCTCGGCACTGTACGAGCGCGAGCGCAGCGGGCTGGGACAGTTTGTCGGCGTCTCGCTGCTGCGCAGCGCCCTGACCATGCAGTCCGCGCGCATCATCTGGGCCGAGGGCGAATCGCTCGATATCGGCCGCGACATGCAGTCTGGCGGTGTCACCGGCATCCATCCCGCCGGCGATGGCCACATCTATATTTCAGCCAATACGCCGCGCTTCTGGAAAGCGTTGTGCGAAAAAACCGGGCTCGACGCGCTGGCCGATGATCCGCGTTACGACACCGTCCGCAAACGTGCACAGCATTCTGCGCAGATCGTGCCGCAGCTGCGTGAAGCCTTGGCCACGCGCGGTGCGTTCGAGTGGGAGCAGGTGTTCGGCGACGAGGTGCCGTCGGCCGCGGCGCGTCGCATCGAGGACATGTTCGAACACCCGCAGGTATTGGCCGAAGACATGGTCGGGACGTTCACCCATCCGCAGGTCGGCCGCTATCGTGGCGTAATGCATCCGATCAAGTTTGGCCGCACGCCCGGCCCCACGCCGTTCGGCGCACCGGCACTCGGCCAGCACACCGACGCGGTGATCAAGACGATCGCCGACACGGATACCCATACCAGCGCGAGCAGCAATGCCAGCACGCGTGGCAATGAAGACACAAGCCCGTCGTGATGCAACTGCGGTGGGTCGATCGCGTGTTGAACTCGAGGCAGCTGGTGCATGGATAGTGCATCGCCCTCCAAGCTGGCGCAGCTGCGCGAAATGTCCGTAGTGGTGGCCGATACCGGCGACCATGCCGCGGTCGCGCGACTGCGCCCGGTGGATTGCACCACCAACCCCACGATCGTGCGCAAGGCGCTGGATTTGCCTGTGTACGCGGAGCTTATCGACGCGCACGTGCGCTGGGGTCGGCAGCAGCTGGATATTGCAAGCGCGGATGTCGAACGCGTTGCCGCGATGGTCGCCGACCGGCTTGCGGTCGGCGTCGGTGTGATGCTGTCGGGTTTGATTCCCGGACGTGTTTCCACCGAGGTCGATGCCGATCTTGCCCACGACACCGAGGCCACGGCGGCCAAGGCGCGGCAGTTGATTGCCATGTATGAGGCACTGGGTGTCGGTCGCCAGCGCGTGTTGATCAAGATCGCGGCCACGTGGGCGGGAATCCGTGCGTCGGAACAACTGCAGCGCGAAGGTATCGACTGCAACCTCACCCTGGTTTTCAACCGCAGCCAGGCGCTGGCCTGCGCGGAAGCGGGGGCGTTCCTGATTTCGCCGTTCGTGGGCCGCATCCTCGACTGGCACGTGGCACGCGGTGAAATTCCTGCCAGCATCGAAGAAGACCCGGGCGTGCGTTTCGTGCGCGATGTCCATGCCGATTTCAAGCGTTGTTGCCTGGCAACCGTGGTGATGGGCGCGTCGTTCCGGTCGGTGGCACAGATCGAAGCGCTGGCCGGCTGTGACCGGCTGACGATTTCGCCTGATCTGCTGGCGGCGCTGGATCGCGACTTCGGCCCATTGCCGCGCAGGTTGATGCCGTCGCAGGCGAGACTCGAAGTGCCCGCAGCGGCATGGGTTGACGCCGACGCTTATCGAGCTGCAATGAGCCGCGATGAAATGGCCAGCACAAAACTGGCCGAGGGCATCGCCGCGTTTGCCGACGACCTGATCGCATTGCGGACGAGCATCGCAGCGCGGCTCGTGGCTGCTTGAAAACCCGGTGACCGCCGATAGCCGCTTGGGTCCAGTGTCCGCAATCACGGCGCGGGCGTCGGCTCCCCCTGCACGAGCATCTGCCCGGCGCGAAGCGGGTAGTCGCTGATCGATCACCAGGGCTGGCAACGTCCGACCACAAGCCGCATGGATACGGGCGCGGCGCGCGGGCTCCGGGCCATGAATCGCGTTACAATCCCGTCTGGATTCCCGGAGCAGGTGGCCTGCGGAAACGCCGGTCTTGCGTGCGACATGGACACTACAAACGGCCATCGTTGACCCTCCCAAGCGCTCGCATTTGCGATGACCACAGGCGCCTTGGCGCCTTTTTTATTGCCGGCAGACCCCATCGACATGATCAATATCACTCTCCCAGACGGCAGCAGCCGCCAATTTGACCATCCCGTCAGCGTCATGGACGTGGCCCTGTCCATCGGCCCGGGCCTGGCCAAGGCCACCGTCGCCGGCAAGGTCGACGGCAAGCTGGTCGACGCCAGCGACCGCATTGATCACGACGCCGCGCTGCAGATCATCACGCCCAAGGACGACGCGGGCGTTGAGATCATCCGCCACTCCGCGGCGCACCTGGTCGGGCATGCGGTCAAGCAGCTGTATCCCACGGCCAAGATGGTCATCGGCCCGGTCATCGACGAGGGCTTCTATTACGACATCTGGTTCGAGCGCCCATTCACGCCCGAGGACATGGCCGCCATCGAGCTGCGCATGGGTGAGTTGATCGAACGCGATTACGACGTCATCAAGCAGGTCACGCCTCGCGCGGAGGTGATCGAACTGTTCAAGTCGCGTGGCGAGGATTACAAACTGCGGCTGATCGACGACATGCCCGGCGAAACACAGATGGGCCTGTATTTCCACCAGGAATACGTCGACATGTGCCGTGGTCCGCACGTGCCCAACACGCGTTTCCTCAAGGCGTTCAAGCTCACGCGCATCTCCGGCGCGTATTGGCGCGGCGATTCCAAGAACGAACAGTTGCAGCGCATCTATGGCACCGCGTGGGCCGACAAGAAGCAGCTCGCGGCCTACATCCAGCGCATCGAGGAAGCCGACAAGCGCGACCATCGCAAGATCGCCAGGCAGCAAAACCTGTTCCACCTGCAGGAAGAAGCGCCCGGACTGGTGTTCTGGCATCCCAAGGGCTGGTCGATCTGGCAGGTGGTCGAGCAGTACATGCGCCGCGTGTATCGCGACACCGGTTACGGCGAGGTGCGCTGCCCGCAGATCCTCGACGTCGAGCTGTGGAAGCAGTCCGGCCACTGGGACAACTACCAGGACAACATGTTCTTCACCGAATCGGAGAAGCGCACGTACGCGCTCAAGCCGATGAATTGCCCCGGCCACGTGCAGGTGTTCAACCAGGGCCTGCACAGCTACCGCGACCTGCCGATCCGGTATGGCGAGTTTGGTGCCTGCCATCGCAACGAGCCTTCCGGCGCGCTGCACGGCATCCTGCGCGTGCGCGGTTTCACCCAGGACGACGGCCATATCTTCTGCACCGAAGACCAGATCGAGTCCGAAGTCACCGCGTTCCACCAGCAGGCAATGCAGGTCTACGCCGATTTCGACTTCACTGACGTGCAGGTCAAGCTGGCGCTGCGCCCGGAGCCCCGCCTGGGCGACGACGCCACCTGGGACAAGGCCGAGGCTGCACTGCGCTCCGCCCTGCAGGCCGCTGGCGTGGAGTGGGAGGAATTGCCCGGCGAAGGTGCGTTCTACGGTCCCAAGGTCGAATACCACCTGCGCGACGCCATCGGCCGGACCTGGCAACTGGGCACGATGCAGGTGGATTTCATGATGCCGGGCCGCCTCGGCGCCGAATATGTCGACGAACACAGCCAGAAACAGACTCCGGTCATGCTGCACCGGGCGATCGTGGGCTCGATGGAGCGCTTCATCGGCATCCTGATCGAGCACCATGCCGGCAGTTTCCCGGCCTGGCTGGCGCCGATCCAGGCGGTGGTGGCCAATATCACCGACGCCCAGGCCGATTGGGTGCAGCAGGTCCGGGAAACCCTTGCAAATCAAGGGTTCCGGGTCAGTGCGGATTTGCGGAACGAGAAAATCGGCTATAAGATCCGCGAGCACACGCTGCAGCGGGTGCCATACCTGCTTGTGGTGGGGGACCGCGAGAAGGAAAATGGAGCGGTCGCCGTGCGTACGCGTTCAGGCGAGGATCTTGGGGCAATGTCCGTGGCAGACTTCGCCGCCCGGTTGCGGGCGGAGCAGGCTGTCGGGGAGCATTCCGGCGCAGGCGCAGCGCAATAACACGCATAATGTAGTGGTGCAGGGCCATTCCGGCCGTGTATCGACAGCCCCGGGCGCGATGCGTCCGGCACGAGTCACCTTGGAGATCGACACATCAGTATCCCTGACAATAAGCAGAATCGCAGGAACCAGGAAATCCGCGTCCCGAACGTGCGCGTCATCGGCGAAGATGGCGAGATGATCGGCGTGCTCACGCGCGAGGAAGCGCTGCAGATGGCCGGCGACGCAGGTCTCGACCTGGTCGAGATCCAGCCCAACGCCGATCCGCCGGTCTGCAAGATCATGGATTTCGGCAAGTTCAAGTTCGAGCTGCAGAAAAAGGCCAATGAGGCCAAGAAAAAGACCAAGCAGGTCGAAATCAAGGAAATGAAGTTCCGCCCGGTCACCGATGAAGGCGACTACCAGATCAAGCTGCGCAACATGCGTCGTTTCCTGGAAGAGGGTGACAAGATCAAGGTCAACATCCGTTTCCGTGGCCGCGAAATGAGCCACCAGGAGCTGGGCCGCGAGATGGCCAATCGGATCGAGGTCGACCTTGGTGAAGACATCGTCGTCGAGTCGCGTCCGCGCCTTGAAGGCCGGCAGATGGTCATGATGATTGCCCCCAAGAAAAAGTGATGGCGGCGGCCACGGGCCGCACGCCAACCGATCCTTGCTCGTGTTTGTTTGGAGAAGGGCAAAGGGAGCGCGCTGTTATCGCGGCGCAGTCGGCGATATCGGTAGGAGCGCCCCATGGGCGCGATGAAGTTTTGCCGATGATGCCCATCGCGCCCGTGGGGCGCTCCTGCGGGTCGGGAATCCCGCTGATTTGCAAGCAAAACCACGAGCCTGCATAATGCTCGGCCCGGTTCTCCGGGTAGCAAGTGCGGCATACAGGACCTGTCCTGGTTCATTGGCGGATATCGCCACGGATCAAGGACTTAACGCAGGCAAGGGCAGGATGGAAAGTGTGGCCGTGTCGCAAGACATCGACGGTTGCCGCCCGTGTCAGTCAGAAAAACATCCTCAAGGACCAATGCAATGCCCAAGATCAAGACGCATCGGGGCGCGGCCAAACGATTCCGGAAGTCCGCTTCCGGGAAGTACAAGGCAGGCCACGCCAACCGCAGCCACATCCTCACCAAGAAGCCGACCAAACGTAAGCGCAACCTGAGGCAGACGAACTATGTTCGTGCCGCAGATGCGGGACGTCTTGATCGCATGCTTCCATATCTCTGAGGAGGGCTGAACAATGGCACGAGTCAAACGTGGTGTGACGGCACGCCGTCGACACAAGAAAATCCTGAAGCAGGCCAAGGGCTACTACCACGCCCGTCGCAAGGTCTTCCGCGTCGCCAAGCAGGCGGTCACGAAGGCACTGCAGTACGCCTACATCGGTCGCAAGCAGAAGAAGCGCAATTTCCGTTCGCTGTGGATCACGCGCATCAATGCCGCGGCCCGCATCAATGGCCTGAGCTACAGCCGCTTCATCAATGGCTTGATGAAGGCCGGCATCACCCTGGACCGCAAGGTGCTGGCCGATATCGCCGTGCACGACGCGACAGGCTTTGCCGCGCTTGCCGAGAAGGCAAAAGGCGCGCTCGCAGCGTAAGCCTGCGATCTCCACGAGAGTGAAGCTTCACCGGGCGACGTGAGTCGCCGGACACGTGGGGAAGGGCGAAAGTCCTTCCCCATTGTTTTTTGCGGCGCTGGCATCTGGCCCGGGTTTACCCTGTGCAGGAGCGGCCCAAGGGCGCGGTGCTTTCCCCGCGAAAGTCGCTCGCGCCCATGGGGCGCTCCTACAGGCTCGGAACACATGGGGTTCGATCACAAATGAGCGATATCCAATCATTGTCCGCGCAGGCGCTCGCCGATGTTGCCTCGGCGTCGACGCCCGATGCATTGGAAGCCTTGCGGGTCGCACTGCTCGGCAAGAGCGGCAGCATCACCGCGCAATTGAAATCACTCGGGGCGTTGCCAGGTGACCAGCGCAAGACCGCAGGCGAGGCGATCAACCGCGCGCGCGATGTCATTGGCGACGCGCTGACGGCGCGCAAGCGTGCACTCGACGATGTCGCGCTCGATGCACGCCTGGCAACGGAAACCATCGACATCACGCTGCCGGGGCGCGACGGCGCGCGCGGTGGCCTGCATCCGGTCAGCCGCACGATGGAACGCATGGCCGATATCTTCGGCCGCCTTGGTTACGAGTTGTCCGATGGCCCCGAGATCGAGGACGACTGGCATAACTTCGAGGCGCTGAACTTCCCGCCGCACCATCCCGCGCGCGCCATGCACGATACGTTTTATTTTGGCGACGGCCGCCTGCTGCGCACGCACACCTCGGGGGTGCAGGTGCGTTACATGACCCAACACAAGCCGCCGCTGCGGATGATCGCGCTGGGCAAGGTGTATCGCAGCGATTCCGACCAGACCCACACGCCGATGTTCCACCAGTGCGAAGGCCTGCTGGTTGATGAGCATGCGAGTTTCGCCGACCTCAAGGGCACCCTGAGCGAGTTCGTGCGTGCGTTTTTCGAGCGCGACTTCGAGATGCGTTTCCGCCCGAGCTACTTCCCCTTTACCGAACCCTCGGCCGAAGTCGACATCGCCTGGCAGCAGCCCGATGGCTCAACGCGCTGGCTGGAGGTCCTGGGCTGCGGCATGGTCCATCCCAACGTGCTGCGCAACCTTGGAATCGACCCCGAGCGTTACACCGGCTTCGCGTTCGGCATGGGTGTGGAGCGGCTTGCGATGCTGCGTTATGGCGTCGATGACCTGCGGAGTTTCTTCGACAACGACGTGCGCTTCCTGAGGCAGTTCGCGTGATGTCCGGAACCTGCCAATGCAAAAACGCTCGCCGAGCCCGCCACGTCGGCGGTTTTACGATGAACAAACATGCACGGCAGACTGTTTTGAGCCACGGCGCTGAGATCGAATCCGCCGGGATTCGTGCGTCCCGCGCACTGAGCTCCGAGCCCCGAGTCCCGGATCTTATCCCATGAAATTTTCCGAAAACTGGCTGCGGCAACACGTCAAGACCGATGCAACGCGCGACGTGCTTGCCGCCACGCTGACGGCGATCGGCCTTGAGGTCGAAGCATTGACGCCACTGGGCGAAGCGCTTGATGGCGTCGTCGTTGCGCGCATCGTGTCTGCGGAAAAGCATCCCGAAGCCGATCGCCTGCAGGTTTGCCAGGTCGACATCGGCCTCGGCGTCATGCTGCAGGTCGTGTGCGGTGCGCCCAACGCGCGTGCAGGACTGTGCGCGCCGCTGGCCACCGTCGGCACGCAGGTGGGCGAACTCACCATCAAGGCTGCGACACTGCGCGGCGTTCAATCCAACGGCATGTTGTGTTCGGCCAGGGAACTGGGCATTGATGCCGATGCGTCGGGCCTGCTGGAATTGCCCGACGACGCGCCGATCGGTTCGCCGCTGGCCGATTACCTGGGCCTGCCAGACGCCAGCATCGAACTCAAGCTCACGCCCAATCGCGCCGATTGTTTCAGCGTGCGCGGGATTGCCTTCGATGTCGCAGCGGCGTGTGGCAGCCAGGTGACGTCGTTCGATTCCACGTCCGTGCCCGCAGGCAATGATGCGGTGTTGCCCGTGGAGTTGAATGCAGGCGCCGATGCGCCGCGTTACGTTGGGCGGGTGATCGGCAATGTCGACGCAACAAAAAGTACTCCGCTGTGGATGGCCGAACGCCTGCGTCGCAGCGGCATCCGTCCGGTTTCGCTGCTGGTCGATATCACCCAGCACGTGATGCTCGAGCTTGGCCAGCCGATGCACGCCTTCGATCGTGATCTGCTGCATGGCCCGATCGGCGTGCGCCGCGCACGCGCCGATGAAACATTGAAATTGCTTGATGGCCGCGACGTCGTCGTCGATCAGAATTTCCTGGTCATTACCGATGCCGGCGATACCCAGGGAAGCCGCGCCATTGCGCTGGCCGGGCTGATGGGTGGATTTGATACGCGGGTCACCGATGCCACGCGCACTGTCTTCCTCGAAGCGGCGCATTTCGCACCGGCGGCGATCATCGGCCGTGGCCGCAAGCTCGGCTTGCATACCGATGCCGGCCATCGCTTCGAGCGAGGTGTCGACCCGCAGCTGCCGCGCATCGCCATTGAGGTCGCAACGCGCTTGATCATGGACATTGCCGGAGGCACGCCGGGTCCGGTAATCGAAGCGGTGTTGCCGGACTACCTGCCGCAGCCGCAACCCGTGCTGTTGCGCCGCGCGCGACTGGCGCGCGTGCTGGGCCTGGTGATTGCCGATGTTGAAGTCGACCGCATCCTGCGCGCGTTGGGCCTGGAGGTGGTGAATGTGGAGGAAGGTTGGAAGGTGACGCCGCCGACGCGCCGTTTCGACCTGGCCATCGAGGAGGACCTGATCGAGGAAATCGCCCGCATCCACGGCTACGACGCGATTCCCACCACCTTGCCCGGCGGCGCCGTGCGATTGATGGCGCCGAGTGAAACCCAGGTCGCCGAATCCGATCTGCGCCGGCAAATGGCCGCACGCGATTATCTGGAAGCGCTCAATTACGCTTTTGTCGATGCCAGCCTGCTCGCAACCTGGCATGCCCAAGCGGGCGCCGTGGCGCTGGCAAACCCGCTGAGCGCCGAGTTGGGCGTGATGCGCACGCAGCTGTTGCCGGGCCTGGTCGATGCGCTTGCGCGCAACGTCGCCCGTCAGCAGCCGCGCGTGCGCCTGTTCGAGCTTGGCAAGGTATTTGCGAGCCAGTCCTCCAGCACCCAGCCTGATGTGTCGCAGGCCGCGCCCACTGCGCCGCTGGAAACCCTGCGCATGGCCGCCGTGGCCATCGGCGATATCGCAACTGCGCAGTGGAGTGAATCGACCCGCGCGGTGGATTTCCATGATCTCAAGGGCGACCTCGACAGCCTGGCCGCGCTGTCGGGCGCCTCGCTCGACTATCGCCCTTCACAGGCCGACTGGGGGCATCCCGGGCGCTCGGCCGATGTATTCCACGATGGCAGGCACGCCGGCTGGATCGGGGAATTACACCCGCGCCTGCAGCGCGCATTGGGCCTCGACCATCCGCTGATCGCATTTGAACTGGACCTCGCCGCACTGCAACAACGGCCCGTGCCGCTGGCACGCTCGTTGTCGAAATTTCCCTCCGTGCGACGGGACCTCGCGTTCATCGTCGCCGACGACGTGCCCTGGGCGGCGATTGCAAGCACGGTCCGGGATGCCGCGGGAGCGACCTTGCGCGACCTGCAATTGTTCGATCGCTATGTCGGCAAAGGGGTCGAATCAGGGTTCAAGAGTCTCGCCATGGGCTTGATTGTGCAGGACGATTCACGCACTCTGACCGACCGCGATGTGGAAACGGTAGTGGCTTCGGTCACCGCCGCTCTTGAAGCCGCATTCGGGGCGCGGATCAGAGGATGAGCAGGGGGCTGAGATGGCGTTGACCAAGGCTGAAATGGCCGAGCGGTTGTACGAAGAAGTGGGCCTGAACAAACGCGAGGCGAAGGAATTCGTGGATGCGTTTTTTGATGCCCTGCGTGAGGCGCTGCAGGGCGGACGCCAGGTGAAGCTGTCGGGGTACGGCAATTTCGACCTGCGCCGCAAGAACCAGCGCCCCGGTCGCAACCCCAAGACAGGCGAGGAAATCCCGATTTCCGCGCGCACCGTCGTCACGTTCCGCCCGGGACAAAAACTCAAGGAGCGCGTGGAGGCGTATGGCGGTGTCGGACATGCTTGATCCGGGCAGCAACCGCGAGCTTCCACCGATCCCGGCAAAGCGCTACTTCACCATCGGTGAGGTCAGCGAGTTGTGCGACGTCAAGCCGCACGTGTTGCGCTATTGGGAAACCGAATTCCCCAGTCTCGAGCCGGTCAAGCGTCGTGGCAATCGTCGTTATTACCAGCGTCATGACGTTCTGATGGTGCGGCAGATCCGCGGCCTGCTGTACGAGCAGGGTTACACCATCGGTGGCGCCCGCCTGCGCCTGGAAGGCGAAGGCGCCAAGCAGGAATCGGCGCTGAGCAACCAGATCGTCCGGCAGGTGCGCATGGAGCTGGAAGAAGTCCTGCAGCTGTTGCGGCGCTAGGCCCGCGCGTCGCGCGCGGGTACAATGTTTCTTCGAGTCGGGGCGTAGCGCAGCCTGGTAGCGCATCTGCCTGGGGGGCAGAGGGTCGTCGGTTCAAATCCGGCCGTCCCGACCAATCGAAGGACATCGATGCGACAGCCGCACGTCGCATCACGAGAAAACCGCCCTTGGGCGGTTTTTTTGTGCCTGCGCAACGCCGCGCATCGGCTGGGGTTCACGCCGGCTGGAGGCTCGCTTCTGCCTGGCTGGCCTGCAGGCGCATCAGGAATGCATGCAGCATCTCGGTCGACAAGCCATGCAAGGTCAGGCGAAAGCCGGCGCGCAGGGTCGACATGGGGATCAGCGGATGGCGATTGTTGAGCAGCATGAGGTGGTCACGGGCATCCAGGATGGTCGCCACGTAGACGCCGATGGTTTCGTCGAGTTGCAACGAATTGGTCGCACGCCAGAAATCGCTGTCGGTCAGCAACGCCTGGTAGATCGGGGTGAACAATTCGATCGAGCTTTGCAGGTCGAGGAAATTGCGTCGCCGTTGCGGCATGTCCTCCAGCCGCAGGCTTGGCTGGTGGATCATCGACAGGTCGGGTTGCGCCACGTGCTGCAATTCGCGCCCCGCCGCCTGCAGGTTCTGGTTGAGGCGGATGATGAAGTTGTACAGGTTCAGGTCGTGCACCAGGAACATGTCCTCGCGCACGTCGGCGATGGCCGCGGGCTGCAGTGGATTGACCGGCACCTCGACCGGCGCATTCCCACCGATGAAGCCCAGCACCTGCGAACCGAGGTGGAAGTGGCGCAGGATCAGCCAGTTCGCCTCCGGGCTGATGAAGTTTTCCATGCCCCAGGCCAGCAGCCGGTGCATCGCGCGCGAGAACGCAAGCTTGCGCGGCAGGAACACCTTGATGACCTGGATCAGCACGATCATCGTGCGCGCAAACGGACGCACGAACGGCAACACGAATTGTCGCGAACGCGAACTGGAATCGGCAAGCCAGGCTTGCTTGACGGCGTCGTCGATCGGCGTGCTGTGGTCCAGGTACATCGCCAACCATGGATTGGGATCGCGCGGGTCGTGCGCCTGGGTGGTGAAATCGGGCGGCTGCTTCATGTGGACCTCTTGAAACTCGAAAAAGATGGATCGTCAGTGCCGCCTTCGCGTGGGACAGGCTGGCGTCATGTTTGCGCGGCAGTGAATGACGCGCCTCCCGCATGCAGGGCAGGCATGGGGCGAGGATGCCGCTTTCGGGCTTGTTTGCAAGGACGCAACCACCGTGCCTCATCCGCGCCGGGAGTGCTTACTCGCGACGTGGGGCACCGAACGGGCCATCGGCGGGAATTCATGCCATCACGTGATCAAACTGCATCAGGTAAAGCTCGGCAGTTTGCCGCGCGGTAGCGATGATGGCCTCGATGCCGCGACCATCGGCGTCATGTTCGAGCACGATCTCGACCGCGTGCAGCCAGCGCAGCAGATGGTGCTCATCGTTGGCGCCGTGGTATTCGAGGAAGCGGAACGCATCGGCAGGCAAGTCCAGGCTTGCCTTCATCAGTGGCAACAATGCCGGGATGATGCGCTGGCCGGTGCCCTCGATGATGTAGATCGCGCCGAGCAGGCCTAATGGGTTGGGCGTGGCCGCCAACGCGTGCAGATAGCTGTTGAGCGCCTCGCCACCGGGATTGCGGCGCAACGCATCGATGTCCTCGACGGTGCCACCCGCCTTGCGGTAGTCGTTGAACAGGATCATGAAATCGCCCTGTTCTTCGCCCGCATGGGTTTCGATCAGCGCCGACAGCGCCTGGTAGGGCGCCTGCACGGAGGCCGCACCTTCGCGCATCCATTTGCTGCCCTCGCGCACCTGCGGAACCCATTGCTGCATCCAGTGCAGGTAATCGGCGTTGCTGAAGCGACGTTCGCGCAGCTTGCGGATCACGGGCGTGCGCCACACGCGTGAGCGGTAGTCGTGCCAGATCGTGGCCAGTTCGCCGAGCACGTGACGCAGCTGCGCGGGTGCATCGGCGGGATCATGCGGCGGGGCGATCAGGTCGTCATCGGGCGTGGAGGGCCGCGCCATGGATGGGCGCGACGGACGTGTGGTGTCGGCCTGGGCGGCTTCCACTTCGATCAATACGAAGGCGACGGTGAAGCGACCGGATTCCGGGATGAAACACAGGATGCGTTCGCCGGGCGTCAGCGTGCGCGTGCGCAGGAATTCGTCGAGCATGATGAAAATCGACGCCGCGCCGGTATTTCCACGCGTGGTGAGGTTGCTGTACCAGCGCTCGCGCGGAATCGCCAGGCCGGCCTTGGCCATCAGTTCGTCGACGACCGGGGCGAAGCGTTCGGAGGAGTAGTGGCACAGGAAGTGATCGATGCGCGCCGGGTCGATCCAGCCGGCGTGGGCGAGCTTGGCATACTCGTGCACGCCGATATCGAACAGATGCGGCAACATGCGGATGTCCTGGCGCAGGAACAGCGCCCCGTCGGCTTCGGCCGCCTGCCAGGAGTCGTAGTCCAGGTGCGAGCGCGATCGATCCGGCGGCAGCCCGAGCTGCATGCAGACCGGATAATCCCCGGAAAACGAGCGTTGGTGGATGAAGCGCAGGCGCAGGCGCACGCCATTGTCCGATTGCGGCGCCGAGGTCAGGGCCAGTGCACCGGCTCCGTCTGACAGCATCCAGCGCAGGAAGTGCGCATCGAAATCCGCGTTGTAGCCGCTCGCGGCATAGCGAGAACGCTTGAACAGGCGTGAGGGCATTTCGGCTGCGGCGACCAGTGCGTGTTGATGCGATCCCAGCTCGATGGCTGCAGCCGCGCTTTCCCACGCACCGACGCCGGATGCGCAGATGCCGTGGCTGGAAAATGTCTGCATCGGTGGCGCGTTCAACTCGCCTTGCACCATGCTGGCAAACCCCGGCATCAGCGCGTCGCCGCCGGACGTACCGCACGCAAGCAGGCCGATGTCGTCCAGTCGCAACGCGCTTGCGCCCAGGCAATCATGGATGGCAGCGGCGGCCATCGCCGCGCAGGAATGCTGCGTACTGCCATCGGCGCCGATGGCGTAATGGCGCGTGCGGATGCCGTTCTCGGCGAGGATGCGGCGCTTGATGCGATCCGACAGCCGCGTCAACGGGGCGATGTAGGCATCCATCGCGGCATTGTCGACCGCAGGTCCGGGCAGGAAACGCCCGCTGCCCTGGATCCAGGTGCGTTCAAAACGGGTAGGCATCAATGATCCTTTTGCATGGCCGTAGCCGTGGATATCCGCTCGGCGCGCAGCGAATGGGAGCGATAGCGTGGCAGGAAACTGCCGAGGATGAACACCCTCAGCACGTAGCCGAAGAAGCTGGATTCAAGCATGCGTGGATCGATCTGCGCACGGTAGCGCGCATGCAGGCGGGGAAGTTCGGACCAGTGCGCGCGCGCATGCCGGTGATGGGCGACATGCAGGCCGATGTTGAACAACAGCGGATTGACCAGGCCCTCGAAGTTGCGCGCATAGCCCATGGGCGCCGCATCGTCGGCGTGCGCATGTTGCAGGTAATTTGCCGCCAGCAGCCAGTGCAGCCCGAACAGTTGCGGCACGATCACCAGCCAAAGTGCCTTGGCAGGATCGATCATCAGCGCCAACGTCCATGAGCCCAGCCATGTCACGTATTGCGCCATGTACCAGCGCCACGCGCCCGGCGCACGTTGGCGCACGCTGCGCAGCCAGGTGAACAGCAGCGGATACACCGCAGTGATTGCCAGCAGCGGATGGGCGATCCAGCCGAGCAGGTGGTTGTTGTCGCCAAAACGCCAGGTGCGCGCCACGTCGTTGGGCCCGTGCCGGTAGCGATGATGGTTGCGGTTGTGCGCCGGATGGAACACGAAGGTCGGATGCCCCTGCAACACGGTGATGTACAGGTCGGTGGCGCGATTGAGCCAGCGTCGCCGCCACATCGGCAGGTGTGCGTGGTTGTGGTGGATCACACCGATGCCGATGGCCAGCAGCAGCATCAGCGCGTATGCCAACACATGGATGCCGTGGTGCCATTGCCACCACATCAACAGTGGTTGTGCGACCAGGTAGACAAGGCTGTGCAGGTCGCGCCGATGGCGCAATGCCGTCGACAGGTGCGCGGCATCCACTAGGGCGCGCCCTTGCGTGCCAGGCGTGCAGCCGCAGCATCCAGCGGCAGCACCGTACCGCCCCAGCGGTCGAAGATCTCCAGCAGGAAGCCGTAATTGCCCTGGTAACAGGCGTGGTGCAGGTGGTGGCGACGACTGGCGCCCAGCCAGCCGCTGGCCGGCGCATGGCGGCTGGCTTCGTAATTGCTGTGGCCCAGGTTATTGAGCATCACGCTGAAGATCGGCAGCGCCAACAGCGCCACGAAGCTGAAATCATGCAACAGCATCGGGATGAGCGGCACGCTGCCCAGCATCAGCGCCTCGACCGGATGGAAGGCATAGGTCGAGAACGGCGTGGCGATGTGCGAGCGATGGTGCATGCCGTGGAAGCGGCGCAGCCAGCGCGTGTGCAGCAGGCGATGGTTGACGTAGAAATGCAGTTCGTTCCAGAAAAACAGCACCACGATCTCGACGATCACCCGCCATGCGGGTGGATCGATCGCCAGTTGCGCCCAGCCCGCACGCAACAGCCACCACGGCACGACCAGACCACAGCCAAAGATCAGGATCGACGAGGCCGACGCGAGAAATTCACGCCGCAATTGCCCAGGCGGCAAGGGCCGCACGTCCAGCGGGCGGCCGATGCGCAGTGCCGGCAACAGGCCATGCCCCAACCACCATGCAATCGCACCGGTGGACAGGTACAGCACGGCGAAAAACGCCACGCCCAGCGCCATCACCTCGAACGCATTGATGGAAACAAACCATTCCCCCACGTGATGCTGCCTTTGCCTCTGGTGCACGGATTTTACAGGCAAGCCACTGGCTTTACCGGATGACGCCATCGGCCCAACAAAAATTTAGCTCAACGCCCAAGCCGTCCACCGATAATGCCGCGTCATTGGCGTGGAACAGGAATCGGCATGCGTTTGATCGTACTGGCGGGATATGGGCTCGCAAGCGTGATGCTGTGCATTTCGGCGCATGCAGCGCCGCCCACACGCGCGCAGGCGCCTGCGGTCGTGGAAATGCCCGCGCCTGCCGTTGCGACCGACGCAACCGACGCGACCTCGCAGGTCATTGACCTGGACACGGTGGTCGTGTCCGGCGCCCAGCCCGGGCCCGGCATGTGGAAGGTGTCGAAGGGCGAGCACGTCCTGTGGATTCTGGGCACGCTGTCGCCATTGCCGAAGAACGTGCAGTGGCTTTCAGGCGATGTGGAAAAAACCATCGCGCAGTCACAGGAAATCATTGCCTCGCCGGGTATCGAAGTGAACTCCGGCATCGGCATGTTTCGCACCCTGCTGCTGGTGCCATCGATGTTCAAGGCGCGCAAGAACCCGGGTGGGAAAACCCTGCAGGACGTGGTGCCGGCCGACCTGTACGCACGTTGGAGCGTGCTCAAGGCACGTTACATCGGTGGCGACCGTGGCATCGAGCACTGGCGCCCGATTTTTGCAGCCCAGGAGTTGTATGAAAAGGCGATGCGCAAGTCGGGCCTGGCCCAGGGCAGCATCGTGCAACCGATCGTGAAGAAAGCTGCAAGGCAGCACAAGATCCCGGTGACCTCGGTGACCGTCGCGCTTGTCGTCAAGGATCCGAAATCGGCCTTGAAAAAATTCAACCACAGCGCACTCAATGACACGGGTTGTTTTGCCGGCACGATGACACGCATCGAAACCGACCTTGAAGGCATGCGTGCACGCGCCAATGCCTGGGCGATCGGCGACATCCAGGCCCTGCGTGCATTGCCCTACCGGAACCAGTATGCGTTGTGCATGGCAGCCGTCACCGAAACCGGGTTGGCGCGTGAGTTGGGGGTGACTGACCTGTCTGCGCGCGTGGCGCAGAAATGGCTGGGCGCGGCGGAAGCGGCGCTGGCCAAGAACCAGGTGACGTTTGCGACCTTGCCGATCAGCGAGCTGTTGAAACCCGATGGGTATGTCGAAAAGCTGCGCGTGAAAGGTTACGAAGTCGAGGCGCCGTGAGGTGCAATGCAAGGATGGGTTCCATCAATCCCGCAACGACATCCGCACGCATGGAGTCAGCCGGTCGCGCTGCGCGCCGGCTGCACGGGCGTGGACAACTCAGGCCAGCGTGACAACAGCGATGCACGGATTCCGGCAGCGTCGAGGCCTGCTTCGGCAAGAAGGTCCTCGCGGCTGGCATGGTGCTGGAAGGCATCCGGCAGGCCGAGGTGCAAGATTGGCAACACGATGTTTTCCGCGCTGAGCAGTTCGGCCACCGCCGACCCCGCGCCGCCCATGACGACGTTGTCTTCGAGCGTGGCAAAACCGACGTGTGTGTTTGCCAGCTCCAGCAGCAGTGCGCGGTCGAGTGGCTTGACGAAGCGCATGTTGACAACCGTCAGGCCAAGCTCACCGCCGACCTTTTCAGCGGCTGGCACCAGGGCGCCGAACGCGAGCAGGGCCACGCGCGAACCATGCAGGCGCACGTCGGCCTTGCCGATCGTCAGGGTGTCGAGGCTGGACTGCACCGGCACGCCCGGCCCGGCACCGCGCGGGTAACGCACCGCCGCAGGCCCCTCGAACTTGAAGCCGGTCGACAACATCTGTCGGCATTCGTTTTCGTCTGCCGGCGCCATCACCACCATGTTGGGCACGCAGCGCAGGTAGGACAGGTCGAGATTGCCGGCATGCGTGGCGCCATCGGGACCGACGACGCCGCCGCGATCGATCGCGAACAGCACGTCGAGGTGCTGGATCGCCACGTCGTGGATGAGTTGGTCGTAGCCGCGCTGCAGGAACGTGGAATAGATCGCGACCACTGGCTTGGCGCCTTCGCAGGCCATGCCGGCAGCCAGTGTCACCGCGTGTTGTTCGGCGATGGCGACGTCAAAATAACGCGCGGGATATTCCTGGCTGAAACGCACCAGCCCCGAGCCTTCGCGCATCGCCGGGGTGATGCCGAGCAATGTGTCGTCGCTTGCGGCCATGTCGCAAAGCCAGTCGCCGAACACATCGGTATAGGTTGGCTTTTTCACTTCGGACTTGCTGACGACGCCTTTTTCGGGATCGAACGGCGATACCGCGTGGTAGCCGATCTGGTCGCCTTCGGCGAGTTCGTAGCCTTTGCCCTTGGTGGTGATGACGTGCAGCAGCTGCGGGCCCTTGAGCTTCTTGAGCATTTTCAACGCACCGACCAGCGCCTTCACGTCGTGGCCATCGATCGGGCCGGTGTAGTGGAAGCCCATTTGCTCGAACAGCGTCGATGGCACGAACATGCCCTTCCAGTGCTCTTCCCAGCGCCGCACGAAACGCGCGGTCGGGGCTTTCTTGTCGCCCAGCAGCTTCTTGCCGCCTTCGCGCAGCGCGTTGAGCGTATGGCTGCCGGTCATGCGGCCAAGCATCTTGGTCACGCCGCCGACGTTTTCGGAAATCGACATGCGGTTGTCGTTGAGGATCACCAGGATGTCGGGCTCGGGATCCATTCCGCCGGCATGGTTCAGGGCCTCGTAGGCGATGCCTGCCGTCATCGCGCCATCGCCGATCACCGCGACCACGCGGCGGTCGTTGCCGGCGCGCGCGTTGGCGATCGCCATGCCCAGGGCAGCGGAGATCGAGGTCGAGGAGTGGCCGACGCCGAAGGTGTCGAAGGCCGATTCGGCGCGGTTCGGGAACGGCGCGACGCCTTCCTTCTGCTTGACGGTATGGATGCGGTCGCGACGACCGGTGAGGATCTTGTGTGGATAGCACTGGTGGCCAACATCCCAGACCAGGCGGTCCTCGGGCGTGTCGTACATCGCGTGCAAGGCGACAGTCAGTTCAATCACACCTAGCCCGGCGCCGAAATGGCCGCCGCTCTTGCCGACCGATTCGATCAGGTAGGCGCGCAGTTCCGCGGCGATCGCGGGCAGTTCTGTCTCGTCGAACGTGCGCAGGTCGGCCGGGCTGTCGATGCGCGCGAGGCGCGGGTAGCGCGTGGAATCAATCATGCCTGCCATTGTCCCTCTGGCTTCAGTGGGGGGCAAGAAAAGATGCCGCCTGCGCCGTCGCACGTGGACGTGCGGGCGTTGCGGGAGATGCGATCAACGCCCGCGCAGACGTCCGAACAAACCTGCGGGTTTGGCCGCCGGGGCCGGCTCGATGGTCGGTTCGGGGACGAACTCCGCAAATCCGGTGATCAGGTTGGCATTGATGAAATCAGCGACGTCGGCCACCGGAATGCTGCTGGCAGCGGCAATCTCGGCCACCGTGGCCGGACCTCGCATCATCGCCGTGGCGATACGGAAGTGCTTGGGATACTCGCGCTCGGTTTGCGGCCATTTGCCGAGTTTGTAGCGGCCGTCCGGATCCAGACCCGGCAGCAGTGCACCTTTGCCAGCGACCAGGCCGCCCAGCCATTGCAGTCGCGATAATGCTTGTGCCGCGCCGGCGGCCACGCTTTCGCGCGCCCAGGTGGCATCGTCGACGGATTTGAAATCCTCGCGCTGCACGTTGCCTTCGAAATAGCCGGCCAGCGGTTTGAGCGTGGCCGGGCCGTGGTAGGTCTGGGCGACGGAGTCGATCAGCAGGGGCGGGCCGCTACCGCGCTGATAACGCGTGTGCTGCGGCAATGCGGCAGGCGCCAGCCAATCGGCGAATACGGGGTCGCGCGCGGGCGGAGCGGGTGCGGGGGCAGGGGCAGGCACAGGTTCGGCTTCGGCTTCGGCTTCGGCTTCGGAACGCGTTGCCGGTGTCGGTGTTTCAGCCAATGTCGGCGCGACGTCTTGCGCAGGTGGTTCCTTGAGCATCGGCGCGGACGTGATGCCCGGGACTTGCGCAGGAGCGGGTGCAGGCGCTGGCGGTGGTGTCGCGATGATGGGCGCGGCGATGATGGGTTGTGGTGCATCGGCCGGCGCAACGCTTGCCGGAGCGACGTCGACAGCCGGAGTCTTGTCCGCCAGGTCGATGCCCTCGGCGGTGGCGATGTTGCGCAACAAGTCGCAAAACGAATCGCTGTCAAACGGGCGGCCGAGGCGGAAATCGGTTTGCGTGCGCTGCGCCGTGGTCAGCCCGATCACCCGCTTGCCGGCGGCGTGCAATCGCAGCCAACTCATTGGCCCGTACATGCTGTCCATGTCGACCATGACGTGGTCGGCTTCCGTTTCCGGCAGCAGCTCCCAACGGCGATTGAGCCGCGCGTTGGCATGGGTGAAGGCAGCCTTCAACGCGGTTTCGGTGGCATGGTCCATTCCGGTCATGCCGAGGGTCAATGACATCGTCGCAATCCGCTTTTGCAGACTTGCGAGTGTTGCCAAGTGGGCGGCATACGTCAACGCGCGCTGCACGGCAGCTTGTTGCCACGTGGGTCAGTTGCTGCCGTGCTTGCGGAGGCGATGGTGAGGAGTTGGGCGAAAGTGAGACGCAATGCGCATGACTGCGGGCTTGGGCGCGGGTTGGCTCTTCCATCGTCAGGATCGCGTTCATCCGTGGAGGCTGTAAAGGGCTGCCAGCGAAACGAAGCGTGAACCCGTTACCGCCTGCGCTTGGGCAGATGGCTTTTGAGGAAGGCCATCTGGTCGGCAAGGATGTTGCGGTTGCTCAGGATCAGGTGCTCGACCCAGCTCGGCCGGTAGGGCACGGCCAGCAGGGGCATGGACGCTTGTTGCGGCGTGCGTCCGCCCTTGCGCGAATTGCAATGGAAGCATGCCGAGACCACGTTCTCCCAGATATCGCGCCCGCCCTGCGACAGCGGCATGACGTGGTCACGCGTCAGGTGTTGACGGCTGTAGTCGCGCCCGCAATACAGGCACAGGTGCTGGTCGCGAGCAAATAGCGCGACGTTGCTCAATGCCGGCGTCGGGTCCAGTGCGTACCCGCGCGCATGCCCGCGCGCGGCGATGATCGGATGCAGGTGCTGCGTGCTGCGCTCACCGGTCAGGCGGCTGGTGCCGCCATGCACGGTCAGACAGGGTTCGCCGAGTGTCCAGGCCACCGCGTCGCGGGCGTACAGGGTGGTAGCGTCCTGCCAGCTCATCCAGTCGAGCACGCGCCCATGGGCATCCAGCGACAGCAGGCGGACCGAGTCAAGACGGGGGGGCAGGGTGGGGCCGGCCGAAGCAGTGGCTACCGGGTTCGCGAGGCGCCCGGATCGGATCAGGCGAAGATTCGCTCTGTCAGTCTCCATCGGGGCATCAGCTTATACCCGTTTGATTACATTTTGGTAGGCCGGGGCTGGCCCACGCTCCTTGCCTGGAGCGCCCCGACGGCCTCCCGGGATTTCCGCCCACTGGGCGGATCAAGCGTCGAACCTTTCGGCATCCATCGTCATCAACGACGCCGCGCCGCTTTCGATGGCCGCGGCATGGGCCAGCGTGCGCGGCAATATCCGCGCGAAATAAAATCGTGCGGTCTCGCGTTTTGCATCCTTGAATGGCTGCGGTTGCGAAGAGGCATCAGCGACGACCACGCTGCGTGCCCACCAGTAGGCCAACGCCATGTAGCCGGAGTAAAACAGGTAGTCATACGCGGCGGCGCCCACCTCATCGGCATTCACCATCGCGCGCTTGCCGACCGACATCGTCAATTGCTGCCATTGCGCGGCCTTGGTGCGCAACGGGTCGATGAATTCGCGCAATGCGGCGTCATCCTCGTGCTGCTTGCAGAAGTCTTCGATCATGCCCAGGAAGATCTGCAATCCTGCACCTTGCAGTTGCATGATCTTGCGCCCCATCAGGTCCAGCGCCTGGATGCCGGTGGTGCCTTCATACAGCGTGGTGATGCGGGCGTCGCGCGCAAGTTGTTCCATGCCGTGTTCGGCGATGTAGCCGTGGCCTCCAAAACACTGCAATGCGTGATACGTACACTCCACGCCCCATTCGGTCAGGCAGGCCTTGACGATGGGGGTGAGGAAACCCAGCAGCGCATCGGCTTGCTTGCGCTGGGCCTCGTCGCTGTCATGCGCGGCCACGTCAACCAGCGAGGCGGCGTGGTAACCCAGCAGGCGGCTGCCCTCGGTGAGCGATTTGCAGGTCAGCAACATCCGTCGCACGTCTGGATGGACGATGATCGGATCGGCCGGCTTGTCGGGGAATTTCGCGCCGGTCAATGAGCGCATCTGCAGGCGTTCGCGTGAATAACGCAGCGCATTTTGATACGCCCTGTCGGCAAGGCCAAGACCCTGCAAACCGACGGCCAGACGCGCGGTATTCATCATGGTGAACATCGCCGCCAGGCCCTTGTTCGGCTCGCCGATCAGGTAACCCTGGGCGTCGTCGAGATTGAGCACGCAGGTCGCCGAACCATGGATGCCCATCTTGTGTTCCAGCGCGCCGCAACGCACGCCGTTGCGCTGGCCGACGGTGCCGTCGCGGTCGACGCGCAGCTTCGGCACGATGAACATCGAGATCCCCTTGCTGCCCACCGGCGCATCGGGCAGGCGCGCAAGCACGAGGTGGACGATGTTGTCGGTGAAATCATGCTCGCCAGCGGTGATGAAGATCTTGGTGCCGGTGATCGCATAGCTGTCGTCGGCCAGCGGCACCGCCTTGGTCTTCAACAGGCCAAGATCCGTGCCGCAATGTGATTCGGTCAGGCACATGGTGCCCGTCCAGCGGCCGTCGACCAGGGCCTTGAGGAACACTTCCTGTTGCCAAGGCTGGCCGTGGTGCAGCAACGCCTCGGTGGCGCCGTGCGAGAGCAGCGGGAAATTCCCCCACGCCAGGTTGGCCGCATCGATCATTTCCTTCAGCGGCAGACCCGCCAGGTGCGGCAAGCCCTGGCCACCGAATTCCACCGGTGCCACCAGGCCCGGCCAGCCGCCTTCGACATAGTGCGCATAGGCCTGTTTGAAACCGGGGGGCGTGGTGACAGCGCCGGTGGCCTTGTCGTACTGGCAGCCGATTTCGTCACCGACACGGTTGAGCGGCGCCAGAACCGTCTGGGTGAATCGCGCGGATTCATCGAGCACCGCATCAAGGATGTCGCGGGTCGCATCCTGGAAACCCAGCCGGGCAAACAGCGCCTCGGCGCCAAGCACGTCGTGCAGGGCAAAGCGGATGTCGGTCAGCGGGGCGGAGTAGGTGCTCATGGGCAAGTATCTGTAGTTGAAGAGAATCGTCGGGAGTGGAAAGCCGCAGCGGGACGCGGGATTTGAAAAATATCAGGTGAGACTCGGCAGGCAATGATCGATGCCTTCCGTGTGGCCACTTGCGTGTCGCCCACTTTTTTTCTGCACACCAGCACGTCAGCGCAATACGCCAGGCAATCCTGGGACCGGATTCAATGCACTATTGCGCTTGATCTTGAACGTGCGCGCGCCCTTGTCTTCGGGCACCACTTGCAACGTGCCCTCCAGCAGGTAGTCCACGCCATGATTGCCGCCAAGACTGTCGGCGATCGCCATCCGCGCCGACGATGTCGGCACATGCGCCAGGGTCATCACGTCGGCTGACTCCGGCCCGATCGAAATGCCGGCCGTGCCCTGCAAAGTGCCTGCAGGCTCGCCGCCAATCGTCATCACCAGGCTGACGGCATCAAATCGCATCGGGATGCTGCTGTAATTCTGCAGGCGCAGGTCGACCGACCAACTGCCATCGGCGCGAACGCTCAATTGCTGGATGCTGGCTGTGGGTTCGGATACGCGCTTGACCGGGCCGGTGGAGCAGGCCGCCAGCAACAGGCAACACACCCATAACGCCACGTTCGTCCAAGGTTTCATGCCGCAACTCCGCGAAACTGATGCCGGGCAGAATACTACGGGGTACGGAAATTCGGCGCCCACCAGGCGACGCGCGCAGGGTGCTCATGCGCAGGGCGTGGAAATCGCGAAATCCAGGCGGCGTTTTTGGGATCGCTTGGGGAAACAGCAGACGCTGATGGTTTTGCAATGGAGTCAGCGAAGCTTCCGTCACCACGGCGCTTTGCAGCCATCCGGATCGTCATGGGGCGGGGTCACGTCCGTGACGAACGCACTGGCCGAAGCCACAAAAAAAGGGCACAAGGCCCTGATTTCGCTGACATCTTGGTTCAATGGTGGCCGAGGACGGAATCGAACCGCCGACACGGGGATTTTCAATCCCCTGCTCTACCAACTGAGCTACTCGGCCACGTCGCAGCGGCCGAGGCCGTGCGAGCGCGGAATGATACGGGCTGCGACGACACGCGGCAAGCAAGCCGCCTCAGGGCTGAATGACCGGCGCGCCGGTTGGCGTGCACGCATGAGGGAAGGGGCATGATCACGTCACCCCCGACAGCGCCGCACGGCGGCAGGAGTCGCACATGAAATCCTCCCTCGCCATGCTCGCCGCGCTACTGGCCACCGTGTTGGCAGGCTGTGCCAGCATCGGCGGCATGAGCAGCAACGACAAGCTGGCCTTGTACCGTTCGCACGCGGGCGAACCGGTCAACAGCTTCCGGTTTTTCGGCAATATCAACGGCTGGACGCCGTTGGGCGACAGCGCGATAGCGGTGTGGACCAAGCCCAATGAAGCCTGGTTGCTTGACCTGGCCGGACGCTGCCCGGACATCGAATACACGCCGTCCATCACCGTGACCAGTCAGTTCAACCGGGTCAGTGCCAAGTTCGACAAAGTGGTCGCACGCGGCCACGGTTCAATGGATATCCCGTGCCAGATCAGCGAGATCCGACCGCTCGACGTGAAGTCGATCAAACAGGCGGAGAAAACCGCACGCGATCAGCCGGCGCCGTCCTCGGGCACGTAACCGGCGGGTTTTTCCGCGCCTCCGCCGAACAGGAATTTTTCCATTTCGGTTTCCAGGAATGCGCGGTGCTTGGGATCGAGCGGCGACAGGCGGTTCTCGTTGATCAGCATGGTCTGGTGCGCCAGCCATGCGGCCCATGCGGGTTTGCCGATATTGGCGAACACGCGCTTGCCCAGTGCGCCGGGCCAGGGGACGAAGTCCAGGCCTTCGGCTTCGTTATGTGCGTATTGGCAATTCACCAAGCGTGTCATGGCGATGGAACCTCGTGGTCGTGATGCGGGTAGTTGTGCTGCGTGTCATCGTGATGACGGAATTGCGCGTCGAGCAACGTCCTGATTGGTGCCGGGATGCCGAGCGCGGCGAGTTCTCCACCAGACACCCAACGCAGGTCGTCATTGTCGCGCACCATGGTCCGTGTGGTGACGTGGAGCCAGCGCAATGGCTGCAATGCCAGCCGATAGTGGCTGAAGCCATGGGCGATTGCGTCAAGCGGTTGGGCGTGGCCGTAATGACCGTCGATGTGGGCCTCAAACCATTCTTGCGCCTCGTCGGGTGAGGGTGCTTGCGGCAACGACCACAGCGATGCCCACACGCCGGTGGGCGGACGGCGCTGCATCAGGATGCGGCCCCGTGCATCGCGCAACAGCAGGATGATTGCGCTGCGTTGGGGCAGAAGCTTGACGGGTCTTGGCGTGGGCAGTTCGGTGACCCGTCCCGATTCCAGTGCAACGCAATCGTGTTGCAGCGGGCACAGTACGCAGGCGGGGTCGTGGCGCGTGCACAGCGTGGCGCCGAAGTCCATTTGCGCCTGGGTGTAGTCGGCAAGTCGCTGCACTGGCAGTAGCGATTGCGCGATGTCCCACAAGGCTTTTTCTATTTTCGGCATGCCCGGCCAGCCTTCGATGCCGTGATGGCGGCACAGCACGCGCTTGACGTTGCCGTCGAGGATCGCAAAACGCTCGCCCCAGGCTTGCGCCAGGATTGCACCGGCAGTACTGCGGCCAATGCCGGGCAGTGCCAGCAGCGCATCAAAATCGCGCGGCAGGTCACTGCCATGTTGCTGGACGCAGATGCGCGCCGCCGCGTGCAGGTTGCGTGCGCGGGCGTAGTAACCCAGCCCCGACCACAGCGCCAGCACGTCGTCGAGTGGCGCTGCCGCCAACGCAGTCACATCCGGCAGCGTGGCGACGAAGCGTTCGAAATACGGCACCACCACGCGCACCTGGGTCTGCTGCAACATGATTTCGGACAACCACACGCGATACGGCGTGCGCGGATGCTGCCAGGGCAGGTCGTGTCGGCCGGATATGTCGAACCAGGCCAGCAACCGCGCAGCAAAATCGCTGTTTCCGTTGTCCGCTGGCAGGGCGTTTCCAGGACGCGTTGGGGTCTGCGCACCACGTGCCACGGGCTTGGTCATTGCAGCAACTTCATGTCCTGCAGCTGGGCAAGGAACCCTTCGAGCTGATGACGGATCTCGGCGGCAAGCTCGGCGTCCGCCAGGGCAATGCCGTGACGACTGAAACCCAGGCGTCCCCTCTGCACGGCCACGTGCAGTGCAGCGACCAATGCGTCGGCGTCATGCTGGCCATCAAGCAACGGCAGGACCTCCATGGACATGGCATTGAGCGCCACCGGCTCGTGCCAAATATTGAAAATGTGGGCGTCTGCACCGGACGCGGCGATCCATGCGGCATGCCGGCGCGTGACATCGGCAACGCGTGGCATGGTGCCGGCCTTGCGGTGGGCCACGACGGGTTGCAGCCGATAAAAACCGATGCCTCGCCTGACCAGGACGCCGAGGAATTGCATCAACTGCTGCTCGGCTTGCGGTGGACAGTTACCGATTTTCTGCTCGATGCCTGCCATCAATGCATCCACCGATACCGTGGCCGGCCAAGCTTCGGAAAGAACCACGGCGGCGGCTTTCATGATCGGGCTGGCAAGGCCGGCGGCATGCTGGACGCTGCGGCCAAATCGCTGCGGACGCGCATCGTAATCGGCGGCGCCATCCATGCAGGGAAGATCGGCTGCGTAATGCAGGGTGCGCAACCGGTCGTCGGCAAGCCGGTAACGCGCCTGTCGGTTGCGGTCTTCGCGGAACAGAAGCGTTTGCCGGAAGGTGCGATTGCTGATGAAATCCATGAACTGTTCAAGCTGGCGTTGGTCGGTCCCATAGTCGCGCAGCAGTGGTTCGGCGATTTCGCGCGCCAGGTTGGTGGCGAACATGATCGCCGGCTCGGCTTCGGCCAGGTACGCCAGGCCGTGCATCGACGCATGCGCGAGGAAGTCATGGAAATAGCACGGAAGGTTGTTGGGTTCGAGGAACTCGTGCAGGACGTAATCGTCGTTGCTGTCGCGAATCGTGGACGAATATTCCGTGATGACCCTGGACAACACGCTGGCCGGCTGCGCGGCGCTGTCCAGGAAATCAATCATCGCCCGGGCTGATTGCAGGCGTGCCCGCGGCTCGTCCTGGCCGGCGCTGCGGAACAGCATGGCGTCGCGCACGATCTCCTTGGCCTTCCAGCCCGGGTAGGTGTTGTAGCTGACGAAGGCCACGCCGGTCGGGCTGAGGTGCCGTTCGCAGATGCGCATCAGGGCATCGCGCACGTGCGCGGGCACCCAGCTGTAAACGCCATGGCAGATGATGTAATCGAACGTGCCGAGTGTTTCATCCAGGGTGCTCAGGTCGGCCTGGCGCAGCTGGATGTTGGCAAGTGCCAGCGCCCGGATGGTCGCCTGGCCGTCGGCCACCTGGCGCCCGGAAAGATCGATGCCCAACGCGCTGGCCCGCGGGTTGCGCGCAGTGAAGGGAATCAGGTTGCCGCCAGAGGCGCATCCCAGCTCAAGCACGCGCGCGGTGGATGGGTCTGGCGTGGAGACGCCGAAGACATGCGCGATTGCGGCGATGCGTTCGGGCGCGGATTGCGGGAAAGGCAAGGACTGGTACGGCGATTGGTCATACGCGCGTTGCAGGGATTGGATGTCAACGGCCATGGCGGGAATTTCCGACGGGAGGGTCTGTCTGTGAAAATCGTGGTCTTGCGCGTCATCCATGCGCTTGCGCACATGCAACACGGATTGGAAGGTTTCGCTATCACGCAAGACATCGCGAAGCCGTCTTCGACGAGGTGATTCTAACGGGCGCTGGAATTCATGCTGCACGTTGCGTCGGTGCGTCGTGGAACAGCGAAGGGTTTACCGGGCACGGGCATTCATCGGGAGCTCGATGGGCGGGCGGGGGCGGAGTCATCGATGGTCACCTCCACCCCTTCGAGCTGCGCGCCGGAAATTTCAAGTCGCGGCGAAGTCAGGTGCCCCGACAGCGGTGGCAATGGCGAGCCATCGGCGGTGGCGGCGATCCATGCGGTGATTTCGGGGAGGCGGAAGCGGGCGTCGAATCGGGTGTCGTCACGTTGCAGGCGCACGCGCGCGGCATCGCTGAAATCGAGGTGGCCAAGATAGTGCAGCGAGACGGGCAGCGGCGTATCGGATCGACTGATCGGCGGCGGCAGCGCCGGCCACGCATCGGGCCATGCGGCGAGGCGGCCGTTGAGATCGACCAGCAGGCGCGTGCCGTGGGCAAGCGCGCCGGACGCGTCGAGGTTGGGAATGGCGTCGCTTCCGCGCACGGCAACGCCGGCCGGTGCCAACGCCAGCGTGCTGCCGCGCACGCGCAGCGGCGAGGTGATTGCCAGCGCAAAAGGCAGCCGCGTTTCGCCGGATTCGAAGCGGCCAGACAGCGATGCGCGCAAGCGCGTGCTGCGGATGCCATCATCGGTGAAATGCACGGGCGCGGAAATCTTCAACCGTGCGGGCAATCGCCAATCATCGGATTTCGCGGTGATCGGGCCAATGATCGCGATGCCGGCGTCGTTGACGGGTCGGGTCATCGCGGCGGCGACATCAAAACGCAACGACAACGTGCCGGACTGATAGCGGCCCGCAACGCGCGCATCGACACGCCGATCCGGATGCAGGCGCGGCAGCGCAATGGCCAGGCCATCGACACGCCAGCCATCGCCAACAATGCGCCCGCCCTTGAGCTGCAAACCCTCACCCAGCGTGGGCAGGCGCGTCTTGCCCGGCGGCCGTGTCGCCAGCCAGTGCTGCAAGGCGGCCAGATCGAGGATCGGGGCATCGAGTTCGATGCGGGTGATGTCGAGCGAGTCGCCGCGACTGCGCACAGTGGACCACGGCACCGACACATGCACGCGTTGCGCGCGCAACAGTGGCGTCGCAGCGCCCGGCTCGCGCGCGACGACATTACGCACCACCAGCATCGGCGTGCCGCGCAGGCGGTACTCGCTGGGGCCGGTGGCGGTGATTTCAAGGCCCAATGATTGGCCGAGGCTGCGCAGGACGAAGCCGGCGACGCGGTCGGGCTGCAGCACGAAGCGCAGCGACAGGGCCAGCAACAACAGCAGGATGGCCCCTGCGCCCAGCAACAGCGCGGTGCGCCTGCGCATTACGTGCCCAAAGTGTCCGGCAGCAGCGCGTCGACGAACGCTTCGGCGTCGAATACGCGCAGGTCCTCGAGGCGCTCGCCGATACCGGCATACCGGATCGGGATGCCGAACTCGCGGGCCAGCGCAAACACCACGCCACCCTTCGCGCTGCCGTCGAGCTTGGTGACCACCAGTCCGGTGACGCCGGCGGCGGCGTGGAATTGACGCAGTTGCGACAATGCGTTCTGCCCGGTGGTGCCGTCGATCACCATCAGCACTTCATGCGGTGCGCTGGGGTCGAGCTTGCCCAGTACGCGTTTTATCTTGCCCAGTTCCGCCATCAGTCCTTGCTGCGTGTGCAGGCGGCCGGCGGTGTCGGCGATCAACACGTCGACACGGCGCGCCTTGGCGGCTTGCAGGGCATCAAACGCCACCGACGCGGCGTCGCCACCCTTGCCGAGCGTGTTTTCACCCTGCGCGACCACGGTCACGCCGTTGCGTTCGCCCCACACCTGCAATTGCGCAACCGCCGCAGCGCGGAACGTATCGCCGGCAGCCAGCATCAGGGTGTGGCCTTCGCTTTTGTAGCGACGCGCGAGCTTGCCGATGGTGGTGGTCTTGCCGGCGCCGTTGACGCCGATGGTGAGGATCACGAAAGGCTTGGCGTTGCGGTCGATCAGCAGGGGTTGCGCGACCGGTAGCAACATCGCAATCAATTCCGTACGCAAGGCAGCGAGCAACGCGCGGGCGTCGGTGAATTCGCGCGCCTTCATGCGCTTGCGCAGCTGTGCGACCAGTTGCGTGGTGGCAGTGACGCCGACATCGGCGGTGATCAGCGCGGTCTCGATTTCGTCGAGCAGGTCATCGTCGAGTTTCGGGTTGCGCGAAAACAGGCTGCCGATGCCGCGCGCAAAACCGCTGCCGCGCAGGCGTTCGCGCCAGCCGGACTTACCGGGCGAAGCGGCCGGAAACGCGGTGTCGATGGGCGCATCAAACGGCGTGTTCGCGGCCGATTGCGCAGGCGGTTGCGCGGGTGCCGGCGTATCGACAGCGGCGACATGCGGATCGGATTGCGGCGCGATATCCGCTTCCGGCACCGCCTCGACCAAGGCTTGCTGCTCGCGGTCCAGGGGTTGGCGGTCGGGCGGCAGCGATGACGCGGCATCCGGCGTCGCTGGTGATGCCTGCGATGGCGCAGCGGGGAAGGCGGCGGCGAGTTCCTCAACAGTGAAGCCTTTCGGCGCCGCATCCGGCTTTTTGCGGCGGAAGAAACTGACCATTCGCAGAATCGCTGGAAGAATAAGGAAGGGGAGGTGCAAAAGTCCGGCGTGACCGCAGACAATGGCGGCATGGTATCACCGGCCCTCCCACGCCCCGCATGAAAACAAGCCGCCACACGCCCGGCGAGGTCCGCATCATCGGCGGCCGCTGGCGCGGCACGCGCCTGCCGGTGATCGATTCGCCCGGATTGCGACCCACGTCCGATCGCGCCCGTGAAACCTTGTTCAACTGGCTGCAGCCGATCTTGCCAGGCGCGCGCGTGCTGGATCTGTTCGCGGGCAGCGGCGTGCTCGGTCTGGAGGCCGTTTCGCGCGGGGCGCGGGCCGCGATATTGGTCGAATGCGAGCCGCAGGTTGTCCAATCCCTGCACGCCAGCGTCGAGCGCCTGCAGGCCGGCGATGAAATCACCGTCGTGCGTGCCGACGCCATCGCCTTCCTGCATGCGCCGTTGCTGGGGACGTTCGACATCGTGTTCATCGATCCACCGTTCAGCGGTGATCTCTGGGGTGACGCGTTGCAGGCACTCACGCCATGGCTGGCCGACGCGGCCTGGTTGTATGTCGAATCGCCCGTCGAGCGATCCATCCAGCCCGGTGCAGGCTGGCATTTGCATCGCGAAAACCACAGCCGCCAGGCGCGTCACGCGCTCTATCGCCGGGTCACGGAGCGCGCTGCTACACTGGCGCAGGTTCCTGACGACAGCGTGACGAGCACTCCATGAGCGTGGCCCGTACCCGTATCGCGGTTTATCCCGGCACCTTCGATCCGATCACCAACGGTCATGTCGACCTGGTCGATCGCGCCGCACCGCTGTTCGAACACCTGATCATCGGTGTGGCGGAAAGCCCGGGCAAAAGCCCGGCGCTGGCGCTGCCCTTGCGCGTTGAGCTGGCGCGCGCTGCCCTGGCGCAGCATGCCAATGTCGAAGTGCGTGGCTTCAATTGCCTGCTCGCGCACTTTGTCGAGCAAGTCGGCGCGGGCGTCCTGTTGCGCGGCCTGCGCGCGGTGTCGGACTTCGAATACGAATTCCAGCTTGCCAGCATGAACCGCCACCTGATTCCGGACGTGGAGACATTGTTCCTCACCCCGGCCGAGCAATACGGTTTCATTTCGTCCTCGCTGGTGCGCGAAATCTCGCGTCTCGGCGGCGATGTGTCCGGCTTCGTGCCGCCTGCCGTGGCCAAGGCGCTGCAAGCCGAATGGCAGCGACTACGGGCCTGATTTCCTGCGCTGCCGCTTTCCCGCGTTTTACTTCCAACCATCCGCCACCAGGGGAAACACCATGAACATGATGATCCGTCGCATCGGCCAACTCACCTTGATCGCCTGCATCGCGCTGGCGTTTGTCGCCTGCAAGAAGGACGAGGCCCCGAAGGTGGTCGCCAAGCCCGCGATGGCAGCGCCGACCGTCGATGATTCGGCTGCATGGCGCGAATACCTGCAGGACGTGGTGCCGCGCAACATGGAAGGCATCACCAACAATCCGTACACCTATCTGCTGCCAAGCGAGAGCGAGCCCGACTTTGCCGACCAGTACGAGCGCCTGGGCGAAAAGGTCAAGAATGACGTCGCCAGCGGCATCATCGAAGGCAACATGCTGGTGTACGCATCGCCGGCGTCGGCCAAGATGGCGGACATGGTGGTGGAGGCGTTCAAGACGGTGCCGGCAGGCACCATGAAGGGCGTGCGGGTGTTGTTCATCGGCCACGCCGTCGACAGCGAACGCGTCAAGGCCGCCGTTGCCCCGGCTGGCGTCACCTACGTTTTCGTCGAAACGAAATAATCCCGGCGCGGGGTGCGGGGCGGGGCCGCGAGGGACGGCACCCCCCGGCATCGCCGCGGCATCAAGACAGCATCGGCCATGTCCCTCAAGATCAACGCGCTTTGCGTCAATTGCGACGTCTGCGAACCGGCCTGTCCAAACCAGGCCATTGCGCAGGGTGAAACGATCTATGTGATCGACCCGGCGCGTTGCACCGAATGCGTCGGCCATTTTGACGAGCCGCAATGCGTGGTGGTGTGCCCGGTCGAATGCATCGATCCCGACCCGGCCTTCCCGGAAGACAACCAAACCCTGCTGGCCAAGCTGCGCCGTCTGCAACGGGCCGAGGGCCTTGTTTAGCCGAGGCCCCGACGGCATCGGTTGTGCACTGAACACCCGGCGATGAATGGTGGATGGACGATCCGAAACCGATCTGGTTGCGCCAGGAAGGGCGGCGGTTTTCACCAGGTACGGTTCGATCAGGCGCGGTTCGATCAAGCACGCTCCAGCACGCACGGTTCAATGAAGCACGTTTCGATCCACAGCGTTTCAACGGAATTCTCATGAAATCAATCTGCAGGCTGTCGTTTCTTCTCGTGCTCGCTCTTGCCCCCGCAATGGCGGCACCGCGCGTGGTTGCGACCCCCGCCGCGCATCCGCCTGGCGCGGTCATTGCCTCCGGTCATGCGCTGGCCACCGAGGCCGGCTTGCAGATCCTGCGCGAAGGCGGCAACGCCTTTGATGCCGCGGTGGCGGTGTCGTCGACGTTGTCGGTGGTCGAGCCGATTTCGTCCGGGCTTGGCGGCGGTGGGTTCTTCCTGCTGCACGATGCCGCCAGCGGCAAGGATGTGTTCGTCGATGCGCGCGAAACAGCGCCGGCCGCTGCAACAGCGGCGCAGTACCTGCTGGAAAATGGTGATTTGAATCGCGACCGAGCCCAGAACGGTCCGTGGTCGGCGGGGATTCCCGGCCTGCCGGCGGCGTTCGTCCACTTGGCGGAGAAGTACGGCAAGTTGCCGCTCAAGACCACCCTGGCGCCGGCCATCCATATCGCAACCGACGGGTTTGCGGTGTACGCGCGAATGGCAAAAGGCTACGCCTCCCGCCGCGACGTGATGGAGCGTTACCCCGGCACGCGCGCGGTGTATTTGGCCGGCGGCAAGCCGATCGTCGAAGGCGAAACCTTCAGGCAGCCAGACCTGGCGCGCACCCTGCAACTGCTGGCCGACAAGGGATTCGATGGGTTCTATCGCGGCGACGTTGCCAATAAGCTTCTCAAGGGAGTGAATGACGAGGGCGGCCAGTGGACTGCCGCCGAGCTAGCCGGTTATCGCGTACGCGAACGCGCCCCGGTTGTGTTCGATTACCACGGCTGGACGATCACCACGGCGCCGCCTCCGTCTTCGGGCGGCATCGCCCTGGCCGAAATGCTGCAGATGCTCGAAGGCTGGGATCTGGCCAAGATCGACGATGCGCATCGCACGCACCTGGTGGTCGAGGCCATGCGCCGCGCGTATCGCGATCGCACGTTCTACCTGGGTGACCCGGATTTAGTGAAGGTGCCGCAGCGCCTGCTGACCAGCGCCGATTACGCCGCTGGCCTGCGCGCCACCATCAATCCCGACAAGGCCACGCCCAGCGACATGCTGTCGGGCAAGCAGACCCCGCTGGAAGACGAGGAGACCACGCATTTTTCCATCATCGATGCTGCCGGCAACCGCGTGGCCGCCACGCAGACGGTGAACCTGCTGTACGGCTCGGGCCTGATTCCGCCGGGCACGGGCGTGTTGCTCAATAATGAAATGGACGATTTTGCGCTCAAGCCCGGCACGCCCAATGCGTTTGGCGTGATGGGGTATGACGCCAACGCGCCCAAGCCTGGCAAGCGCATGTTGAGTTCGATGACGCCTACGTTCATGGAATCGGCCGACAAGGTTGCCGTGATCGGCACGCCAGGCGGCAGCCGCATCATCACCATGGTGCTGCTGGGCATCCTGGGTTACGACGCAGGCCTGGACGCGCAACACGTCGCCGCACTGCCGCGCTACCACCACCAGTGGATGCCCGACGTCATCTCCGCCGAATCCGGCGCGCTTTCGACGCAAGTCGTCAGCAGCCTGCGCGCGATGGGCCACACCGTGAAGGTCCCGGAAGACGACGCCGATGACGATGGCCGCAGGTCCAGCCACGTGTGGGGCAACCTGCAAACGGTGGAGTGGGACAAGTCAAGCAACACATTGTTTGGTGGCAGCGACCCACGCAACCCGGTGGGCGCGGCGAAGGTCCAGCTGACGTCGCCGTAGCCAGCGAAGATGATCGCGCATTGGATGCAACCCTGATTGAGGCGCTGGCGCCGCGTCACGATCGAAAACGAGGGGAATGAACTATCCGTCGTCGAATATCCATGGCGCGAAGATGCAGGGCTTCAAAAAAAAAGGGTCAAGGCATCCATCGAAGTTGCACTCGAAAAGATGTAGAAACCAGAGGTTCACTTAAACATCCGCTTGCTGGGCTGGACTGAAACCCGGTCATCGACAAAATACCTCCCTGTGCTCCTGATAACGGATCGACGCATGTCGGACAATGAAAAAAAGCCCTTCGTACACCTGTTGCCGACCATCCTCACCGGTGCCGCGGCCCTGATCGCATCGCTCACCGCGGTGTACGTCAACGTGCGCAATGATCGCGCGCCGTCAGCGCAAGTCGCGCCCGTTGCGATCCCGGTACAGGCGAGCGCAGCGCCGGTCGCGCCGATCAGGCCGGCCGAAACGCTGCACCTGCGCCTGGATCGTATTGCCGTGCAGCACGACGGCTCGATGGGCACCACCGATTGGCGCTTTGCGGTGGCGGTGGACGGCGAGCCGCTATTCGTGTTCCAGCTTGATGGCCTCGACGACACCGGTGGTCGCAACGTGGTGCTGCCCAAGGATGTCGGCAGCGACGTGCACGGCCTGACCGGCAAGCCGTCGCGGATCGAGGTCAAGGCCTGGCGGGGCAGTCGCCTGCGCCTGGTGGAAGGCGAACCCGATGCGCATGGTGAAGGCACGCTGGGCGGCGTCGGCGCGCTTGCGCCGCTGGCGGTGGCTGCAGACAAGCCCAACAAGGGCGCGTTCGTGCTGTATTTCAACGCCGTTGTCCCGTGACGCCATCCCCGCACGGCCAGCATCGACTGCCGGCATCGCGGAAAGACCCGGCGCGGTAACATCATGGCTCGCGATCACGGATGCGACACGCATGAAACTCTGGTCCATTACCGGCAATAGCCAGCAGCTCGATGGCGGCGCGATGTTTGGCAACGCGCCCAAGGCAATGTGGGCGAAATGGCTGCAGCCCGACTCTCAGAACCGCATTCCACTGGCCTGCCGCGCGTTGCTTGCCAGCCCACTCAACGGCAAGACCGTGTTGTTTGAAACCGGCATCGGCGCGTTTTTCGAGCCCACGCTGCGCGAACGTTATGGCGTGGTGGAAGACCGCCATGTGCTGCTGGAATCGCTGCGCAGTGCTGGCTTCGAGCAGGCTGATATCGATGTCGTGGTGCTCTCGCACCTGCATTTCGACCATGCGGGCGGCCTGTTGGCGCCGTGGGTGGAAGGGCGTGCGCCCGAGCTGCTGTTTCCCAACGCCAGGTTCCTGGTGGGCGCCGAACAGTGGCAACGTGCGCGGCATCCGCATTCGCGCGACCGTGCCAGCTACATCGCCGAATTGCCGCAACTGCTGGAAGACAGCGGGCGGTTGGAGATCGTGGAAGGCGATCGTTCGCCGACGCTGGGCGACGCGGTGCGGTTTCATTACAGCGATGGCCATACACCCGGCCTGATGCTGGCCGAGATCGTCGGTCCGGAATGCGTCGAGGGGGCGGCGCATGGCGGCGTGGTGTTCTGCGCCGATCTCGTGCCCGGCAAGCCGTGGGTGCACGTGCCGATCACGATGGGCTATGACCGCAACGCGGAATTGCTGGTCGACGAGAAGCGTGCGTTCCTTGCGGACAAGTTCGCCCGCAACGTGCACCTGTTTTTTACCCACGACCCGGACTGTGCGCTGGCGCAACTGGTGCGCGACGAGAAAGGCCGGTTCAGCACCACCCACGAGGTCGGGGAACTGCAGGCGCGGGTCCTGGGTTGAGGAGAAGTGGTCGAGGCAGGGATTAATGCAGGGATTGATGCAGGGATTGATGCAGGGATTGCCCAGCAGATGAGCGTGGCCTGGCTTCCTCGGCGATGTGCGCCGCTGCGCCGACTGCTGCCGCGCAGCCGCCTGCCGGGCCTGGCCATCGCGTGCCTGGTCATCCTGTCGTCGCTGGCCTTGCCTGTCTTCGCACAGGATGCAGGCAACACGCCAACAACGCCTGCGGTCATTACGCCACACGGCGAGCCGCAGGCTGAAAAGAGTCCGCGTGATGCGGATTTTGGCGTCGCTACCAAACATGCGGGCCTGCAGCGCCATGTCGAGATGTACCAGTGGCTGCGCGCAGGCAACGATTACGTGCGCGGCTGGCGTGGGGCTCGGGTGGATTCCTCGGGGTTTGCGCCTGGCCACGATAATCCCAGGGTGATGCCGCTGCGCGAGCGCGAATGGCGCGCCACCATGACCCTGGATGGCCGGCACCTGTCGGCCGAGATCATCAGTGCGCTGGGTGAATGGCGCACGTTCCGCCCCGGGTTTTCCGCATTGCCGGCCAACATGGCGGCCACCTTCCAACCCGAAGGCGACGGCCTGGGCAGCGCAGAAAACCCGCTGGCACCGCAGGTGGGCGACTTGCGGGTGACCTGGCGCGCCTTCGTGCTGCCGCCGCTGGCCCGCCGGTTGGTACTGGAAAACAAGGTTTGGATACTGCGCGGGCCGGTTGCAGTATCGCCGTCCGGAATGCCTGAAACCGTTGCCGCGCCTGACGTTTCTTCGGTACAGGAAGAAAACCGTGGCCTGCGCCGGTGGATCATGGCCGGCGCGGGTTTGCTGGCGCTATTGCTGGTGGCTGGCGCGGTGCGTGGCAGCCGGCGCAAACCGCGCGCGTGAACCGGGCTACTCGACGCGCGTGCCGAAGATCTTGTCGCCGGCATCGCCCAGCCCCGGCAGGATGTAGCCCTTTTCGTTGAGGCGCTCGTCCACCGACGCGGTATAGACCTCGACGTCGGGATGCACGGCTTCCAGTGCGCGCAAGCCTTCGGGTGCGGCCACCAGGAACAGGCCCTTGATCCGCGTCGCGCCGGCGGCTTTGAGCATGTCGACGGTGGCAATCAAGGTGCCGCCGGTGGCCAGCATCGGGTCGAGGATCAGCGCGATGCGATCGGCCATGTCGCCGACCAGGTTTTCGTAATACGGCACGGCGGCCAGCGAGATTTCATCGCGCTTGATACCGACCACGCTGACCTTGGCAGCGGGAATCAGCTCCAGCACACCGGGCAACATGCCGATGCCGGCGCGCAGGATTGGGACCAGGGTGATCTTGCGGCCCTTGATGCGACGCACGCGCACCATGCCGGCCCAGCCTTCGACCTGCGCCTCCTCGGTCTCGAGGTCGGCGGTGGCCTCGTAGGTCAGCAGGGTCGCGACCTCGGCCGACAGCTCGCGGAATGATTTGGTGCTGTTGTCGGCGCGACGCATCAGGCCGAGTTTGTGCTGCACCAACGGATGGCGGACTTCGACGATTTTCATGGGCCGATTCTAGCGTGGGGCTGGCCGGGCCTGGAAACGCAGGCGTGCCGCCGGGGACGCGGATCAATGCAGGCCCGCGAAAAGCCTGGCAACGCCGTCATCGCACCAACGTATGCAACGCCCTCATTCGTCCTGCACGCAGTTTGTCCGGCGTGCGGGAGAAGCCAGACGAACGAAACCAACCATCGGTTGAAACACGATGCTTGCGCGGAATCCGATTGCGCAGCCCGCGCAAACGGAGGCCAGGAAGTTTCGCTGCGGGCCTGGGCAGGTGCGGGCAGGAAAGACCGGGATACCCGGCCTTTTTTCACTGCAACGACGAGGCCCGGGTCAGGCGGCGGCGGCCTGCTTTTGCTGCGGGCCTTCCAGCAGCGCGCGCTTGACCATCGCCACGATCAACTCGATCTCGTCGCTGCCGACGGTGAACTGCGGGGTGAACCGCAGCGAGTTGGCGCCGCCATGGATCACGCCAAGGCCGCGTTCGCGCATCCATTCCTCGCTGGAGCCGACGCCGTAGCCCTTGAAGCGCGGGTCGAGTTCGCAGGAGAACAACAGGCCCGTGCCCTGGACCTTGGTGACCAGGCCGCCAAGTTCGGTCTTGAGCTTTTCCAGCTGTGCGACCGCCTGGTGGCCGCGTTCGCGGATGTTGTCGCGGATCGCCGGGGTCAGCATGCCCAGCACCGCGCAGGCGACATCGAGCGCACGCGGGTTGGCGGTCATGGTGTTGCCGTAGGTGCCGCGCTTGTAGATCGCCGCGGCGTGCGCGGTGACGGCGAGCACGGACAGCGGGTACTGGCCGGCGTTGAGCGCCTTGGAATAGGTTTCCATGTCCGGCGCTTCAAGGTGTTCGAAACCGGGGTAGTCGACGATCGACAGCACGCCCTGCGCGCGCAGGCCGGCCTGGATCGAGTCGATCAACAGCAGCGAGCCGTGCGCCTTGGTGAGCTCGCGCGCGGCGGCATAGAACGCCGGCGGCACGCTGCGACCGGGATCGCCTTCGCCCATCACCGGCTCCAGGAACATCGCCTCGATGAACCAGCCGTTGCTGTCGGCATCGGCAAACACCTGGCGGAGGGCCTCGATATCGTAGGGCGCGATGGCGATGACGGTGTCTTCGCCGCGATAGCTGGCCAGCGCCTGCATGTAATTCTTGCGGCTGGAATCGGAATACAGCGCCGGACGATCGGTGCGGCCGTGGAAACTTCCCTTGACCACCAGGCGCGTGACCGCGCGGCCGGCGTGCCGCGCGCCGGGGTCGGTCATGGCCTTGGTGTTGGTGTCGGCGATGCGCGCGGCCAGCGAGACCGACTCGGAGCCTGAGTTCAGGCACATGAAGCTGGCGAACGGACATTCGCCGCGCGACTGGCCGATTTCCTTTCGCAGCGCGCGATCCAGGCGCAGCTGCGACAGGTTCGGAGTCATGATGTTGGCCATCGCCTGGGGCTTGGCCATGGCGTCGAGCACGGGCTGCGGGGTGTGGCCAAAGCCAAGCATGCCGTAGCCGCCGGTGTCGTACAGCACGGCGCCGTTGATGGTCACCACCCAGGGGCCGCGCGCGGCCAGTGCGACGTAGGGGTTGACCGCATCCTGCGGATAGAAATTGACGAAACCGGTCTGCACGGCCTGAACCTGCGCGTCCTCGTCGAGGTTGAGCAGGTCGGCGAATTCGTCCTTGATCCGCGCATGTTCCGTGACGGCGTCGGCGACGGCGGCGACAAGCTCCGGATGCGTGGCGGCGAACTGGGCCAGCGTCGCGTCGTCGAGGCCGGACGTGCGGCGCGCGCCAGTGTGGGCGCGCAGTGGGGCGAGTTGGTCGATGATGGTCATGCAGGGCCTCCGAGGGATGTGGCGACCGGGCAACATCCATGCACAGCCCAAGCCGATCGAAACTACGGATCGGCACGCGGATGGCGGATACTGGCGCAAAGCCAGTTCGCGCACGCATGTTTTCCAGTCAATTCAAATATTTGCATGATTTTATCATGCCGATTTTGCCGCCGTAACCCCCATGGAGCGGCGCCGGCGGGCCTACAATGCGCGCCCGCAAGCGCCTGCACCGACAGGACTTGATCCAAACCGCATGTCGCGCCCTTGAAAAAATCCGATTTCCATTACGAACTCCCCGAGGATCTGATCGCGCAGGCGCCGTTGCCACAGCGTTCGGCCAGCCGCCTGCTGGTGGTGCCGGCCGGTGATGCGCCCTTCGACGACCGCCACGTGCGCGATCTGCCGGAATTCCTGCAGCCCGGCGACCTGCTGGTGTTCAACGACACCCGGGTGATCCCCGCGCGCCTGTTCGGGCACAAGCAGGACAGCGGTGGGCGCGTCGAAATCCTGATCGAGCGGCTGTTGCCGGACAACGAGGCGCGCGCGCAGATCGGTGCCAGCAAATCGCCCAGGCCCGGTGCACGCATCGCGCTGGATGCCGGCGGCGCGGCCGAGGTGCTGGGTCGCGATGGTGAGTTCTACCACCTGCGTTTCGACGTCGATGACGCGCTGGAATCGTGGCTGCTGCATGCCGGCCGGCTGCCGCTGCCGCCGTATATCCGGCGCCCGCCGGGCGCCGATGACGATGAGCGCTACCAGACCGTGTTCGCGCGCCAGATCGGCGCCGTGGCCGCACCGACCGCCGGCCTGCATTTTGACGATGCCCTGCTGGAAGACCTGCGCGCGCGCGGCGTTGTGTTTGGCCATGTCACCCTGCATGTCGGCGCCGGCACCTTCCAGCCGATGCGGGTGGACGATGTGCGCGACCACCACATGCACAGCGAATGGCTCAACGTCGGCGCCGAACTGGTCGAGCAGGTGCGGCGCACGCGCGCGGCCGGTGGACGCGTGGTCGCGGTCGGCACGACGGTGGTGCGCGCGCTGGAAAGCGCCATGGCCAGTGGCGAGCTGCTGCCGTTTGCGGGCGAAACGCAGATCTTCATCTTCCCCGGTTACCGGATCCGATCGGTGGATGTGTTGCTGACCAATTTCCACCTGCCCGAATCGACATTGCTGATGCTGGTCTCGGCATTCGCGGGGAAGTCGCGGATATTTGACGCCTATGCGCATGCCATCGAGCAGCGTTACCGGTTCTTTTCATACGGCGACGCGATGTTGCTGTTTGCGGAGCCTGCGAAGTGAGGCTGGATTCATCGGCGTCACCGGGCTTGCGCGTTTGTCGGAAGAAGCGGGCAGGGCACGCCTGCGCTTGCGGCGGCGATGCGCGGCAAGGAAGGATTTTCCGCAGCGCTCTTTTTTCGAAGCAGACGATCTCGTGAGCCCCTCGTCGCTCGATCCCCATCCTTTTTTTCCAACGCAGGCGGTTTCATGAGTCGCATATCGTTCAAGTTGCTCGGCAGCGACGGTGCGGCCCGCCGCGGGCGCCTCACGTTCCCGCGGGGCTGCGTGGAAACCCCTGCCTTCATGCCGGTCGGCACCTACGGTTCGGTCAAGGGCGTGCTGCCCGAGCAGGTGCGCGCGCTGGGCGCACAGATCGTGCTGGGCAATACGTTCCATCTATACCTGCGACCGGGGCTCGAGGTGATCGCGGCGCATGGTGGCCTGCACGGATTTTCGCGCTGGGATGGGCCGATCCTCACCGACTCCGGCGGTTTCCAGGTGTTCTCGCTGGCACACCGGCGCAAGATCACCGAGGCCGGCGTGACGTTTGCCGCGCCGACCGATGGCTCGCCGGTGTTCCTCGGCCCCGAGGAAAGCATGCACATCCAGAAGGTGCTGGGTTCGGACATCGTGATGATTTTCGACGAATGCACGCCGTACCCCGCGACCGAAGAGGTGGCGCGTGCGTCCATGGAGCTGTCATTGCGCTGGGCGCAGCGCAGTCGGCGGGCGCATGAGGGCAATGATGCGGCACTGTTCGGCATCGTCCAGGGCGGCGTGCATCACGATTTGCGCACGCGCTCGGCGGACGGCCTCAAGCAGGTTGGTTTTGACGGCTACGCCATCGGCGGCCTCGCCGTCGGCGAGCCGGAGGCCGAACGCAACGCGATGCTCGAGCACACCTGCCCGCAATTGCCCGAAGACCGCCCGCGCTACCTGATGGGCGTGGGCCGGCCGGAAGACCTCGTGGAAGGCGTCGCGCGCGGGGTCGACATGTTCGATTGCGTGATGCCCACCCGTAACGCACGCAACGGCCATTACTTCACCAGTACCGGCACGGTGCGCATCCGCAACGCGAAATACCAGTGTGACACCGCGCCGATCGAGCCGGGCTGCGGTTGCTATGCCTGCAGCAACAACTTCAGTCGCGCGTACCTGCGCCACCTCGACCGCTGCAACGAGATGCTGGCGCCCATCCTGGGCACCCTGCACAACCTGTGGTACTACGAGGCACTGATGGCCCGGATGCGCCAGGCCATCGAGGCGGGAACCTTTTCCGCCTTCCGCGAGTCTTTCTACGCCGCGCGGTCGCGCTAGGCCACGGCGGGGTCCTCGATGCGTTCGATTGCAGGTCCGGCAACGCACCTGGTGACGGCGTGGTGGGCGCCGCCAGGCCTGCGAACCGTGCTCGCCAAGGCTCCGGGCACGGCTCCAACCTGCGCGCCAAAGCGCCTGAAGCTGGGCGCGTGGCATAATTCCCCGCTATTTTGCCCATGGACGTCCTGATGAATATCTTCGAGCCGCTGTTGAACCTGTTGGTGTCGCCCGCCTACGCACAAACCGCCGCACAGCCCGCGGCCGGTGGTGGCCTGAGTTTCCTGATCATGCCGGTCGTGCTGATTGCGGTGATGTACTTCCTGATGATCCGTCCGCAGATGAAGCGCAGCAAGGAACACCGCGGCATGCTCGACAAGCTCGGCAACGGCGACGAGGTGATCACCACCGGTGGCATGGCCGGCGTGGTGCGCGAGATCGGCGACAGCTTCATCACCCTTGAAATCGCCGACAACGTCCGCGTGCGCGTGCAGAAAACCGCGATCGGCAACGTGCTGCCCAAGGGCACGCTGAAGTCCACCTGATCCATCCCTTCATGCCGTCGTGGCTCGCGCCACGGCGGGATTCGACTGTCCGGTTGCGCAGCCCGTTGCAGTCGCCGGCTTGCACAACGTCCTGGAATCGCTCCGATGCTTGAGTTCCCTCGCTGGAAATACGTCGTCATCGTGCTGGTCGTGTTGCTCAGCGTGCTTTACGCGCTGCCCAACCTGTTCCCGCAGGATCCGTCCGTGCAAGTCACGCCCAGTCGTGGCGCGGCCATTGACGACGCGCTGCGCCAGAAGGTGCAGGCGACGCTGGCAACCGTCGGGGTCACGCCGAAATCGGTGGATGTCGAGAAGGGCAACCTGCTGGTGCGCCTGGACGCACTCGATGCGCAGACCAAGGCCGCCGACGCATTGCGCCCGGCGCTGGACCAGAACTACGTGGTCGCGTTGAACCTGGCATCCACGGTGCCCGATTGGCTTGAAAAGCTGCACGCGCGGCCAATGATGCTGGGTCTTGACCTGCAGGGTGGCGTGCACTTCCTGCTGCAGGTAGACCAGAAGGCCGCCCTCGACAAGCGCTTTGAGGCCTATGCCGAAGATATCCGCATCGCCCTGCGCGAAGGCCGCGTCGGCTACGAATCGGTTGAAAAACAAGCCGATGGCAGCGTTCGCGCCACGCTCAGCCCGGGTGCCGATACCAACAAGGCGATCGGTGCGATCAGCAAGACCCTGACGACGATTCAGTTGTCGACCAATGACAACGTCATCACCGCACGCGTGCCTGATGCCGAGATCAACCAGATCGTCACCAACGCCATCGAGCAGAACGTCGGCACGCTGCGCAACCGCATCAACGAACTGGGGGTCGCCGAACCGATCATCCAGCGCCAGGGCGCCGATCGCGTGGTCGTGGAGTTGCCGGGCGTGCAGGACACCGCCCAGGCCAAGCGCATCATCGGTGCGACGGCGACGCTGGAATATCGCGGCGTGATCGATGGCAATGCCTACGACGCTGTCGCCAGCGGGAGTGTCCCGCCCGAGGCGCGCGTTTACTACCGCAAGGAGCTCGGCCCCGACGGCAAGCCGATGCCAATCCTGCTGAGCAAGCGGGTGATCGCCACCGGCGAACAGTTGGTGGATGCCAAGTACCAGATGGATTCACAGAGCGGCACGCCGGCGGTTTCGGTGACGCTCAACGGCCCGGGTGGCCAGCGCATGTTCGACTTCACCAGCCAGAACGTCGGCAAGCAGATGGCGGTGGTGTACATCGAGCGCATTCCCGAAATGAAAACCATCGACGGCAAGGAAGTGCGCAGCACGCGCACGACCGAGCAGGTGATCAACGCCGCCACCATCCAGGGCGTGTTTGGCAAGCAGTTCCAGACAACCGGGCTTGAAAGTCCGCAATTCGCCACCGACCTGGCGCTGCAGTTGCGCGCAGGTTCGCTGGCCGCGCCGATGGACTTCGTCGAAGAGCGCATCGTCGGGCCCAGCCTGGGCGCCGAGAACGTCGCGCGCGGCGTCACCGCGGTGCTGTATTCGTTCGTGTTCACGCTGGTGTTCTTCCTGATTTATTACCGCATGTTCGGCGTCATCACCTCGGTCGCGCTGCTGTTGAACGTGTTGATGGTGGTCGCGGTCATGTCGTTGTTCGGCGCCACCATGACTTTGCCCGGCTTTGCCGGCCTGGCGCTGTCGATTGGCCTGTCGGTCGACGCCAACGTGCTGATCAACGAGCGTATCCGCGAAGAACTGCGCGCGGGCATGCCGCCCAAGACCGCGATCGTCCATGGTTATGAAAAGGCTTCCGGCACCATCCTTGATGCCAACATCACCGCCCTGCTGGCCGGTGTGGCGCTGTATGCCTTCGGTACCGGGCCGCTCAAGGGCTTCGCGATCACGCTCATCGTCGGCGTCCTGACCTCGATGTTCACGGCCATCACCGTGTCGCGTGCGATAGCGGTCCAGGTGTACAGCCGCCGCAAGAAACTCAAGTCGATCGCGATCTGACGGACACCCACAGACATGAAAATTTTCCCGCTCCACCTGATCCCCAACGACACCAAGTTCGACTTCATGCGCCTGCGCTGGGCGTCGCTGTGCATCACCGCCCTGCTGACACTGGGTTCCATCGGCGCCATCGCGGTCAATGGCTTCAACTACGCCCTGGATTTCACCGGAGGTACGGTGGTCGAACTGCGTTTCGACCGGCCGGCCAATGTCGATGAGGTTCGCGACCGCATCGAGGCTGCCGGCTTCGACAATGCCCAGGTGCAGACCTTCGGCAGTGGCAGCGATTTGCTGGTGCGGCTGCAGCCGCGCGATGGCAAGTCCGATCCGGAAGCCAATAGCCGGACCGCAAAAGGCGTGACCGAAGCTGCGTCCAGCGCCGACAACAAGGCGACCATGACGCGCAATGAGTTCGTTGGCCCACAGGTGGGGCGCGAACTGGCCATGAATGGTGTCTATGCGGCGTTGTTCGTGGCGATAGGCTTCCTCATCTATATCGGATTCCGGTTTGAGTGGAAGTTCGCCGTGGTCGCCACCCTGACCACGCTTAACGACGTGGTGCTGGTGGCGGGATTCTTCGCCTTGACCGGGCGTGAGTTCGACCTGACGGTATTGGCCGGCCTGCTATCGGTGATGGGTTTCTCGATCAACGACACCATCGTGGTGTTCGACCGGGTACGTGAAAACTTCCGCAGCATGCGTGCCGGGCCAATGGAGGTGATGAACGCCTCGATTAACCAGACCCTGTCGCGCACCATCATCACCTCGTTCGTGTTCTTCCTGTCGGTGCTGGCGCTGTACCTGTACGGCGGCGGTTCGCTGGAAGGCCTCGCGATCACCCAGATGCTCGGCGCCGTGGTGGGGACGATCTCATCGATCTTCACGGCATGCACCTTGCTGACATTCGGTGTCCTCAAGGTCACCAAGCAGGACCTGCTGCCCAAGGCCAAGGACATCGAGGCGCTTGCGCGCCGGCCCTAGGCCGGGAGCTCGTCAATCACAAAAAGGCCGCACATGTGCGGCCGTCTTTTTGCAAGAATTCCCAGAGTCGCCGAGCGCGCACGCGCAATGAAATCCGCGCGCGCACGCATGCGCGGCCGCATCGCAAACCAGGTCACCCGGACACGTGCAAGAAGCTCCGATTTTTGCCCCGCCCAGCGCTGGCTGCGGCTGCCAGGCTTGCGCGGGCTGCGCGGGCTGCGCGAAAGGCCACAAAAAAGCCGTACATTGCACGGCTTCTTGCAGGAAAGAACGTCGTGGAATCAGGAAAACGCTTGCAGGTAACCCGACGACACGATGGCCTTTTGCAGGGGGTCGATCAGCTTGACGTTGCCGGCGATGAGCTGGCGCGGGCCGGTGTCGATATGTACCGGTGCAGTCGCGGCACCGCGAAAATCGCAGATGCGACCGCCGGCCTCGCGCACCAGCAGGATGCCTGCGGCGATGTCCCAGGCCTGCACGCCGGCCTCGAAATAACCGTCGCTGCGGCCACAGGCGACGTACGCCAAATCAAGCGCGGCCGAGCCGCTACGGCGGATGTCTTCGGCCTCGACCAGCAGCGCATCCAGGCACTTGAGCTGGGCGCCGGTACGCTTGCGTTCGCGCGGTGCGAAGCCGGTGGTCAGCATGGCGCCGACAAGATCCCGGCGATCGCTGACGCGGACGCGGCGTTCGTTGAGTACGGTGCCGCTGCCGCGGCTGGCGGTGAACAGTTCGTTGCGCAGCGGATCGAAGACCACGGCGTGGACCGGTTCGGCGCCTTCGCATAGTGCGATCGACACGCACCAGTGCGGGATGCCGCGCAGGTAGTTGCTGGTGCCGTCGAGCGGATCGATCACCCAGGTGTAGCGGCTGGGACCACGATTGCCCTTCTGCGCGCCGCCTTCCTCGCCCAGCACGGCGTAATCGGGATTGGCGCGGCGCAGTTCCTTGATGATCGCGACCTCGGCAAGGCCATCGACCTCGCTGACGTAATCCATGCGGTCTTTTTCGACCACGTGCAGGCCATCCAGGCGGTGCATGTGCCGCAGCAGGATGTTGCCACCGGCGCGCGCCGCCTTGACCATGACATTGACAGCAGGTTTTTGCATCGCGGACAGCTCCGGGCGCAGACGGGGATCGAAGGGGAAAAGAACAAACCGGCGCGGTGGCCGGCCGCGCAGTTTACCATTTGCAGCCATGAACTCCGACACTTCACCGGCAAACCGCATCCGCATCGTGTTGGTGGGCACGCAGCACCCCGGCAACATCGGCTCGGCGGCGCGGGCCCTGAAGACCATGGGCCTGCAGCGATTGGTATTGGTTGCGCCGCAGCGCTATCCGCACAACGACGCCGACATGATGGCCGCCGGCGCCGATGACGTGCTGGCGACCGCCGTGTGCCACGAAACGCTGGCCGAAGCGGTGGCCGATTGCCACCTCGTGCTGGGTTGCACGGCGCGCAGTCGCCGCGTGTCGCTGCAGGAGCTGTCGCCGCGCGCGGCCGCAGGCCGGATGCTCGAATCGGCGCAGGCCGGCGGCGAAGTGGCTTTGGTGTTCGGCCGCGAGCGCAGCGGCCTGGAGAACGACGAACTCCAGCTGTGCCACGCCGCCGTGCATATCGCGGCCAATCCCGACTACAGCTCGCTCAACCTGGCCGCTGCAGTGCAGGTGCTGGCCTACGAGCTTCGCGTGGCCCTGCTGGCGGGCGGCGATGCCGCGCACGAGGCCGCTCGCGAGGAGCCATTGGCCAGCCATGCGCAGATGGAAGGCTTGTTCGGGCAGCTGGCCGACACCCTGGATGCCATCGATTTCCACAAGGGCCGGGCGCCGGATTCGGCGATGCGCAAGCTGCGGCGCTTGTTCCTGCGCAGCGACCTGGGCGAGCACGAGGTGCGCCTGCTGCGCGGCATCCTTGCCGATGCCCAGCGCATGGCGCGATTGGCGGGCGAGCATCCCCGGGATCGCGACCATTGATGTGCAGCGTATCGGTGCCAGGACCATCGCATCACGGCATTTTGCCCGTCGCATCGACGATGCAGCAGACCAACGGGACGGCGTTCGGGCGAGTACGCAGGCAGGTCGACGAACGCCGCGCTCATCGTTCCAGCGCACCCGCGTGCCAGCACTCGACATTTCCGCTAGGCTCGCGAGAATGCTGCGTCCTCGAGCCTGCAACTTGACTGCAACCATCACTCTTGCGTGCCGCCTGCTGGCCGTCGGGCTGCTTTGCCTGGGCATCGGCACGCCTGCGTTTGCAAGCGATGATGATCACGTCCTGGTGCTGGGCCGCATCAGCGACGACCCGCAGGCGCATTACGAACAACTCAAGCCGCTGCTGGATTATGTCGTGCCGCGCATGCATGACGTGGGGATCACCGAAGGCCGCATCCTGATGGCGCGCAATGCACAGCAGATGTCGAGCTACCTGCGGCGCGGCCGGGTCGACTGGGTCACCGAAACCGCCGGCACGGCGATGGAACTTGAACAGCAGGCGCGCGCGATTCCGCTGCTGATCACCGAGCGCAACGGCGTCAGCCGTTATCACACTATTTTCTTCGTCCGCCGCGACAGCGGCATCGATTCGCTCGAGGCGCTGCGCGGCCGCAGCATCGCATTCCAGAGCGTGGGTTCCACCAGCGCCTATTTCGTGCCTGCGATCGAGCTGCTGGACCGCAATTTGTCCATGGAGATCCTGCTCTCGCCGATGGACCAACCCGCAGCCGGCTCGGTGGGTTACGTGTTCGCACGGTCCGAGTTGAATATCTCCACCTGGGTGCACAAGCGCCTGGTCGATGCGGGCGTGATGAACAACCTGGATTGGGACAACCCCAAGCGCATGCCACCGTCGTATCGTCGCGACCTCAAGATCATCCACCAGACCGCGCCGTACCCGCGCGCGCTGGAGATGGTGCGCGGCGGCCTTGCTCCACGCGTGCGGCTGCGCCTGCAGAAGGTGTTGATCGACGCGGCCACCGACCCGGATGCGCGCGAGGCCTTGTTGGGGTTCTTCAAGACCACCCGCTTCCTGCCGATCGACGCGCAGTCGCAGAAATCGCTCGATGATCTGCGCAAGGGCATCGTACGCGTGGCGGCTGAGGTCGAATGAAGCTGCGTTACGGCCTGTATCCCAAATTCCTGGCCCTGATCGGCATCGCGTTGGCGGCCGTGCTGGCCGTGGTCGGGATGATGCTGCACCGGCAGGAGACGATGCAGCGAGAGGTGGTCGATCTCAGCCAGAGATCGATGCATGCGCTGGTGTTCGATCGACTGCGCGTGCGTGGCGAAGGCGTTGCCGTGCAACTGGCCGATTCTCTGGTCAATCCGCTGTATTACTTCGACCTCGATGCGATCGGGGTGGTGGTACGCAACACATTGCGCCAGCCCGACGTCAGCTACGTGGTGGTCTACGACAAGGACGGCGCGGTCATCCATGACGGCTCCACCGATATTTCAACGTTCGGCCAGGTGATGCAGGACCCGATGGCCTATGAAGTGGTCACCGCGCGCGGCGTCCACGTGCAGTCCACCGACGAGGTGCTTGATGTTTCCGCGCCGGTGCGCATTGGCGACCAGCGTATCGGCGGCGTGCGGATTGGCTATTCACTCCAGGCGGTCAATGCCGACAAGGCGCGCGCCAACGCGGCGCTGCATGCGCGGCTGGAAGAGGTCAGCCGGCAACACGCCGCGTGGGTGATCATGATGATGACGGCGCTGGTGGCCATGGGCGTGATTGTCAGCCTAGTCCTGCAACGCGCGCTTGTGCGACCGGTGCGACAGCTGGCCAACGCAGCGCGCGAGATCGAGGCCGGCCACTTCGCGACGGTCATCCCGACCACGACGCGCAACGACGAGATCGGCGACCTGGTGCGCGCCTTCGCCCGCATGGGCGACAGCATCGTCCGCCATGATCGCGACATCCGCCGCATGGCCTATACCGATGCGCTGACCGGCCTGTCCAACCGGCTCGCGTTCCGCGAAAGCCTCGACCAGCGCCTGGTGGAGCTGAGCGGTGCCGGACGGCACCTGGCCCTGCTGTTTGCCGACATCGATGATTTCAAGCGCGTCAACGACACCCTGGGCCACGATGCCGGCGACGAAGTGCTGGTGCAGTTTTCCAGCCGCATCAGCGAGGCGATCGATCGCCATGAGGGCGAGGGCACGATCCTGGCCCGGTTTGGTGGCGATGAGTTCGTCATCCTGCTCGAGTGCGGCCGCGCCCAGGGCGCTGATACGCGTTCGATGGCCAGCAGCCTTGCGAAAACGCTGGTCTCGGAGCTGTCGCAACCGATCACGGTGCAGGGACGACAAGTGTTCCTCGGCATCTCGATCGGCATCACGCTGTTCCCCGAAGACGCCTCCAACGCCGCGATGCTGATGAAAAACGGCGACATCGCCATGTACCAGGCCAAGGTGGCCGGCAAGAATTGCCATCGCTTCTACAGCCGCGCGATGGACCAGGCGGTGGAACGCCGCGTGCGCATGGAGCAAGACCTGCGTGGTGCCTGGGAGCGAGGTGAACTCAGCCTGGTGTACCAGCCTGTCTATCGATTGAGCGACCGCAAGCTGGTGGGTGCCGAAGCGCTGCTGCGCTGGCAGCATCCGGCGCACGGTGCGATCGCGCCTTCGGTGTTCATCGACGTGGCCGAGCAAAGCGGATTGATCGAGACCATTGGCCCGCAGGTCTTGCGCGCCGCCTGCGCCGACGCGGTGCGCTGGGGGCAGGGCAGTGGCAGCGACCACGCGCTGTTTGTCGCGGTCAACGTGTCGCCGCGCCAGTTGCGCAACGGCGACCTGTCCGTACAGGTTGCGCAGGTGCTGGAAGATACCGGGCTGACGCCCAAGCGACTGCATGTCGAATTGACCGAGACTGCCGTGATCGGTGATGAAATCCGCGCCAGTACCGTGCTGGGACGCCTGCGCACTACCGGGGTCAAGGTTTGGCTGGACGATTTCGGGACTGGCTTTTCGGGGCTCAGCCACCTGCGTCGGGTGCCGATCGATGGCGTCAAGATCGATCGCAGTTTCATCACCGACATGCTGCGCGACCCCGATGACCTGGCCTTGACCACGGCGATCATCGCCATGGCCCATTCCCTGGGCATCACGGTCGTGGCCGAAGGCGTCGAGAAGGAAGGCCAGTTCGCACTGCTGCGCGAGCGCGGCTGTGATCTTGCGCAAGGGTATTGGCTGGGTTATCCGATGACGACGCAGGAATTCGACAAGCTGATTGATTGATGCGGTGTGTGGCGTTGCGGATGACGCCAATCGCTCAACGGCACGTGCAGGCAGGCGATGATCGCCGCGCGCGCGTCAGAACAATCGCGCGATCCATTCGGTGGCAACGGTGGCCAGGGTGCCGCTGAGTATCCCGAACACCGCCACCGCAATCGCACCGATGATCCATGCCGCGATCATCAACGCGCCGTCGCGCTCCAGCAAGGCCAGCGCGAACAGCAGCAACAGTGCACCGAACAGGTAATTGGTCAGCGGGATCGGCAAGGCCAGCAGCACGCCCAGCAACACCAGCAGCAGGCCGCTGAACATGCTGGCGATGCGGTGGTCGAGCAGTGCCGCCAGGCGCGGCTTGACCAGGCGTTCGAGGCGCCCGAGCCACGGCGACAGCATCTTCTCGAAGCGCGCCACGGCATGGCGATGCGGGCCACGCCGGGCGACGAATCCTGGCAACCATGGCATGCGCAGGCCGATCAGCAGCTGCACGCCGATCAGGATCGCCAACGGCCCGCTGACCGCACCGCCGACACCGGGGATGGGAATGAAGGCCGGCAACGTGGCGATGAACAGCAGCATGCCGAAGGCGCGCTCGCCCAGGCCGGCGAAGACGTCGCGGAAACGAATGGTGTCGTCAGGATCACCGGTGGCCAGGGCGGCCAGCAGCGCGCGCGTCCCGGCGTTGCGCTGAGCCCCGGCGCGATCAGCCGGCCCGGGCGAATGCGCAGGCGTGTCAGTCGCCATGGTGTTCGACGGGCCTGGCGACGCGCTGCAGCAGCAGTTTGTCGACGCGGGGGCCGTCGAGATCGACGATCTCGATGCGCCAGCCGTTCCAGTCGAAATGTTCGCCGACGTTGGGAATGCGGCCGAAGTGCGCGATCGTCATGCCCGCAGCGGTGTGGTAATCGTATTCGTCTTCCAGCGGCAGCACGCCGCCGCCCAGCAGCTCGCGCAGGTTGTCGACGGTCAGGCCGCCGTCGACCAGCAGCGAGCCATCGTCACGGACCACGATCAGCGGCGTCGAATCCGTCCCGCCACTGCTCTGGTTGCGGCCGATGACCGCCTCCATCACATCGTTGATGGTGATCACGCCGGTGACATCGCCGTATTCGTCGACCACCAGCGCCAGTGATTGCTGCGCTTCGCGCAGGATTTCCAGCAGCTTCAACGCCGGGGTGGATTCGGATACAAACACGGCCTCGCGCAGGTCGCGGAACAGGTCCTGCTCGCGCTGGTCGAGGCGGTCGAGCAGCGATTTAACCTCGAGCACGCCGAGCACTTCGGCATCGTCGCCGCGATAGACCGGGTAACGCGAGAACGGCGTTGCCCGCATCGTCGCCAGGTTTTCCTCGTAGCTTTCGGAGGCGTCGAGCCAGGTGATGCGGGTGCGCGGCGTCATCAGGCTGTCGGCGTCGCGATCGCCCAGGCGCATCACCCGGTTCATCATGTTGCGCTCGTCGTCGTCGATCACGCCCTGCTCGTGGCTTTCGCTGACCAGCAGGCGGATTTCCTCCTCGGTGATGGCGTTGCGGGCGTCGTCCTTGATGCCGAGCAAACGCAGCACCAGCCGGTTGATCGCGCCCAGCGTGAACACCACCGGTTTGGCGGCGCGCGCCAGCATGTCCAGAGGGATCGCGACCACGCTGGCGATGCCTTCGGCATTGGTCAGCGCCAGCCGCTTGGGGATCAGCTCGCCGAAGATCACCGTGCCGGCGGTGATCAGGGTGACGGCGGTGCCGATGCCGATCGGTCGGGCATATTCGCGCGCAGCCGGCAGCAGTTCACCCAGCCAGCCGGAAATCAGCAGGCCGATCGCGTCACCGCCAAACAGACCGGTGAGCACGCCGATCAGGGTGATGCCGATCTGCACGGTGGACAGCAGGTTGTCGGGATGTTCGGCCAGCGCCAGCGCCTTGCGGGCGCCGCGACTGGGCTTGCTGGTGTCCTCGGCCATCTGCTTGAGGCGGATCTTGCGCGAGGTCATCAAGGCCATTTCCGACAGGGCGAAAAAGGCGTTGAGGATGATCAGTGCGATGACGACCAGCAGTTCGATCACGCGCGGCTCCTGGCGGCGACCGCAACACGACGGACACGCATGCACGTCGCGCCGAGGGTGTGGGCGCACGTGCGATGGATATGCAGGGGAGGCGGGGGTTCGTCCATAAGCGGCGTCCGGGGACGCGGCGGCATCATAACAGGGGCGCGGCGACGGCCATCGACACGCCACGATGGCCACGAAATGGTCGAGGCTGCCTCGAAACCGTCATAATTGCGCCTTCGATTCGACTCCACGCCCGCGCGAGACTCCCTCGATGTTTTCACTCCAGACGATTTTCGGCTCCGGCAAACAGTTCTACGTGCTGCTCGACGAGGCCGCCGACGCGGCCTTCGATGCGGCCAAGGCGCTGCACGCGATGATGAAGGAGGCCGACCGCCAGCCGGCGCTGGATGCCTTCAAGCTGGCGCGCCTGCGCGAGCGCGCGGCGTCCGACAAGATCAGCCAGGCGCTGGTGGACAGCTTCATGACCCCGATCGAGCGCGAGGATATCGAAGCGCTGGGCTCGGCCCTGTACAAGATCCCCAAGCAGATCGAGAAGTTTGCCGATCGCTATTCGCTGGCCGTGCAGCACCTGGATGGCATCGATTTCGCCCCGCGCGCGGCGATGCTGGAGCAGGCGGCCGGCGTGGTGGTGGAGATGGTCCACGACCTCAAGCACATGCACATCGACCGCATGACCGCGCTCAACGACAGGCTGCGTTCGCTGGAAAACGAGGCCGATCGACTGATGCTTGAACTGTATCGCGACATTTATTCCGGCAAGCTCGACCACCTGCAGATGTTCCTGCTCAAGGAGTTCTTCGAGATACTGGAAAAGGCCATCGACCGCTGCCGCGAGGCCGGCGTGGTGGCGTACCAGATCGTGCTGAAGAACAGCTAGGGTGAGCGGCGATGCTTGTGCACGACGGCCGCGCGTCGATGCGAACGCCTGGCGATCGATGGCCGGGTTGGGCGATCCGAAGCCGGCGTTGCTGCGCCACGGGCCGCAACGGCAGCAACTGCGCAACGCTGGGGAAGACGCGATGAAGGCGACACGGCCATGCTGACCCTCGTGCTGGTGGTGATCTTCGCCGCGCTCGTGTTCGAGTTCATCAACGGTTTCCACGACACCGCCAACTCCATTGCCACGGTGGTCGCGACCAAGGTGCTCACGCCCGGCCAGGCGGTGATCATGGCCGCGGTGACCAACCTGTTCGGCGCACTGACCGGCACCGCGGTCGCCAAGACCATCGCCTCGGGCCTGCTGGATACCAATGTCGTCATGGTCACCTCGCAGGTGATCCTGTGTGCGCTGGGCGGCGGCATCGTGTGGAACCTGATCACGTGGTGGAAAGGCCTGCCCTCGTCGTCGTCGCATGCATTGATCGGCGGCTTGTGCGGTGCCGCGCTGGCCGCCGCGCACAACAATTGGGCGGCGTTGGTCTGGTCGCAGCCGATCGGCAACTGGGCGCAAAACAAGGGCCTGTTGTGGAAGGTGTTCCTGCCGATGATCACCTCGCCGGTCGCCGGCTTCCTGCTGGGCATCGCGGTGATGCTGGTGCTGTGGGGGATCATCGCGGCGATGGCGCGCGCCGGCGGCGTGCTGGGACGGTTGGCGCGGCCGCGCTGGGTCAACGCATTTTTCAAGAAGGCGCAACTATTGTCTGCGGCCTACATGGGCTACGCGCACGGCCACAACGACGCACAAAAAACCATGGGCATCATCGCCTTGACCCTGTTTGGCGCCGAGGCGTCGGGTGCGCTGGATGACCTGCCGGCCTGGGCTGCGTTCCTGCACCCGGGCAACGCCGGTGACCAGGACATCGCCACCTGGATCATCCTGAGCTGCGCGGTGGTGATGGCCGCCGGCACCGCCTCGGGCGGCTGGCGGATCATCAAGACACTGGGCCACAAGATGGTCAAGCTGCACCCGATCCATGGCTTCGCCGCGGAAACCAGCTCGGCAACGATCCTGACGCTGGCTGCCCACTTCGGCATGCCGGTGTCGACCACGCACAGCATTTCCACCGCGATCATGGGCGTGGGTTTTGCCAAGAACCCGCGCGCGCTGCGCCTGGGCGTGATCGAGCGCATCGTGTGGGCCTGGATCCTGACGATCCCGGCGGCCGGCGGCCTGGCTTACGGCCTGTTCGCACTGTTCGAGTGGCTGGGCTGGGCCTGAAGCACCGGAAAACGCCTCGTAGGAGCGCCCCATGGGCGCGATAAGGCGTTCCCGTCAAAGCGTCGTCGCGCCCATATGGCGCTCTTGAGGCAAATGTAGGTCGGGGGCACGCCCCCGACGCTTCGCGGTTAAAGGCGCCGGGGCGGGGCCCCCACCGACGCCGGGGAGCAAGCCTCGCGGCCAAGGGGGGCGCCGTCCACACGGAGCCGTAGGCGGGCAC
>JBBSST010000009.1:0-86205 GCA_038241735.1 Lysobacterales bacterium
GGCGTTAGCGCGCCCTGGGGGCGCTCCTACGGGTGCGGGGCAAGGCACAACCCCGGGGTCTGGATGGCTCGCGATCACCGGGCCGGAGCCCATACCTGCCCGCGGTGGGCGATGCCCGCCGCCGATAGCAGCGTGACGCAATCACCGGCATGGCGGTCGGGATCGACGGCCTCGCGGTCGTCTTCCTCGACATACGCCTGGGCGCGCAGTGCGGTGCGCATCGGCGCGGGTTGCAGGGCGCTGACGCGCACGTGCGAATTGGCGAGTTCGGCATGCAGCATTCCGACCAGCGCCGCGTTGGCATGCTGGGCCAGGCCGTAACCGCCCCAGTAGGCGCCGCCAACGAGCTTGCGATCATCGACCACGAACACCACTGCGCTGTCATCGGCGCGCTTGAGCAGCGGCAGGCATGCCTGTGTCAGCCACGCCCGGGCAGTAAGGTTGACGTGGATCGCGCGCGCAAGCACGGCGGGATCGGTGCGCTCCAGGGAGGTCAGCCCTTTGAACTCGGCGGCGCAATGCAGCACGCCGTCGAGACGGCCGAAGCGGCTGCCGATGCGCTCGGCCAACTCGGTGTAGTCGTCGGGACCGGCGCCTTCGAGATCGAGCGGATAATTCACCGGCTCGGGCAAGGCGTCATCGGACTTGGCGATCGCGTCATAGACACGATTCAACTTGGGCACCTTGCGGCCAAGCAGCACGACACGGGCGCCTGCGCGTGCGCAGGCGATCGAAGCGGCGCGGCCCAGGCCACCATGCGCGCCGGTGACCAGGATGACGCGATCGGCAAGCACGCCGGCCCGCGCGCCCTGCGCCGATGCCACCACCGCATTCACGCTTTTTGCACTTCCGAAATCATGCGGGCCAGTTCGCCGGACTCGTAGAGTTCAAGCGCGATGTCGCAACCGCCGATCAGTTCACCATGGATGAACAGCTGCGGGAACGTCGGCCAGTTGGAATAACGCGGCAGGTTGGCGCGGATCTCCGGCTCTTCGAGCACGTTGACCGTGTGCAGTTCGGCAGCGCCGGCGGCTTTCAATGCCTGTACGGTGCGGCTGGAAAATCCGCACATCGGGAACTGCGCGGTTCCCTTCATGAAAAGGACGATGGGGTGGCCTTCGACTTCGGACTTGATCCGCTCCATAACGGGCATTGCACTCTCCTGCAGTGCACGGCAGCGTGGCGTCAATGCCTCGGCCGTGCGTGGGGGTGGGAACATCGGTGTTTGGGATAGCGGCTGGGACAGCCCGATTGGGAAATCATCCCTCGATCACCTATTGTAAACCTTGAGCGGCCGCAAGCCCTGCCCGCCCCTGTTTTTCCATCATTCCGAGACACCATGACCATCGAACTGCCCTTGCTGCCCTTTGATCGCAGCGCGCTGGAACCGTATATCTCCGCAGAAACCATCGACTTCCATTACGGCAAGCACCAGCGCGCCTATGTCGACAAGCTCAACGAGTTGATCGTGGGTACCGAATTTGCCGACATGCCCCTGGAGGACATCGTCCGCAAGGCGCAGGGCGCGATGTTCAACAACGCCGCCCAAGCCTGGAACCACGCGTTCTACTGGAGTGGCATGAAGCCGGCCGCAGGCGGTGGCGGCGGGGAGCCGTCGGGCGCACTGGCCGATGCCATCGACAAGGCGTTCGGCAGCGTCGATGGCTTCAGGCAGCAGTTTGGCGATCTTGCCTTGAAGACCTTCGGCGCAGGCTGGGCCTGGCTGGTGCAACGCGCGGATGGGTCACTGGCGCTGGCCAGCACGTCGAATGCGGCCACGCCGCTGACCGGCGATGCCACGCCGTTGCTGACCTGTGACGTCTGGGAACACGCCTACTACATCGATTACCGCAATGCGCGGGCCCGCTATGTCGAGGCGTTCTGGAATGTCGTGAACTGGGATCATGTCGCTTCGAACATGAAGTGATACACGGCAGGCGCACACCATGAGCGCGATAGCTTTATCGTGAACGCCTCATCGCGCCCATGGGGCGCTCCTACGAGGTCAGCTTCATCCGCGGCGCCCCTACGAAGTCAGGCGCCCAGCCTGGCGATCACCGGGGCCACCTGCGATTGGCGGCCCAATGCCGCGCCGATGCATTGCAACGCCTGCACCAAACCGACCGGCGAATCCGCGCGCACGCTGGCGTGGCCGACCTTGCGACCCGGGCGCGATGATTTGCCGTAGTCATGCCAGTGCGCGCCAGGCGTTTCCAGCACGGCCCTGGCATCGGGCAGTTCACCGATCCAGTTAAGCATGCAGGCGCGCCCGCGCATGCTGGTGGCGCCCAGCGGCAGGCCGAGCACGGCACGCAGGTGATTCTCGAACTGCGAGGTTTCCGCGCCCTCGATGCTCCAATGCCCGGAGTTGTGCACGCGCGGGGCGAGTTCGTTGGCGAGCAACCGGCCGTCGTGGCAAAACAGCTCCAGCGCGAACACGCCGACGTAATCGAGTTTTTCCGCCAGGCGCCTGGCGTAGTCAAACGCCGTGTCGGCAAGCGCATCGTCGACCATGGCCGGCGCGAGACTGGCCGACAGCACCCCGTCGACATGCCAGTTTTCCGTCAATGGCCAGCTGCGGAATTCACCATCGCGGCCGCGCACCGCCACCACCGACAACTCGCGCTCGAACGGCACGAAAGCTTCGAGGATCAACCCCACCGTTTGCGCCTGCGCGCCGAGTGCCTCCCACGCGGCATCGGCCGTGGAGGGGCCTGATTCCGCGCTGCCTGCCGCCGATTTGATGCGGAACTGACCCTTGCCGTCGTAGCCCAGGCGACGCGTCTTGAGGATGCACGGCAGGCCGATCGTGGCGATGGCGGCATCCAGCGACGCGCGCGAGGTGATGTCGGCGAATGCAGGAACCGGGATGCCGGTTTCGCGGAACAGCTTCTTCTCGGCGAGGCGATCCTGGATGACCGCCAACGCGTGCGGATTGGGGAACACCGGGACGCGCTCGCTCAACCATTGCGCGGATTCGGCCGGTACGTTTTCGAAATCAAATGTGGCGACGTCGATCTTCGAGGCGAATTCCGCCAGGGCATCTTCATCGCGGTAATCGCCAACAAGCAGCGGCGCGAACTGCCCGGCGCAGGCGTCGGCCTCGGTGTCCATGACCAGGAACCGCAGGCCCAGCGGCGCGCCGGACAACGCCAGCATGCGTGCCAACTGGCCGCCGCCCAGGATGCCGACGGTGGTCATGTCGCGACCACCCTGGAGTCGACCGCTCTGAAGTCAACCACTCTCAAATCAATCACTTTGACGTCGATCACTTTGAAGAAGACCACGAGTGCGCGGATCATTGGCGCGGATCGTCGTTGCCGGCGACATCGTCGGTCTGGCGCTGGCGGAATGCGTCCAGCGCGGCGGCGATCCCGGGGTGATCGGCGGCCAGCATCGCGGCGGCAAACAGGGCCGCGTTCGACGCGCCGGCGTGGCCGATGGCGAACGTCGCAACCGGAATGCCCGCCGGCATCTGCACGATCGACAGCAAGGAATCCATGCCGTTCAAGGCCTTCGACTGCACCGGCACGCCCAACACCGGGACGGCCGTCTTGGCGGCCAGCATGCCGGGTAAATGCGCCGCGCCACCGGCGCCGGCGATGATCGCCCGCAGTCCACGCGATTGCGCACTGGCGGCGTAGTCGAACAGGACATCGGGCGTGCGATGCGCCGACACCACGCGTACGTCGAATGCAATCCCCAAGGCCTCAAGTTTCTGCGCGGCGTGCTGCATCGTCTCCCAGTCGGAGCGCGAGCCCATCACGATCCCCACCAACACGTGTTGCGGATTGGCTGTCATGGCAGTCATGGCCGTCCCCGGTGACAAAGACGTATTCTACCGACTCACGTCCCCACGGTGCCGCCATGGATCGCAAGTTGCTCGATATCCTCGTTTGTCCCGCCACGCGTCAATCATTGTCCCTGCTCGACAAGGCCGGCCTGGATGCATTGAACCGTGCCATCGACGCCGGCGGCCTGGTCCGCGTTGACGCCACCGTGCAAACGCAGCCGTTGCGCGAGGCGCTGGTCACGCACGATCGCAAGATCGTGTATCGCGTCGACGATGGCATCCCGGTGCTGCTGGTCGAAGAGGGCCTCGCCACGGCGCAAGTGCCGCAATTCCCGTCTTCATGAGCGCCTCGGCGCTGTTGTCGACGCAAGGCCTTGAGCCGCCGCGCCAGGACGTCATCGATGGCGACGTCGCGCGCGCGCTGTCCGAGGACATCGGCGATGGTGACGCCACCGCCTCGCTGCTGCCCGATCACGCCGATATCGCCTACCTGCTGTGCAAGGAGCGCGCGGTGGTCTGCGGGCGGCCGTGGTTCGACGCGTGCCATCGTGCGCTCGATCCTTCGGTGCGTATCCAATGGCGCGTAGCCGAAGGCGATGATGTCGAAGCAGGCACGGTGCTGGCCACCCTCGCCGGCCACGCGCGCGCACTGGTCAGCGCCGAGCGCACGTCGCTTAATTTCATGCAGACACTCAGCGGCACCGCCACGACCACCGCGGCCTATGTCGAGGCCGTGCGTGGCACCGGTGCGCGCATCCTCGATACCCGCAAGACCATTCCGGGCCTGCGCCTGGCGCAGAAGTACGCGGTGCGGATCGGCGGCGGCAGCAACCATCGGATCGGCTTGTTCGATGCGGTGATGCTGAAGGAAAACCACGTCCGCGCGGCAGGGTCACTGACTGCCGCCATCGCTGCTGCGCGCCAACAGCATCCCGCGCTGCCGCTGATTGTCGAAGTCGAGACGTTGGTGCAACTCGAACAAGCCCTGCGCGCTGGCTGCGATCGTGTCTTGATCGACGATTTCGACAGCGCCATGCGACGCGAGGCCGTGCGCATCGCCTCGCAACCCGAATTCGCACGTCGTATCCCACTGGAAGTCTCCGGCAGCGTGGACCTGTCGTCTGTGCGCGCAGTGGCCGAGGACGGCGTCGACTGCATCTCGATCGGCGCGCTGACCAAACACGTGCACGCGATTGATCTTTCGATGAAGCTCGGCGCGCCGCCCGCGGCTTGAGGCCGCTCTCTGCGGGTGTTGCGTGGGCACGGATCGGCGAATATTGCGACACGTGGTTTGCCTGAAAGCATCGTCATCGGAGTTCGCGCGTGAGAAACGTCTGCCTGTTGTTGCTGTTGTCATGCGCAAGCCTGTGTTTGCCGTCGGGTGATCTGCATGCCAGCGATGCCTGCCCGGCACCGCTTCCCGTCGGACAGGTGCCCGCACCGGGTTACGCCGCACGCATCGTCGATATCGCCTGCCGCGAACACCGCCTGTGGTTCCAGCCGTTCATCGACCGCCAGGGCCGCCTGGCCAGTGCCACAGTGATGGAGGCCGAACGCGACCGACTCGCCGATGGCAGCACCGAAGCGTGGCAACGCGTGGTCTTGTACTGGCGTGCCAGCGGCACGCTGTACGCCCTGGCCGACGACGGCATCACCGGTGCATCGAGCTGCATGTACCCGGAAACATCGCGGCAGTTCGCGTCCGACTGCCGTGCATTCCTGCTCGACAACCCATGGTCGGCGGCGTTTGTCTCATACGTGATGATGCAGGCGCATGTGACCGGATTTCGCCCGAGCCCGCGCCACATTGATTACGTCCGCGACGCATGGCGTGCCGGCAATGGCAGCAGTCCCTACGTGTTCAGCGACCCGGCCACGCAAAAACCAGCGCCCGGTGATTTGCTATGTTTCGCCCGCGACCGCAGCAGCACCACGTACGGTTACCAGCGACTCGCCGCAATGATGGACAGCGGCTCGGATGCATCGCTGCAGATGCATTGCGACATCGTCGTCGCGGTCGACCCCCGGCTGCGCACGCTGGCTGCGATTGGCGGCAACGTGCTCAATGGCGTGACCATGCGAAAGATGACGCTGGATGCCCAGGGTTACCTGATCCTGCCGCCCGCGCCGGCGCCACGCGCCGCCGTCGCAAATGCGGTGCAGGGCGACATGGGCAGCGACATGGACACCGGCGCTTGCAGTCCGCAAAACGAAGGCGCCTGCAATTTCAATCGACAGAACTGGTCGGCGCTGCTCAAGCTCAAGCCACAGCCGGTCGCGCCGACACCTTTGACGCAGGCCGGCCTGGGGTCGCAGCCCTGATCGGCCGCCCACCCCGGTGGCGATCCCTGCGTCCTGCGCCAGCGCAGCGACATGCACTGGATGGTCAAGACGATTGCGAATGTCGCGCCGGTCTGCCTACATTGGCGACATGCCCAATCTGTTGATCCTGATGATCGTGGTCGCCATCGGCCTGGCCTTGTGGAGTTCGGCGCGTGGCGCCGCCGAGCGTGCCGAATCGGTCGGTCGCAATGCCTGTCGCGCCGCAGGCGTGCAATTGCTGGACCAGACCGTGCATGCCAGCAGCTTGCGCCTGCGCTGCGGCGACGATGGCCGCCTCGGTTTCGAGCGCAGCTTTCGCTTCGAGTATTCGGAGGAAGGCGACGACCGCCATGTCGGGCGGCTGGTGCTGCGTGGCGATGAACTGGTGTTCTTCAGTGGCCCGGCGCGTGCCGCCACCGAGGTCGCCCGGCTGCACTGATTGTTGCGCGAACGCCCAAGGGACGCGATGGCTTCCCCGGCAAAGGATCGCGCCCACCGGGCGCGCCTGCAAATGCGGGTTTACTTGACCACGCGCAGGTGGCTGCCGCGACGCGGCGGCGGGGCGGGATCATCATCGCTAGGCGGATCGGCGGCATCGGCCGCCGAATCGGCGTGGTCGGGATCGCTGTTGCCGGCGATGTCCTCGGGCAAGGCCATGCCCTGCCCGGTCTCACGCGCATAGATCGCCAGGATCGCGCCGATCGGCACCACCACGGACTGGCTCACGCCGCCGAATCGCGCGGTGAACCGCACGCTGTCGTTGTCGAGTTCCAGCTTGGCCACGGCGCGATCGGCGATATTGAGCACCACGCGACCGTCCTTGACCGTGTGCGGTGGTACCCGCACGCCGGGCTGCGCGGCGTCGACCAGCACATGCGGGGTCATGCCGTTGTCGGCGATCCATTCGTACAGCGCCCGCAGCAAATAGGGGCGGTGGCTGGTCATCACGTAGGGCGTTTCAGTCATGCCCGAAGTGTATCGCCGGTGACACCGATGCAATGGATTCCGGCCACGCCCGCGCACGCAGGCGTGCTGCGCAGGGCCGACCTCATGCCGGCAATGCGCGCAGGTTTTTTTCCTGGGGGGTCAGGCTGCGGACGAACCCGGGGTTGCGGAAGATCCGGTTGCCGTAATCCTCGATCGACTTGCCATCCTTGGGCAACGGCACATCCAGGGCCGGAAGGCGCCAGATGATCGGGGCCATGGCGCAGTCGGCCAGGCTCATTTCCGCGTTCAGGTAGAACTTGTGGGCCTTGAACACCGGCACTGATTCGATCAGCAGCTCTTTCAGGCGCTTGCGCGCGGTATCGGCCTGGGATTTGCTGCCGATCTGGATCGCCTGCACCTGCGGCACCCAGTCGTGCTCGATGCGCAGCATCGCCAGGCGCAGGCGCGCGCGTGACAACGGTTCCACCGGCATCAAGGGCGGATGCGGGTAGCGCTCGTCGAGGTATTCACTGACCACCGAGGCCGCGTAGAGCACCAGGTCGCGCTCGACCAGGGTTGGCACCGAGTGGTAGGGGTTGAGGTCGATCAAGTCTTCGGGTGGTTTTTGCGGATCGACCGGGATCAGGTCGTAGACCACGCCCTTGGCGGCCAGGACCAGCCGGACCCGGTGGCACAGCACATCGTCGACCGAGGAAAACAGGGTCAGGGCGTTACGCATACGCGGACTCGCAGCCATCATGGGCTTCTCCAACGACGACCGGAATCCGCCGGTCGCATCGGCGCCGCCTGCCCCGCGCAGACGGTCGCCCGGTTTCCCGAGCCATGCACTGGTTTGGCCAGGCTTTCTGGCCGGCCGCGACTGCGCGGCTGGCCTTCAGGCATCCACGCAGCAATGCATGGACGCTCGTGAAAGATTGGCCTAGTGCACGTCGCGCCAGTATTCCTTCTTCAGGAGCCAGGCGAGGAACGTGAAGAACGCCAGGAACAGGATGACCCAGACGCCCATGCTCTGGCGCTTGAGTGCGGCCGGCTCGCCCGCGTACTCCAGGAAAGTGGTGATATCGCGAACGGACTGGTCGAACTGGACCGGCGTCTGCGTCCCGGCCTGGGCAATTTCGAGGCGCTCGACCGGCGCTTCGCCGGTGGCGTCCTTCTTGCCATAGATCGCGCGCTGCAGCCCCTGCATTTCCCACAGCGGATTGGGCATCGAGGCATTCGGGAACAGCTGGTTGTTCCAGCCCAGCGGCCGCGATTCGTCCTGGTAGAACGATTTGAGGTAGGTGTAGATCCAGTCGCTGCCACGCACACGCGTGATCACGCTGAGATCCGGCGGCATCTTGCCAAACCACTGCTTGGCATGATCCTCGGTCATGGCAACGTTGATCTGTTCGCCGAACTTGGCGCCGGTGAAGTTGAGGTTGTTCATCACCTCGTCCTCGCCCAGACCCAGATCCTCGGCCATGCGTGAATAACGCAGGTACTTCAGCGAATGGCAGCCCGAGCAATAGTTCATGTACAGCTTGGCGCCGCGTTGCAGCGAGCCCTGGTCGCCCAGGTCCGTGCCCGACTGCAGCAGGCCGCCGCCTTCCGAGGCGAAGGCCGACAGTGACAGGAACAGGCCGCCGAGCAGCAGCGCGGCGCGCTTGAGCGCGGCGGAAGTGGTGGATGTCTTAGTCATGTGTCGTCACCCGTTCCGGCACCGGCTTGGTCTTGTCGAATTTGGTCCACAGCGGCATCGTGATGAAGAACACGAAGTACAGGAACGTCAGCACCTGGCCGATGGTGGTCTCGACCGGGTTGGTGCCTGGCCCGGCGCCGATCTTGCCCAGCCACAGGAAGCACACCACGAACATCATCAGCATCGCCCACGACAGCTTGCCGCGATAGCGATACGACTTGACCTTGCTCTTGTCCAGCCACGGCACCAGGAACAGTACCGCGATCGCGCCAAACATCACCAGCACGCCCCACAGCTTGATCGCGAAGAACGACGGCACCACGCGCAACATCGCGTAGTACGGGGTGAAGTACCACACCGGCTTGATGTGCGCCGGGGTCACCAGTCGGTTGGCCTCGGTGAAGTTGTCGTGTTCCAGGAACCAGCCGCCAAACGTGGGCGCGAAGAAGATGATGAACGCCGCCAGCATCAGGAAAAAACCAACGCCGACAAGGTCCTTGACCGTGTAATAGGGATGGAACGGGATGCCGTCGGCCGGCTTGTTCTTGTCCCAGCGGTTGCCCTTCGGGCCATGCTTGATGTCGACGCCGTCGGGGTTGTTGGAGCCCACTTCATGCAGTGCGCCCAGGTGCAGCACCACCAGCAACAACAGCACCAGCGGCAGTGCGATCACGTGCAGGGCGAAGAAGCGGTTGAGGGTGGCGTCGGCCGGCAGGTAGTCGCCCATGATCCATTCGGTCAGGCCGTTGCCGATCACCGGGATCGCGCCGAACAGCGAGATGATCACCTTGGCGCCCCAGAACGACATCTGGCCCCACGGCAACACGTAGCCCATGAAGGCTTCGGCCATCAGCACCAGGTAGATCAGCATGCCCAGCAGCCAGACCAGTTCGCGCGGCTTCTGGTAGCTGCCGTACATCAGCCCGCGGAACATGTGCAGGTAGATCACGATGAAGAACAGCGATGCGCCGGTGCTGTGCATGTAGCGGATCAGCCAGCCCCACTCGACGTCGCGCATGATGTATTCGACCGACGAGAACGCTTCGGCCGCAGACGGCTTGAAGTGCATCGTCAGGAAGATGCCGGTGACGATCTGGTTGACCAGCACCAGCAGGGCCAGCGAGCCCATGTAGTACCAGAAGTTGAAATTCTTCGGCGCGTAGTACTCGCTCATGTGCTTGCGGTAGACCGGCATCATGCCGGGCGCACGCTCGTTGACCCAGTCCCACACATTATTGGCGGTGCGCGAAATCACGTTGGCCATGGCTTACGCGGCTCCCTTGCTGCTGGAGGGGTCGACGCCGATGACGATCGTGGTGTCGTTTTCGTAATGATGCGGGGGCACCAGCAGGTTGATTGGTGCAGGCACGCCCTGGTACACGCGGCCCGCCATGTCGAACTTCGACTTGTGGCAGGGGCAGAAATAGCCGCCCTTCCACTGTGGATCGAAGGGCTCGGGCTTGATCTCGGCCACCATTTCCGGCGAGCAGCCCAGGTGAGTGCATAGCCCCACCAGCACCGAGACGGCGGGTTTGATCGAGCGCAGTTCGTTCCTGGCGTATTCGGGCTGCTGGTCGGTCAACGACTTGGGATCGACCAGGCGCGGGTCGAGCGTCGGCAGGATGTCGAGCATCTGCTTGGTGCGCGTGACGATCCAGATCGGCTGGCCGCGCCATTCATCGACCATGCGCTGGCCATCGGCCAGGGCGCTGATGTCCACGGTCACCGGGGCGCCCGAAAGCTTGGCGCGCGCGCTCGGGTTCCATGACTTGATGAACGGCACCGCGACGAACCCCGCGCCGACGGCGCCCACCACGGCTGTGGTGGCGGTCAGGAAACGGCGGCGGCCCTGATCGACCGTCCCTCCGTCTTCGGCGGGATTGATAATTCCTTCATTGGCCATTCGGCACTCCGCAAATCTTTCGGTCGCTAATCAATTGGCTGCCACGGACCACCCCGATTTTCCGGACGTGACCGCAAAAGACGACAAAGTGTAACGGAAGCCTGAATCGGCCGACAATGCTCTCGACACTCCGTAGACATGATCGGGCCCTGGCCGAGGCCTGCAAGGCGCGTCGGATCGCGGCAAAAGCGGCTATTGGGCGATGGCGGGGGAACCGCGGTAACGCTCGGCCAGCACCCCGACGCGCTGCACGTACCGCTGGGTTTCGCTGTAGGGCGGCACGCCCTTGTATTTGTCGACCGCGCCTTCGCCGGCGTTGTAACCCGCCGCGGCCAGCGTGAGGTTGCCGTTGAAGCGCTTCAGCAGCCAGGCCAGGTACTGCACGCCGCCCTCGATGTTCTGCGCCGCGTCGAAAGCGTTGCCGACGCCAAAACGCCGCGCCGTGGCCGGCATCAACTGCATCAACCCCTGCGCGCCGACGCGCGAAAGGGCGTTGGGGTTGAAGGCCGATTCGGCATGGATGATGGCCCGCACCACCGCTTCGTCAACGCCATACAGGCGCGCCGCAGAGCGGATCTCGGCGGCATACGCGGCCGTGTTCAAGCGCAGGGTCTTGAAGTTCACGCCTGGATCGGGGGCGCAGGCGAAGCAGGTTTCGAGGAAGCTGTAGCGGATCGTGCGCAACGCCGTCGCACCCGCGACGCCCTTGGGCGCCTTGCTGGTGTAATGACGCACGCCGTCGACGATGTACGAATACACCTGGCCTTGGACCAGCCGCGTTGCGCGCCGGTTTTGCGGCATCGAGGCCGGGGCCGATGCCTTGATCGGCGCTGCCGGTGTCGAGCTGGCGCTCGATGCACCCATGCTCGAGGCACCCATGCTTGATGCACCCATGAACGTGGCCGGCGGATTGGCATCGACCGAGCGGGCCGACGCGCTGCCCGCAGGCGCCGGCGGCACCCAGTCGGGTACGGCGGGCGCGCGGCGGCGGGGTGTCTCGCTGAAATTGCTGATGGCAGTGCATTTGGCACCCGCCACGCGCTTGCTGACATAGCTGCGGCTGCCGTCGCTGGCGTCGCAACGGTAAACCGTGCCGGCCACCGCAGGCGCGGCCACCAGCAGGAATGCAATTGCCACCAAACCCCGTATCCCCTTCATCGCTGCGAGTGTCACCTGTCCGCCCATCCTTGCCAAGTCCTTGATAGTCAAACGCAGGCAGGCGTCACGTCCGGACGTGACCGGATTCCGGGCTGCCCCTACACTGGCTGCCCACTTCACTCGTCCGGCCCGGAATCAGCTCCGCGCCCCGGAACCGCCATGACCACACCCCGCACCCTCCCGGGCGCAGCCCCCGCCTCGCCTGCCCCGTCCGGGGCCAGCACGGGCAAGCTGTTCATCGAGACCCACGGTTGCCAGATGAACGAATACGACTCGGCGCGGATGGCCGACGTACTGGCCGCCAGCGATGGCCTTGAGTTGACCCCCAATATCGAGGAAGCCGACGTCATCCTGGTCAACACCTGCTCGATCCGCGAGCGGGCGCAGGAAAAGGTGTTCAGCCAGCTTGGCCGCTGGAAGGCGCTGAAAGCCAACGGCAAGCCGGTCATCATCGGCGTCGGCGGCTGCGTGGCGTCGCAGGAAGGCGCCGCGATCGTCAAGCGCGCGCCGTACGTCGACCTGGTGTTCGGCCCGCAAACCCTGCATCGCCTGCCGGAACTGATCCGCGCGCGCCGCGAGTCGGGCAAGCCGCAGGTGGATATCAGCTTTCCCGAGATCGAGAAGTTCGACTGCCTGCCCGCACCGCGCGCCGACGGGCCCAGCGCGTTTGTCTCGATCATGGAAGGCTGCAGCAAATATTGCAGTTTCTGCGTGGTGCCATATACCCGCGGCGAGGAAGTCAGCCGGCCGTTCGAGGACGTGCTGGTGGAAGTGGCGCAACTGGCCGCGCAGGGCGTGCGCGAGGTCAACCTGCTGGGCCAGAACGTCAACGCCTATCGCGGACCGTATGGCGATGGCGCACGCGAAAACCTCGGCGCAAACCAACAGCTGCAGTACGCCGACCTGGGCCTGCTGATCCGCGCCATCGCGCAGATCGACGGCATCGGACGCATCCGCTTCACCACTTCGCACCCGCTGGAGTTTTCCGACTCGCTGGTCGAGGCCTACCGTGACGTGCCGCAACTGGCCAACTACCTGCACCTGCCGGTGCAGGCCGGCAGTGACCGCATCCTGGCAGCGATGAAGCGCGGTTACACGGCGCTGGAATTCAAGCAGAAAATCCGCAAGCTGCGCCGCGTTCGGCCGGGGATTTCGATCTCATCGGACTTCATCGTCGGTTTTCCCGGCGAAACCGCCGCCGATTTCGACAAGACCCTGCAGCTGATCGAGGATGTCGGTTTCGACCAGAGCTATTCGTTTGTGTACTCGCGTCGCCCCGGCACGCCCGCGGCGGACCTGGAGGACAGCACCACCGATGCCGAGAAACGCGCGCGACTGTCGCAACTGCAGGCGCGCATCAACGTGCACTCGGCCGGCATCTCGCAATCGATGGTGGGAAGCGTGCAAACGGTGCTGGTCGAAGGTCCGTCGCGGCGCGATCCCAATGAACTCACCGGCAAGACCGAGAACATGCGTTCGGTGAATTTTCCCGGCCAGCCGCGCCTGGTCGGCCAGTTTGTCGACGTGCTGATCACCGAGGCGATGGTCAATTCGCTGCGCGGCCGGGTCGCTATGGCCGACGGCGCGGACGCCGCGTGAAGCCCGTCCGGCCACCGCAACCGCCCAGCCTGTTGCGACGCTGCGCACTGGGCATCTGGCTGTGCGGGATCGCGCTGATCGGAGTGATGGAGTTCCGCCGAGCCGCGCTGGCCGGTGATGTATTGACGATGACCCCGATCGCCTGGATGTGGCTGGCGGGTTCGACCGTGACCGCGTTTGTTGGCATCGCCTGGCTGCTGCGGGAATTGCGCAGGCCGTAGCGTGGGCCGCGGCTCACCATCTTGATGCTCGACTGGCATCTCGGCGCCTGACCGGGAAGATTGGACCGTGGCCTGTCCTAGGCCATGAACCCCAGGTTGCGGCTGGCGAACTGGCGCAGGTTCGGGAAGATCAGGTCGAGGTCGGATTCAGCGACGCCGAACCAGCGCGCCAGCGTCGCCGAATACTGGTCGACCGAGGTGGTCGGGATGATCTGGCCCCAGCCCGAATCATCCGGGCCGTCGTTGGCGAGCTTCGGCATCGTGCCGTAGAAGCGGCCGCCGCGCACCGCGCCGCCGCTGATGACGTGGTGTCCACCCCAGCCATGATCGGAGCCATTGCCGTTGGACGACAGCGTGCGGCCGAAATCCGAGGCCGTGAACGCAGTGACCTGGTTGGCGACGCCCAACTCGACGGTGGCTGCATCGAAGGCGGTCAGCGCCTGCGAAAGCTCGGCAAGCAGTCCTGGCTGGTTATCGAGCAGGTAGTCGTGGTGGTCGAAACCGCCTATCGACACGAAGAAGATCTGTCGTTTCAGCCCCAGGGTGGCGCGCACGCTGATCAGTCGCGCCACCATCGCCAGTTGTGCGCCCAGAGAACTGTCCGGAAACACGGTCGCCGGCAACGCCGCGCCATCAAGCGCAGCGGTCAAGGCTTTGGCATTGGCCGTGTAGCGGTTGAACGCCGAGGCAAACCCGCGCTCGAGCGGATGCCGCTGGCTGCCTTGGGCCATCATCGGCATGAACGCCGCGCGGCGATCGTCGTTCCATTGCAGGTCGCCGATGCCGCGCGGGCCGCCCGAGCCCACCACGTACTGGTTGCTGTAGGCGGCGCGTCCCAGTTCGCTTTCGAAGTTCAGCGACAGCGCCATCGGGATGTTGGCGCCGCCATTGGCATCGTGCAGCAGGTCGGCGATGCGACCGCCCCAGCCCAGGTTGCGCATGTCGTCCGAACGCGAGGCCTGCCAGTAGGTCTGCTGATCGTTGTGCGAGAACAGCTGCGGCGGCAAGGCCACCGTCCCGGCCTGGTATTGCGCCTTGTTGACCGGGGTGACCAGGGTGCCGACATTGCCCAGGATCGCCGCGCGGCCAGTGTTGAACAGCCCCTGCAAACCGCTCATGCCGATGCTATCGCCGCCGCCAATCGCCGATTGCAGGCCATAGCTCGCACCATCGGATGCCTCGCCTCCGGCTTGTGCGGTCAGCGGCAACAGCGCCGATTGCGGCAATGCCAGGGTCGCGCGCGCTGCGGCATATTGCGCGTAATGCGGCGCGCTGCGCGGCACAATCATATTGAAGGAATCGTTGCCGCCGAACAGGAACACGCACACAAGCGCCTTGTAATCGCTGAAGGCGCCGGGCCCGTATCCGCCGATGGCCGCTTCCAGCAGCTTCAGCTGGCCCATCGCGCTGTAAAGACCGACGCCGCCAAGCGCGGTGTAGATCGAGTTGCGCAGGAAATCGCGTCGGTTCATGCCAGCACGTTCCGGGGTTGGGTCATTTCTGCACCACGTATTCGGGCGAATTGATGATGAAATACAGCGCTTCCTGCACGCGGTCGCGGCCGCCATTGGCGTTGGCAATCGCATTGAGCCGCGCCAGCAGCAGTTGCCGCATCGCCGGCGACATCTGCCCGGACAGGAACAACAGGTTGTAGCGGTCAACCAGGGCAGCGGGCGTTGCCGCAAGCGGTGCATCGCGGCCGAGGTCGACGCTGATGTCGTCCGGGCCGACATCCGGATTGCCGAAGTAGTACTTGAAGATCTCATCGCCAAACGCGGTCTGCGTGGCCGGGATCACGTGATCGGTGGCCAGCTGCAGTTCCGGTGCGGCCAACCCGAGCATGCTGGCCTCACCGGTGGGCATGTAATCGGGGCGGAAGAAATTGAACACCGATGCCGCGCCCAATGGCGCCTGCGACAGGTAGGCATCCGGGTTGAATTCGGACATCCGGCCGGTGCCGCTGCGCGCATCCAGCGCACGCCAGCCATGCGTCAGCCGCAGCAAGGGCTCGCGCACCTTGCCGAAACCCGATGGCTGCGAACCCGGGAAACGCGCTTCGGAATCAAGCAAGATCGCGCGCACCACGGCCTTCATGTCGCCACGCACGCCTGCACCGTTGTTGTCGAAGCTCGCAGCCACGCGTTGCACGTAGGCCGGGCTGGGGTTGCTGGTGACCAGGCGCTGGATCAGCTGGCGGCCGATGAACGGACCCACGTTGGGATGCCTGAAGACATTGTCGAGCGCGGCCTTGAGGTCGCTGCGCGCATTGCCACCGGCGGGCAGCACGCCATTGGCCAGGGCCACGCCCGGGTACTTCAGCAGCTGCTTGCTGTTGATCGCATCATGCTCGGCGTCGTATGGCGACATCGGCAGCCGCCACGCCGGCTCGTCGTGGCCGTAATACCAGCACCACTCGAAGCGGGTGTTCTCGCAACCGGCCATGTTCCAGCCGGTGTAGACATGCGCGAAACCCTTGACCGTGAACTGGTCGTAGGTGGGGATCTTCGCGCCCCTGGCATCGCGCATCGGCGTGCCGTCGGGATTTAGCATGTCCAGGCCGACGCTGAACAACTGCATCGACTCGCGGGCGAAATTCTCGTCCGGGCGGATGTTGTGCACCGGGTCGGGCTTGCGATTGCCCTGCATCGACAGATACACGCCCATCGCCGGATGCAGCGCCACGTCTTCCAGCAGCTGCCGGTAATTGCCGAAGGCGTTGCGCGTCAGTGCGTCGTAATAGCTTGCCAGTGCGTCGGGCTGGTTGGAGAGCGTGGGGTTCTGGTCGGACACCACGAATATTTCGCTTAGCGCAAAAGCCACGCGTTGGCGCAACTGGTCGCGATGCACCAATGCGGCATTGAACGGGTCCTGCCCGCCCAACGCATGCATGAACCACGCTTCCATGCGCGCGCCATGGTTGAGCTGGTAGACCGTGCCCGGACCGAGTTCGTCGAGGTAGGCGACCTGGTAGGAGGCCGGCAGCGCGACCTGTTCGTTGATCCAGGCGCGAAACCCGATTTGGCGCATGTGTGCGATGTCGCCCAGGGTGGGGCCGAAGGTCGCCTGCGCCAGGAAACGCGCGGCATCGGCGTCGGAGCCCACCTCGCGCAATGCCGGAGAAGGCCCGGACATCGGTGGCGCTGGACGCACCGCGTTGACGGTGACTGGCGGCACCGATGCGACCGCAGGTGCGGGCATCGGCACGGCGGTGCGGAACAACAGCACGATGCCGGCGAAGACCAGCATGCGCGAAGTCAGCGCGAACCACGTCCAGCGCAGCGAAAACCATTCCATTGCAACCCCACCCCGCGATCCCTGCGCCGATGCTAACCCGGGCGTGGAAACCGAACGGTGATGGCGCACACGCTCCTGCGACCCCGCATCGCGAGCATGGAAACCCCGTTCCTGCCGGGCTTTCGTAGGAGCGGCTTCAGCCGCGAGCTTTCCACTTGTGGGAGCGATGGAAGTCGCGACGCTTTCCGACACCGCATGTCGCGACTTTCATCGCTCCCACTGGTCTGCCAGGCAAATTGCAGTGGTGTGATGAAGAGCTCGCGGCTGAAGCCGCTCCTACGGGGACCGTGACGCGCGTACCGGTGGTTTCAATCCAGGCGCTTGCGGAAACGCAGGATCGCCAGCGTCATCATCACTATGGTGAACGCGAGCAATGCCAGCAGGTCCGGCCACAGTTCGAACACGCCAGCGCCGCGCAACATCACACCGCGGATCAGGCGCATGAAATGCGTCAGCGGCAACAGCTCTGCCAGCCACTGCACTACACGCGGCATGCCGGCGAATGGAAACATGAAGCCCGACAGCAGGATCGACGGCAGGAATACGAAGAACGTCATCTGCATCGCCTGGAATTGAGACTGCGCGCGCGTCGAGATCAATAGTCCCAGCGTGAGGTTGGCGAGGATCAGCAACGCCGCCGCGATGTAGACATCCAGCAAGGTGCCGTTGATCGGCACATGGAACATCCACACGCCCAGCGCCAGCACCACCGTTGTCTGGATCAATCCGATCACGACATACGGTGCGACCTTGCCGATCATCAATTCGGAGCTGGTCAACGGGGTGGCGATCAGCAGTTCCATGTTGCCGCGTTCGCGCTCTCGGACGATGGCAACCCCGGTGAACAGCACCATCGTCATCGTCAGGATCACGCCGATCAAGCCCGGCACGATGCTGACTGCAGAGCGCCGTTCCGGGTTGTAGAAACTGACCACGCTGATCGGGCGCACTGGATTGCGTGAAGCCTCCCCGGTGGAGCCGTGCACTGGCATCTGCGCGAGCTGCGCGGCCGCGCCCTGCACGGCGTTGTCGCTGCCATCGACGAGGATCTGCGCCACTTCGCGGCCATCGCTTCGGCGGCGTTCAAAATCCGCCGGGATCACGATGCCGACGCTGATCTGGCCGCGGCGCAATTGCGCCATCAACTGCTGCGGCGTGTCGACCGCGGCTGCTGGCGTGACCACGCCGGTGGCGATGATGTCCATCACCAGCGCACGCGACCCCGCGGTGCGGGCCTGGTCGGCAATCCCGGCCTGCAGACCGCGCAGGTTGGTGTTGATGGCGTAGCCGAACAACACCAGCTGCATCACCGGGATGACGATGATCATCCCCAGGGTGATCCGGTCGCGGCTCATCTGCCGCAACTCCTTCACCATCACTGCAATCAGCCGCCGCGCCTTCATGGCGTTGTCCTGTCGTGCTTGTCGTGACGCGCGCTGTCGTCCTTGTGGGTCGCGGCGACGAATACGTCTTCCAGGTTCGGCAGCACAGCTGCAACCTCGGCCTTCAAGCCCACCTTTGCCAATGCCGCTTCGATCTGCCGCTTGCCATCGCCGGCGTCGGCCAACAGCACCCGCAGCACATTGCCAATCTGGGCAACGCTGAACACGCCCGGCACGGGCAGCAGCGCCTGTTGCACGCGACGCGGCTGCGCCGCATGCACTTCCAGCGTGCGCCCGGCCAGTGCATTGGCCAACTCATCGGGGGTGCCATCGGCTACCAGCGCGCCGTGGTCGAGGATGGCGAGGCGATGGCAGCGCTCGGCTTCATCCATCAGGTGGGTCGAGACCAGGATGGTGGTGCCGGCATCGGCCAGCTCGAACAGCTTGTCCCAGAAATCGCGACGTGACTCCGGATCAACCGCGCTGGTCGGCTCGTCCAGGAACAACAACTCCGGCGCGTGGATCACCGCCGCGGCAAGCGCCAGGCGCTGTTTTTGCCCGCCACTCATGGTACCGGCGAGCTGCTTTTGCCGATCCTCGAAGTGATATTGCGCAACCAGCTCGTCGATGCGTTTTTTTGCTTCTGTCCTGGGGATGCCCTGCACCGCCGCAAGGAATTCCAGGTTCTCGCGCACCGTGAGGTCTTCAAACAGCGAGAATTTCTGGGTCATGTAGCCGATGCGCGAGCGCAATGCATCGGCCTGTTCGGGAATGCGCAGGCCGAGCACCTCGATCTCACCCGCAGTCGGGGTCATCAATCCGCACAGCATGCGGATGGTGGTGGACTTGCCGGATCCGTTCGGCCCGAGGAATCCGTAGACGTGGCCCTGGGGCACGTCGAGATCGACCTTGTCGACCGCCACCAGGTTGCCGAAATGCTTGCTCAGGTTGCGGGCGCGGATGGCAGGATCGCCACGGTCCTCGGCGGCAGGCTTCATGTGCCGGCTGCCGCCGGGGTGCCGACAGCAGGATCGACATCAAACTCGAGCGCAGATCGGACGCCACCCACTTCGTTGCCTGCTCCTTTATTCGAGACAGGCAACGCGAAGACATCCCGGTTCGCTGCTTTTGAAAAACGCAGCAAGCGGTTGCGCAGAAACCGAGGCTGACGTTGCTTCACCGCGCCTGTCTCCGCTGGACAAGAAACTCGACCCGTACCGGCAGGCCCGCAGGCAGCGGCCCGGCCGTCTTGTCGAGCTGCACCTCGGCCAGATAACTCAAGCGCGCAGCGTCCTTGCCGATCAAGGCGTAGTAAGGCGTGAAACTGGCTTCGCTGCGGACCATGCGCACCCGGCCTGCATAGGGTTGCGCGCGGCCATCGATGAACACCCGCGCGACATCGCCTACTTTCACGTCGACACGCAGCGGTTCGGGCACGTAGATGCGCGCATACGGCGCATCGCCGACCAGCAGGATCGCCAGCGGTGCGCCGACCGGCGCCTGGTCGCCAAGCTTGTAGGGAATGCTGTCGATGCGGCCGGCACGCGGCGCGGTCACGTCGAGTTTTTCCAGCGTGGCCAGTTGCGCGCGGGCTTGCGCTTCGGCGCCGCGCACTGCGGCTTCGCCCTGGGCAATCTGCTCCTTGCGCGTGCCGTTGTTCAATTCATCGAGCACGGCCTGCGCGGCCTGCACCTGCGCCTGTGCGTTGCCGGCGGCAGCACGGGCACGATCGACCTCTGCCGCGGCGACCAATTGGCGCTGGCCCAGGGGTCGTAATCGTGCGTAATACGCACTTGCGTCGCGTGCCTGCGCCTGCGCTGCGCCAAGGTTGGCGCGCGCCCGCGCGATGTCCTCGCTGCGGGCGCCCGCCTGGAGTTCGGCCAGCACGTCGCGCTGGCGTTGTGCTTCGGCTTGCGTGGCCTGCGTCTGCGCCTGGGTGCGGGTGCGTTCGAGGGTCAGCAATCTGTCACCCGCCGCGACCTGCTGGCCTTCGCGCACGTCGATGGCGACGATGCGCTCGGCCACCGGCGCAGGCAACGTGACACGATCGTATTCCAGCGTTCCCAACGCCTGTGGCGCATCCTCGCGACAGGCCCCGAGGGATAGCCCCAAGACCACCAGTACAACGATGCATCGTCCGCGTTCGATGGTGGTCATGGTTTCAACTCAAGGCCGCGGTCGAGCAGGGCAATGGCGTGTGTACGCACGTCGTCGAGGCCCAGATCGTCGGCATCGAAGATGCGCCGCCAGATCGGCGCGCCGGCTACCGGGAACAAGGTCAGTCCGATCAGCGAGGTCATCAGCAGGCGCGGGTCAAGGTCGGGATTGAGTTCGCCACGTTGCTGCGCAGCGGAGAACCGCGCGGCGATCGTGCGCGCCAGCTCCGGCGCGATGCGCGTGGTCAGCAGGTCGCGCAGCGCGCCGCCCTCGCAGAGCACTTCGCGAACCCACAGTTGCGGCCACCAGGGATGCTGGCGCATCGCTTCGGTCAACCCGCACACGAAAGCAGCCACGGTCGCCGCGACATCGTCGCCGGCCGATTGCACTGTCTCGCGCACGATCGCGAACGTGGGCAGCATCCGCTCCTGGATCATTGCTTCCTGCAGTTGCGCCTTGTCGCCGTAGTAGTAGTGCAGCAAGGCCGGCGTCACCCCCGCCTCTTCGGCGATGGCGCGCAACGATGTGGACGCGATGCCGTGGCGGACGAAGCAGGTGATGGCGGCGTCGAGCAGGCGTTCGCGCAAACCCGCGGAATCGCCGGACGGACGCCCCGGCGTGCGCTTGCGCGGCGCAGCGGGCTTGTCGCTCTTGGCAGGTGTCTTGCGGCCACCTGCCGGCGTGGTTGACCTGGGCATGACAATAAATTAATTGATCAATTAATTATTTGCAATATCGCTGCAGGCAGCCGCCCCGCGATGGTTCCGCCATGGCTGTCGCGTTACCCTCCCCAGCCTATGCCTACCCCACATCAGCGCGACTTCATCCTCGAGCCCGCCGACAGCGAGCGCCTTGCCAACCTGGCCGGCCCGTTCGACGGCCACCTGCGCCAGATCGAACTGCGGTTGGGCGTGGAAATCGCCAATCGCGGCAACATCTTCCGCGTGACCGGGCCCGACGACAGCGCCCTCGCCCAGACAGAGCGACTGCTGCGCACGCTGTATGCCGAGGCCGCCGAGGAAACCTTCGATGGCCATTCGATCAACCTGCGGCTCAATGACAGCGGCGCTGATCGGCAGGATGACCCCGGCCACGTGCCGCAGGACGTTACGATCCGGGTCAAGCGCGGCGTCATCCGTGGGCGCGGATCCAACCAGCAGAAATACCTGCACGCAATCGCCACCCACGACATCAATTTCGGCGTCGGCCCCGCCGGTACCGGCAAGACCTTCCTTGCCGTGGCGAGCGCGGTCGAGGCGTTGAATGAATCGCGCGTGCAACGCTTGATCCTGGTGCGCCCGGCGGTCGAGGCCGGTGAAAAACTCGGCTTCCTGCCCGGCGACCTGTCGCAGAAGGTCGACCCCTACCTGCGCCCGCTTTACGACGCCCTGTACGAGATGCTGGGCGTCGAGAAGGTGCTCAAGCTGTTGGAAAAGAACGTCATCGAGATCGCGCCGCTGGCCTACATGCGCGGGCGCACGCTCAACGATGCCTACGTGATCCTCGATGAGGCGCAAAACACCACCATCGAGCAGATGAAGATGTTCCTGACGCGCCTGGGTTTTGGCAGCACCGCCGTGGTCACCGGCGATCTCACCCAGATCGACTTGCCCAAGCACGTCAAGTCGGGCCTGCGCGATGGCGTCGAGGTGCTGCACGGCGTCGATGGAATCAGCTTCACGTATTTCGAAGCGCGCGACGTGGTCCGGCATCCGCTGGTGGCGCGCATCGTCAGTGCCTACGAGCGCCGCGATGCGCAGGATGTCGCGACCGGACCGGCGTAAGCTTCGCGCATGACAAAAGGCCCCGTCCGCCTCGAGGTATCCGTCGGCTACGCATTGCCCCGCGCCGGGTTGCCTGCGGCGGTGAGTTTCCGCAAATGGGTGGCCGCCGCGCTTGAAGGCCGCATCCGCGAAGCCGACCTGGCCATCCGCCTGGTCGACAACAAGGAAGGCCGCGCGCTCAACCGGCATTATCGTGGCAAGGATTACGCCACCAACGTGTTGAGCTTCCCCGCCGAATTGCCCGAGGGCTTGCCCAAGGGCGTGACCCTGCCGCTGCTGGGCGACCTCGTCCTGTGCGCGCCGGTCATCGCCCGCGAAGCCCGCGAACAGAAAAAACCGCTGGTCGCGCATTACGCGCACCTCACCGTGCATGGCGCCCTGCACCTGCTGGGCTGGAACCACGAAGACGAACGCGAGGCCGACTGCATGGAGGCGCTGGAGCGCGAAATCCTCGCCGGACTCGGCATTGCCGACCCGTATCTAGCCAATTAGCGCCGCCGCACCGGCGCGCATGCATCGCGGCGCGGTCCGGTGCCAATCCGGCCGGCTTCACCAGTCCGTCGCCCTGCCGCGTTAGACTTCCTCACCCCATTCGGGTGCAGACAAGATCGCAATGCCAGAGGACGACAGTAGCCAGGCCACCGCGCCGGACGTTTCCGAAAAACGCCGTTCGTGGCTGGATCGCATCGGATCGATGCTGTCCGGAGAGCCTTCCACCCGCGAAGACCTGGTCGAGTTGCTGCGTGACGTGCAGGCCGACGGGCTGATCGCCGCCGATACGCTGAAGATGATGGAGGGCGCGCTCACGGTGTCCGAACTCAGCGTGGGCGACGTGATGATCCCGCGCTCGCAGATGGTGATGCTGTCGGCCGACGAGAAGTTCATCGACCTGATGAAGCAGGTGGTCGAATCCGGCCATTCACGCTTTCCGGTGCACGGCGACGACAAGGACGAGATCCTCGGTGTGCTGCTGGCCAAGGATCTGCTGCGCGGCGTGGTCGCCGACAATGGCCCCGGCACGGTGCGCGAGCTGCTGCGGCCGGCGGTATTGATCCCCGAATCCAAGCGCCTTGACGTTCTGCTGCGCGAGTTTCGCCAGTCGCGCAACCACATGGCGATCGTCATCGACGAGTACGGCGGCGTCGCCGGCCTGCTCACCATCGAGGACGTGCTGGAACAGATTGTTGGCGATATCGACGATGAGCACGACGATGCCGAAGATCCCGGCGCGCTGATCGCGGCGCAGGCCGATGGCCAATACGTGGTCGATGCGCTGACCCCGATCGACGATTTCAACGAGCGCTTCAACGCCGATTTCGACGACGACGAATACGACACCATCGGCGGCCTGGTCACTGCGGCCATCGGCCATCTGCCCGAAGCCGGCGAAGAATTGACCCTGGGCCGGTTTGGCTTCCGTGTGGCACGTGCCGATGCCCGGCGCCTGCATGCGCTGCTGGTCAGCATCCATAGCGATGCCTAGGCATTTCGCACGACGGCTGGCCGCGCTGGTCCTGTGCCTGTGCCTGTCGCCACTGGTGCTGGCCCGCGTGGCCGTGCCAGCGCCGGAGGCGTCGCCGGGCTTGCGCATCGGCGTGGCCACCATGCAACCGGGCACGATTTTCTTCGAGCGCTTTGGCCACGATGCGATCGTGGTCGACGACCCCGCGCGCGGCGCAGCGGTGTCCTACAACTTCGGCTTCTTCGACCCCGATGAAGCCGGTTTTCTCGGCAATTTCATCCGCGGCAAGATGCGTTACCGGCTGGCGGCGCTGTCCTTGGCCGACGACATGGCGTACTACCGCGAGGTTGGCCGCGGCATGTCGATCCAGTGGTTGAACCTCACCGATACCCAAGCCGCGCACCTGGCCGCCGCGCTGGCCGAAAACGCGCAGCCGCAAAACGCGCGGTACGACTACGAGTATTTCACCGACAACTGCGCCACCCGCGTGCGCGATGCCATCGATGACGCGATGGGCGGAGCGTTGCGACGCCAGATCGAGGGGCGTTCGCACGGCAGCACGTATCGCAGCGAATCGGTGCGGCTGGCGTCGCCGGCCTTGTGGATGTGGCTGGGCTTTGATGTCGGCCTGGGACCGGCGGCCGACCAGCCGCTGTCGGTCTGGGCTGAGTCCTTCGTCCCGATGCGCCTGGCGGATGCCTTGCGCGAGGTCAATGGCAGTGACGGCCAGCCCATCGTGATCGCCGAGGAACGCCTCCTGCCGCATCGCATTGCGCCGGAGCCTGCAGAATTCCGCCGCGCACTGTGGCCATGGCTGCTGTCTGGAATCATCATCGCCTTCCTTGCGACCTGGGCCGCTGCACGTGCGCCACGCGTGGTCGCTGCGAGCGCACTGCCCTTTTGGGGCCTGTGCATCGTCCTTGGCGCGCTGATGGTGTTCTTGTGGGGATTCACCGCGCACCGCTTCGCCTGGGCCAACCACAACCTGCTGTTGTTCAACCCGGTGTGCCTGTTGCTGCTGCCGGGCGCGTGGCGGATCGCCCGGGGCCGCCCTGCCGGCATCTGGTTTGGACGCTGGCTGGCGGTGGTCATGCTGGGCACGGTCGTGGCGTTGTTCCTGCTGTGGCTGCCAGTCACCCCGCAGCGCAACGCACACTGGATTGCGTTGCTGCTGCCCATCCACGCTGGCCTGTGGCTGGGTTTGCGCAAGCGCTGACTTGCCGTGCCCATCGTGCACGGGCAGGATGCGCGGATGATGCCTGACCTCACGCAAAGCCCCGCGCCGCCCCCAAACGACAAGCCGCTGGTGCCCGCTTGCGTGGTGAATGCCGCGCTCTACAACCAGTCCGGCAAACTGCGCAATATTTCACTGGATGAAATCAGCGACGTGCTGGCGCAGGACGACGGCAGTTTTGTCTGGGTGGGGTTGTACGAGCCTGAAGATGCTGTGCTGGACAAGCTGCAGGAGGAGTTCAACCTGCATGACCTGGCGATCGAGGACGCGCAAAATGCACACCAGCGCCCGAAGATCGAGACCTACGGCGACTCGTTGTTCGTCGCGGTCAATACCGCCCAGGTGATCGACGAACACATTCGCTACGGCGAGACCCATGCCTTCCTCGGCCCGCGTTACCTGGTCACCGTGCGTCATGGCGCGTCGCTGTCATACGCGCCCGTGCGCACGCGGGTCGAGCGCGAAGCCGACCTGCTGGCACTCGGCCCGTCGTATGCGCTGTATGCGGTGCTCGACGCGGTGGTCGATAACTACCTCCCGATCGTCGACGAATTCAAGCAAACCCTGATTACGCTGGAAAAGGACATCTTCACCGAGACCTTCAGTCGCTCCATCGTCATGCGCCTGTACGACCTCAAGCGTGAACTGACCTACATGCGCGTGGCGGTGACGCCATTGCAGGACGTGCTGTCGCAGCTGGTGCGCACGCAAAACCCCTTGGTCTCGGCCGAAGTGCGCCTGTACTTCCGCGACGTGCTGGATCATTCGGTACGCATCAACGAGACCATCGATGCCCTGCGCGACATGCTCGGCACGGCGCTGAGCGTCAACCAGGCGTTGGTGACGCTATCGCAGGGCGAAGTCGTCAAGCGCCTCGCAGGCTGGGCCGCGCTGCTGGCGGTACCCACCCTGGTCACCAGCTGGTATGGCATGAACTTCGTCCACATGCCCGAACTCGACGACCGCTACAGCTACGCGATCGTGATCGTCATCCTGAGCGTCGCCTGCCTTACCCTGTATCGCTATCTCAAGAAAGTCCGCTGGCTATAGGCCAGCGCCGCGCTTCGACTGCCATTTGCCGGTCGTGTCCGGCGCATGCCCCAACCTGACGCAGGTTTGGGTGGCGCAGGCGATGTCTGCGAAAGCAGGCGTATCGCCAACGCTCCATCGTCCCACCGTGCGCCGCCGCCCCGATCACAAGCATGGCGATCGCTCAACAAAGATCTGACCTACCGGCCTTGGGTTGACCCCGGTCAAGGCGCGCGCGCGCAGCCTTGCCTAGGCTTGCCCCATGCTCGCAAATCCCGTCTTCGATGCCGACCTGCTGCGCCGTTACGACCGGCCGGGGCCGCGCTATACCTCGTATCCAACCGCCCCGCAGTTCGCTGCGGATTTTGGCGAGGAGCAGCTGCGCCAGGCGGCGCTGGCCAGCAATGGCGATCCGATCCCGCGCCGGCTGTCGCTGTACGTGCACGTGCCGTTCTGCCTGAGCCCGTGTTTTTATTGCGGCTGCAATCGCATCATCACCCGCGACAAGGGCCGCGCCGAGACGTACCTAGCGCGCCTGTATCGCGAGATCGGCCTGATGGCTGGCCTGTTCGACCGCGACCGCGAAGTGATCCAGGTCCATTTCGGCGGCGGCACGCCCAACTTCCTCTCACCGGGACAGTTGCGCGAACTGATGGACTCGTTGCGCAACCAGTTCCATTTCTCGCGTTCGTCCAAACGCGATATCTCGATCGAGATCGACCCGCGTTTCGTCAGCCCCGACGACATCGCCGAACTGGCCTCGATCGGCTTCAACCGGGCCAGTTTTGGCGTGCAGGATTTCGATCCCCTGGTGCAGGCGGCGGTCAATCGCATCCAGGGCGTGGACGACACCCGCGCCGTCGTCGACGCCTGCCGCGCGCATGGGTTCAACTCGGTCAATATCGACCTGATCTACGGCTTGCCCAAACAGAACGCCGAAGGTTTCGCGCGCACGCTGGACACGGTGGTGGCGATGCGCCCGGATCGCCTGGCCGTGTATGGCTATGCGCACCTGCCGGCGATGTTCAAGGCACAGCGGCAAATCGTGGATGCCGACCTGCCGACGGCGCAGACCAAGCTCGCCCTGCTGCAACTGGCCATCGAGAAGCTCACCCAGGCCGGGTATGTCTACATTGGCATGGACCACTTTGCCCTGCCCGACGACGACCTGGCGCAGGCGCAGGCGCGCGGCGGCCTGCATCGCAACTTCATGGGCTACACCACCCACGCCGACAGCGACCTGATCGGGCTGGGCGTGAGCGCCATCAGCCATATCGGTGACAGTTTCAGCCAGAACCCGCGCGACTTGCCCAGCTGGCAGATCGCGATCGACGAAGGCCGCCTGCCGGTGTTTCGCGGCATGCGGCTGTCCGAGGACGACCACCTGCGTGCCGACCTGATCCAGCAACTGATGTGCCAGGGCGAAATACCGATCTGTGCGCTGGAACGCCGCTATGCGATCGATTTCCACGACTACTTCGCCGATGCACTGGTGCAACTGCAGCCCCTGGTGGCGGATGGACTGGTGCGGGTCGAGCCCACGCACATCACGGCAACCACGCAAGGACGGCTGTTGTTGCGCAATATCGCGATGTGCTTCGACCGATACCTGGGCAACGACGCCACCACTGCGGCGCCGCGATTCTCGCGCGCGATCTGATCGTTGCCTCAGGCGATGGCGTCCGGCGACGTCATGGATCGGTCACCGCCCCGAAGCGATCGGCACGATCAACCAAGTCCATCATCCTCAGCGCTGCGCGGATCGTCAGCCGATGCTCGGCAAATCCGGAACGTGGCGAGATATAGGTGGCCATTTCACGCGCCAGCTGCAACTGGCGTTCGGACGCATCCACGAGCAGCACCGCGACCAACGCTTCCAGCGCAATCACGCGGATGTGCAGCTGCGAGAGTTCGGCATTGGTCAACGGTGGAACATCGTACTGATCATCAGCAGGTAATGAGAGGTTGTCCCCGCTGGTAGCGGCGCCACCTTCGTTTTCCCAGCGCGAAAGCGCCCGCTGGCGAAGCAGCGAAGCATCCCTCGCATCCGATGTTTCATCCGTCATGAAAAAATCCTCCGGAAATGATCGCCAATCCACGGGGTTTCTTGCGTGATCAATGGTATCCCACGGTCATCACGTAATCGCGGAGAAATGATTCCTCGTTTTCGGCTTCCTGCAAAAGCGCCTGCAGCACGTCACGCGCATTGAGGACACCCACGGGCCTGGACGCTTCATCCAGCACGGGAACGTTTTTCAATCCGCGCGCCTTCATCGTCGACCAGACGTCTTCGAGCAGATCGCCATGCCTGCAAACGACCGCGTCGGGTCTCATCACCGATGCCAGGCTGGTTGTGCAGCTGGATCCCTGGCAGCGGCTGATCTGCCCTACCACATCGGTTTTGGTGATCACGCCTGCCAGCACGCCATCGGATCGACAAACGACAACCAGATCGGTACCAGCCTGGTGCAAAAGCTTCGCTGCTTCGATAAGTGGGGCGCTATCGACCAGTGTCACGAGTCGCGACCGCGCCGCTGGCAGGAGTCCGCCGACGAACATCAGGGCGCCCGTGTCGCTGCCATCGGCTGGCAGCTGGCAACGCCCTCATGAGCGGTTTCGCTACAGAGAATCAGTGTCGCGTGCATCGTGCCTTCCTGCTCTTTTGGAAGCTGGCTTTGCACGGCTCCCTTGTATGGCGGCATTGTCAGCCTCATCGGGTAAACGCAATGTGCAGCGTCGCCAGCACCCCGGCAACCGCCAGGCCAATGCAGGCGAACCGGACCGTCACCAGCAGCGGAAACCGTGCCGCGCCGTGCGCGTAATCCTCGATCACCACCTGCAGGCCAAGCGCGGTGTGATGGAACAGGGCGAGCAACAGCAAGATCATCGAAATGCTGGCCAGCGGCGTCTGCAGCCATGCAATGACACCAGCGTGGTCGCTGCGGGTGTGCGCGATAACCGAGGCGACAAACCACAGCGTCAACGGAACCAGGGCTATTGCAGAAACGCGCTGCGCCCACCAGTGCGCGACTCCCGCCTTGGCCGAGCCAAGCCCGATGGCGCGGGCGAGCGGTGAACGCGTGTCCTGACGGTTCATGCCGCTACCCCTGCGTCCATCCAGAATCCAGCGAGCCACGCAACCGCTGTCAGCACGACGGCGACGATGACGACCAGCCATCCCGACGCGTAGATCGACCGGAGTTCAAACCCATGCACGCTGTCCCAGGCCAGGTGGCGGATGCCGCCACACAGATGGAGGAAGAACGCGAAGGTGCATGCCAGCAGCATCGCCTGGCCCATCCACGACGCAATGGCCCCCTGCATGAGCGCATAGCCCGGCGGTCCCCTCGCCGCAGCGGTCAACCAGATCACCAGCGCCACCGCGAAGATGCTCAGCGTGATCCCGGTGATGCGATTGACGATCGACAGCACCGACGTCAGCTGCGGCCGATAATTCTGGATGGTGGGAGACAGCGGCCGAGGCTGCTGCCGTGCTGGCTTGGGCATGTTGGATTCCTTTGGCCTGGTGACGATCAGCCGTGGCGCTGCAGCATCATTCGCTTGATTTCGGCGATTGCTTTGCCGGGGTTCAAGTGTTTTGGGCACGTCCGGGTGCAATTGAGGATCGTATGGCAGCGATACAAGCGGAATGGATCTTCAAGCGCATCGAGGCGTTCGTCGGTCGCCTCGTCACGGCTGTCGGCGAGCCAGCGCCACGCCTGGAGCAGGACCGCCGGGCCCAGGAAGCGGTCGCCATTCCACCAGTGGCTGGGACAGCCGGATGTGCAGCAAAAGCACAATATGCATTCGTAAAACCCGTCGAGCTTGCTGCGCTCTTGAGGTGACTGCAATCGCTCGCGCTGCGGTGCTGCGGCGCCGGGCTTGATCCACGGCTGGATCATTGCGTACTGCGCAAAGGCATGCGTGGTATCACCAACAAGGTCTTTGATGACCCGCATGTTGGCCAACGGATAAAAGGTTGCCGGCGTCGCCAGGTCAGCGATGAATCGCGTGCAGGCCAGCCAGTTGGTGCCATCCATCGTCATCGCGCACGATCCGCACACGCCTTCGCGGCAGGAGCGGCGAAACGTGAGCGTCGCGTCCACCGTGTTCTTGATCCACAGCAGCGCGTCGAGCGCCATCGGCCCACATTGGTCGAGGTCGACGTGGAAGGTATCAATGCGTGGGTTATCGCCAGAATCGGGGTCATAGCGATACACATCAAACGCCTTGACGCGCACGGCACCGGCGGGCGCAGGCCATGTCTTGCCGCGCTTGATGCGCGATTCCGGCGCTACCCCGAGATTCCTGGGTAGCGGAAACCGCTTGAGCACGGTGACGCGTGGGACTTGATCGGAGGATTCAATGATCATGGCGTTTGCAAATCTCCCGGCGCTTGCGCAGCGGACAAATTCACAACATGCCCGCGAAAGTCGATTGAACCGCTCTTTTGCAGGCTTCGCCCTGCACGTTCGTGGTTGACCCTAGGACCGCCGCCGCTGCCATGGCGTGAAGGCCTGCGATACGCGCACGGCGTGCCAAGCCCTCAGCTGCGGGTAGCCAAGACCAATCAGCGACATACACCCCGGATGATGGGCTGCGCATGGAAGCGGTCACTGGCCGGGCGATCCTTTCGCCCGATGTTGAACCCATGCCTCCCCGTGAGTGGGCTGCGTGGCTGCGTGCACGGCGCTGGCCCTGCATTTCGCGCCTGGGTGGACCATACGCTGCCACCAAGACTAACGACACAAGCCCCGCCATGTTGCGTAACATTGCAATGTGCCTCGACCGATATCCACCAGCAATCACGGACACCACCCCGGCCTGGCGATCCTTTCGCGCGATATGGATGCGCCCGTGCCCTCAAAATCCGGATGTTGGGCGTGACTGATACTGCGTTTCCGCGCATTGATCCCCGGATTGTCGCCGACGACGGCGACGCGCTGAGGTTTTGTTCGACCTGCGCGTTTTCGCAGGCCTGTCTGTCGCAAGGCATGGACAAATCGTCGCTGATCGACCTGCACATGCTGGTCGAACACGTCGGGCCACTGCATGCCGGTGAGCATGTGTTCCGCGTCGGTGATCCCTTCGAGGCAATCGCCGCGGTGCGCGCGGGCTCGGTCAAGACCTACATCATCGATCGCGATGGGCGCGAGCACGTGCTCGGCTTCCACCTGCCCGGTGAGGTCATCGGCCTGGATGCAATCGACGGCGACACCTATCCCTGCAACGCGGTGGCGCTGGATACGGTGATGCTGTGCCGGTTCTCGTTCCCGAAAATATCGGTATTGGCCGCGCGCCTGCCGGGGCTGCAACAACACCTGTTCCGCCTGCTCAGTCGCGACATCGGCCGCGCGGCACTGCTGGCCGGCGACTGGACGGCCGACCAGCGCATGGCGGCATTCCTGATCGGTTTGTCGCGGCGACTGGCCGCACGCGGGTTCTCAGCGGATCGCTTCGCATTGACGATGGCGCGCACCGACATCGCCAATTACCTGCGGCTGGCGCCGGAAACCGTGAGCCGCGTGCTCAAGCGCTTCCAGCACGATGGCTTGCTGCGGGTGGATCGGCGCGAACTGGAATTGCTGGATCGCGTGCAGCTCGAAACCCTGGCCGGACCGGTGTTGCGCCCCTGAGCGGCATCCTGGTGGCAGCAGCCACGAGGACGTTCCGGGACGTGGCAGGAGCGGCTTGAGCCGCGAACTTTCCGTCGAACATGATGTGCTGCCCGTGCGGACGTCAGGCGTGCTTGCGGCCACCAGCGCGGGCAAATTCCGGCATGCGTGCCGGGAGATCTCGCGGCTGAAGCCGCTCCTACAAGATGGCATCTGCAATACCGCTCCTACACGACAACTCCCACAAGATCACCCGCAAAAGTTGCAACAACGCATCTTCCTGGCCCCATTTCGCCATTGCCTGTCCAGAACTTGATGCATGTCAGGGCCGACGCTGCAATACCTGTATAACTTGAGCGCATCTGTTCGGGGAGACGAATACACGTGGATACAACCAGACGTTTGTGGTGGGGACTTGCTGCCCTGTTGTTCGTGAGTTTCTCGATCATGCTGTGGCTGGGGCGCGACATCCACCAGACCGCGCCACCGCTGCCATCGAAGGTCGTCAGCCAAAGTGGCCAGGTGCTCTACACCAAGGCTGACCTGGAGACCGGACGGCAAGTCTGGCAAAGCATCGGTGGCCAGCAGAATGGTTCGATCTGGGGTCATGGCGCCCTGGTTGCCCCGGACTGGTCGGCCGACTGGCTGCATCGCGAAGTGATGGCAATGCTGTCGCTGCGCGCACGCACTGAATATGGCATGCCGTACGACAAGCTCGAGGCAAGCGAACAGGCCAAGCTGCAGGCTGAAATCAAACCGGTCATGCGCACCAATACCTATGACCCGGCGACCGACACCCTGACGGTGTCGGACGAGCGTGCACAGGCCATCGCGCAGGTCGCCGCGCATTACAACAGCGTGTTCTCCAACGACCCGGCCACCGCCGATCTGCGCGAGGCATATGCGCTGCGCGAAAACCCGGTGCCCGACCAAGCCCATCGCATGAAGATGACCGGGTTCTTCTTCTGGGCATCGTGGGCGACGACCACCAATCGCCCCGGCGATGTGAAGTCGTACACCAACAATTTCCCGCATGAACCGCTGGTGGGCAACGTCCCTACGGCCAGCACGTTCATGTGGTCGATGTTCAGCATCCTTTTCATGATCGCCGGCATTTCGTTGCTGGCCTGGCATTACGCGGTCTGGCATGGCAAGGAAGCACCCCTGACACCGCCCACCGTGGATCCGACGGCAGGCATGGTGATCACCCCATCGATGCGTGCCACGGCCAAGTACTTCTGGCTGGTGATGGCATTGTTCCTGGTGCAGATCCTGCTGGGCGCGACCACCGCCCACTATCAGATCGAAGGCCAGGAAGCCTACGGATTCAAGCTGGCGGAATACCTTCCCTACGCACTCACGCGCAGCTGGCATACCCAGCTTGCGATCCTGTGGATTGCCACGGCATGGCTGGCCACCGGCCTGTACCTCGCCCCGGCGATCTCCGGGCACGAGCCTAAATACCAGCGGTTTGGCGTCAACGCGCTGTTCTCCTGCCTGGTCGTGATCGTGGTGGGCGCGTTCATCGGGCAATGGTTCGCGGTGATGCAGAAACTGGGCCTGGCCAACAATTTCTGGTTCGGTCACCAGGGCTGGGAATACACCGATATCGGTCGTTTCTGGCAGTGGTTCCTGTTCATCGGCCTGATGCTGTGGCTGGTACTGATGGGCCGCGCGCTGATGCCGGCGTTGAAACGCCGCGACAACGTGTCGTCGATTGCCGGGCTGATGTTCCTGTCGACGATCGCCATCGGCCTGCTGTATGGCGCCGGCCTGATGTGGAACGAGAATTCGCACATCTCGATCATCACCTACTGGCGCTTCTGGATCGTGCACCTGTGGGTGGAAGGATTCTTCGAGGTCTTCGCAGTCGCGGTGATCAGCTTCATCTTCGTCAAGCTCGGCCTGGTGCGCGGCAAGACGGCGACGATCAACGTGCTATTTGCCACCATCATCTTCATGGCTGGCGGCGTGCTGGGAATGTTCCACCATCTGTACTTCGCCGGCGTCACCACGGGCGTGGTCGCGATGGGCGCGAGCATCTCGGCGCTGGAAGTCGTGCCCTTGGCTCTGATCGGCCTGGAAGCCTATGAGACCTGGAGCCATGGACGCTCCACGCCATGGATGCAGCGCTACAAGTGGCCGATCCTGTTCTTCCTTGCGGTCAGCTTCTGGAACCTGGTGGGTGCCGGCCTGCTCGGCTTCCTGATCAACACACCGCTGGCGTTGTTCTACATGCAGGGCACCAACATAACCGCTGCCCACGGCCACACCGCGCTGTTCGGCGTGTACGGCATGCTCGGCATGGGACTCATGTTGTACTGCCTGCGCGGGATCAAGCCCGAGGCGGTCTGGAACGAAGGCTTGCTGCGCGGTTCGTTCTGGAGCTTCAACATCGGCCTGGGCCTGATGGCGGTGCTGACCCTGTTGCCGATGGGCGTGCTGCAGCTCGAAGCCAATCTCGAGCAGGGCTACTGGTACGCACGTTCGGCGGATTTCATGAACCGCGAGATCATCGACCTGCTGGTGTGGATGCGAGTGCCGGGCGATACGATCTTCGCGTTCGGCGCCGCACTGATGGCGCTGTTCGTGGCGGCACTGTGGCTGTGGCCAAAAACGAGGGTCCGTCGTGATCCGACCCGCGCTTGACCTCCAAGCCGGGCGCGCGCCGCATGGCGCAATCGCCCGGTGACCAACGCAATGCAGCGGGGCGACTTCGGTCGCCTCGTTGCATTCGCCGCGGCCACTGACCTGGATCAAGGCCATCGTCACCTCAGCGCCGCACACTGCCACGATGAATCCGACCGCATCCGATACCCTGCAACACCTGTCGCCAAAATTGCTCGCCAACGCGCCGCACCGGCTGCTGTTCTTCATCGGCGCGGCCAATGTGCTGCTGGCGATGGCGTGGTGGACGCTGTGGCTGGTTGATGCGCGCTGGCATGTCGTGGGATTGCCGCAAGCGCCGGTGTATGGCGGCTGGCTGCACGCGATCGTGATGCAGTACCAGGTGCTGGCGCCTTTCATGTTCGGTTTCCTGTTGACGGTGTTCCCGCGCTGGATGGGGCAACCCGACCTCACGCGCTGGCATTACGTGCCGGTGGGCCTGGGCCTGCTGGGTGGCCAGGTGCTGACCTTGCTGGGCGCGCTGGGTCCGGCGCACCTGATCCATTTGGGCGCGTTGCTGACCATTGCCGGTTGGGCGACCGGCGTGTCCTTCCTGCTGCGCATGTTGTGGCGCGACCGCTGCAAGACCTGGCATGCGGTGTCATGCGGCGCGGCGATGACGCTGGGGCTGGTGGGACTGGTGATGTACGCGGTGTTCCTGCACGTGCCGGATGTGCGCTGGATGTTCGCGGCCATCAAGATCGGCAGCTTCGGCCTGCTGCTGCCGGTATTTTTTACCGTCGCCCACCGGATGTTCCCGTTCTTCGCCGGCAACGTCGTCGCCGGCTACCGGCCGTGGCGGCCGCTGTGGGTGCTGGCGGCATTCTGGCCGCTGGCCTTGCTGCATATCGGGCTTGAGCTGGCACACGGCTATGCATGGTTCTGGCTGGCCGACGTGCCCTTGCTGGGACTGTGCGGCTACTGGCTGTGGCGCAACTGGCCGCATGGCGAGGCACCTGCACTGTTGCGGGTGCTGTTCCTGGGATACGCGTGGCTGCCGATCGCACTGGCCTTGTATGCGGGCCAAAGTATCTGGTACGCGATGACCGGTGAACTGGTCCTCGGCCGGGCACCCGCACACGCGTTATTCGTCGGCTTCTTCGGCAGCCTGCTGGTGGCGATGGTGACGCGGGTAACGCAGGGCCATGCCGGCCGGCCATTGCAACTGGGTCGCGTCGCCGCGTTCGCATTCGTCGCGATCCAGCTGGTGTGCGTGATGCGCGTCGTCGCCGAGCTGGTGCCGGACATGATGGCCTGGCAGGCCGCGGCGGCGATCGGCTGGCTGGTCGCATTCACGCCGTGGGTGCTGCGTTCGCTGGGCATCTACCTGGCTCCGCGCGCCGACGGCAAGCCTGGCTGATCGCATGTCGCTGATGGTGTTTTATCCGCAGATCAAGGATGTGCACATCGCCTGTGCACTGGCCAGCGGCGCGCTGTTTGCCTTGCGTGGCGGGGCAGCGCTGCTGGGCGCGCGCTGGCCGCTGTCATTGCCGCTGCGCTGGCTGAGTTACACGATTGACACCAGCCTGCTGACCGCCGCACTGATGCTGCTGACAATGCTGCCGTGGGCTATTTTCGGCAACGGCTGGTTGACGGTGAAACTCCTGCTGCTGGTGGTGTACGTGGCGCTGGGCGTGTTTGCAATGCGACGTGGCCGCACGCGACGCACGCGCGCGATTTGTTACTTCGCCGCACTGGCGGTCTTCGCCACGGTCTACAGCATCGCGCGGGCGCACAACCCTTGGGGATGGATGCTATGGCTCACCTGATCACCGCGGTGACATGCGGGGGTGCCGACCAGGGCGTCGGCGACGACGTGCGTGCCTGGGTACACGAGGCGCTGGCGCAATTGCGCCGCGAAGCCACGCGTTCGGCCGACACGCACCTGCTGCGCCTGGACTTGCCCGGATTCCCCGGCATCGCGTTTTATTTCAAGGACGAGTCCACCCATCCCAGCGGCAGCCTCAAGCATCGGCTGGCGCGTTCGTTGTTCCTGTATGCACTGTGCAACGGACGGCTGCATCCCGGCCAGCGGGTCGTCGATGCGTCGTCTGGCAGCACCGCGATCTCCGAGGCGTGGTTTGCGCGCCTGCTTGGCCTGCCATTTACTGCAGTGATGCCTGCAGCCACTGCGCCTCAGAAGATCCGCGACGTGCAGGCATTGGGCGGGCATTGCGACCTGGTCGCCGATGCCGCAAGCGCGCACCAGCGCGCCCTTGAACATGCCGCGCAAGGCGCCTGTCATCTCGACCAGTTTGGCCTGGCCGAACGCGCGACCGACTGGCGCGGCAACAACAACATCGCCGAATCGATCCTGGCCCAGCTCGCGTGCGAACCCGACCCCGTGCCTGCCTGGGTCGTCTGCGGCGCCGGCACCGGTGGCACCTCGGCGACGATCGGTCGCTACCTGCGGTATCGCGGCCTGCCGACGCAGCTGTGCGTCGCCGAACCCAGCGGCGGCGCGTTCGCCAACGGCTGGGCCACGCGCGACCACCTGGCATGCGCCAGCGCGCCAACACTGATCGAAGGCATCGGCCGTCCCCGCGCCGAACCGGGTTTCGTTTATGAGGTGGTCGACAGCGTGATCGAAGTCGACGACGCCGCATCGATCGCCGCTTCGTGGCTGCTGGAACAATTGTTCGATGTGCGCCATGGCGGATCGTCGGGCTGCAACTTTGTCGCCTGCCTGGAATTGGCATCGCGCATGCGCGCACGCGGTGAGCGCGGCAGCATCGTGACGTTGCTATGCGACCGGGGCGAACGCTATCGCGAAACCTTGTTCGATGCCGATTGGCTGGCCCTGCGCGGCATCGACCCCGCGCCCTGGCTGCAGGCCCTGCGCGTCACGCTGGACAGCGGCCGCTGGACGTTGCCCGGCGACTGATGCGCGCGCAGCGGGCTGGATGCCGCGCTGCGCGTGTTGCTGGGTCCGGCCTGGATTCAGTCCTGGACGCCGCGAAACACCAGCGTGCCGTTGGTGCCGCCAAAACCAAAACTGTTGGACATCACCGTGTGCAAGGTCGCATCGCGGGTTTCACGCAGGATCGGGAAGCCTTCGGCGCGTGCATCAAGCGTGGCGATATTCGCCGAACCGGCCATGAAGCCGCCGCGCATCATCAGCAGGCAATAGATTGCCTCGTGCACGCTGGCCGCACCGAGCGAATGCCCGGACAAGCCCTTAGTCGATGACAGCGGCGGCACGCCATCGCCGAATACTTCACGCACCGCCTCGAGTTCGACGATATCGCCCAGTGGCGTGGAGGTGCCATGCGTATTGAGGTAGTCGATCGGCGTATCCACGCCGTGCATCGCCATGCGCATGCAGCGCACCGCGCCCTCGCCTGACGGGGCGACCATGTCGACACCGTCGGATGTCACGCCATAGCCGACCAGTTCGGCATGGATCCGTGCGCCGCGCGCGATGGCGTGGTCGTAATCCTCCAGCACCAGGATGCCGCCGCCACCGGCGATGACAAAGCCGTCGCGGTCGATGTCATAGGGACGCGATGCCGTTTTTGGCGTGTCGTTGTGGTGCGTGGACAGCGCGCCCATGGCATCGAACTGCGAGCTCATGCCCCAGTGTTCTTCTTCGCCGCCACCGGCGAACACGACATCCTGGATGCCGTGGCGGATCATGTCAGCGGCCGCACCGATGCAGTGCGCCGAGGTCGCGCAGGCCGCCGAAAGCGAATAGCTCACGCCGCGGATGCCGAACGCGGTGGCCAGCGCAGCGGACACCGTCGAACACATCGTGCGCGGCACCATGTATGGGCCGATCTTGCGCACGCCACGGTTGCGCAACAGGTCGCCGGTCTCGATCTGCCAGCGCGGCGAACCGCCACCGGACCCTGCGATCACGCCGCTACGCGCATCGCGCACCTGGGCATCGGTCAGGCCGGCGTCGGCGATCGCATCGTGCATGGCAACGTAGCTATAGGCGGCCGCATCACCCATGAAGCGCTTGAGCTTGCGATCGATGCGCGCTTCAAGGTCGATCTGCGGCACGCCAGCGACATGGCTGCGCATGCCAAGCTCGGCATATTCGGGCATGAAGGCAATGCCGGGTTGCAAGGTGCGCAGTGCATCGGTGACGCTGGCCTGGTCATTGCCCAGGCACGAGACAATGCCCATGCCGGTGATGACCACGCGTTTCGTTTGGCCCGTCGATTTTCCAGCAGTGGACTGGTTAGTCACGGCAGACGTCATGGGTTGCATCAAAAGCCCTCCGTCGAGCGGAACAGACCCACGCGCAGGCTTTCGGCGACGTAGATCTCGTTGCCATCGACCAGCGTGCGGCCATCGGCGATCACCAGCGCGAGCTTGCCGCGCATCACGCGGCGGATATCGATCTCGTAGCTGACCAGCTTCGCGCTTGGCAGCACCTGGCCACTGAACTTGACCTGGCCAACCCCCAGCGCGCGGCCACGACCCGGTTCGCCCAGCCACGGCAGGAAGAAGCCGGTGAGCTGCCACATCGCATCCATGCCCAAGCAACCGGGCATCACCGGATCGCCTTCGAAGTGGCAACCAAAAAACCACAGGTCGGGGTGGATATCGAGCTCGGCACGGATCAGGCCCTTGCCATGCAGGCCGCCTTCGCTGGCGATCTGCGTGATGCGGTCGAACATCAGCATCGGCGGCAATGGCAGCTGCGCATTGCCGGGGCCGAACATCTCGCCGCGTCCGCAGGCGAGCAGTTGCTCGCGGTCCAGCGAAGAAGGTTTGGTCATGGATTCGATCCGGATTAAAACGCGAAGTATGTCAGCACACGGCAACCAGCGTCACCGCCACCGCTGGTCCTGCTCGCCATACGCCGGGGTAGGTTTTCCGTCATGGAAGGATATGCGAACCCTGGCGCCGCGGTTCCTCTTGCTGCCAACGCGTGGCCCGTGTTGCGACCTTGCAGCCGGTCGGTTCCGGCCAGCGTGGCGCACTTCAAGCCAGCGGGCCCCGCAGGCGCGAGGATGCCATCTTCGGCTGTGCACGCAGCGTTTGCATCGCTTCACTGGCCACATGGCGCGACCAATGCTGCCTATTCATGTGGATGAATATTTCCCAGGTGTTGGCTTGCCATGCACCGCCATACCGCTATTGCGTGGAATCGTCATCATCCAGTGATTGCCCGGCTGACGGCAGGCCGCCATCGATCCCTGCCGCGTTGAGCGCTTCGGACATGTCGGGGCACCACGTGTCGCCGGAGAATTCAAGATCGATCATCGGAACATCCTGTGCGGGTCCAGCGACAGGAGAACACGCCAATCCAACTGGCGTCGCTGACCTGGATCAACCGCACGCCATCGCGGCAAGGTTTACCGTGACCACTCCAGCTGCAGCCACCATTTTGTGGTGTCGCGCGCATAGCCATCGGCGCGGTAATCGGCCAGCTTCACCAGTCCGACGACGCCTTTGTGAACCGGGAAGCCAACTGATGCATCCCACTCGGTGCCGTAACGTGGCCCGCGATCGGCGCGATAGTCGTGCCAGGTCGTGGCCCAGTTGAACTTGCCGGCAAAACGCCCGCGTCCGAACTTGCCGCCCGCCCCCACGTAGCGATCCTCCAGGCCACCCGCGGGCGTCACGCCAAACTTGTCGGCCCAGCCGTTGAACGCATGCAAGGTGGCCAGCGGGGTTTGCAGTGCGTGCCTGCCATTGCCGCCAAGATGTTCCCACCCGGCGCGCCATGTCACGCCATGGCTGGAAAAAGCAGGTTCCAGCAACCAGTACGTGTGCGAAAACGACAGTGGATTGCGCGCATGGTTGCGCTGCTGCGCCAGCTCGGCCGTCCAGCCAAAGCCCGTGCCATCAGCCCGTGACCCACCGGTCCAGCGCACACCGGTTGTCGCAGTGGATGCGCGTGCAACGTCGCGGTCGTCATGCAGGTACGCATAGCCGGCGATTTGTTGCGTGCCATGCTTCCACGCAACGTTGAACAGGTGCGTATCCAACTGGCGTTCGCGCGCCAACGGGTCGATCGCATCGTCGCCGTTGATGCGATGCACGCGGCCGAGCCAGGCGTAGCGCACCGACAGCGATGGTTGCGGCTTCCATTCGGCCGCGACGGCGTCGAACGTCTGTTCATTCTGTCGCCAACCGCTGTTGCCGATCCAGCGCTGATTGTCCCATTGCAATCTCTGGCGACCGACGACCACGGCAGCGTCCGCGCCCTGCCATCGCAGCCATGCCTGATTGAGCTCGATGCCCTTGGGGTCGATAACCGCGGGAAATGCCGCCTCCCCGTTGCGACCATCATTGAACTCGCCTGTCGCGACGATGGCCTCGCCTTCGACAAGCGCACTCCAGCGGTCATCCAGTTGCGCATGCAAACCTGCGCGCAGCCGCAGCGTGCTGGCGCGTGCATCGCGGGAAAACGACGCATCGTCGACCTGCTCATGGCGCAAGCGCAGGTTCCATTCGGGTTGCCAGCGGTCTGCGGCACCGGCGGGCTGTGCAACGACAATCACGAGGGCAAGCAGCGGCACGCTATATTGAAACGTAGGCATGGGTTGGCCAATGCGGAAAAACGACGCCAAGGCTGTCCCATGAATCGCTTGCAGGCATTGACCGACATCAAGCCGCAGCCAACGTGCGCACTATTTCGCACGTAGTTGATCCAAGTCACATTGCCCATGCGTATCCGCATGCATCCTTCCCGCACCCAAGATGACCTGCCAAAAGGTAATGCGCGATGAAACCACTTAGCCGCCACATCGTGATCGCCACGGCGATTGCAATGCTCGCTCTCACCGGATGCCGGCAGGATGCCGATGTCGATTCGGCCAAGTCCCGGCCCGCGGCCGCGGCCGCGGCCACGGAAACCGGCGGCTCGCTCAAGGGCGATTTCGGCCCGCCACAAGGCGAACCGGTCAATGCCATCCTGACCAGCCCGCCGATGGTGCCTCCAGCAACCGGACGCAAGGCGCCGGCCAAGGTCATCGTCGAACTGGACGTCGTCGAAAAGGAAATGCAGATCTCCGAGGGCGTGAGCTACACGTTCTGGACCTTTGGCGGCACCGTGCCGGGCAGTTTCATCCGCGTGCGCCAGGGCGACACGGTGGTGTTCCACCTGCGCAACATGCCGGACAGCAAGATGCCGCACAACATCGACCTGCATGGCGTCACCGGCCCAGGCGGCGGCGCGGCGTCCAGCTTCACCGCGCCCGGCCACGTCAGCCGCTTCACCTTCAAGGCGCTCAACGCAGGCCTGTTTGTCTATCACTGCGCGACCGCCCCGGTCGGCATGCACATCGCCAACGGCATGTATGGCTTGATCCTGGTCGAACCACCGGAAGGCTTGCCGCCGGTCGACAAGGAGTACTACGTGATGCAGGGCGATTTCTACACGTCCGGCAAGTATCGCGAGAAGGGCCACCAGAACTTCGACATGCAAAAAGGCATCGACGAGAACCCGACCTATGTGTTGTTCAACGGTAGCGAAGGCGCGCTCACCGGCGACAAGGCATTGACGGCGAAGACCGGCGAAAACGTCCGACTGTTCGTCGGCAACGGCGGCCCCAACCTGGTGTCGAGTTTCCACGTGATCGGCGAGATCTTCGACAAGGTCTGGTACGAGGGCGGCACGCACTTCCAGGAGAACGTGCAGACCACGCTGATCCCGTCGGGCGGCGCGGCGATGATGGAGTTCCACCTGGAGGTCCAGGGCAGCTACGTGATCGTCGACCACAGCATCTTCCGCGCGTTCAACAAGGGTGCGCTGGCGATCCTCAAGGCCGATGGCCCCGAGCGTCCCGAGATCTACTCGGGCAAGGAAGTCGACGCGATGTACATCGGTGATCGCGCGGCACCCAACCTTGCAGCCGTTGCCACCGCAGCCAAGGCATCCAAGGCAGGCGACCTGACGGTGGATGAGCAGATCGCGGCCGGCAAGGACTTGTTCGCAGGCACCTGCTCCACCTGTCACCAGGGCAATGGCGAAGGCATGGCGGGTGTGTTCCCGCCGCTGGCGAAGTCGGACTACATCGCCGCGGATCCCAAGCGCGTGCCGCAGGTCATCCTGCACGGACTGGAGGGGCCGGTTAAGGTCAACGGCAAGGATTACACCTCGATCATGCCGCCGATGAGCCAGCTCACCGACGACGAGGTTGCCAACATCTCCACGTATGTCCTCAACAGCTGGGGCAATCCCGGTGGCCGCGTGACCAAGGCCGAAGCTGCGGCGATCCGCAAGGTGAAACCCGCCAACGCCTCGGAAGGCCACTGATCCATGCGTCGATTCGCTGCACTGTTGCTGATCGCGCTGCCTGTCGCCGGCGTACTCGCCGCCGGCACGGCAGCGTGGGTCAAGTTGCCGGGCGGGAATTTCCGCTCGGCGCTGAAATACGAGGACGCGCGCGACGTGAAGATCGGCGCGTTCGAGTTGCAGAAGCGTCCGGTGACCAACGCCGACTACCTCGCCTTCGTGCAGGCGCATCCGCAATGGCGACGCGACAAGGTGGCCTCCGTGCTGGCCGAACCGCGCTACCTCTCGCACTGGGCAGGGCCTGTGCAGCTCGGCAGCCAGGCCTTGCCGCAACAACCGGTGGTGCAGGTCAGCTGGTTCGCAGCGTCTGCATATTGCGAGGCACAGGGTGCACGGCTGCCGACGTGGTCGGAGTGGGAATACGTCGCCGCGTCCGATGAAACCCGTCGCGATGCACGCAAGGATCCGGCCTGGCGCGAACGCATCCTGGGGTGGTATTCCAAGCCATCCAACCAGACGCTGGCACGTGCCGGGCTGCAGTCGCCCAACGTTTTCGGCGTTCAGGACATCCACGGCCTGGTCTGGGAATGGACCGATGATTTTTCATCGCTGCTGGTCTCGGGAGACAACCGCAACCAGGGCGATGCCGACAAGTTCAAGTTCTGCGGCGCCGGTGCATTGTCGATGGACGATCGCGACAACTACGCGGTGCTGATGCGGGTGGCGCTGCTGTCTTCACTGGAGGCCCGCGACACCACCGCCAACCTTGGTTTCCGTTGCGCCAGGAGTCTGAAATGAAACGCGCCACCCGTGTTGCCGTCGGCATGTTCGTGATTGCCGGAATGTTGTTTGCCAGCGGTGCGTTTGCTGCATCGCCGGCCGCTGCCTTGCCGAAGGATTCGGTTTACCAGTTGCCGGTGACGCTGGTCGACCAGGATGGAAAATCCTGGGATTGGCGCAGCAAGCGCGGCCAGGTGCAACTGGTCGCGATGTTCTATACGTCATGCCAGTACGTCTGCCCGCTGATCGTCGACAGCGGCAAGGCCGTCGACCATGCGCTGACCCCGGCCGAGCGCGCCAAGCTGGGAGTGCTGCTGGTCAGCATGGACCCCAAGCGCGACACACCGACCGCATTGATGTTCATCGTCAACAAACGCAAGCTCGACACCACGCGCTGGTCGTTGGCCAGCCCCAAGCCCGCCGACGTGCGCGGCGTCGCCGGCGTACTTGGCGTGCGTTATCGGCAACTGGCGGACGGTGAGTTCAATCACACCAGCGCGCTGGTGCTGCTCGATCGCGAAGGCCGCATCGTCGGCCGCACCGAGCAGATCGGCAGCAAGGTCGATCCCGAATTCCTCGCCCTGGTCCGCAAGACGCTTTAGGTCGGCGTGCTAGGTTGCACAGAAAGATGACGGATATTTCATTCACGAAAGAAGAAAAAGAGCTGATCACTCGCAAGATTCAACTCTACTTTTCGGAGGAGTTGAATCAGCAGGTCGGACAGTTCGACGCGGAATTCCTGCTGGATTTTATTTCACGGGAACTTGGGGCATACTTCTATAACCGCGGGCTGTATGACGCACAAGCTGCGTTATCTGCAAAGCTTGAGGACATCCAGGACTCGATCTACCAGCTCGAGCAACACACCGATTTCAAGAAGTGAACCGCAGGTTGCAACCTGCCGATTCGTTCAAGCCGACACCGATTCGTGGCGCGGTTTGACTTAGATGATCTCCTCGGCACAGCAGTCCCGGGCGTCGGGCGCGTGGGCCTGACCTGCATCCAGGCCACGGCAGCCGCACGCTGCCTTACGACGCCCCTGCCAGCGAGCGCAGGATGATGCCGAGCAGATAGGCAAGCCCGGTGCCGGTCGCGTATCCAAGCGTGCCGAGCAAGGCACCCACCGGCGCCAGCGATGGATGGAACACCGCCGCCACCACCGGCGCCGAAGCCGGTCCGCCAATATTGCTTTGCGAGCCGATCGCAAAATAGAAGAACGGCACCCGCAGCGCCTTGCCGGCCAGCCACAGCAACACGATGTGGATGCTGATCCAGACCACGCCAAGCAGGAAGATTACCGGCCGTTCCAGCAACGCCATGATGTCCATCTGCATGCCGATGCTGGCGATCAGGAAGTACAGCAGCAAGGTGCCGATCTTCGACGCGCCGGCACCTTCCAGGGTGCGCGCACGGGTGAAGCTGAGCGCCAGGCCGATGAAGGTCGACAACGCCACCACCCACACGAACGGTTCGTGCAGGCTGACCGTGCGCGCCCACGACACATTGGCGCCAAACCACGCCGATGCCGGCGTCGCGATCGCATGCGCCAGGCCGACCGCGCCGAACGCGATGCCGATGATCATCATCAGGTCCGACAGGCTGGCAACGCGTGCATGCTGGGCCTGGAAATCCTCCATGCGCTGCTTGAGTTCATCCAGCCCGCGGGTGTCGGCGCCGCTGCGTGCGTCGATCTGTTTGGCACGGCCGGCAAGGAAGATCAGCACCGCCATCCACACATAACCGACGCCAACATCGACCACCGCGAACTGGCCGAACGTGGTGGCGTTGACCTCGAAGATTTCCTTCATCGCCATCATGTTGGCGCCACCACCGATCCAGCTGCCGGCCAGTGCGGTCATCCCCGCCCAGGTGTCGCCGGCCACGGTCGCAGGATGCACCGCCTGGAACAGAAGGAAGGCGGCAATCGCCCCGATCATCACGCTCAGCGACGAGGCCGCGTACATCAGCAGCAACTTCGGCCCCAGCCTGAGGATGCCCTTGATGTCGATGGTCAGCGTCAGCAAGACCAATGCCGCCGGCAACAGCACGCGGCTGGCGACCGGGTTGTAGAGCTTGGTGTTGACGCCATCGATCAAGCCGATGGAGTTGTAGATGCCGGGGATGAAATAGCACAACAACAGTGCCGGCACGTAGGTGTAGAACTTTTTCCACATTCCGCTCTGGCGCGATTCTGTCCAGAACACCACGCCAAGCGTGGCGGCAATCAGGCCGAGGATGACGATGTCGTTGGTGATCAGGGCGTGGCTGCTGCCATCAGTCATGGTGTGCGATTCCGCTGGACAAAAAAACACGCCGCATCGCTGCGGCGTGTGGGGACGGGGCGGGATTTACTGGCCCAGATGCTGCTTCAACCAGCCGTTCACGGTGTCATGCCACAGGATGCTGTTCTGCGGTTTGAGCACCCAATGGTTCTCATCGGGGAAGTACAGGAATTTCGACTCGATGCCCTTGCGCTGCAGCGCAGTGAACGCAGCGATGCCCTGCTCCACCGGGATGCGGAAATCGAGTTGGCCATGCACGATCAGCATCGGCACGCGCCAGTCCTTGACGTGGTTGACCGGATTGAATTGCTCGTAACCCTTGGGGTTGTCGTAGGGCGTGCCGCCATTTTCCCATTCGCTGAACCACAGCTCCTCGGTGGCGTAACCCATGGTGCGCTGATCGAACACGCCGTCGTGGTTGACCAGGCATTTCCACGCACCCGATGCCGGCGTGTGCCAGTTGCCGGCGATCCAGTTGACCATGTAGCCGCCGTAACTGGCGCCCAGCGCGCAGGCGTTGCCGCCATCGAGGAAGCTGTATTGCTTCTGCGCCGCGGCCCAGCCTTTTTTCAGGTCTTCAAGCGGGCGGTCACCCCAATGTCGGCTGATCGCGTCGGTGAACGCCTGTCCGTAACCGGTCGAACCATGGAAGTCGATCATCACCACCGCATAGCCCTGGCCGGCATACGTCTGTGGATTCCAGCGATAGCTCCAGCCATCGCCGAAGCTGCCCTGCGGGCCGCCATGGATCAGGAACACCACCGGGTATTTCCTGCCCGGCTGGTAGTTCCACGGCTTGACGACGTAGCCATGCACGGTGTCGTTGTTCCAGCCCTTGAAGCTGAATTGTTCGTACTCGCCAAACGTGGCGCCGGGCACCATCTCACCGGCACTCGGCGTGATCTGGCGCAGCGGCGTGCCCTCGACGCTGGTGGTGAACAACTGGTCGCCGGATTTCATGGAATTACGCGCAAACGCAAGCGTCGGGCCGGCAATCTCGAACGAGGAAATGCTGCCGTCGCCGATGATTTTCTTCGCCTCGCCCGTGGCGATGTCGACCGTGAACAACGGATGCTCACCCATGTCCTGGGCGGTTGTGTAAATCGTCTTGCCGTCACTGGACACCACGATGCCGTCGGCGGAGCGATCCCACTTCGCGGCGATTTCCCGCGTCTTGTCGGTGGCAAGGTCCATCGCCATCAGCGCAAAGCGGTCCGCCTCGAAGCCGGGGCGTTTCATCGCCCGGTAGTACAGCGTCTTGCCGTCGGCAGCAAACACCGGCCCGGTGTCCCAGGCGAGGTTGGCGGCGGTGAGATTTTTAGCCGCACCCGTGCCATCGGCGCTGACCTGGTACAGGTCGAAGTTGGTCGACCACGGTTCACTGCGGTTGGAGGCTCGCGCACTGAGCACCAGCGATCGTCCATCCGGTGCCCACGCATATTCGCTGGTGTCACCGAATGGTTTGGACGGCACGTCACCGATCACATCCGCGCCGGCCAGCGTTGCGGTCGTAGCCGCCTTGGCCTTCGCGGCCGGCAACGTAGCCACGAACACGCGATTGAGGCGACCGTCGTTCCAGGTATCCCAGTGGCGGATGAACATCTGCTCGAAGAGCTTGCCGCTGGCCTTGCTGTTGTCGGCGGCGTCGAGTTTTTTCTTCGTGCATGCGAGGTCGGCCTTGCAGTCGGCGAATGCAGCGGCGTTGAACGCGAGTTGCTTGCCGTCCGGCGACAGCTTGTAGCCATCAACATCGATCACGAAGGCGGTCAGCTGTTTCGGCGTGCCGCCGCTGGCCGGCATCGCATACAACTGCGAGGTGCCGGACTTGCCGCTGAGGAAATACACCGTGCTGCCATCGGGTGAGAACGCCGGCGAATTGACGTTCCAGCCTTGCGGCGTCAATCGCACGGGCGGCGCGGAATCACGCGCAAACAGATCCTCGATCCACAGCGACGTGCTCGCCTTCTCCTGTTTGTCATCGATGACGCGCTTGGCAAACACCAGCCTGCGGCCGTCGGGCGACAGCGTCGGCGACGAATAACGATCCAGCTTGACCATGTCGCGGACATCGAAGCCGCGCGTGGCGGCCAGCGATGGCAGGGCCAGCAACAAGGCCAATGGCAGGATGGCGTAAGGGGACTTCATGGCGACTCCAGGCAACAGTTCGGGAATGCGGAAACACAGCGGGGCTATCGGTTGCAGCGTGTGGGGCGGGGATCACATCGGACCAGGTTCAACCGGCGCGTCGGTGGTGTCGCGCTTCGCACCGCTGCGATACAGCAGCCAGCCCACCACCACCAATACCGCCAGTCCGACCCATTGGCCAAACTGGAAATTCGCAGGCAGCGCCAGGACGTCGGCACGCGCGGACACCACGATCGGGATCGCAATCGCAATCCCCATCAAGGCCTCGCCGGTAATCAGGCCCGCCGAGAACAGCGTGCCGGGACGATGGATGCGGTCACGTGCCTCCTCGTCGTCGCCGCGCAGCTTGTGCTTGCGCTCCACGAAGTACGAGAGCAGGCCACCGAGGAAGATCGGCACCATCAGTTCCAGCGGCAGATAAATGCCGATCGCGGCCGCCAGCACCGGCACGCGGAACTTCGATCCACGTGACTTCAGCCATTCGTCCAGCGCAATCACCATCGCCCCGACGCCGGCGCCCAGCGCGATCATCGTCCACGGCAACTCGCCGCCGAACATGCCCTTGGCCACGGACGCCATCAAGGTCGCCTGCGGGGCCGACAGCGAATTGGGATGTTCGGGCGTCGGCGCGCCGATGCCATAAGCGGCGGCCAGCAAATTCAGCACCGGCGCCATGATCAACGCGCACGAGAACGCACCGATGGCGAGCATCAGCTGCTGCTTCCACGGCGTTGCGCCAACGATGTATCCGGCCTTGAGGTCCTGCAGGTTGTCGCCACCCACTGCCGCCGCGCAGCACACCACCGCGCCGATCATGATCGCGGCCACCGCGCCGATCGGGGAGTCGCGACCAAGCAGGAAGACCAGGACCACGGATGCAAACAGGATGGTGGCGATGGTGATGCCCGACACCGGATTGTTCGACGAGCCCACCAGGCCCGCGAGATACGCCGACACCGAGACAAACAGGAAGCCGGTGATGATCATGATGATCGTCATCAGGATGCCGATTGCCCACGGATTGGAGACGGACGGATCGGCGGCGACGATGGCGTGATACAGAATCGCCAGCGGCACCACGAACGCCACCAGTGCAATCAGCATCCATTTCATCGGCAGGTCGCGATCGGTCTCGGCAACCACGGCGCCCGCTCCCTTGCGGGCGGCGGCAAAGCCGCTCTTGACGCCTGACAGCAGCGATTTGCGCAGCGAGAACAAGGTCCAGACGCCACCGATCAGCATCGCGCCGACGCCGAGGTAACGGACCTTGGTCGACCAGATCGCCCCGGCGATATCGGCCGCACCCGCGCCGGCGATTTGCGCAGCCAGGGCCGGGTCGCTATCGAGGAAGAATGCGTGATAGATCGGGATCGCGATATGCCACGACAGCACGCTGCCCGAGACCACGACGATGCCGACATTCAGGCCGACGATGTAACCCACGCCGAGCAGCGCCGGCGACAGGCCGGTGCCGATGTAGCCCAGGTACTTGCCGAAAAAGCCCGCGCCGATCGCGCTGTCGGGAATCATGCGCAGGCCGCTTGCCGCCGCCAGTTTCACCGCCGCACCGATCACCCCGGACAGCGCCAGGATCTTCAGGCCCGGGCCGGGGTTTTCACCGGCCTTGAGCACTTCCGCCGCAGCCTTGCCTTCGGGGAACGGCAGCGGATCCTCGACGATCATCGAGCGCCGCAGCGGCACCGAGAACAGCACGCCGAGCAAGCCGCCGAGGCCGGCGATCGCCAGCACCCAGGAATAACGGAAGTCCTGCCAATAGCCCAGGATGATCAGCGCCGGGATGGTGAAGATCACCCCCGCCGCGATCGATGAACCGGCCGACGCGCCAGTCTGGACGATGTTGTTTTCAAGGATCGTGCCGCCGCCGAGCAGGCGCAGCACGCCCATCGACACCACGGCGGCAGGAATCGCCGTGGCGATGGTCAGGCCGGCAAACAAACCCAGGTAGGCGTTCGCCGCCGCGAGGATCATCGCCAGCACGATCGCCAGTACGATGGCCCGGAAGGTAAGTTGCGGCGGTGCCGGCTTGTTCATCGTCTACCCCAGTTTCATGCAAGCCCCACACGCTAAACGCTGCCCCCGGGCAAGTCCAGCCTGCATCGACCCCATCGTTATACTCGCGCGGTCCCCGTACGGAGCAGCATGTGGCCGCCATCCTCGTCAACGATATTGCCGCGCACGAGGATTTCCTCGGTCATCCCAAGGGCGTTTACGTCTGCTTCTTCACCGAGATGTGGGAGCGTTTCTCGTTCTACGGGATGAAGGCGCTGCTGCTGCTGTACCTGACCAAGTACCACCTGTTTGGCGATAACGCCGGCCTGGACCTGCTCGGTGCCTATGGCGGACTGGTCTACTGCATCCCGGTGATCGGTGGCGTACTCGCCGACCGCTGGCTGGGGATGCGCAAGGCGGTGGTGTTCGGCGGCATCCTGCTGGTCCTCGGACACCTGGGGATGGCATTCGAGGGCCACGCGGCCACCACGGCCGGCGGCATCGTGGTGCGCGATGAAGCCGCATTGCGCATCACCTACCTGTCGCTTGCGTTGATCATCATGGGCGTGGGCTTCCTCAAGCCCAATATCTCCACCATCGTCGGCAAGCTTTATGCCGAAAACGACCCGCGCCGTGACTCGGGATTCTCGCTGTTCTACGCCGGCATCAATCTAGGCGCGTTGTTCGCGTCGCTGGTCTGCGGCTATATCGGCGAAGCCTATGGCTGGAAATATGGTTTCGGCGCGGCCGGCATCGGCATGCTGGTGGGTTTGGGCATGTTCCTGTGGGGCCAGAAATACCTGCATGGCCACGCCGACCCTTCGGCACCCGACGCCCTGCGCGAACGCGTGCTGGGCATCCCACGCGAATGGCTGATCTATCTCGTCGCCACGATCGGCGTGGTGCCGGTCGCCGGGCTGATGTGGGCCGCGGCCAACGGCGCATTTTCACTGGGCGGCCAGATCACCCTGGCGTTGCTGCTGATGATCGTGGTGCTGGGCGCAGTGCTGGTGTGGTTTGCATGGTTCACCGGCACGCAGTGCACGCCGGCACAGCGCCAGCAAATGATCGCGCTGATGGTGCTGATCTTCATGGCCCTGGTGTTTTTCACCCTGTACGAACAAACCTACGGATCATGGGTCACCTTCACCGATCGCCTGCTGACCAAGGACATCGTGCCGTCGCTGGTGATCCGCACCGGCACCCCGCTGCCATGGTCGATCGTCTCCCTGCTGCTCGCGCCACTGTCGTTCGTGGTCGCGGCAAGGATGTCGGATCGCAATCCATCGTCCAGCGCACCGCGCAGGTTGTTCATCGCGGTGGTCGTGGTGATGCTGGTGTTCCTGGTGCGCGACTGCGTGGTGTTGCCGCAGACCGCAGGCTCGCTGACCTATCTCGGCGCCCTGTTCCTGGTGCTGCTTGCACCGCTATTTGCCGCCTTGTGGGCGTGGCTGGACAAGCGCGGTCGCGACCCGTCCAAACCGGTGAAGTCGGCGGTCGGGCTGGTGTTTGCCGGCCTGTCATTCATCCCCATGGCCTGGGCCGCGCAAGAGGTTGGCATCACCGGCCAGATGGCCAGCGTGTGGTGGCTGGTGCTGGCCTACCTGATCCTGGAAATCGGCGAAATGTGCCTCTCGCCGGTGGGATTGTCGGCGGTCACGCAACTGGCGATGCCGCGGGTGGTCAGCCTGATGATGGGCACCTGGTTCCTGGCGACCGCGTTTTCGGAAACTCTGGCGGCGCTGTTCGGCAAACTGGCCGCAATCGAGGTGCCGGAAGGCGAAGTCATGGATATCGCCGAGGCCTCGGTGAAATACGCGCACCTGTTCTGGCTGATGATGTGGATCGGCCTGGGCTGCGCGCTGGTGGCCTTCATCATCGCGCCTCTGCTGCGGCGGATGATGCACGGAGTGAAGTAACCAGCAACGGCACGCGCAAACGAAAATGGCGTCGAGAGGCGCCATTTTCGTGGAACCCGATCACTATTTCGTACCCGCAGTGGCGTCGGCGCCAATATTGCGGGCCAGGAACGCCAGCAACTTGTCGTAGAACTCCCGCCGATGCGCCTCGGCATAGAAGCCGTGGCCTTCGTTGGGATAGTAGAGCGTCTCCACCGGCACCCCGGCCTTGCGCAGCGCCTGCTCCATCTTCTTGCTGTGTTCGATGGGGGCGATCTCGTCCTCGCCACCTGCCGCAAGAAAGACCGGTACCTTGATCCGGTCGGCCAGCAGGTTGGGCGACGCGGCCGCGAGCTTGCCGACATCGTTGCCGACCCAGTCCTGTGACCAGTTGCCCAGCCGCTTGCTCTTGCGGCCATCTTCGCGCTGCATCATCGCCAGGTCGTAGACACCGACATACCCGGCTGCGCACCTGTACAACCCCGGCTCCTTGGCCACTCCCATCAGCGCGGCGTAACCGCCATAACTTGCGCCATAGATGCAGATCCGATCGGACGCGGCAATACCTTCGTTGATGGCCCAGCGTGTCGCATCGGTCAGGTCGTCCTGCATCTTGTCGCCCCACTCGCGCGCGCCTGCCTGTTGGAACGCACGGCCACGTCCACCGGAACCTCGATAGTTCACTTGCAGCACCGCATAGCCCGCTGCGGCCAACACCTGGCTGTCGGTGGCGAATGACCAGTCATCGTGGATACCGTAGGGGCCACCGTGCGGCATGACCACCATCGACAAAGACTTGGCGTCGCCCTTGGGCAGCGTGAGAAACCCCTGCAATACCAGCCCATCGCGCGCCTTGAGCGTGATCGGCCGCATTTCCGCCATCTTTTCCGGATCAATCCAGTTGCGTCGGCTCAATACGTACGCGGCCTGTTTTGTCGTCGTATCAAACACGTAGAAATCGCCAGGATTGCGATCGGCCGTGCTGCGCACCATTACCTGCTTCCCGTCAGCCGTGCTGGATGTGATGAATACACTGTTGCCGGCAAATGCAGCTTCCAGCGCCCGGTACAGTTTCGCAGTTGCGCTTTTTTCATCGAAAAAGCGGGTGCGTGGCTTGCCATCGTGGTAGACCGCGCCGGCAAGTACGCTCGGCGTGCCATCGGACAGGATCATCGCCTGTGGATCCATCGTGGCATCGCGCAGCAATTCCTTGCGCACCCCGCTGGCCACCTCATAGGCAACCAGGGCATCGGGACCTTGGGCTTGGTCGACCTGCAGGTAAGCGGTGCGGTTATCGGCAGAAAATCCAAGTGCATATTCGATGTGGTGGCTGGTCGCTTCATCGTTGAGCAGCTGCCATTGGGTGCCATCCGCCACGCGGTAATAAAGCTTGTTGGTACTGTCCTGGCCAAACCCGCTGGCAAACCGCACCACGCCATCGTGGTCGGTGGTGAACGTGGCGTTTTTCACCGGTGCCCGCGCCACCTGCACGCGACGACCTGTGTAAACGTCCATGCGCTCCGCACGTGTCCATGGGTCGTCCTGGGTCAGCGGCGAGACTGAAATGATGACGTTTTTATCGTCGCCAGGCAGGTCGTCGACCAGGAAGGCCATCACTGATTCGGCTTTCTTGTTCTTGATACTCGTGCTCGCGCCATCACCCTGCAAACGGTAGCCAACGAGCATTTCCGCGCGTTTCCCGTCAAAGTCGATCGCATACAACTCGCCAGTCCACACGGGTTGGTCCAGCGAACCGTACTTCTCCGAAATACTGATCAGAAGACGGCTGGGATTGACCCACCAGAACGCCTCCACGTGTCGATTCTTGCCTAGCGTGAACGACGCCGTGATTTTCTTGTCGGCACGTCGCAGTACCGCAAGCCCGGTCCTGTCCCCTAACGGAACAGTGGCCGCGTAGTAATCACCCGCCGGCGATAATTTGATGTCATTGAATTCGTTGCTGCGGATGTAGTGCTCGACGTCGACCTGTGCCATCACCGGATACACCTGTGCCCCCGCCAACAACAGGACGGCCACCACCACGCTGCGGTATTTCATCTGCATTCCCCCCTGACGCACATTGATGACTGGATTCTAGCGTCGGTCAACACCAGGACCACAGGTTCCAGTGCCTATTGAGCAAGCCATCGGCCTACGCCCCTGCGGATTCCCGGACAAACAGCGCCTTGCCGTTCCCCATCAAGACGACGTACCAGGACAACCCTCAGCCACGCGAGGGTTCGGCCTGCATCTGGTCCAGCACCCGCGACAGGCTGATTTTCCAATCCGGCGCAACCACACCGGAATCGTGTTCCAGCCGCGTGTTGTCGAGTACCGAGTACGCGGGTCGTGCGGCGCGGGTCGGGTAATCGCTGGTTGCGATCGGCAATACGCGCGGCACCTTGTCGATCAAGCCCCGGTCCAGCGCATCGCGCATGATCTGTTCGGCAAATCCATGCCAGCTGGTCTGGCCCGCGGCGGTCAAGTGCCACAACCCTGATGCCTGTGGCGGTTTCCGCAGCATGGCAGCCGTGGTGTCGGCGATCTGCCGGGCCGAGGTCGGGCTGCCGACCTGGTCGGCGACCACGCGCAATTCGTCGCGCTCGCGGGCGAGGCGCAGCATGGTCAGCAGGAAGTTCTTTCCGTGCGCCGCATACACCCACGCGGTGCGGAAAATCATGTGGCGTGCGCCGCTGGCCTGAACTGCCTGTTCGCCTGCCAGTTTGCTGGCACCGTAGACACCGAGCGGCGCAGTCTGATCGTCTTCACGATAAGGACGCGTCGCGCTGCCATCGAAGACGTAATCGGTGGAGTAATGCACCAGCAGGATGTCGCGCTCGGCGCAGGCCCGGGCAATCACGCCGGGAGCCTCGGCGTTGGCGCGGAATGCCGCGTCCACATCGTCTTCGGCGCGATCCACCGCCGTGTAGGCCGCTGCGTTGACAACGACATCCGGCGCCACGCGTTCGATCAGCGACTGTAATTGCGCCGGTACGTCAAAATCTGCGGTTTCGCAAACCGAGCCGTCGGCAAGGATGCCATTGCGGGTGGTTGCGATCACCTCTCCCAGCGACGCCAGGCTGCGCCGCAACTCCGTGCCGACCTGGCCATTGCCACCAAACAACAGGATCTTCAAACGACGTACACCGGCAGCCGGTCTTGGGCCACGTCTTCGAGCAGGGGCGCACGCGCATCCTTGTCCGACAACAGCGGCGCACTGACCGGCCAATCAATCCCAAGACGCGGATCGTTCCAGCGGATGCCGGCATCGGCCTGGCGGTCGTAGGTTTCGGTGCACAGGTAAGTGAACGTGGCGCGCTCGCTGAGCACAACGAAACCGTGGGCGAACCCTTCCGGTATCCAGAAATGTCGCTTGTTCTCGCCGCTCAGCAGCACGGCCGTCGAGCGGCCGAACGTCGGCGAACCGCGACGGATGTCGACGGCAACATCCCAGACTTCGCCATCGAGGACCGAGACATATTTGCCCTGCGGCTTTGGCCACTGGTAGTGCAGCCCGCGCAACACGCCGCGCACCGACGTGGATACATTGCCCTGCACGAAGTTCGGCTTGAGGCCATGTTCGGCGAGTTTGTCGCGATTGAAGGACTCGAAGAAGTGGCCGCGCTCGTCACCGAACACCTGCGGCTCGATCACAAGGCAGCCCGGCAGGTCGGTCTCGATGACTTTCATGGGATGGATCCGCGTCCGGCGAGACCGAGCAGGTACTGGCCATATCCATTCTTCACCAGCGGCGCGGCCAGTGATTCCAGTTGCGTCTCATCGATCCAGCCATTGCCCCAGGCGATTTCCTCCGGGCAGCACACGCGCAACCCCTGTCGCGCTTCGATGGTCTCGATGTAGTTCGATGCCTCCAGCAGCGATTGGTGGGTGCCTGTGTCCAGCCATGCATAGCCGCGCCCAAGCTGTTCGAGGTGCAGGTCGCCTTGTTCGAGGTAACAACGGTTGAGGTCGGTGATTTCCAGCTCACCGCGCGGCGATGGCTGCAGCGAAGCGGCCAATTCACTGGCGCGGCCATCATAGAAATACAGCCCGGTCACCGCGTAGTTGGAGCGCGGCTGCAGCGGCTTTTCCTCCAGCCCCACCACTTTTCCGTGCGCGTTGAATTCGGCCACGCCGTAACGTTCGGGATCACGGACCCAATAGCCGAACACCGTCGCGCCGTGCTCGCGCGCGTCGGCGCGCTTGAGCAACGCACTCAAGCCAGGGCCATGGAAAATGTTGTCGCCAAGCACGAGGCAGCTGGGCTTGCCATCGAGGAACTCGCGGCCGATCAGGTACGCCTGGGCGAGGCCATCCGGGCTCGGCTGCACCGCGTACTCGATCTGCATACCCCATTGCGAGCCGTCGCCTAGCAGGGTCTTGAACAAGGCCTGCTCGTGTGGGGTATTGATGATCAACACCTCACGGATGCCCGCCAGCATCAATACGCTGAGCGGGTAATAGATCATCGGCTTGTCGTAGACCGGCAGCAGCTGCTTGCTGATCGCCTGGGTGATCGGATACAGCCGCGTCCCCGAGCCGCCGGCGAGGATGATTCCCTTGCGCGCCACCGTCATGCCGCGCCGCCGATGCGCTCGAGGCGATAGCTGCCATCGAGCACGCGTTGCACCCAGGGTTGGTTGTCGAGATACCAGTCGACGGTTTGCGCGATGCCCTGCTCGAAACTGTGTGCGGGCGCCCAGCCAAGTTCGGACTTCAGCTTGGTGGCGTCGATCGCATAGCGACGGTCGTGGCCGGGACGATCGGCGACGTACGTGATCTGCGAGTTGCGCAGCTTGCCGTCTTCGCGTGGGCGGCGCGTGTCGAGCAGCGCACAGATGACATCCACCACTTCAATGTTCTCCCGTTCGGCGTCTCCGCCGACGTTATAGGTCTCGCCTACGCGCCCGCGCTCGAGCACCGCACGGATCGCCGTACAGTGGTCGCCGACATACAGCCAGTCGCGCACATTCTTGCCGTCACCGTAGATCGGCAACGGCTCGCCGGCGATGGCCTTGGCGATGACCAGCGGAACGAGTTTTTCCGGAAATTGATACGGGCCGTAGTTGTTGGAACAGTTGGTCGTCACCACCGGCAGCCCGTAGGTGTGGTGGAACGCGCGCACCAGGTGATCAGAAGCGGCCTTCGACGCCGAATACGGCGAGTTGGGCGCATACGCCGTGGTTTCGGTGAACTTGCCGCTGTCGCCGAGCGAGCCGTAGACCTCGTCTGTGGACACGTGCAGGAAGCGAAACGCATTCTTGGCTTCGCCCTGCAGCGACTTCCAGTAATCGCGCGACGCTTCCAGCAGTGCCAGCGTGCCGACCACATTGGTCTGGATAAATGCGCCGGGGCCGTCGATCGAGCGATCGACATGGCTTTCGGCGGCGAAATTGACCACCGCGTCGGGCCGATGCTCGGCCAGCAAGCGGGCGACCAGGGCCTGGTCACCGATGTCGCCCTGCACGAAGACGTGGTTCGGGTTTGCCTGCAGCGACGCCAGCGTGTCCCGGTTGCCAGCGTAGGTCAGCACATCGAGATTGATGATGCGCACGCCATCGGCGATGGCACCGAGGACGAAATTACCACCAATGAAACCGGCTCCGCCGGTGACGATCCAGGTCGGCACGCGGATGACTCCTTAAGGTTTGGAACGGACGAGATTGAAGGACAGGCGCTGACTCAGAACGGAATATCATCGTCCGAGAAGTCATCCGAAGGCGCGGGTTGCGAGGGGCGCTGTGGCGCCGATCGCTGCGGTGCGGATTCCTGTCGCGACGCAGGACGCGCAGCGCGCTCCCCGCCACCGCCACTACTGCTACCGCCGCCCTCACCGCGTCCGCCGAGCATCTGCATCTCGTCGCCAATGATGTCGGTGGAGTATTTCTCGACGCCATCGCTGCCGGTGTACTTGTCGTAGCGGATCGAGCCCTCGACGTAGCACTGGCTGCCTTTTTTGAGGTATTCGCCGGCGATCTCGCCGAGCTTTCCGAAGAACGTCACCCGGTGCCACTCGGTGCGCTCCTGCTGGTTGCCGTCCTTGTCCTTGCGCACGCTGCTGGTGGCCAGGCTGATCTTGGTGATGGCCATGCCACCTTGGGTGTATTTGGTTTCCGGGTCATTGCCGAGATTGCCGACCAGGATCACCTTATTGATGCCACGTGCCATGGGAGACCTCTTTTCCTTGGAATTCATTGACTTGCGTGAGTGTAACGGATGGCAGTCCAGTGACCTGCCATGGACGGGCCGGGCAACGCCGACGCCGACGCCGGGCCCTGCATGATACCGGCAGGTTGTCCGATGATGCGTTTGCGGCAGCAGCGACGTTACGGACGATGGTGGGTCTCGGCAACCTGAAATCATTGTCGGATAAATCCGAGTGGATGCTATCCTCATGCCCCCTTTGGGGAGTAGCCGGCTTCCAGTTATCGGAAGCGCCCGCGTCAACATACTCGGCACCGACAGCATGCCGTGGCGCGGGACACCATTCCAGGTTGGCGAGACCATCGGCATGCCGGCGCAACGCAGGTTGGGCGCGCAGGCGTGTCGTCGTCGCCGAGCCCGACCCGGAATCTTCATGCACCCGCTTTCCATTTTCCTGATCGGCATCGCGATGTCGACGGACGCGTTTGCCGCTGCCATTGGCAAGGGTGCCGCCATGCGCAACCCGCGCTTCCCCGAAGCGCTGCGCGCCGGCTTGATCTTCGGCGTCATCGAAGGCCTGACCCCGATCATCGGCTGGCTGCTGGGCAACGCGGCGTCGCGTTACATCAATGCCTGGGACCACTGGATCGCGTTCGCGCTGCTGGCGGCACTGGGCCTGCACATGATCCGCGCAGGCCTGAAACACGACGATGCCGAAGGTCACGCCGAACGGCCACGACGCCATGGATTCTGGGCACTCGCCGCGACCGGTTTCGCCACGAGCATCGATGCCATGGCGGTCGGAGTGGGATTGGCGTTCGTCGATACCCCGATCGGCATCGTCGCGGTCGTCATCGGCCTGAGCACGCTGGTGATGGTAACCACCGGCATAATGCTCGGACGCGTGCTTGGTACGCTCGCCGGCAAGCGCGCGGAAATCGCCGGCGGAATCATCCTGATCGCGATCGGTGCCACCATCGTGTACGAACACCTGAGCGCCCTCGCCCCCGCCTAGCGGCAGCGAGGAGACCACTTGCTCCCTATAATCGCGCTTCACTCCACCCGGTGCCCGCATGTCCTCCCCCGCACGCCCGCACGCTTTCGCCCTGCCCGCCATCCAGTCGCTCGCCGCCGCCGACATGGGCGCGGTGGATGCCCTGATCCGTCGTCGCCTGGCCTCGGACGTGGTGCTGGTCAACCAGATCGGCGAGCACATCGTCGCAGCGGGTGGCAAGCGGCTGCGGCCGATGTTGCTGCTGCTGGTCGCACGCGCACTTGGCCACCAGGGCAGTGATGCGCACCAGCTTGCCGCGGTGATCGAGTTCATCCACACCTCCACGTTGCTGCACGACGATGTGGTCGACGAATCCGACCTGCGCCGCGGCCGCAAGACCGCCAATGCGCTGTGGGGCAATGCGGCCAGCGTGCTGGTCGGCGATTTCCTGTATTCGCGCAGCTTCCAGATGATGGTCGAACTCGACCGCATGGACGTGATGCGGATCCTCGCTGACACCACCAACGCCATCGCCGAGGGCGAGGTGCTGCAGCTGCTGCACGTGCGCAATCCGGATGTCGACGAAGCCGCCTACCTGCGCGTGATCGAGCGCAAGACCGCGGTGCTGTTCGCCGCCGCGACCAGGCTGGGCGCATTGCTTGCGCACACCAATGACGACGTGCAGCAATGCATGCATGACTACGGCATGAACCTGGGGTATGCGTTCCAGATCGCCGACGACGTCCTGGATTACAGCGCTGACGAGACTGCGCTGGGCAAACATCTTGGTGACGACCTCGCCGAGGGCAAGGCCACATTGCCATTGATCCACGCGATGGCGCATTCCGATGCCACCACGCGTGCCCGGCTACGCGCCATCGTCAGCAATGGCGAGGCCGATGCGCTACCCGAGGTTAGTGCTGCGATCCTGGCGCAGGGCAGCCTTGATTACAGCCGCACGCGTGCAGACGTATATGCGCGAGCTGCGGAGCAGGCGCTCGATGGCCTGGTGGAGAATGACGCGGTCGCCGCCCTGCGCGGGCTGGCGCGGTACGCGACCGATCGGGATCGCTGAAACGTCCGCACCGTCCAGCCGAAGCCCGTTCTACCGGGCGAACTGCGCGTCGAAGAAGTCCTCCATCATCCGGTAGGCACGCTTGGCCGCGCGCGCGTTGTACACACAGCCGGGCGGACTGTTGGCGGCCTTCAACGCGAAGCAATGCACCGCTCCACTGAAGTTGACGAACTGCCAGTCGGCACCCGCGGCGTTCATCTCCTGCTCGAATCCCAGGATGTGCGGGGCCTGGCCCTTGTCGTCGGCGCCATTGAGCACCAGCAGCGGTGTCTTCACCGCATTGGCGGCCGCAGGCAGGGCGGTCTGCAAACCACCATGGAACGTGACGATGCCGGCCAGCCGTGCGCCGCTGCGCGCCAGTTCAAGCACCGACGAACCGCCGAAACAATAGCCGAACGCACCAATCTTCCCCGCATCCAGCGGCGCGCTGTCCAACTGCGCCTTGAGCACGTCGACCGCCTTGGTGATGCGCGCACGCATCGCCGGTACGTCGGCGGACAGGGTTTTTACCTGCGCCATCGCCGCGGCATCGTCCTTGGGGCGGACCCCCTTGCCGTACATGTCGGCAACGAGGATGACGTAATCGTCATCTGCAACCTCCTTCGCCTGCTCCACCGCGGCCGCGGTCACGCCCTTCCAGTCCGGCACCATCACCAGCCCCGGCCGTTTGTCTTTCGATGCATCGTCGTAGACCAGCACGCCGCTGAAGGCCTGCGTGCCGACGTTCCATTCGACCGTCCTGGCCTGCATCGCGGCGGCAGCGGGGAATGGCAGCAACAATATTCCCGCGCACAACCCGAAGATTCTGTTTCGCACAGGCATGTTGGTCTCCCGCAATATGGTTTGCGGCGAGCCTACGCAGGCCATGTTCAGCCCGGGTGAAACCCCGCGAGGCGTGCCGCCCTCAACGCTTCAAGGGGCGATGCCAAGCCCGGGGATCTGCGTGATCATCGCCGGGTCAAACCCCGCCAGCGCCGCAAAATGGCGGCCGCGCTCGGTGTAATCGCGATAGCTGCCAAAACTCGGTGCACCGGGCGACAACAGGACCACGCCCTCGCCCGCCAGCAGTGTCCGTGCCTGCGTCATTGCCGCGCCAAGGTCGTCGGCTTGTGCAAGCGCGAAGCCCGCCTGCGCTGCCACGTCTTTTAGCAGTGCATGGATCCGCGGCCCGTTCTGGCCCATGGTGATGATCGCCGCAGGCGCATGCGCGCGCATCGACGTTGCGAAACCTGACCAATCCAGGCCGCGATCGTGGCCGCCAACCAGCAACACGACGCGTCGGCCCGCGAATACATCAAGCGCGGCCAGCGTTGCATGCGGCGTGGTGCTGATCGAATCATTGACGTAGGCGATGCCGTTGGCCGTGCCGAGCAATTGCAGGCGATGCGGCAACGGCTGGAACGACATCGCGTGCGGCGCGAGCGCGGCGCCGTCCAGGCCAAGCGCATCGAGTGCGGTCAACACTGCGCACAGATTGCCGCGATTATGGCGGCCGGGCAGCGGCACCGCGGCCGTGTCCAACACAGCGTCGTCGCCGCGATACAACAGGTCGTCGCGCAGGTGCCAGCCATCCTCGCGCCCGAACCAGTGCACTTCGCTGTCCGGAAGGGTCAACGCCGCCAGGTGCGCATCGCTGCCATTGAGCACGGCGATGCGCGGCATTGCCTGGGTCAGCAAGGCCAGCTTGTCGTCGATGTAGGTTTTTTCGTCGCCATGCCAGTCCAGATGTTCCGGAAAGACATTGGTGACGATCGCAATGTGCGGACGCACGCCGCCGGCGGCGACGTCGCGGGTCTGGTAGCTCGACAGTTCGATCGCCCAGAACGCGGCATCGTCATCAAGCAATTCCAGCAGCGGCAGGCCGATGTTGCCGCACAGCGCTGTGCGGTGCCCGCTGGCACGCAGCAGGTGCGCGAGCAGTGCGGTCGTGGTGCTCTTGCCCTTGGTTCCGGTCACGCAGATCGTGCGCGCATCGGCATGCTCGGCAAACCACAGCGCGGTGCCACCGACAAAACGCGTACCGCGCGCCGAGGCCCATTGCGCATCGCTGCCATAGGGACTGATGCCCGGCGACTTGACCACGATATCGAACGCCGCCAGTCGCTCGCCGGTCGCCACGCCTTCCACCGTGAGCAGGGCCTCGCCGAGCGCCTGCACGGAGGCGATTTCGTCGAGCTTGCAGAACACGCTCAGCGGAAGTTTCGGCAAGCGCGAGCGGATCGCGCGATGGGCCGCACGCCCTTCACGGCCCCAGCCCCACAGCGCTACACGTCGGCCGTCAAGCTGCGAAATGCGCACGCACGCGGCTCCACACTCCGTCGGGCACGCGATGCTCGTCATCGATCACCAGCAGGGGTGCGATCGCAAGCTCACGATCGGCAAGTTGCGGCAGGATCTCGCGAGCAAAACGCCTGACCACCGCGTCCTCGCGCCATTCCGGGCGCTCGGCCAACGTCGCCATCGCCGCGCGCGATTCGCTGCCTTCACCGACGCATTCAAACGGCTTGTGGTCCTGGTATTCCAGCAGCGCGTCGTAGCCCGGTATCTGTTCGACGTCGTCGAGCAGGTTGCGGCCAAAGATGCCAACAAGGCGCGGTTTTGGCATGAACGGCGCCAGCGCCAAAAACACGAAATGGCACTTCGGGCAAACCCCGCACCAACGATTGACCGGGCGCTCGCCCAGCAGATGGAAGTTGCGGTTGCAGCTGGAAAAATAGGCATCGAAGCGATCGCTTTTCGCGAACTGACGGGCCACCGCAAGTTCGCTCAACGGTCGCAGCAGCGAGTAGTAATGCAGGTCGGCAGCGACGTGGCGCTGCACGTAGGCACCGAACGCACGCTCGAATGCCCAGCCCTTCGACCATTGGTGGTTCACCTCGGTGGTGACCGTGCCGTCATCGGAGGTAATCATGCTGCCGTAACTGGCCGAGCGTTCGTTGGAGAACACCACCTGATCGACGCCAAGCAGCACGGCGGCGAATACCAGGATCGCCGAGTTGATCGCGGTGACCGGGATGTGTCCGTTCCATGCACCTTGACGGTTGTAGTCGAACAATTCCGGCGCGAGTTGGCGGCCGATGTTGAGCGTTGCCAATCCGGTGCGTTCGGCGCAGGCCTGGATCAACTGCGAGCTTCCGATCCAAGTCACCGTCTGCGCAACGCCGATCGAGCGCAAGGCCTCGATCGACACCAGCGAATCCTTGCCGCCGCCGATCGCGACCAGTGCGTGCTCGCGCAGGCCGATGACCTGCGCGCCTTCATCCGCGGTTCCGGCCGTTTCCGTCGCACGCCTGGAAACGGCTGGATCAGCGTCTTCTTCCGCATCGCGGGAGAGCGGGTGGGCCGAGGGCGCGTCCGTGCAGGGAAACCGGATCCGTCCATGCAGGTTCAGGCCGTTGCAATACGCAAACTCGCCGAGCCCGTGGAGGTAGATGTCTTCCAGCAGCGCCGCCGTATCGGTGGTGATGGTGTAGGACTCGATGCGGATATCCTCCGGCACCGCTGCCTTGTAATAGCTCACTCCGGTGATCAGGTGCAGCAGCCGCATTGCCTGCTCCGCGGCCTGCGTGCGTGCAGCGTCCAGGACAAATGGAGCGCCCGGCACGGTGATCGTCTCGATCAATTCGGGGCCCTCGTCGAACGCGTAGACCAGGCTGGCCACGCCGCTATCGGCATCGAATGTGCAGCGCACGAAGCGAAAGCTGCGCACCGCGTCCTTGTCGAACGGCGTCATCGTGCGCCTCCATGTTGCGCGCCGGTCGCGGCGCGGGTTTGTTGCAGGAACCAGCGGCACAGGAAATATGAAATGCACAACGCCGGCATCGCGCCCAGCATCACACCGAACAGCGCCGCGTACACGGCCAGCGCGGGCACCCAGGCCAATGCGACCGCGAGCGGCCCGGGCGCACCGGACACAACGTGGGCGATCGACTCCACCGCCGCCACCCATGCCGTCGCCAATGGCGGGAACAGCAGGAATGCCAGCGCCACCGAGCGCCAGGCCATTCCGAACGGCGTCCACTTGCGCGCGGCATCGGCGCCTTGCCACCAGCCGACCACCCACCACGCCGCCAGGCCCGCCGCCATTGCCGCCGCCGGTGCAAAGCTCAGCGACGCCTTTGCATTCTGGTGCCACGACGCCAGTCCTGCGCCGCTGACCAGGCCGATGGCGATATAAGCAAACACCGCAAGGGCTGCCGCAGCGCAGGCGCTCACCGCTACTAAACGCGACCTAGGCGTCATCGATCACGTCCTCGTGCGGCAGCGCGCGCAGGTTGTAGCGGTTGGCCATGACGAATCCGTACGCACCGGCGTCGGCAATCAGGACCACCTCGCCTTCGCCCGTGGCTTCGGGCAACCGGCGCTGCAGGCCGAACACATCGCCGGATTCGCAGATCGGACCGACCACGTCGCACGGCGTATCGGCGAATTCGTCGAGACGCGAGAGATTGTGGATGCCGTGATATGCGTCGTACAGCGCCGGCCGCATCAATGCATTCATGCCGCCATCCAGGCCGACCCGGCGGATGCCCTGCTTGTCGACCACCTGGGTGACCTGCAGCAGCAGCACGCCGCATTCGGCAACCAGGTAACGACCCGGTTCAATCGCCAATGCATAGCGCGGATACGCGGCCTTGATTTCGGCCAGGCCCGCGGCCCATGCATCCAGGTCGAAGGCCGGCGTGTCGGGCTTGTAGGGAATCGGCAGGCCGCCGCCGATGTCGATGGTATCGACGGTGCCGACGCTGTCGGCGAAGCCGGCAAGCTCGGCGTACACCGCGCGCCAGTGCGCCGTGGTGTTGATGCCACTGCCCAGGTGCGCATGGATGCCTGAAATGCGCATCTCTAGCCTGCGCGCCTGTTCGACGAACGCATCGAATCCATTCAGTGGCAGGCCGAACTTCGAGGCCGCGCCGCCGGTGACGACCTTGGCATGGTGGCCATCGCCGCGACCCAGGTCCAGGCGCAGCCACAGCGTGCGGCCGCGGAACGTGTCCGGCCAGTTGTGCAGCGCCTCGACGTTGTCCAGCGTCACCGTGACGCCCAGCGCAAACGCGGCTGCGTATTCGATGCGCGGCGCGAAACTCGGGGTGAACAGGACGCGCGCCGGATCGAGCTGCGGCAACACCGAAAACACGTGCTCCAGTTCACCCAGCGATACGCATTCCAGGCCATAGCCCTCAGCCACCAGCGCATGCAGGAGTTCGGCGTGCGGGTTTGCCTTGATGGCGAAAAAACGCCGGTCAATCGCCGCGATCTCGCCCAAGGCTCGAGCGCGGGCGCGCAACGTGGGCAGGTGGTAGACGTAACGTGGCGTGCCGGTAGCTGCGCGTTGCAGCAGGCGTTGGCGCTCGTCCTGCCACCATGGTGGCGTACGCGGCGGCTTGCCGTACTCGAGTTCCAGCCAGCTTGGGCCGAACACGCTGGCATCGTCCACCGGCATCGCGCCGCTGTCGATCAACTCGGCATGCAGCACCGGCAGCAGTCCTTCGGCGTCGGCCTCGTCGATGACGAAGGTCAGGTTGAGATCGTTGGATGATTGCGAGATCAGGTGCACGCGCTCCTGCCCGAACGTGGCCCAGACATCCGACAGTTTGTGCAGCAGCGAGCGCATGCCACGCCCGACCAGGGTGATGGCTGCGCACGGTGCGATTACCTTGACCCGGCAGATCTGCGCAAGGTCGGCGGACAGTTCCGCCAGCACGTCGGTGCTCACCAGGTTTTCGCTGGGATCCAGCGAAACGGTGACGTTGGTTTCCGATGAGCCGATCAAATCCACCGACAGTCCGTGGCGCTTGAAGCGCTCGAAGATATCGGCGAGAAACCCCACCTGTTGCCACATGCCGATGCTTTCCATCGACACCAGCACGATGCCGTTGCGGCGGCTGACCACCTTGACACCGGGCACGGTGGCGACATCGCCATCAATGCGGGTGCCAGGCAGGCCGGGGCGCTCGGTATCGAGGATGGCCATCGGCACCAAGGCATCGCGGCAGGGCTTGATCGAGCGCGGATGCAGCACCTTGGCGCCGGTGGTGGCGATTTCCTGGGCCTCGGCATAATCCAGCCGCATCAGCAAGCGCGCATCCGGGACCACGCGCGGATTTGCACTGAACAGGCCCGGTACGTCGGTCCAGATCTCGACGCGCTGCGCGCCCAGCAGCGCACCGAAACAGCCCGCCGAGGTGTCGGAACCGCCGCGACCCAGGACGGCGGTACCACCGTCGGCATGGCGGGCGATGAAACCCTGGGTCAACAGCAGCGTGGTCGGTTGTGTCGAGAATCGCTCGCGGAAACCTGCGGCCGGCTCGCGCTGGCACGACACCGACAAACGCGTCGACCACGCGTTCTGGTTGGGCAGCGCAATCGCATCGAGCCAACTGCGCGCATCGCACCAGCCAAAATCCAGTCCCTGCGCGCGCAGGTAGGCCGCGCCGAGTGTCGACGACAGCAATTCACCCTGCGCCAGAAGCTCGGCTTGCCAAGGCAACGGTCGTTGCGATGCCTGCGCGTCGCATGCCAGCGCCGCCAGCGCAGCGAGGCGCGTGCCGAGCACGGCATCGACATCGAGGTCGAGTTCGTGCGCGAAGGCACGATGGCGGGCGATCAATCCCGCGATGCGTGCAGCGCTGTCGCTGGCGCCTTCGGCAATGGCCTGCAGCTCGTTGGTCACACCCGACAACGCCGACACCACCACCAATGCGCGCGCATCGTTGTCGTCGGCACGTTGCTTGGCGAGGCGGCCGATCGTGTCCCAGCGGTGGCGACGCGACACGGAGGTGCCGCCGAACTTGAGCACGATCCAGCGATCGGAAATCAGGGCAGAGGACATAGAATGTGGGCTCGCCCGGACAGCGGGCGTGAACGCGTAATTCTAGGGCCTGCCAGCGTCATCGGACAGGCTTGGCCCAATCCCCATCGGAAATTCTCATGTCCGCTCGTCGTTACCTGCAACTCGATGTGTTCGCCGATCGTCCCGGCGCCGGCAATCCGCTGGCGGTCGTTCTGGATGCCGAAGGCCTGGACGACGCCACCATGCAGGCGATCGCGCGTTGGACGCGGTTGCCGGAAACCACGTTCGTGTTTCCCGCGACCTCTGCCGACGCAAGCTATGGCATCCGCATCTTCAGCCCGCGGCGCGAGGTGCCGTTTGCCGGACATCCCAGCGTCGGCACGGCGCATGCCGTGCTGGAAACAGGGCTGGCCACCGCGCATAACGGCCTGCTGGTGCAGGATGGCATCGCCGGAAAATTGCCGCTGCGGATATCGGGCGAAGGCGCGTCGCGCACGATTGCCGTGCGCACGCCGAAGGCTACGGTCATGGAAATCGCCGACCCCGCCGATCCACGCCTGCACGATGTTTTGGCGAACCTGCCGTTGGGTGGATTGCCGCCGGCATTGATGGACGGCGGCCGCCGCTGGTGGTTGGCCGAACTGCGCGATGAAACCTCGTTGCGCGCGGCAACGCCGGATTGGGAGGCAATCGGCCGGCTCGCGCAATCCACGGGCGCCATGGGCCTGTGCGTGTTCGCACGCAGCGACGACCCGGTGTATTACCTGGCAGTGCGCGCGTTCGTCGGCGCGCCCGGGCAGTTCGAGGATGCCGCATCGGGCGCGGCCAACGCCACGTTGGCGGCATGGCTGGCGTCGCAGGATGCCCTGCCCAGCCGCGATGGCCATTACCGCATCAGCCAGGGCCGCGAGGTCGGGCATGATGCGATCATCGAGTTGCTGGTCGATGGCGATGGCGATGTGTGGTCGGGCGGACGCGTGATCACCGTGGTGAGCGGCCACATCGACTGGTAATGGCTGCAGGAGCGCCCGACGGGCGCGATGGCATTACCGATGGAGCCATCGCGCCCATGGGGCGCTCCTACAAAAACCCATCGCGACTTACTCCGCTTCGTACACCGGTTTTCCGTCGATCCACGTCGAGCGCACCTTGAGGTCATCAAGCTGTGCCGCTGGCACCGCCAGAGGATCGTTGTCGAGGATGACGAAATCCGCGCGCATCCCCACCGCAAGCGTGCCGACTTCGGCTTCGTCCTTGCCGGCATACGCAGCGTCGCTGGTAAAACCACGCAAGGCTTCGGCGGCGCTGAGTTTCTGGTCGGCAAGCCAGCCGCCGGGCGGATGACCGTCGCGGTCCTGTCGCGTCACCGCGGCATACAGGCCCAGCCGCGGATCGGCTGATTCCACCGGGAAATCCGACCCGAGCGCCAGATGCGCGCCGCTGTCGACGAAGCGGCGCCACGCATATGCCCCGGCGAGACGCGTCTTGCCGAGGCGATCTTGCGCCCACGGCATGTCGGAGGTGGCATGGGTGGGTTGCATCGATGCGATCACGCCCAACTGCGCGAAGCGCGGGATGTCATCGAGCGCGACGATCTGCGCGTGTTCGATGCGCCAGCGATGATCCGATCTTGCATCGTCGCCCAGCACGCGTGCATAGGTATCAAGCACGATGCGGTTGGCCCGATCACCGATGGCATGCGTGGCCACCTGCACATGGCATTGGTGGGCCTTGCGCACGATTTTTTCATACGCATCGGGCGCTGTGACCAGCAGGCCGCGATTGCCTGGCTCGTCACTGTAATCAGCCAACAGAGCCGCGCCGCGACTGCCCAGCGCGCCGTCCATGAACAACTTCACCCCGCGCATCTCCAGTCGTCCGCCCGGGTGCGTGTACGCGCCATGTGCACAACGGTCGGCCAACGCATCGTCATCGCCATCGGCGTAGGCATCAATCCGCAGCGTCAGGCGTCCGGCGTCGGCAAATTCCTGGTAAAGCGCCAGATCCTCGCGACTGGTGCCCATGTCGTGCACGCCGGTCAAGCCGTCGTGTGCGGCGGTCGACAACGCGCGCTGCAGGGCCTGTTCGCGGAAAGCCTGGTCGGGTGCGGGCACGACGACATTGACCAACCGCATGGCCTCGTCGATGAAGATGCCGGTTGGCTTCCCGTCATCGGCGCGCAGGATGCGCCCGCCATCGGGCTGCCAGTCGCCCACCAGCGACTTGCTTGCAGGGTGCTTCGCCAGCACGCGCAATGTCGCAGAATTCGCCCACGCGGCATGGCCATCGATACGATCCAGCCACACTGGCCGCTCCGGGAATGCGCTATCGAGATCGGCAGCCGTCGGAAATGCTTTCCGTGGCCAGTGGTTCTGGTCCCAGCCCCCACCCAATAGCCACGCTCCCGGCGGCAGGTTTTTTTCATACGCCTGCAGGCGTGCGATGACTTCGGCCTTGTCCTTGCTGCCCGTCAGGTCAGCGCGCATCAGCGAGTAGCCCAACCCCATCAGGTGTCCGTGGGCGTCGATCAGGCCGGGCACCACGGTGGCATTTCCGGCATTGATGCGATTGGCGCCCGGATAGCGCGCCAGCAACGTCTTTGCGTCGCCCAGCGCCAGCACGCGGCCGGCGTCGTCCCACGCCATCGCCTCGACGGTAGGCTGCGCCACGTCGGAGGTATGGATGCGTGCAGCGGTCAGCAAGTGCACATGCTGGGCCTGCGTATCAGCGGCCCGCGTGCCTGCAGCTTGCATGTCGATGGTTTGCGCTTCGACGACCGGCGCGGCGGCTGCGGCGCAGCACAACAAGACGATCCAGGACAGACGTGACATGGGCAACTCCCTTCGGGTTGCCGCCACTATGCAGGCAGGCTGCGGTGCGGGCAATTCGGCGCCGCCGGCATGTGCATTCGCCATCATGAGGAAGGGGCCGCGAGGCCCCTTCCATTTCCACACATCATCAGCCCAAGCGCCCACTATTCCGCGCGCACATCCACACGAACGCGAATGGTATTGCCGGGGTGGTAGTTGGTCCGGGTGGTATAGCGACGGCCTGCATATTCGTACGTTACGTCATAGGCCGCGACGCGCGCATCGTTGCTGGAGTAACGCCCGTTGGCCGGGTAATAACCGTTGTTGACCGGCACCGGATCACACACGGTGACCATGCCCGTACGCGGCTGGCGATACCGGTTATTGCTTTCATAGATCTGCCGGCCGGCGATGCCGCCGACCATTGAACCGACCGCCGCAGTGGCGTAACGCGCCGATCCACCACCGACCTGGCTACCCAGCGCCGCCCCAATGACGCCGCCGATCACCGTGGCGATATTACTGCCACCGTTGCTGCCATTGCGGCTGTAGGCATTTTCGTTGCGGTTGTAATAGCCGTCATCACGGTAGCCGTCATTGCCGCCGTCATTTCGGTAACTGCCATTATTTTGATAATAGCCGCTGCCTGCGTAATAGCCGTCCTGGCGCGAGTAGCAACGCTGCTGCTGCGAACCTGGGTAGCCATTTACCTGGTAACCATTCCCGTAGTAACGACTTGCTTGGGATCCATTTCCCGCATACCCATTGCCTTGGTAACCGTTCCGCTGGTAATCATTCCCTTGGTACTCATTTCCCTGATAGCCGGATGAATAGGCTGATTCGATCACCGGGTCGACACGTACCACGCGCGCGTAGTCGTATTGCGCGCCGCTGGCATTTCCATAACGATCCACGCTGGGCTGCTGCGAATAGTAATCGCCTCCGGAGGAATACCCCGACTGCGCGGAGACCGTGCCGACAGCCGCGGCAAGACCAAGGGCAAGGATCGAAGCGGCAAAGCGTTTCATGGCGAACTCCAAGCACCGGAATGGTGCAACCCCACGCTAAAGCCCGCGTGGTAACGCACGGCTGAATCGAAACCGATTACAGCCAATGGTTGCACACGTTGTTTAGCTCGCCGACAGCCGTCCAAACGCTTGCACGGCAACATTATTTCCTTGAGGGCAAACCCGTTGGCCACGGCTGGAACATGGCTGAGGCCGCAGCCACCGGCCTTTGCTTGTCGGCTGGCAGCAACGCACCCAGCCCTGCAAAAAAACTACAGCAGCTCCGCTTCGAGCGTAATCGGCACGGCACTGAGTGCCTTGGACACCGGGCAGTTCTGTTTGGCATCGTCGGCGATCTCACGGAATTTCGCCGCCTCGATACCCGGCACCTTGGCTTTCGTGGTCAGACGGATGGCGCTGATGGTCGGGCCACCTTCCATCGACAGGTCGACTTCCGCGCGCGTATCGACGGAATCGGGGGCGTGCCCGGCTTCCGCGAGCGCATTCGACAGCGCCATGGTGAAACACGCGGCATGCGCGGCGGCGATCAGTTCTTCAGGATTCGTGCCTCGTTTTGCATCGGGATTGCCGTCGGCAAACCGGGTGTTGAAGCCATAGGCCGTGTCGGTCATCAGGCCGCTTTGCGGCGTACTGATCGTGCCGCCGCCGGTCTTGAGGTCGCCGGACCAATGTGCGGTGGCATGGCGTGAGGTGGTCATGGAATGTTCTCCTTGGCGGATGGGTGATCGATAAAAGTGGTTGATTTGGTCAAGGCTAGCGACCGTTGCGTTACGCGAGCGTTCGATTGGCTTTGCTGCGCTGCAACGGGACGCTGTGTTCGCCTGCGCGCTATCGTCCATCTCCCGCCATGACCGCCCGCCGAGCGCGTGCTCGATCGCAGCGCCTCCCCTCGCGGACAGCCATGACGCCAGTTGCGGATTCCTCCGCAAGGGCCCCGGCCATCGTTGCCCGGACTACTTGAGAAGATGGGAGAAATGGCCTCATGTCCTACTCGACATACGACATCCGCAATGTGGCCCTCGCAGGCCATCCTGGCGCCGGTGTGCTTCACCTCCGCGCGCAGCGGCGTGGACATAGGCAAACGGCTTGATATCGCCGAACGCCTGTTCCCGCATCCGGGCGAAGCCAATCGAACTGTATTCGAGAAGGGCAGCGGCACCGACACGCAGCCGGTCGACGCCAAACCCGATCCCGATGCCAATGGCGTCGCTAATGTATTCCGCATCGTCAACGCTCCGTTCGTGGGCAAGCTCGGCGTGTTTCGCGTCTACCAAGGCGCGGTCCGGAAGGACACCCAGCTGTTCATCGACGACGGCAGGAAACCATTCAAGGTCGCGCACCTGGTCAAAACCAATGGCAAGGAGCCCGTGGAGATCGCCGAAGCGATTCGCGGCGACATCGCTGCAGTGGCGAAGGTCGACGAGCTGCATTTCGGCGCCGTGCTGCACGACAGCCATGCCGATGACCATATCCACCTGGCGCCGCAGGATTTCCCCAAACCGATGTTCGGACTCGCCATCGAGGCGGCCAGCAAAGACCAGGAACAGAGGCTCGCCACCGCCCTGCACAAACTTGCCGCGGAAGACCCCTGTTTCCACTTCGAGCACCTGCCCGACACCAACGAATCGGTCATCCGCGGGCAGTCGGATCTGCACCTGCGCATCAACCTCGATCGCCTGAAAGATCGCCATGGGGTCGAAGTCGGCACCCGCCCGTCCCGCATCGCCTACCGCTAACCCATCGGCGCCAAGGCCGAGGGCCATCATCGCCACAAGAAGCAGACCGGCGGCGCCTGCCAGTTCGGCGAGGTGTTCCTGCGCATCGAGCCGTTGCCGCGCGGCGCCGGTTTCGAGTTCGTCGATGGGGTCAAGGGCGGTACGATTCCCGGCCAGTCCCTGCCTGCTGTGGAGGAAGGCGTGCGCCAGGTGCTGGGCGGCGGCGCCATCGCCGGTTATCCGATGCAGGACCTGCGCGTGACTGTCTACGACGGCAAGCACCACCCCGTCGACAGCAAGGAAATCGCGTTCGTCGCGGCCGGCAAGAAGGCATTCCTGAACGCGATCGGCAAGGCCCGGCCGCTAGTGCTGGAGCCGACCGTGGATCTCGACGTCAACGCGCCCGATCAGCACAAGCACAGAGGCGACATCAGCGGCGGGCTCGCCAGCAAGCGCGCGCATCCACGGCACCGATTCGCTGCGCGGCGGTGAGATCGTGGTCAGGGCGCAGGTCCCGCCGTCGGAACTGGATGGCTATGCCGCTGAACTAAAATCCGTGACGGCAGGGCATGGACGCTATTCGCTCGACTTCAGCCACTACGAGCCGGTGCCGGCGCAGGTGCAGCAAAAACTGATGGAGGCCTACAAGCCCCGGCACGACGAGGATTGACGGCTCGAGGCGCGATCGGAATCCGATCGCACCGGTGGAAGGTCAGACATCGTCCGCGGCCGGACCGACGATTCCGCCGCGCACGAGGATGTCCGTGATGCCGCTTGCCGCCAGCGGCGGCGAATACACATAACCCTGGATGATGTGGCATCCCCATTTGCCAAGGATGCGCACCTGTTCCATCGACTCGGCACCTTCGGCGATAAGTGTTTTTCCCAGATCCCGACCGATCGCGATGATCGATCGCACCACCGCATCCGCAGGGGTACCGCCACCCTGGAGGTCGGCTACGAAGGCACGGTCGATCTTGAGCGTGTCGCTGGGAAGGCGCGTCAGGTACGCAAGCGACGAATAGCCCGTGCCGAAATCGTCGATCGCGATTCGCGTGCCCAGGCCCCTGATCTCGTTGAGCTGAGTGGCGCCCGAGTGGCTGTCGTCGACCAACATGCTTTCGGTCACTTCGATTTCCAGGCGATCCGCAGCGATGCCCCAGGTTCCCAGCGCAGAGACGATGCTTTCGACAAGCTTGCCGGAACGCAGTTGACGGCTGGATACGTTGACGCCCAGTGTCGCCAGTTCGAAACCCTGCCGCGTCCACTCCGCCAGTTGCCAGCAGGCCTTGTCGAGGACCAGCTTGCCAAGTCCGTCGATCAGCCCGCATTCTTCCGCCAACCCGATGAAGACCTGCGGCGGGACCACACCATGGATGGGGTGCGTCCACCTCGCCAATGCCTCGGCGCCGACCATGCGTCCGCTGCGGCTGTCCACCCGCGGCTGGTAGTGCAGCTCGATGTCTCCATTCGCTATGGCCAGGCGAAGGTCGCTCTCCATCTGCACACGCGCCCGGGCGTGCGCACCCATCTCCGCCGCGAAGAATCCGCTGCGCGCGCCACCCAGTTTCTTCGCCCGGTACATCGCGATGTCCGCGTTGTGGACGAGCGCCTGGGCGTCCTCGCCATCCGCCGGGAAGAACGCGATGCCCGCGCTGAAGCGCTGCAGGAACTCGCGTTGCTCCACCACGATCGGCTGTGAAAATGCATTCGCAACCCGCTCCATCGCACACGTGGCGTGCACCGGTTGTGTCGCGTCACGCAGGATAAGGAAGAATTCATCGCCCCCGAATCGCCCGACGAAATCGCCTGCTGGCAGGCTATGCCTGATGCGCATGCCGCTCTGGATCAGGATTTCGTCACCCAATGCATGCCCGAGCCCATCGTTGATCGCCTTGAAGCGGTCGAGGTCGATGAACGCGACAGCGAATGCCTGCCCGGATGCGATTGCCGCCGTGATCGCCTCGGCGAGGGACTCGAACGTCGCCAGCCGGTTGGGCAGGCCGGTGAGCAGGTCGTGGCGCGCCTGGAACACCAGCAGATTCTCGTGCTTCTCGAATGCGGCGGCAACGGCGGCCCTTTCAACAAGATCCCTGACCTGGGCCATTGCACTTCCGGAAATCCGCTTGGCAGCGGTGGCGCCGAGCACGACCGCAAGCCTGACCTTGCCGTCGGTACCGAGCGACAAGACGGATGCGTACCTGTCGTCACATCGCTCCAGCTGCGTGCGGACAACGCCTTGGTCGAAATCGGAAACCTCCACCGGCGCACCGCCCTGGGCGGACTGCGCCGCCAGCGCCTCCAAGCCATCGGGCATCGCAGACAATGTGGTGAGGACGCTGCGCGGCGAGCCGCGTTCGCGCACATGCAGTTCTGCCAGGTGCGCCGCCCCACTCCGCCCGACGACGATACAGACGGTGGCGTCTCCGACGATCCGCTGCATGCGCGACATCACCACCTCGATCACGTCCGGCAACGGGACGCGGGCAAGGATCAGCCGGTCGACATCAGCCAGCGTATGCAGCGTTTCCATCTGGTTGCCGATACGCACGCCCATATCGTCGAACGTTTGCGACAACAACTCGAACTCGTCGCCGGACCGCAGGTCGGAAACGGGAATGGCATCGCCACCGAACGACCTGATCCGGGTCAACAAGGCGTCCAGCGGCACCAGCACCCGGCGGATCTGCAGCGAACTCAGGAGCATCACCAGGAGCAGAACGCCTGCCGCGACCGGCGCCAGCACGCCCGCGTAGCGCTCGATCCGATCGGAACGCGCGGCGCTGGCGTTGAACACCCAGGCCGGGGCTTCGAAAGCGGGTTTCAGGAAGAGGTTCCATTCGCCCTCCTCCCACCCCTCGGTTGCGCGTGCCCGTGTTTCCCCCCCGCAGAACAGCGGGTGCTCGTCGGCTCTTACGCACAGCCGGACCGTATTGTTCAGGTCGTCCGGCTCCCCCCACAGGTAGGTTGCGCGCAACGTTCCCGCAATCACGACCTCGCCCGACTGCGTGGACACGCGGCGGAGCAATGCAACCTGGTGCGATGCGCCAGCTCGGGCCGGCGAAAATACCGCCAAACGGGCCGATCGCGGCAAGGTGGACACGGCGTCCCGCAGCTGCATGCGATCGCTGCCCAGCACCATGTCCGGATCGCCGTCGCTTTCGTCCATGACCACGACGTCGTTGAAATAAAGCGCCAGGAAGCGGTCTGCGCTGTCTCCATGCTGGGCATCTGGCCGGTACAACGCCAGCGCTTCGCTGGCGGTCTGCAGCCGGCCATAAACCGCAAGGGCAAATTCCTTGGCGTCAGACTGCAATTCGCTGCGCTCGGATTCGCGCGCGTCATCCAACGAGAACTGGTAGGTGATCCAGAAAACGACCGCCGCCGGCACCAGCGCCGCGACGCAGAACATCAAGAAGATGCGCCGGCCAAACCGGGTCTTGAGGAACGCGCCACTGAAGCGGAGGCTGGATGCCACGGCGATCAGAATTTCGCGGCGAGATCGACGAAGGATCCATCGCGTGCGCGGATCACGTCGTCGACACTGTCCTTCTGGGTGATCTGTGTCTTGAACACCCCATTCTTGCCCGCGCTGAACAAGTCAAAATCCGAGTTGAGCGGGTTAAGCTTGTGATCCTTACGTGCCTTGCCCTTGTTGCCGCCTTTCAGAACTGTGTAGTGGTAGGCATTCTTCCATGGATCCAGCTGCTGTCCGCGGCCGATGTCGGCCAGCGATGCCGGCAACTCATCGATACCGCTGCTGATGCCAAAACTCTTGATCTCCAGGGACATCACCACGATGTCCGCTCTTGCGTTCGCGACATTGACGCGATCGATGTATTTCGAATACTGCTCCGACGCCAGCATCGCAAGGATCGCAAGGATCGCCACCACGAACATCAGTTCGAGCAGGGTGAAACCGTCGACGGTTTTCAGCCCGTGGTCGCGGGACCTGCGTCGTCGGACCGACGCCCTGTAGGGCGATAGTGACGTCCGCAAGCCTGGTGTGAGGCGCGCGCCGGCATCGCAATGTCGCTTCATCCAGGTTACCCCTGTTCCTGCACATCGCCAGTCTGGCTTGGCGATGGCCTACGCTGGGTGAAGATATCGAATTTCACCGGCACAAGCTTAGCAGCGACACGCCTTCGAAACGCCCACGCGCCCAGGGCCGATGTTGGATTTCTCCTGGCGCGGCGCCGGAATTCTGCCATGGGGAATGATCCCTGCGCTGATTGCCAATCGCATGTTTGCCGCGGCGCACCATCTCTCGGACGCCGGCAGGGGTGCGTCGCGACAAACTCCATCTGACAAAGCTGACTTGCCGCCTCTTCCTCGTGGATCACCGACGCCACACCCGCTTCAAACCGGAATGCGGGACCGCTCCCGCTGCGAGTGGGCGGAGCGATCGCGGTGTCAATCCGCATCCGACGCCTCCGCTTTCGAGCAGAAAATCACTCTTTTTTTGCGCTTTCCCCTTGGCGCGACGCTGCCGTTGCCCTACATTGCGCTTGCCGACGGGTTCGGCCCATCAATCAATCAACGAATACGGAACAGGACACTCATGGCGAAGAACGCGAAAAAGGCAGTCAAGAAGGCTGCACCCAAGAAGGCAGCTGTGGCTGCAAAGCCGGCTGCGCCCAAGCCGATCAAGGAAGCCCTCAGCAAGTCGGGCCTGGTGGCGCACATCGCCACCGCCACCGGCGTGGTTGCCAAGGACGTACGCGCCGTGATGGCCGCGCTGGAAGGCGCCGTGCACGGTTCGGTCAGCAAGAAAGGCGCGGGATCGTTCACCCTGCCCGGCCTGCTTAAAATCACCGTGGTCAACGTGGCGGCCAAGCCCAAGCGCAAGGGCATCAACCCGTTCACCAAGGAAGAGCAGACGTTCGCTGCCAAGCCTGCCTCGGTGAAGGTCAAGGTGCGTCCTTTGAAGAAGCTCAAGGATGCCGCTGCCTGATCCAGGCGCGCGCGTGACGTGGCGGAATGGCTCTGGTCATTCCGCACGCCAAACTGGCCGGACGCCTTTCCCGTGGGAAACGTCCGGCTTTTTTTATGGCGGCGATCCATGGTCCCGGATGCAACATGACCACTACCACCCACGTGCGGCTCAGTAGCTGCACCACAGCGGCCCATATCGCCGCCATGTGCTCTGCATCCAGGCCAGCCATCGGCAGCGACCTGCAATACGATCGGTACTGCGCTCGCAACACCCGCCACCTTGCAACAAGGCAATCCAGATGACCAAGGCCCGCCATGCCCGCGACGCCAGCTACCTGGCCGACATCCCCAACATCGGCCCGGCGATGGTCGAGGATTTCCGCAACCTTGGCATCGAACAACCCGGCCAATTGCCTGGCAAGGACCCCTATGTCTTGTACGCACGCCTGTGCGCACTGACCGGCGTGCGCCATGATCCTTGCGTCATCGACACCTTCATCAGCGCGGTGCGCTTCATGGAAGGCGCACCGCCGCATCCGTGGTGGCATTACACCGAAGAACGCAAACGACACCTGATCGCCGGGCAGCACGACTGATTCATCGCACGCGCCTGCCTTCGCCAGGGATCGGCAAACGACACGCTGCCTTCGATCCCGGTTTGCGTCGTGTTGATCGAGGTGGTGGCCAATGTTCGCTCATGCCTGCGGACAACGATCTCCACACGCGCTAGCATCTGTCCGGTCTCTCGAACGACATGGGGTGAGCTTGATGCAACGTCGCATGCCGTGGCTGCTCCTGGCAGCTATCTTGCTGGTCTGCGCGCTGTTGGGACTTCGCCATTGCCAGCGAGAGCCGGCTAGCGGAACCATCACCACTCCGGCCTCAGCTGTCACAGGCAACGCCTCGGCGGGCGATACTGATGTCGCCGATGCGCAGGACGCGAAACAGCGTGCACGCATCAAGCATCATGACGATGCGCTATACGCGGCAGTCGCCACGCTGCAGCGCTACCTTGCCGCGCTTGGCAGCGACGAGCGCGCCGACGCGGACGCATTTTGGGCCAACAAACGTCCGCCTGCAGACTCGCACGAAGCTGACCTGCGCACTCTGGAAAACCTGCGCGGCATGCGCATCGAGAACGGCGCACCCAAGGCACTGGATTCCGCGGCGGTGCCGTCGGCGCTGGAAATTCCGGTCGAACTGCGCGTCAGCGTCGAAGGCAAGCCGATGCGTCGCTATCGCGGCTGGTATCGCCTGCGTCGGGCGGTCGTCGATGGCCAGTGGGAAATCACCTCCGCCTCCGTCGACGCCGTGCCGCGCCCGGAGTAGCATCGCCGTGACGCCGCGCAGCGCGCGCGATGCATTGCCTGCGATGGTGCTTGCCCATGGATAAACGTTTCTGGATCTGCGGCCTGGTGATGTCGGTCGCCGCTCTGCTGCTCGGGTTCATCACGCATGCGTTGCTGCTGGCGCCGGACTAGCTGCGCTGGCCACGCTGTATCGCACTGACGTCGACAGCCAGGGTTACGCTCATTGGATGGTACTGGCGCACGTGCTGATCGGATTTTCGATGACGTGGATCTATATGCAGGGATTTTCCAGCGGCAAAGCCTCGTCTGCGCAAGGACTGCGCTTTGGCCTGGCGATGGCGTTGTTTTCGGTGATCCCCGGCTACCTGATCTACTACGCGGTGCAGCCGCTGCCGGCTTTGCTGGTGATCAAGCAGGCGGTTTTCGGCACCATCGGCATGCTGTTGCTCGGCCTGCTGGTAGCGTGGCTGCAGCCACGCCGCAAAGTGCTTGCCGAACTTCCCTGACCCTCCGTCACTACGGATCGGGGTGGTATCGCATTCACCCCGCCTGCGTAGGATGCATGCCATACGTTTGTCTGTTGGAGTGTCGATGCGAGTTGCCCCGCGTATCTTTGTTGTCGTGCTGTTGGCCGCGTTGCTTGCCGCGTGCTCCACCATCGGCGCGGTCTCGGCGTGGCTCAACGACCAGGTTGCGTTCACGCCCTCGCAATTGCAGCATTCGCTGGACAAACGGTTCCCACGCACGTTCGACAAGCTGGGTGGGCTGGTGTCGGTAACGCTGGCCAATCCGCGCCTGTCGATCCCGCCGGGCGATTCGCGCCTGCGCCTGGAGTTCGACATGGGCCTGGGTGCACTTGGCAGCCAGGGCGCACCGACCGGACACCTTGCCCTCGCCAGCGGCCTGCGCTACGACGCCGGCACACAGGGCCTGCATCTGGTCGATCCGGACCTGCTGCAGTTCGACCTGCCGGGGTCCGGCACGCTGCTCAGTGGCGGTGCGCGCGGCATCGTCAACAGCCTGCTCGCCGACTATGCACGCAGCGAGCCGGTCTATCGCCTCGACCCCGGCCTGCTCGATAAATTGCCGCCAGGCAAGCATATCGGCAGGGTCGGGATCGCCAAGAGCGTCGTCGTCGTGCATCTGGATCGTTGAGACGGACATGCCAGGCGCATCGCGTTCAATAGCCAAGAATGTTTGCGTACTGCTTTGCGCGCTGGGCGCGGCCGCCCTGTTGCCTGCGTGTGGCGGCAAGCCCGATGCAGGATCACCCAGCCATCAAGTCGATGCATTGCCCAAACCCGAACCCGGCAGCGGATCGATCACCGGCATGTCGGGCAAACACGGGCCGGGCGAGGTGCCCCTGAGCGGGCAAGCGCCGCCGCAGGCAATGCCGGCGCAGGAAGACATGGTGGATCTGCTTAATCCGGAAACCGGAATCCTCCCCGGCAGCGCCATGCCAGCGACAAACGGCGGGCCCGCGTTACCCGCCGGCGAACCCACCGCGCGCGATGCGGTTGCAGTCATCGCCGATTACTACGCATCCGTCGACAACCGCAGCTACGCACGTGCCTACGCGCTGTGGTCCGACGACGGCCGCGCCAGCAAGCAGACGCCGCAGCAATTCGCCGACGGTTTCGCGCAGACCGCGCACGTCGAGGCGACGATCGGCACGCCCGGCAACGAGGACGCAGGCGCCGGTCAACGCTACGTCCAGGTTCCGGTCACCATCAACGCGACCCGCATCGACGGCAGCACGCATCGTTACGCCGGTCAGTACACCCTGCATCGCACCGTCGTCGATGGCGCCACAGCCCAGCAGCGCGCGTGGCGCATCGCGTCGGCCGACCTGCGCGAGGTCACTCCGTAACGCGGCGGGAAGCGGGTGGCGACGTCGAACGATCCGCGAGGCTCAAAGCTCGAAGCGATAGCTCAACTTCACCAGCAGCTGCTCGTCATCGCGCAGGTTGAAGCTGTCGCGCAGCGAACGGCCCGGCTCTTCCGAGAACGCATCCTCCTGATAGCCGCCGCGGCCATAGACCACGTACAGGTACGACAGCGGCGCCAGTTCATAGCGATAGCGAATCTGGAAACCGAGCGTCTGCACGCTGAAATCGTCGATGGGTTCGTTGCTTGCGACCGCGTTGCCGGATGCATCCACCCGCCAGGCCTGCAGCACGCGCGCATCGATCGCCAGCGCCTGCAGCTTGACCCTAAGCTCCTGTTTGCTGCCGATGTTCCAGTTGAGACCGGCGTTGAAATGCCATTCGCGCCCATCAAAGCTGCCGATCAGGTTGTCGCGCTGCCACACAAGCCAGTCAGGCGTGTGGTCTGCGTAGACGCCCGCATGGACGCTGAAGGCGTCGCTGATGAACCAGGTGGGTTCCAACTCGATGCTGTAACCAACCTTGCGGTTGCCCGCGAGGCCGCCACTGGACGCACTGGCCTCGATTTCATAGCCCCAGTTGCCTTTGCGCGGGCGGTTATATTCGAACCTCGCGTTGAAATTGGATGGCACGTTCAGCACGCCATTGCCGCGGGTCAATAAATTGTCGGCACCGGAACTGTTGATGTTGATCTGGCCGTACTCGCCGCTGCCGTTGCGCAACTCGCTGCTGCGGCTCATCCGGAACTGGTTGTTGAGGCGCTGGCCATGGTCGTTGTAGATGGAGCTGACGCGCCAACGCCAATCCTTGGAGGCATAGCGCGATTCGGCCGGCAGGTTGGTGAAACGACGCGACACTTCCCAGTGCCCGTAATTCAGGTCGTTCTGCGACAGGTAGCCGAAGTCGTTGAGCTCCAGATCGGCGCCAAAGTGCATCGCGATCCACTGCTGCCGCCAGCCATGATCCATTTCGTAATCGGCCCACACGGTGGCACCGAGATCGTCGGAATCCGCTCCCGGCTGGTTGATCTGGCTGCCAAACAGCCGACTGCGGATATTCCAGCGCGCGGTCGGGCGCCAGTTGTAGTCGACGCCAAATACCGTCGCTTCGCGGTCCAGGTAGGGCCGCTCGACCCGGGTCAGCATCATGCCGATGTTCTGCGTGCTGAAGTCGCGTACCAGCCGCACTGCACTGAAGGTGCGCCCGGCTCCACCTGATTCGTCGGCGATGAACACGCCGTACTTGGTCGCGCCGATACTGCCGTTGACCTTGGCCGCGGTGGTGATGTCACCCGATCCATTGCCGTCGTCGGCCGGGCCACCGACGCGACGCGTGTACAGCAGCTGGCTGTCGTCCGACGGCGTGGTGAACTCGTACAGGCCCTGGTTCTCGGTGAAGAACGGTCGCTTGTCGCTGACGAAGGTCTCGGTGGCGCCGAAGTTGACAACCAGGTCGTCGCTCTCGACCTGGCCGAAATCCGGATTGAGCGTCGCGGTCAGCTGGAACTGACCGTTGGGCTTCCAGAAGATGTCGGCGCCGCCCTCGAAATCGCTGCGGCCACCGACGTTGTCGTACAGGCCCGACACATACGGGGTGATCGCCAGCAGCGACTGGCTGTACAGCGGCACCTCGATCGGCTTGAACTCCGACAGGAAACGCGGGCGCTGGAAGCTGGCCACCGGCCACGCCGCGCGCTCGCCGGTGGAGCCGATCACCCGATCCACGTAGATCTTCAACGTGCGCGTACCGTCCTTGCCCTTGCGCATCGGCGCGATGTACCAGGGGATGAGCAGCTCTGCCGACCAACCGTCGGCATCCTCGCTGACCGCGTGCTGCCAGTTGCCATCCCAGTCGTCGTTGAAACGGTTTTCGTTGGTGATGACCGCATCGCAGATGCCGCCGGTCGATGACACGCAGAAGTTGTAGCCGGTGCGACCATCGCCGTCGAAATCGACCATCAGGTTGACCCGGTCGACCTGCTCCTGGAAATCGCGCCGTACCCGTTGTCGCGTCCGCGGTACCGAAGCCGGTTGGGTGTTGCGGAAGCCCACCGCCAGGCCCTCGGGCGTGGCGAGGATCCAGGCTTCGGTCGGCTGTGACGCAGGCTCGCCGCTGAGCGGCTGCACCTTGCGAAAGTCGGTGACGTGCTGCGCGCCCTGCCATTCGAACGGATCGATGCGACCATCCAGATCGATCGCCCAGGCGGGCGCGGCAAACATGGTCAACCCAGCCAGGCACAAACGAAAGACGCGCATCTCATTCCATGTTGAGCGGGTTGCAACGCAACCGCTGGGACGCACAAATTACCGGCACCGGTCGGCCTGGCCGACTGCCGTTAGTCACGGCAACCTCTTGCTATCTACTGCACCCGGACCGGCGAACGCCCCGATTGGATGCCCGCCGGTTGAATGTGACGGCCCTCGCCGGCCCGCCTGCGTTGGCGGGCGCCACGACGCCATCGTCCGTGAAGGTTTCAGCGCCTGGGTTTCAGCGCGCGGGTTAAGTGCCTGGATTTCAGCGCTTGGGCTGCAGCATCGTGCCGGTGCACTTTTTTGCACCGCATTTGCACGCCCACAATTTTTTAAGCTTCGCGGTGTGCGGCTCGTCGAGGGTGATGCCGTAGTTGTAGAGCAATTCATCGCCGGGCTTGATCGCGCGCGTTGCCTCGATGAAGACTTTGTCCTTGTGACGCTTGCCGTTGTCGTTCTCCTCGATCACCGCTTCGCAGTTGGGCTTGCAGCTGTGGTTGATCCAGCGCGCGATATTGCCGCCGACATTGGCATCGACCACATAGTCATCGTTGAGGGTGAACAAAAAGGTGTGGCCATCCTCGTCGATCTCGCCATATTCCTGGTCGACATCGTCATGGCTGCGCAACGTGCCCTTGTAACGGACGATGCGTTCGCCCTTGGCGATCGCTTCGGTTGCGAATACGCCATTGCCGTGGATGGGCGACAGACGGGCGGCGATTTTCTTCTTGGGCATGAGGCGGTCTGGGTCAGGGATCAGCCGGTATTGTCGCGGAGCGAGCCGATAGAAGCGAGCCACTGCAACGACCGCGCCGCGCACCCGGTTTTGCGAATCAAATCCAGGCCACGGGTCCAAACCAGGGGTTCGAGCCAGGAGTTCGAGCCACGGCTTCAAGCCAGGGCTCCAAGCCACGATCCGGCCGAGGATAAAGGCCGATGGTCGCGAGCTGGACCATTCAACGGACATCGGTGCAGCCCGCACAGGCCAAGCGCACCGAAGCGCCTTGCTCGCGCGCAAGGCAACACTGGCGCCATGGCAAACCGTGTTTCATCCGGCCCGCAGGTGCGCTTCGCCTGCCTGGGCGACAGGCGTGCATCGCGGCGCGTTGAGTCGACGGGGCCTAAAGAGTACAATTTCGGTACTGATTGAATCCCCCAGCCAGAGACGGTCGCCCCACGGCCCGCTTCGAGCAAGCCCCCATGCTTCGAGTCACCAAATTCACCGATTACGCAACCGTCGTGCTCACCGTCCTGGCCAGCGCACCCGACGTCGTCGCCAGCGCCAGCGATCTTGCCGAGCGTGCCGGGCTGGAAGTTCCAACGGTGGCGAAGTTGCTCAAGCCCCTGGCGCAGGCCGGCCTGGTGGACGCCTTTCGTGGTGCCAGCGGCGGTTATCGGCTGGCACGCCCCGCCCACGCCATTACGCTGATCGAGATTGTCGAGGCGATGGAAGGTCCGCTCGGCATGACCGAATGCAGCATCCACGCAGGCGTCTGCGGCATCGAACAATCCTGCGGCGTGCGCGCCAACTGGCGCCACATCAATGACGTCGTCGCCGATGCCCTGCGCGGCGTATCGCTGGCGCAGATGTTGTCGCCGCCTGTCACCTCCCTTCCACGCAAGGGCAGCAGCGCGCGCGCGATACCCGCGCGCCTGTCCGCCAGCTGAGAGCACCCCATGGCCGTCGAAAACGCTGAAATCATCCAACAGCTGGGCCGTCGCTACGACGCCGGCTTTATCACCGATATCGAATCCGATAGTTTCGAACCCGGCCTCGACGAGGACGTGGTACGCGCGCTGTCGGCGAAAAAAGAAGAACCGCACTGGATGACGGAATGGCGACTGGCGGCGTATCGCCACTGGCTGACCATGCCGGTCCCGCACTGGGCCAAATTGAGAATATCGGCCATCGATTTCCAGTCGATCAGCTATTACTCCGCGCCCAAGGCCAAGTACAAATCGCTCGATGAAGTCCCGCAGGAATTGCTCGATACCTACGACAAGCTCGGTGTGCCGCTGCATGAGCGCGCAAGACTTGCCGGGGTCGCGGTCGATGCGGTGTTCGATTCGGTCTCGGTCGGCACCACGTTCCGCAAGGAACTCGCCGAAAAAGGCATCATTTTTTGTTCGATGTCCGAAGCCATCAAGGACCACCCCGACCTTGTGAAGCAATACCTCGGCAGCGTCGTGCCGACCGGCGACAACTATTTCGCCGCGCTCAACTCCGCGGTGTTCTCCGACGGCAGTTTCGTGTTCATTCCCAAGGGCGTGCGCTGCCCGATGGAGCTGAGTACCTATTTCCGCATCAACGCCGGCCACACCGGGCAGTTCGAGCGCACCCTGATCATCGCCGAGGACCAATCGCACGTCTCCTACCTGGAAGGCTGCACGGCGCCCATGCGCGACGAAAACCAGCTGCACGCCGCCGTGGTCGAATTGGTGGCGCTGGAAGACGCCGAGATCAAATACAGCACCGTGCAAAACTGGTATCCCGGCGACGAGAACGGCGTTGGCGGCATCTACAACTTCGTCACCAAGCGCGCCGAATGTCGCGGCGCACGCAGCAAGGTGACCTGGACGCAGGTCGAGACCGGTTCGGCAATCACCTGGAAGTACCCCAGCTGCATCCTGATCGGCGATGACTCCACCGGCGAGTTCCATTCGGTCGCACTGACCCACCATCGCCAGCAGGCTGACACCGGCACCAAGATGATCCACATCGGCAAGCGCACCAAGTCGAAGATCGTCAGCAAGGGCATCAGCGCGGGCTTCGGCCAGAACTCCTATCGCGGCCTGGTCAAGATCGAGCGCACCGCCGAAGGCGCGCGCAACCATACCCAGTGCGATTCGCTGCTGATTGGCAAGAAATGCGGCGCACACACGTTCCCGTATATCGAAGTCAAGCATCCCAATGCCACCGTCGAGCACGAGGCCACCACCTCGAAGATTTCCGACGACCAGATGTTCTATTGCCGCTCGCGTGGCATCTCGCAGGAAGACGCGGTGAGTTTGATCGTCGACGGCTTCTGCAAGCAGGTGTTTCGCGAACTGCCGATGGAGTTCGCGGTGGAAGCGAAGAAGTTGCTGGAAGTTTCACTGGAAGGTTCGGTGGGCTGATGCTGATCCCTTTCCCCGCTTGCGGGAGAAGGTGCCCGAAGGGCGGATTAGCGCGCTTTTCGTAAAGCCGCGCCCTCACCCCAACCCCTCTCCTGCCACGCGGGAAAGGGGCTCAAGAACACAATACGGAAACCGAAATGCTCAAGATCGAAAACCTCCACGCCCGCGTCGCCGGCAAGGAAATCCTCAAGGGTTTGACGCTGGAAGTGAAAGCCGGCGAGGTGCACGCCATCATGGGTCCCAATGGCGCCGGAAAATCCACGCTGGGCAATATCCTTGCCGGGCGCGACGGCTATGAAATCACTGAAGGCAGCGTGCAGTACGACGGCCACGACCTGCTGCAGCTGGCACCGGAAGAACGCGCCGCCGCCGGGGTGTTCCTTGCGTTCCAGTACCCGGTGGAAATCCCCGGCGTCAACAACACCTACTTCCTGCGCAGCGCGCTCAACGCGCAGCGCAAGGCGCGCGGCGACGATGAAGTGGATTCGATGCAGTTCCTCAAGCTGGTGCGCGAGAAGCTGAAGGTCCTGCACCTCGACGACAAGCTGTTGCACCGCGGCGTCAACGAGGGCTTCTCCGGCGGCGAGAAGA
>JBBSST010000010.1:0-85841 GCA_038241735.1 Lysobacterales bacterium
CTACGTGTATCACGATGCCGGTCGTTGCTGCCTCTGGCCGCAGCTGCGCCGCGCATCGCGCGCGTGGCCCGTCCGTACATCGCACGTGTAGGAGCGCCCCATGGGCGCGATGAAGCTTTACGGGTCATGCCATCGCGCCCATGCGGCGCTCCTGCGTGCATCACTACATCAAGGTTTGCGCGCCAACCCATTGGGGTCGCGGCCTGCGCGAAGCACAGGCTGCACCTCTATTCGGCCATTCCCTTGGCTTCGGAAGTTGCCAACACCTCTGGATGTTGCAGCCGCTTCTGCGGCCCGAACATCGGGTACACCAGCACCGCGCCGAGGATGATCGCCACGCCGATATAAAACTGCAGGGTCAACTCTCGCTGTTCGCTGAGCAGAACGATCGCCAGCATGATCGCGTAGACCGGTTCGAGGTTGACCGCGAGTTGGGCGGCGAAGGCGCTCATGTGGCGCAAGGCGACCAGCGACAGTGCGAAGGGAAGCAGGGTGCAGGCCAGTGCGAGCACCAGCAGGAAGCCAAAATCGTGTGCATCGGGCCACGCGAACAACGTGCCGGAAAACGACGGGAACAGCATCGGCATCAAGGGCGCGAGCGCCGTCAGCAGCAGCGTGCCGGCGCCCAGTTCGATGGCAGTGATGGTGAGCGGGTCACCGCGCTCGACGAAACGTTTGTTGAGTGAACCGAAAATCGCCACGAACAACGCCGACACCGTACCGACCATGATGCCGATATGCATGTCCTCGGGCACGCCGCCGACGACCAGGGCCACGCCCGGCAGGACCGCGATCCCAAGCAGCACGTCGCGCCACGAAAACGGCCGCCGCGCCAGCCATGGTTCCAGCAGAGCGGTCATCGGGGTGCCCAACGCGATGCAGGTCGCGCCGACCGAGGCATTGGACAGTTTGATCGCGCCATAGAACGTCAACCAGTGCAGCGCCACCAGGACGCCGATGCCGGCATAGGCCAGGATCAATCGCGGCGACATCGCGCGCAGCCCGCGCCACACGCGCGGCACCAGCGCCAGTGCCACGACCACCAACAGCATCCGCCACCACACCAGCGGCAGTGCGGGCAGGGTGATGAGCTTGCCGAAAATGGCGGTGAAGCCCCACAGCAGGACACAGGCGTGGATCTGCCATTGGGCTTTGGCGGCAGGGGTCATGGTGACGGCTAGGGCGACGGTTGGTCATTATCGCGGACGCGCCCACGATCTGGTGAAATCGTTGGGTCACGGCGCCCGGGTCACGGCAACAGGGTCATCGCAGCAGGGTCATCGCAGCAGGGTCATCGCAACCCTGCCATCGCAACCGGGTCATGGCCCCACAATCAAGGTGACACCGTCATGGCATCGGCCAGGATTTGCAGCGCGGTGATGGCTGCAGCCGGGTTGCGTTCCTTCGCCGCGCTGATGAAATAAACAAAGACGTCGCGTGGTTTCACGGCAGGGCTGACGCCGGGTTCGATGCGCGGCAGGTCGTCGGGTTCACTGCCGGCAGCCCAGCGTCGGGCACGGTCGATCCAGCGCTTGAGGTCGGCTTCCTCGTATCCCGTGACGGTGGCGGCCTGCGAGCGCATCAGGCGCGCATAGACGAAATCCGTGGTGATGTCGGCAAATGACCGGTAGTCGGGTGAATCGGTGAACACCGTTGCCATGCCGTGCTGGCGCGCAAGTTCGAGGTAGCGCGCATCGACGAAGGCCGGGTCGCGCACGTCGAGGACGTGGCGCAACCGGCGGCCGTTGATTGCCGTGGGCAGCAGTTGCAGGAATGCGGCGAAATCGTCGGCATCCACGACGATGCGTTGTTCGAACTGCCAGACCAGCGGGCCAAGCTTGTCGCCGAGTTCCGCGATGCCGCCGATGAAGTCATCGACTTGCGTGCCGACGTTCGCCAGTACCGGCGAGGCCATGATGTACTTGGGAGCCTTGGCCGAGAACAGGAAATCATCAGGCGTCTGGTCGCGCCACCTGGCATACGTGGCTGGCGCCTGCATGCCGTAGTACGTGCCATTGAGTTCGATCGCGCTGACCTGGCGGCTGGCGTAATCCAGTTCGCGGCGTTGCACCAGCCCTTCGGGATAGAACATGCCATGGCGCCAGGGCGCATAGGTCCAGCCGCCGATACCGATGCGGATGCGGCCGGACGTCGTGGCGATGCCGGGAGAGGGAGCAGTCGTTGAAGCGGGTGTGGCCAACATGGAGGGCGCTACCGACGAATGGAGGGCATGGACGGGGAGGGTGGATCCCGGCGTAAACGCATGCCTGAAAAAAATGGCCGCGTGCCGGCAAACCCCGGTATCCATTGCAACGTCAGATCCCCGGGATAGCGGACGCGGCGTACGAAATCGGTGCACGCCACCCCGCTGGACATGACTGCCCAGGCGCGCCGGTGACGACGCGGCTGTCTACAATGGCGCGGTCCATCCATTGGGGAATGCGTATGTCCACCGCCTCGCTGATGTTGCGTCGTGCCTGCCTGGTCGTGCTGTCGTCGGTGTTCTGGGTGCCTGCGTTTGCCGCCCAGCCGCTGGTGGCGGCCCCGATCGCCACGCCCGCCGCACCCGCAACTGCGCCTGCTGCGATGCAGGATTTCGATGCCTACGTCGAATCCGTGCGCAAGCAGTTCGACGTGCCCGGCATCGCGGTGGCCATCGTCAAGGACGGCAAGATCGTGTTCGAGCGCGGCTACGGCGTGCGCACGCTGGGCGAGCCGGCGAAGGTCGATCAACACACGCAATTCGCGATCGCGTCGAACACCAAGGCGTTTACAGCCGCGTCGATCTCGATGCTCGCCGACGACGGCAAGCTTGAGCTGGACGACCGCGTCATCGACCACCTGCCATGGTTCCGCATGTCCGATCCCTACATCACCCACGAGATGCGCATCCGCGACCTGCTGGCGCATCGCAGTGGCCTTGGGCTGGGCGCCGGCGACCTGTTGTTCTGGCCGACCACGTCCTACACCACGCGCGAGGTGGCGCAGCGCCTGCGCGACGTGCCGATCAGCGGCGGCTTCCGTGAGCGTTACGCCTACGACAACATCCTGTTTGGGGTCGCGCAACTGGTGATCGAGCAGGCCAGCGGCATCTCGTATGAGCAATTCCTGCGCACCCGTATCTTCGCGCCGCTCGACATGACGGAAACGCGCTTCAATGCCGATGCGATCAAGCCCGGCGACAACGTCGCCAGCGGTCATGCCAAGTTCGATTTCACCGACCTCAAGCCGGTACCGACGCTGACCTGGTCGAATGTGTCCGGCGCCGGCGGCATCTATTCCAGCGTCCACGACCTGGGCAAGTGGATGCGCGTGCAGCTCGACGGCGGCGTGATTTCCGGCGAAGGCGACAACGCCACGCGATTGTTCAGTGAAAAGCGCCAGCGACAGATGTGGTCGGTGCTCACCCCGATCCCGGTCAGCAAGCCATCGGTGCCGGAACTGGCGGCGGCCATGCCGAATTTCTCGGGCTACGGCGAAGGCTGGTTCCTCAGTGATTATCGCGGGCACAAACTGGTCTGGCACACCGGCGGATGGCCGGGGATGGTGTCGCGGCTGACCCTGGTGCCGGAGCGCAAACTGGGCGTGGTGGTGTTGACCAGCCAGGAAATCGGCGCCGCCTTCAACGCGGTCACCATGCGCGCACTGGATGCCTATCTTGATGCGCCCCGGACCGACTGGCTGGCGGCATACGCCGCCGCGGTGGCCAAGGCACAGGAGAAATCCGACGAGAGCTGGCAGGCGCACCTCAAGCAGCGCGATGCAACATCGCGACCGTCGCTGCCGTTGAACAATTACGCGGGCACCTATCGAGACCCGTGGTATGGCGATGTCGTCATCACGACCAGCGGCAAAGGCTTGCAACTGCAGTTTTCGAAGACCGCACAGCTGCTTGGCGACCTGGAACACTGGCAGCACGACAGCTTCATCGTGCGCTGGCGCGATCGCGGCCTCAACGCCGATGCGTTCATCACGTTCGCGCTCGATGCCGACGGCAAGATCACCCAGGCGCGCATGCAGGCGATATCACCGTTGACCGATTTCAGCTTCGATTTCCAGGACCTGCGCCTGGTGCCGGTCGCAGGGAAGGACATGTAGAAGCGGCTTCAGCCGCGAGTCCTTCATTTTCAGGGAGCGATCGAAAGCTCGCGGCTGAAGCCGCTCCTACAGCGTGACATGTGCTCTCGGCATGGGTGGGATAATGCGCAGCCTGCCAGGAGCCGTGCATGATTTTCCGCTGGTTTGAATCGCTGATCGACATCTTCGCCGAACCCGGCGAAGCGATGCCGCCGAGCCGGGTGTGGCGGTTCTATTGGCACTACCTGCGGCAGGTGCGCGGCATCCTTGCGGCGGTCTGCGTGCTGGGATTTTTCGTCGCGCTGGTGGAAGTGGCGCTGTTTGATTTCCTCGGCCGCCTCGTCGACCTGGCCAAGGACGTGCCGCAAGCCGATTTCTTCGCGCAACACGCAGCGGAATTCGCGTGGATGGCGTTTGTCGCGCTGGTCGCGCGGCCCGTGCTGCTCGGCCTGCACGACCTGATGGTCAACCAGGCGTTGGTGCCGGGCCTCACCGCGCGCATCCGCTGGCAGCAGCACCGGTACGTGGTGCGGCAGAGCCTGGCGTTCTTCCAGGACGACTACGCCGGCCGCATCGCCAACCGCATCATGCAGACGGGTGCGTCGTTGCGCGAATCGGCGGTGCAGATCGTCGATGCGATCTGGTACGTGGCGATCTATACCGGCACGGCACTGGTGTTGTTCGCGCAGGCTGATCCGTGGCTGATGTTGCCGCTGGCGCTGTGGCTGCTGGGCTATGTCGGCATCCTGGTGTTCTTCGTTCCGCGGGTGAAACAACGCTCGTGGATGGCCTCGCAGGCGCGCTCGAAGTTCATGGGCCGCGTCGTCGACGGTTACACCAATATCGCCACGCTGAAGCTGTTCCCGCATGCCGGCCGCGAGGATGCCTACGTTGCCGAGGCCGTCGCGGAAAACGCCGACAAGGTGCGGCTGATGACACGCATGACCACGCTGATGGATATCAGCATCACCACGTTCAACGGGTTCCTGATCGTGGGCACCTCGGCGCTGGGATTGTGGCTGTGGCATCGCGGCTCGATCACCGTTGGCGACATCGCGCTGTCGACGGGCCTGGTGATCCGGATCAACAACATGTCGGGCTGGATCATGTGGGTGGTCAACGGGATCTTCGAGGATATCGGCACCGTGCAGGACGGCATGACCACGGTTGCGCAGCCGCGCACCGTGGTGGATCACCCCGATGCGCCCGCGCTGCAGGTGACGCGCGGCAGCGTGCATTTCGAAGATATCCACTTCCATTACGGCAAGGCGGGCGGGGTGATTTCCGGGCTCGATCTGGTGGTGCATCCGGGCGAACGGATCGGCCTGGTCGGGCCGTCGGGTGCGGGCAAGTCGACGCTGGTGAACGTGCTGTTGCGGCTGTACGACCTTGAATCCGGCCGCATCGTGATTGATGGACAGGACATCGCCAACGTCACCCAGGAAACCCTGCGTGGACAGATCGGCGTGGTCACCCAGGACACGTCGCTGTTGCATCGTTCGATCCGCGACAATCTGTTGTATGGCAGGCCCGATGCCAGCGACGCGCAGATCGAAACCGCAGTGCGCAATGCGCGCGCAGATGGTTTCATTGCGTCGCTGGTCGATGGCGAAGGCCGGACCGGCTATGCCGCCGAAGTGGGCGAACGCGGAGTGAAGTTGTCCGGCGGCCAGCGTCAGCGCATTGCCATCGCACGCGTACTGTTGAAGGATGCGCCGATCCTGCTGCTGGACGAGGCCACGTCCGCGCTCGACTCCGAAGTCGAGGCCGCGATCCAGGACAGCCTCGACACGCTGATGGAGGGCAAGACCGTCATCGCCATCGCCCACCGTCTGTCGACCATCGCACGCATGGACCGGCTGGTGGTGATGGACCAGGGTCGGATCGTCGAGACCGGCACGCATGCCGAACTGATCGCACGCGAGGGTCTGTACGCGCGCTTGTGGCAACGACAAACGGGCGGCTTCGTCGCTGCGGATGCGTGAGGGGCTGAAGGAATAAGTTGCTTCTGGCTGATGGTCCTGGCGCCTTTCCATTTCACGACGGAAGGTTGGAATGGGAGCGACGGACCGGAATATCAACAGGCATCCAAGGCTCGAGTGCAGCAGATCGAGTAGATCAAGCTTCCGCGCCGCTTTTACGCCGAATTTACGTCGCCGACCCGCATCGGCCATAGCGACTTTACGTGCCCTCGTCTCAAAATTCGTCCGTGCCCGATCCGGGTGCGTGACCACTTTCGAGCATCGGCATGTCCATCCAAACTTCCTCCCTTTTCGCAACGGTTCCGGCATCGGTCGGGGCAATCCTTGTTGGTACGCTGTTGTTGTCCACGGCAGGGCGCGTCGATGCGGCCGATGTCAGTGGCAATGCCGCCTTGACCAGTGACTACGTCTGGCGCGGCAGCACGCAATCTCAGGGCGATGCCGCGGTGCAGGCCGGCTTCAAGCTGGCGGATGCCTCGGGCTGGTATGGCACGGTGTGGGCATCGAGCGTGGAATTCGCACCGGAGCTGCATGCCAGCACCGAGATCGATGCCAGCATCGGCTGGGGCGGCAAGCTGTCGGATGACTGGGCGCTGGACGTCAACCTGCTGCGCTACCAGTATCCATCGACGACTGTCGACCTCAACTGGACCGAACTCAACGGCACCCTGACCTGGCGCGACAACACCTGGCTGTCGCTGGGCTGGTCACCGGAGGCCCTGGGCAGTGAAGAGGCCGGTACCTACGTGCAGGTGGGCCACAAGTTCCCCGTCAACGATGCATTGCGCCTTGAAATTGGCGGCGCGCATTACTTCCTCGATAGCGTCTACGGTCGAAGCTACTCGCATGCATGGGCAAGCGCGGTGTGGATGGTGAAACGCCCGATCGAGCTGCGCCTGACCGCACATGCCACCGATCACAACGCCAAGACAATTTTCGGCCATGCCAATGCCGGCAGCCGCATCGAAGCCGCCGTGCAGGCGAGTTTCTAGGAGCGCGTCATGGATTTCCTCTACATGCTGGTGGGCGTCGTCGCCTTGTTATTGATGGCCTACCTGCTTTACGCGCTGATCCGTCCGGAAAAATTCTAGGTTCAGCCCGGACGCAATGCATTGCCAAAACCCCGTTCCACATCGAGGAATCGCCGCCATGGCGGACGCCATTTTTATCTTTTTGACCATCGCCTGCTTCGTTGTGATCGCGTATTACGCGACCGCCCTGGACAAGGTGTGACCGGAGCACCGATATGTTGATCAATGTGATGCAATTCGTTGTCCTGCTCGCGTGCATGACCGGCTTGGCCGTCGTCATGGGCAAAGGGCTGGCGCATACCTTCACCAGTCCGCGGCACTGGCTGCCCGAACGCCTGACCTATCGCCTGCTGGGCGTGAATGCCAACGAGGACATGGGCTGGGCGCGCTATGGCCTGGCGCTGCTGTTGTCCAATGGCGCAATGATGCTGCTGGGCTATGTATTGTTGAGGATGCAGACGGTGATGCCGCTCAACCCGCTGGGCATCGCGGCGCAAACGCCGGACTTGGCGTTCAACACCGCGGCGTCGTTCACCACCAACACCAACTGGCAGGCGTATGCAGGCGAATCCAGCCTGTCCAACTTCAGCCAGATGGCGGTGATCACCTTCCTGATGACGGTCAGCGCCGCGACGGGCGTCGCGGCGTGTGCAGCGTTCATCCGCGGGCTGGGTCGCGCGTCGGCGCAGGCGATCGGCAGTTTCTGGGTCGACCTGACGCGCGTGATCTATCGCGTGATGCTGCCACTGTGCGTGGTGATGGCCCTGGTGTACGTGTGGCAGGGCATGCCGCAGACGCTGAATGCCGAGGCCATCGCAACCACGCTGGAAGGCGTGCGCCAGCAGCTGATCGTCGGCCCGGTGGCGAGCCTGGAAGCGATCAAGCACATCGGCACCAACGGCGGCGGTTTCTTCAGCATGAATGCCGCGCATCCGTTCGAGAATCCGACCCCGCTGACCAACGCGCTGCACATCCTGAGCATGTTGCTGATTCCCTCGGCGCTGACCTATGCGTTTGGCTCGATGCTGCTGCGCCGCCGCCAGGGCTGGGTGTTTTTTGGTGCGTTCCTGGTGATGTTTGTCGGCTTCCTGTCGATCGTCTATTCGGCCGAGCAAATCGGCAATCCCCTGCTGACCACGGCGGGCGCTGACCAGAGCCTGCAGGACACGCAGTCGGGCGGCAACATGGAAGGCAAGGAGGTGCGTTTTGGCATCGCCGGGACTGCCTTGTTCGTCACCACCACCACCGCGGCGACGACCGGGTCGGTCAATGCCATGCACGATTCACTGACGCCCTTGGGCGGCGCGGTGCCGCTGTCACAGATGATGTTGAACCTTGTATTTGGCGGCGATGGCGTTGGCTTCATCAACCTGATCCAGTACGCGCTGCTGACGGTGTTCCTGATCGGGATGATGATCGGCCGCAGCCCGGAGTTCCTCGGCAAGAAGATCGAGGCCCATGAGGTCAAGCTGACCATGCTGGCAGTGCTTGCGCATCCCCTGTGCATCCTGGGTTTCACCGCACTGGCAATGGTGTGGCCAGGGGCATCAGACAGTTTGAACAACCCCGGCGCGCACGGGTTCAGCGAGATCCTCTACGCCTACACCTCGGGCACGGCCAATAACGGTTCGGCATTTGCCGGATTGAATGCGAACACGCCGTTCTTCAACACGACGATTGGCCTGGCGATGATCGGCGGCCGTTTCCTGACCTTGCTGCCGATGCTGGCGGTTGCCGGCTCGCTGGCCGCCAAGCGCAGCATTCCCACCGGCGAAGGCACCCTGGCCACCGCCACGCCGACGTTCATGATTTTGCTGATCGTAGTGGTGCTGATCGTGGGTGGACTGACCTTTCTGCCAGCGCTGGCATTGGGCCCGATCGTCGAACAGCTGGACATGTTGTCCGGCCGCAGCCTGTGAGTGATGCAATGACCAAGCAAACGAAAGTGACACATGGCCTGCTGCGCCCGGTCGTGGTGTCGGCAGTGTTTTTCATGGCAGTGACCGGGCTGGCGTATCCGCTCGTGGTGACGGGGATTGCCAACGTGCTGTTCCCGCACCAGGCGCAGGGCAGCTTGATCACGCAGGACGGCAAGGTGATCGGTTCGGAGGTGATCGGGCAACAGTTCGACAAACCCGGCTATTTCCATTCGCGCCCCAGCCTGACCGCCAATGCGCCGTATAACGGCGGCGCCAGCGGCGCCAGCAACCACGGCCCGACCAATCGCAAGTTGATCGATGCCGTCGGCGAGCGCGTGGCGGCCTATCGCGCCGAGAACGGATTGTCCGCCGACGCCCTGGTGCCGGTGGATGCGGTGACCGCCTCGGCGTCTGGCCTGGATCCGGACATCTCGCTGGCCAATGCGCAGGTGCAAGCCGCGCGCGTGGCCAGGCATCGCGATCTTGCCGAGCAGCGAGTGCGTGCATTGATCGATACCCAGGCGGCACCGCGAGTCCTTGGCCTGTTAGGCGAGCCGCGCGTCAACGTGCTGCAGCTCAATCGCGCGCTGGACGCCATGCACGTCCAGGCGATGCCCATCCAGGCCATGCCCGTCCAGTGATTGTTGCGAATACTTCGAGAACCCATCATGCGTACTGAGACCCCCCGTTTGCCCCTGTTTGACCGGGCCCTGTTGAAGCCAGCGCTCGTCGACGCGCTGCGCAAGCTGTCGCCGCAGGCGCAGTGGCGCAATCCGGTGATGTTTGTCGTCTACATCGGCAGCCTGCTGACCACGTTGCTATGGCTGCAGGCGCTGCGCGGCCAGGGCGATGCACCGGCTGGCTTCATCCTGGCCATTGCGGTCGCGCTGTGGTTCACCGTGTTGTTCGCCAACTTCGCCGAGGCGTTGGCCGAAGGGCGCAGCAAGGCCCAGGCGGCCACGCTGCGCAGCATGAAGCGCAGGACCATCGGCAAGAAATTGCTGAATCCAACGCACGGCAGTCGCTGGATCCCGGTGGAGGCCGAAGAGCTGCGCCGCGACATGGTGGTGCTGGTCGAGGCCGGCGACATCGTTCCGCTCGACGGCGAGGTGATCGAAGGCGTGGCGTCGGTCGATGAAAGCGCGATCACCGGTGAATCCGCACCCGTGATCCGTGAATCCGGCGGCGATTTTTCATCCGTCACCGGCGGCACGCGGGTGTTGTCGGATTGGCTGGTGGTGCGCATCACGGTCAATCCGGGCGAGTCATTCCTGGATCGCATGATCGCCATGGTCGAGGGTGCGAAGCGGCAGAAGACGCCCAACGAAATCGCGCTGACCATCCTGCTGGTCGGCTTGACCTTGGTGTTCATGCTGGTGGTTGTGACGCTGTGGGCGTTCTCGTTTTTCGCGGTCAACGCCAGCGGTGTCGGCAGCGTGGTCAGCGTGACCGTGCTGGTGGCGCTGCTGGTGTGCCTGATTCCCACCACCATCGGCGGTTTGCTCTCCGCGATTGGCGTGGCCGGCATGAGCCGCATGATGCAGGCCAATGTCATTGCCACCTCCGGGCGTGCGGTCGAGGCGGCCGGCGACGTCGACGTGTTGCTGCTGGACAAGACCGGCACGATCACGCTGGGCAATCGCCAGGCGTCGAATTTCGCCACGGCTGACGGCATCGATGAAAAATGGCTGGCCGAAGTCGCGCAGCTGGCGTCGCTGGCCGACGAGACGCCGGAAGGCCGCAGCATCGAGGTGCTGGCGCGTGAACGCTTTGGCCTGGCCGAAAGCAGCGCCAGGCAGCACGAAGGCGCGACCTTCGTGCCGTTCACAGCGCAGACGCGGATGAGCGGCATCGACCTGCTGGTTGATGGCCGCACGCGGATGATCCGCAAGGGCGCCGGCGATGCCGTGCGTCGCCACATCGAGGCGCTGGGTGGACGCTGGCCGGCCGAAGTGCAGGCTGCCGCCGAAGCGATGGCGCGACGCGGCAGCACGCCGCTTGTTGTCGCCGATGATGCCCGCGTGCTTGGCGTGGTCGAGCTGAAGGACATCGTCAAGACAGGCATCAAGGAACGCTTCGCCGAACTGCGCCGGATGGGCATCAAGACGGTGATGATCACCGGCGACAATCCGCTCACCGCCGCGGCCATCGCTGCAGAGGCGGGTGTCGATGACTTTCTTGCCGAAGCCACACCTGAAGCCAAGCTGCAGATGATCCGCGATTACCAGGCGCAGGGCATGCTGGTGGCGATGACGGGCGACGGCACCAACGACGCCCCGGCATTGGCCCAGGCCGACGTCGCGGTGGCGATGAACTCCGGCACCCAGGCCGCCAAGGAAGCGGGCAACATGGTGGACCTGGATTCCAACCCCACCAAGCTGGTGGAAGTGGTGGAAACCGGCAAGCAGCTGCTGATGACGCGCGGCTCGCTGACGACATTTTCGATCGCCAACGATGTCGCCAAGTATTTCGCGATCCTGCCGGCGATGTTCGTCACCACCTATCCGCAGTTGGGCGCGTTGAACGTGATGGGGCTTGCCAGCCCCTCGTCGGCAATCCTGTCGGCGGTGATCTTCAACGCGGTCATCATCGTGTTCCTGATCCCGCTGGCGCTCAAGGGCGTGAAATATCGCGCGGTCGGCGCTGCGGCGCTGCTGCGGCGCAACCTGCTGGTCTACGGCCTGGGCGGGCTGATCGTGCCGTTTGTCGGCATCAAGGCCATCGACATGCTGCTGGTGCTTGCCGGGATGGCCTGAGCGCCGGTTGGAAGGTATTGATTTGACCGCGTTGGTTCAACGCGGTGTTTTCGACGCGGTGCATTCAACGCGCTGGCCTGGCGCGTTGATTTGAACGCAGCGACTTGAACGCATTGATTTGAACGCATTGATTTGAACGCAGTGATTTTGGACGTGCCGATTTGAGTATCCGTTCCAGCACGCTGTCTGCGCGTCCCTCACACGCGTGTCCCCGGCATTCACCGGATTGTTGTATGCGACACCCCATTGGAGTTTTGCACATGTACGCCTTGCACACATTGAAACTGTCGGTCTCGTTGCCCGACGACACCCATCCGGACATGGAGATACGCGTCTCGTCCGAGGATGCCAGCTGCGACGTGGTGATCGCAATCCCCACGCATGCCCACGCCAGGGATGGCAGCGACCGCGACGTGTCGCTGTCGGTGATCGATCCGTCGGGCGACGTGGTCATCGCCCTGCCCACGCGTGCGCCCGCAAGCCCGGCGGCTGCCCGTGTCACCCGCGTGCCGAGTGATTCCGCTGCAAGCCGCGCCGCCGACGACTACGATCTTGGCGGCTACGCGGGCATCTGATGGACACCATGGATGCCGATTCCCGCGTCTTCCCCGTGCCGGCATGGCGCGCGGGGATGACGTCGTGGGCACGACGTCGTGCGGATCACGTGGGCATGACGTCGTGGGCCTGACGCCATCAGTATGGCCGTGACCTTGCCCGGTTGTGGCGTGATGCCACGTTGTCCAGGCCGCCGCGCGCGGACACGCCGCCCGATGCCGCCACGTCTTCGCGCACAATAAGCCGCATGGACGAGCGCAACACAGCCAAGGCCGATGCCCTGCTCGGCGCCATCCGCCGCGAACGCGGTGGACAGCTGAAGATCTTCCTCGGCGCCGCGCCCGGGGTTGGCAAGACCTACGCGATGCTCAACGTCGCGCAGTCACTCAATCGCAATGGCATTGATGTCGTGGTCGGCATCGTGGAAACACACGGACGACCCGAAACCCAGGCCCTGCTCGACGGTCTCGACGTGCTTCCGCGCCGACGCGTCGACTACAAGGGTCGCGTGCTTGAAGAACTCGACCTGGACGCCGTGCTGGCGCGCAAGCCGCAGGTAGTGCTGGTCGACGAGCTCGCGCACAGCAACGCGCCCGGCAGCCGCCATCCCTATCGTTACCAGGATGTCGAGGAACTGCTCGACGCCGGCATCGACGTCCACACCACCATCAATATCCAGCACCTGGAAAGCCTCAACGACGTCGTGCACCGGATCACCGGGGTGCGTGTCACCGAGACCGTGCCCGATTCGATCTTCGACCGCCTGCGCGACATCGTGCTGATCGACCTGCCGCCGCGCGAACTGATCGAGCGCCTGCAGCAGGGCAAGGTGTATGTGCCCGAACAGGCCGCGCGCGCACTGCAGGCGTATTTTTCGCCATCCAACCTCAGCGCGCTGCGCGAGTTGGCGATGCAGACGGCGGCCGACCGCGTCGACAGCGACCTGCGTGAATCGCAGGCCGCGCGCGGCCTGCCCGGGGTGCCACTTCGACGCCGGGTGATGGTCGCCATCGACGGCCGCGGGCAATCCGAATACCTGGTGCGCGTGGCGCGACGCCTAGCCGAACGCCGGGATGCGCCGTGGACGGTGGTCACGGTGCAAACCCCGACGCCGCCCAGCGAGGCCCAGCAGCTTGAACTCGATCGCGCGTTTGCGCTGGCCCGGCGGCTGGGCGGGCAGGCGGAGATCCTGCACGGCGGCAGCATCGTCGATGCCCTGCTCGACCAGGCCGGCCACAGCGGTGTGTCGGCCATCGTGCTGGGGCGCACGCGCGAGCGGCCGTTCGCGCGCCTGTTCAATCGCACCCTCACGCAGCAGCTGATCCAGCGCGGCGCGCATTACGAACTCACCATCGTCAGCACCCCGCAGGCGCGCGCGCAGGCGCGGCGCACGCTGCGCCAGGTAAGCAATGTCTTCAGTCTGGGCGATGCCATGCAGGCGCTGCTGGTCAGCACGGCGGCCGTGGCGCTGGCGTGGCTGTGCGAACGCTGGATCGGCCTTGAAGACCTGTCGATGATCTTCATCGTCGCGGTGCTGGTCGTCGCCTCGCGCACGCGCATGGCGGCGGCGGTGCTGGCGGCCATCCTTTGTTTTTTCGCCTACAACTTCTTTTTCATCTCGCCTCGCTGGACCTTGTACATCAGCGCGCAGCAGGGCGTGACCACGGTGGTGTTGTTCCTGGCGGCGGCGCTGGTTGCCGGACGGCTGGCGACGCGCCTGCGCATGCAGGTGCTGGCCTTGCGTGCCTCCAACGCGCACGCCACGTCCCTGCAATCCCTGGGTCGACAGCTGGTGACGGCCGCTGACCTTGGACAAGTGGCCGAAGCCGGGCGCAATGCCCTGCGCACGGCGCTGGACGTCGAGGCCGTGGTGCATATGGCCGACTCGCCCCTGTTGCCTGCGCCCGATCGCGGTCTGCACGAGAAGGACTGCGCGGCTGCCGATTGGTGCCAGCGCCACGCCCAGCAGGCCGGGCGGTTCAGCGATACCTTGTCGGCCGTCAACTGGTGGTTCCTGCCGTTGAATGGCAGCGGCCGCAGCCTGGGCGTGGTGGGCCTGCGGTTTCCGGCGGAGGTCAAGCGCCTGGCGGCGGAGCAGCGCCGGCTGGCCGAGGCCATGGCCGAGGACATCGCCCAGGCCGCCGTGCGCACGCATCTTGTTTCAGATCTCGAAGACGCGCGTGTCAGCGGCGAAACCGATCAACTGCGTTCGGCGCTGTTGTCGTCGGTTTCGCATGACCTGCGCTCGCCGCTGGCCTCGATCATCGGCGCGGCCGGCAGCCTGGAGCATTACGGCGCCGGCATGGACGACAACGATCGTCGCGGCCTGCTCGACACCATCCGCATCGAGGGCGAGCGCCTGGATCGCTACATCCAGAACCTGCTCGACATGACCCGGCTCGGCCACGGTGGCCTGACGATCAACCGTGACTGGATCGGCGTCGATGAGTTGATCGGGTCAGCGGTGACGCGACTGCATCGTTACCAGCCCGCTACGCAAGTGGATGTGCAGATCGCTGAAAACATCGCGCCGATCTGGGTGCATCCGGCGCTGGTCGAACAGGCCTTGTTCAACGTGATCGAGAACGCGGCGAAATTTTCGCCAGTGGGACAACCGGTGGCGATCCGCGCACAGGCATCGGACGACGGTGCCCTGCGTATCGATGTCAGCGATCGCGGCCCCGGTATCCCGGAGGACGAGCGCAAACGCGTGTTCGACATGTTCTTCAGCGTCGAGCGCGGCGATCGTGGCCGCCATGGCACTGGCCTTGGGCTGGCCATCTGCCAGGGCATGATCGGCGCGCACGGCGGCAGCGTCGTGGCGCTGCCCGGCGATGATGGTCGCGGCACCACCATTCGCATCACGCTGCCATTGCTGACGCCGCCCACCACCGAGATGCCACCTGATGAGTGACGACGTCGCCAACGTCGCCTCCGTGCCGCCTGCGCGCGTGCTGGTCATCGACGACGAGCCGCAGATCCGCAAGTTCCTCGAGATCAGCCTGCGCGCGCAGGGCTACCACGTCGAACTGGCCGCCGACGCTGAAACCGGCTTGGCCGCCCTGGCCCTGCAGGGTGCCGATCTTGTGATCCTCGATATCGGCTTGCCCGATCGCGACGGGCATGAGGTGTTGCATGACATACGGCAATGGTCGCAGGTGCCGGTGATCATGCTGACCGTGCGGGCCGATGAGGCCGGCAAGGTGGCCGCGCTTGATGGCGGCGCCAACGACTACGTCACCAAACCGTTTGGCGTGCAGGAATTGATGGCGCGCGTGCGCAGCCTGCTGCGTGCGCATGCAGCGTCGGCGGAGTCGCTGCCACTGTTCGACGATGGCGTCCTGCGCATCGACCTGCCAAAGCGCGAGGTGCGCCTTGGCGGCGAGGTCGTCACCCTCACGCGCAAGGAATTCGCGCTGCTCTCGCTGCTGCTGCACAACGCCGGTCGCGTCGTCACGCAACCGCAGCTGTTGCGCGAACTGTGGGGGCCCAGCCACCAGCACGACACGCATTACCTGCGCATCCTGGTCGGCAAACTGCGACAGAAACTGGGCGATGATGCCGCCGCCCCGCGCTACATCGCCACCGAGCCGGGCGTGGGTTTGCGCTTCATGCCGGAGCGGGAAGGGCCTGCCGGGGATACCGACCGTGTCGAAAACCCGTAGGAGCGCGCCCATGCCATCGAAACGCCCGTCGGGCGCGATAGAGCTTTACGGGTAGAGCTTCATCGCGCCCATGGGGCGCTCCTACGGGGATACGCGTACTCGATCGGGCAGGGGCGCCGCCTTTCCGCAGGAGCGCCGCGCTCCTACGGGGATACGGGTACTGGATCGGGCTGGGGCACCGCATTTTCGCAAGAGCGCCGCGCTCCTACGGGGATACGGGTACTGGATCGGGCTGGGGCGCCGCCTTTCCGCAAAAGCGCCGCGCTCCTACGGGGATACGGGTACTCGATCGGGCTGGGGCGCCGCCTTTCCGCAGGAGCGCCGCGCTCCTGCGGGGTAGGGTTACTCGATCGGCTGGTCCAGCATCATCTGGCGCACGAAGCGCACCGGCGGCGCGCCGTACGACAGCACCTGGTCGTGGTAGGCCTTGAGGTTGAACGCCTCGCCCAGCTTGGCTTCCACGGCCTTGCGCGTATCGAAGTGTTCCTGCGCGCCGACGAAGTAGGTCGGTAGTTGCGCCGACGACAGCTGCACCCGCACCCACTTTCCGGCCGCTTCGCTCTCTTGCTGGAACGCCTGTCTGGTTATCAGGTCCATCGCCTGTTCACGCGACCAGTTGTCGACGTGCACGCCCTGGTCGAGGATCGCATTGGCGATCGTGCGCAGGTAGAACTTCATCTGCACCAGGCGGAACAGCGGATCGCCGTCGAGGTAACCGGCGTCGGCCATCATCTTCTCGGTGTAGACCGCCCAACCCTCGGCGAACAATCCCGAACGCAACACCGCGCGCAGCGTCGACGGGAACTTCGCCGAATGCGCGCCTTCCAGGTAATGCCCTGGCATGGCCTCGTGGATCGCCAGCAGGTCGATCATGCGCGAGTTGTATTCGCGCAGGAACGAATCGGATTGCGCATCCGTCCAGTCATCAGGGATCGGCGAGATCGCGAAATAGGTATCGAGTCCCTTGTCCAGCGGCCCCGGTGAATCGCAATAGGCCACCGCCACGCCGCGCTGGAATTCCGGCATCAGGATGATCTTGACCGGATCGTTGGGCACGGTGACCAGATCTTTTTGCTTGACGAATGCGGTGGCATCGGCCAGCGCCTGCTTGGAGGCGTCGACGACCTTGTCGCGCGCCGGGCGATCGGCATAGGCCAGCTCGAGTGCCGCCTCGATGGCCGCTTGCTGCTGCTGCGCACTTGCCGCGGCCGGCATCGACGGCGCACCGGGCGTGTCCTTGAGTACGGTCTGCGCGATGGCGTACATCTCTTCGCGCACGCGCTTGAGCTCGGCTTGAGCGCGCTGCTTGATCTCGGTGCGCGACAGCGCGGAGTTAAGCGCGAACTTCAGTTTTTCGTCATAGAGCTTGGCACCGATGCGGAAGTCGCCCTTGGCGTTGGGCACCAGGGTCTTGTCGAGCCAGGTCTGCTGCTCGGCCACGGCCTTGCGCAGGGTGGCGACGGCATCATCGAGCTGCTTGCGGTCGTCGCCGGACAGCTGGCCGGCATTCGGGGTGATGAATTGATCCACCAATTGCAGTACGCCGCCATTTTGTTTGGCGACGGTTTCGGCATGGATCTTCGGCACGCGGGCCGGATCGAGGTTTTCGCGCATCTGTGCGAACAGGGTCGGGATCTCGCGCATGCGCGCGGTCGCGGATTTCAGCCGCTGCGGCATCGGGGCAAAGTCGCGTGCCATCAGGTTGTAGATCGCGCCACCCGCAAGGCCTGTGTACGCCTGTGGATCCCAGGCCCAGCTCTGCAGCGTCTGGATGCTCCACAGGTCGCCCTGCAGCTGGTTGCGCAGGATCAGCGCGTCGACCTGGTTCGCGCGTGACAACTGGCTGGTGTCGATGGCATCGAGCTGCGCGAGCATCCTGGTGCTGAAGTCGACGGATTTCTGTCGTCCCGCGGCGCTGAGGTCATCGAGGGCATGGTCGAAGCGATGATCGCCGACCTGGGTGGCGTTGACCGGATTGAGCTGCAGCCAGCCGTCGAGCCACTGCTTGGACAGTGCCGCGAATGCGGCGTCGGCCTGCGCATGGGTCTTCGCGTCGACGACCGCACTTGCGGGGGCGAGGTTCGTGGCGGTTGTGGCCGCTTGCGGCTGGCAGGCACTCATGGCGGCGGTGAGCAGGGCGATGGGCAACAGTTTCGAACGCATGGCGGGTACCAGCAAGGCGACGGAGCCCATGATTTTGTCATGAAGCGCGGTCCGGCATCGATTCGGTGCAGGCATCGAGGCGTTGCCGCGTGGAAGCGGCACCACGTGTCGCGTCCCCGTCCAGGGACGCGTACTGTCGGCCTGGATGCTTCGACCTACGGTGTTTTGCCATGACGCCCTTCATCTGCATTACCTGCGGCACGCAGTTCGCGCACAGCGAACGTGAACCCGGACGCTGCCCGGTTTGCGAGGACGAGCGCCAGTACGTCGGCCACGACGGACAGCGCTGGACGACGCTGGACGCGCTGCGTCGAACGCATTGCAATCGCATCGCGTCGCAGGCCGAAGGTTTGATCGGCATCGGCACCGAGCCGGCATTCGCGATCAACCAGCGGGCGCTGCTGGTGCAATCCGCGGGCGGCAACCTGCTGTGGGACTGCATTGCGCTGATCGACGAGGAGACCGTTGCGCAGGTACGCGCGCTGGGCGGCATTCGCGCGATTGCGATCTCGCATCCGCACTACTACTCCGGCATGGTCGAGTGGAGTCGCACGTTTGGCGGTGTGCCGATCCTCCTGCACGCCGACGACTGCGCGTGGGTGATGCGCGACGATCCTGCGATCGAACGCTGGCAGGGCGAGACGCTGGCGCTGTGGGACAACATGACCTTGATCCGCTGCGGTGGTCATTTCGCCGGTGGCACGGTCGCGCACGTCCCGCAACTGTCAGGCGGTCGCGGTGCATTGCTGACCGGTGATGTCATCCAGGTGGCGATGGACAACCGCCATGTTGGCTTCATGCGCAGCTTTCCCAATTACATTCCATTGTCGGCACGGGCGGTGCGCCATGTTGCCGCAGCCGTCGAGCCGTACCGCTTCGATGCCATCCACGGCGCATGGTGGGGCCGCAGCATCACCACCGATGCGCGCGTGGCGTTGCAGCGCTCGGTCGAGCGTTACATCGCAGCCCTCGACGGGACCTACGACAACCGCTGAGTCCTATTGACCCTCGTCGTCGTCGTCATCTTCAAATTCCACCAGCGCATCGAGGTCAAACGCCAGCGCCTCGACCGCTTCGCGCACCTTGCGGTCGGTGGATGGGTTGGGTACGTCGATTTCGATCTCGTGCATCTGCGGGCCTTGCAGATCGCTCAGGCCGGCCGAGCTGGAGTCCGCATCGTCCATGTGCGACATCATGTCGCCGATTTCCTCGACGTGTTCGATGCCGTCGATGCTTTGCAGCAGGTTCATCACCGCGCGCACGGTATCGTCGCTGGCGGTGAGGCGGATGCGGAGCAGGGCCATCGGGAATCCTTGCGTAGTGTGGGATGCCTGCAGGCTATCGGGGTGCAGGCTAACCGTGCGTGATGGACGCGGCCACGCCGCGGGCGGCGGACGCCACCGCACGACCTGTCGCTCGACGGCAGTTGCAGCGGCCATGGCTGGAACGCGAACAGGTCGAGGCAATCAGGCTTCGATCATTGATCCTGGTCATCGATCCAGAGCACTTTTTTCCGATTGTTTTGATCCGGTCATTCCGCCGCTGGCGGCACGCGCGTGGGGATGGTGATGTTGCACAGGTCGATGTGCCCGGCAGGATGCTTGTACCAGTCATCGCGGCGGTTGCGACGCGACTCGACCACGGCATCAAACAGCGGGGTGTCGGTGCGCAGAACTTGCAGCGACGTGCGTCGGGTTTCGGGCACATCGGCGGCAAGCGTGATCGCGGTGATCGGGGCGCGCTGTTCGGGTTTCTCGTAGAAGCCCATTGGCCCGGTGCCGCGCGGCAGCACGCTCAGCAGCTCCATGCCCTGCACGACGCGGCCAACCAGGGTGATGTTGCGATCCAGCTGGCGCGGCGATTGCCCATCGACGACATACAGCTCGCTGCCGTTGCTTGAATCGGCGGCGGCATCGCGGCCGGCGCCCACCGCGCCATAGCAATGCGCCAGCCAGGCGATGCCGTTCTTGGGATCGCGCGCAGCGGGAAAACCATCGGCAAAACCGACCTGTGGCGCCCAGCCGTCCGTGTCGGGCAGGGCGTGGAATGCGACGCCGGCGGCCTTGCGTTCAAATTCGGCAGGCAAGTGTTCCCTGGCATTTCCCAGCGATTTGCGCGGCTGGCTTTCTTCAGCCGGATCACCCCACTGCACGACGAAATTGTCCTGCGAGCGGTTGATGCTCATGCCGTTCCAGTAGCCCTCGCGGGCGAGCGTGCGAATGTTGCCGACGTGCTCGGGTGCAAAGCCGGGCGCCAGTTCGATCACCACGCGACCGCCCGTGAGTTCCAGGTACACGGTGTTGGCCGGATCAAGCGTGCGCCAGTCCGACGGCTGCGAGGCATCCAGCAGCTCCTGCGTCGTTTTGGGTTTTGGTGTCGCATCGTCGGCGGCACGTGAGGCGGGGATGGCCGTGGTGGTCGCGGCAACAACAAGCATGGCGAAGAGGGTGTGGCGCATCGTGGACTCCATGCGGCGGATCGGAATGGCGAGTGTATTCGCCGCGCGTGGATTCGACGAACACCTGCAGGCTGGACCACGCACAGTGGATACATGTCAGGGCGGTAGCTGGGCCGCGTGCGCGCCATCCAGCGGCGGTGGCGCGACCCGTGGCATCGGGTGGCTGGATTCTTTCCACGGACGCCGTCGCCCCATCTGCCGAGCATCGTGTTTCAACAGGGGTGCGCCTGATTTTTCCGCACTACGCCCGCTTCGCTTCTCCTGCAGGTGCGCCTGCCTTCCTGCGCTGCCGGCAGAGCGTGCCCGCAGGATGGATGAGCGCCTTGCTGCCGCTTGGCTCACGTGCACGCGCAAAAGAAAGGCCGCATCCGCTCGTCGTCATGACTAACAGCACATTCGCTATACCGAAGTTAGTAATAGAGTAGTGACCACTTGATTGGAGGTCCTCATGGCTCTGTTGAATTCCGATCCCGTCATCGCCGACCAGCTGTTGCGCAAGTTCCAGAAGGAGCTCAGCGCCGGCACCGTTTCGCTGGCACTGCTGGCGGTGCTCGCCAGCGCCGACGAGCCGATGTACGGCTACCAGATCGCAAAACGCCTGGAACGCTTCGGCGATGGCGTACTGAGCGGCAAGCAAAGCGCCCTGTACCCGGTGCTGCGCAACCTCGGCGCGGCCGGCCTGCTGGACAGCCATGTCGAGCCGTCGATGTCCGGCCCACCGCGCCGCTATTACCAACTCACCGCCGTGGGTCGAACCACGCTGCAAGCGTGGGTCGCCGCCTGGCGTGCAACCCGCGATTCCGTCGATGCCGTCCTCAAGGATCTGCCATGAACGCTTTCACTGCCAACGCTGCGTTGCCGACCACCATTGCCGATTACCTGGAGCAACTGCGCCGGGCATTGGCCGGCGCCGATCCGGCGCTGGTGCAGGATGCGTTGTACGACGCCGAGGAATACCTGCGTTCCGAACTTGCCGAGCAAATGACCCAGGGCGGACCGGGCACGTCCGAGGCCGAGGTGATCGCCACGGTCGCGTCGAGCTATGGCGCGCCCGAGGAAGTCGCCGACATCTATCGCGATACCGAAGTGAGGGTGCAGACGGCCTTGCGCGCGCCGCCGCTGCGCCAGCGCAAGTCGGCGATCGGTCGTTTCTTCGGCGTTGCTGCGGATCCGCGCGCGTATGCCGCGTTGTTCTACATGATGCTCAGCCTGGTGACCGGGATCTTCTACTTCACCTGGGTGGTGACCGGCATATCGCTGTCAGCGGGTTTCGCGATGCTCATCATCGGCATCCCGTTCGTGATCCTGTTCCTCGGCTCGGTGCGCATGCTGTCGCTGCTCGAAGGCCGCATCGTCGAGGTCATGCTGGGCGAACGCATGCCACGCAGGCCGCTGTACGGCCATCGCGGCAAGCCATTGCTGGAGCGGATCAAGGACATGTTCCTCGACCCGCGCACCTGGAGCACGGTGCTGTACTTCCTCGCAATGCTGCCGCTGGGGATCGTGTATTTCACCCTGGCGGTGAGCCTGGTGAGCGTATCGCTGTCGCTGATCCTCGCGCCGTTGACCCTGCTTCCCGGCGTGCACCTGAATGTATGGATGTTCGGCATCGACATTCCGGCCCAGGCACCCTGGCTGCTGCCGCTGCTGACGATTGCAGGCGTGGGGTTGCTGTTCGTGACCCTGCACCTGGCGCGCGGCATCGGCACGCTGCATGGGCTGTTCGCCAAGCACCTGCTGGTGAAGTCGGCGCAATACACCTGATCGCGCACCTGGCCATCGAGCCTCGGGTGGGCGACTTCAGCGGCGAGCTCCGGGGCGCCGGGACGGATTGCCTGGCGTCCGGGAGAAGCTCGCGGCTGAAACCTCGCCCACGGGCGTCTATCGACTCGAGCGTTTGCCTTGGGTGATCCGCTTGGCAGGTTTCTTCGCCGCCGCAGTCGCGCGCACGGACGCGATCCTGGCAACCGGTTCCGTCGTCCCTGGCTTCGCATGCGACGCGATGAACTCGCGCACCTGCGGGTAGACCTGCTCGCGCCAGCGCCGGCCGCTGAAGATGCCGTAATGACCGGCGCCTTCCACGGTGAGGTGCTTGCGATCGCGCTCGGTCACGCCCGTGCACAGCTTGTGCGCGGCGCGGGTCTGGCCCTGGCCGGAGATATCGTCGAGTTCGCCCTCGATGGTCATCAACGCGGTGTCGCGGATATCGGCGGGCTGCACCCGCTCGCCGTTGACGTCCCACAGGCCGCGCGGCAGCAGGTGTTCCTGGAACACGATGCGGACCGTATCAAGGTAATAACGCGCCGGCATGTCGAGCACGGCGTTGTATTCGTCATAAAAGCGGCGATGCGATTGCGCGTCTTCAAGGTCGCCCTTGACCAGGTCCTTGTAAAAACCCCAGTGCGAATCGAGATGGCGTTCGGGGTTCATCGCCATGAAACCGGTGTGCTGCAGGAAACCGGGATACACGCGGCGGCCGCTGCCGGGATAGTTGGCCGGGACGGCGTGGGTGAGGTTGGATTCAAACCACGACAGCGGTTTTTGCGTGGCGAGGTTATTGACGGCGGTGGGGCATTCGCGCGTGTCGATCGGCCCGCCCATCATCACCAGCGATCGCGGGGTTTTTTCGCCGCGCGATGCCATCAACGACACCGCGGCCAGCACCGGTACCGTCGGCTGGCATACGCTGATCACATGCAGGTTGTCCGCGCCGATGGTGCGGATGAACTCCTCGATGTAGGCAACGTAATCATCGAGTGAAAACGTGCCGTGTTGCTTGTCGACCATGCGCGCGTCGAGCCAGTCGGTGATGTAGACCTTGTGGTCGGGCAGCAGCGTGCGCACGGTGTCGCGCAGCAGGGTGGAGTGGTGGCCGGACAGCGGCGCGACCACCAGTACGGTCGGGTCGCTGCGCATGTCCTTGATGTTGGCGACATCATCGGTGTAACGCTTGAAACGCAACAGGCGACAGAATGGCTTTTCAACGGCCACCTTCTCGACCACGGGCACGTCGTGGCCGGCGACCTGGATGACGTGGATGTTGAACGCCGGTTTTTCGTAAGACTTGCCGATGCGATACAACAATTCGTTGCCCGCGGCGATGCGCGGAGCGCCGGGCACACTGGACAGCCAGCTGTCGCGCGCTGAAAACATGCGTGCATTTGCCTCGGCCCAATACGTGAAGGGCGCCATGCAGGCGCGGCTGAGTTCGTGCATCTGATAAAGCATGGGCGGCATGGTTCCATGGTTGCTGCGTTGCAGCATAACGGATTGACCCGTAGCGACGTGAATGCGCCTGTCGGATGGCGGATGCCGGGCCTGCAAGACGCCAATCCCGGCCGCACCGCGCAATGGGCTCAGGCGATTTCGAGGGCTGCGCTGATGCCCAGGGTCGGCGACAGCCAGCAATGCGAGCCGAGCTGGCGGAAGCCGACGGCGGCGAACCGCTTGCGATAGAACGATGCAGGGCGTTGCATGAATCCATCCTCGTCGCCCTCGGCCTCGTCCTCGCGAGCGAAGGTCTCCAGGAACGCAACGCCGCCGCACAATTCGGCCAGGCCCGGCAGGCCGCGATCGAGTTCGCGCGCCGACAGGTAATGCAGCACGTCGCTGCAGACCAGCAGGTCGACCGGCGCGCAGGGCCGCAATTGGTCGAAGTCACCGAAGCGTGCGTAATGCAGGCCGCGACGGCGCCCGTATCGCGTGACCACATATTCGCTGCTGTCGAAGCCGCGATATTGCACCGTTGGCCGCAGCTTCAACAAAGGTGCGCGCCACGCACCTTCACCGCAACCGATGTCCAGGACGCTGCGCAGCGGCCGCTCGAGGTGGTATTCGGCGGTGGTGACGGCCAATGCCACCTTGCGCGCGAGGCGCTGCTGGTTGCCGATGCCGCGTTCGCGGTACCAATGGTCGAAATACCGGGCGTCGTATTGTTTGGTCATGACGCAATGATGGCGCCTGCGCGGCCGCATGTGTAGGAGCGCACCCGGCCGCGATGAAGCAGACACCCGGATTGCACGGCGTCGGGCACGTAGGCCCGACCTGCGCGGCAGCTTCCGTAGGAGCGCCCCATGGGCGCGATGAAGCATTACCGGGAAGTCCCGTCGTGCCCATGGAGCGCTCCTACAGTGAGCCGATGACCAGGGAGGTCATCGATATTGAACTGCGCATGTCGTCGCTGAAGAATTCCAATGCATCTCCGTCGCGTCCGTTGGCCAGCGCGTGCAACAGGCGGATGTCATGCGCAGTGTGGGATCGCCCGTGAGGTATGCGCATGAACTGTCCAGGTTGGCGCAGCCGCGTGACCAAGCGTTGCCTCGGGGGGCTGCGTTGAATCGTGCTCATTGCCGGGCCGTGGCCGACGGGCAGCACCGGCCTGGGCGGGACGCGGCTTGCTCAACGTCGCCCCGGACGTGCCATCCTGTTGCGCGCCCGATTGCAACAGGAACCCTCGCCATGCATGCCTACGACCTCACCAAGACCTTCCATCTGTTGTTCGTGATCGCCTGGATGGCGGCGGTGTTTTACCTGCCGCGCATCCTGGTGAATCTTGCCGAAGCCGGGGACGACGCTGCGGTACGCGCGCGCTTGCTGCTGATGGGCAAGCGGTTGTATCGCTTTGGCCATGTGATCTTCGCGTTCGCCGTTGCGTTTGGATTGGTGCTGTGGCTGCACTTCCACATCAGTGGCGGCTGGTTGCACGTGAAATTGTTGCTGGTGGCGCTGTTGCTCGGCCACTTCATCATGGCTGGGCGCTGGCTGAAGGGCGTTGGAAATGGGCGTGCGTTGCCATCATCCACGGCGCTGCGCTGGTTCAACGAATTCCCGGTCGTGGTGTTGTTGGCGGTGATCTACCTGGCGATCGCCAAGCCGTTCTAGGCGTCGCGCGCGCTGTCCTGGGCAATGACGCGGTGCACGTCGTGGGTGGCCACGCCGCGCCGACGATCGGGCAGCACGAAGAAAGCCGGCCGCGCCAGTGTGTGTGCCATGTCGTGCAGACCGCTGTCCCAATGCCGGCGCATGGCGATGCGGCCGAAGGCGTAATCCTTGAACTGTTGCTCGTGCGGCTTTGCCTGATAGATCAACTGGATGATGTTGAACACGCGATCGTCGAGATACGGCGCCAGCGTTTTTTGCAAGTGCGCCGGCAGCGTGCGGCCGGGCAGGGAATCGATCAGCTCGACCAGCGCCGCGCGCAGGTGTTGTGTATGCGCGACTGTGTCGGTGCCGTGGCGGGTGCGGCTGGAATACTGGATGTCCTTGCCGCGTTCAAACACGTCCGACATGGTGCGCGGCCGCGGCCCACGCGCGCTCCAAAGATCGACCTGGAAGGCCAGTGTGTCCTGGCGCGGCCATTCGCCCAGGATGTGTTCAAGCGGCGTATTGGACACAAGCCCGCCGTCCCAGTACGCCTTGCCGTCGATTTCGACGGGCGCAAATGCCGGTGGCAAGGCGCCGGACGCGAGGATGTGCTCGACGCGGATGCGGGTACGGTTGCTGTCGAAATATTCGAAATTTCCGGTTTCGATGTCGGTGGCGCCGACGGTGAGTCGCACGGTCTTGTCGTTGTGGATGCGGTCGAAATCGACCATGCGCTCCAGCGTCGCGCGTAGCGGGCTGGTGTCGTAGAAGCTGACGGCCTCGTCGCTGCCGTCGCCGAGCAGGTAGGGCGACAATGTGCGCGGCGCGAAGAAGCCGCGCTGCCCCTGCCACAGCGCGGCCATCGCGCTGAGCGAGCCGGCCCAGGCATCGACCATCGGAAGGTCGGGCAGCATGGCAGCGGTCGAGCGCACTGCCAGCGTGGGCAGTGCCAGGCTTTCCGCGGGTTCGCAGATCAGCTCCCAGAATTCGCGCAGCCGGTCGATGCGATCGCGCGGTGCGCTGCCGGCCAGGATCGCGGCGTTGATCGCGCCGATGGAGATGCCGGCAAACCAGTTGGGATCAATACCGGCCTCGTGCAGGCCTTCGTACACGCCGCACTGGTAGGCGCCCAGCGCGCCGCCACCTTGCAATACCAGTGCAATTGACGGGTATTTAGCGACCGATGCGCGGATTTCGTCGGTGGACTTGTTCATCGTGCGCAATCCATGACCTGCTCCTGGTTGCCGCGTGTGGTTGCCAGCATGTGAGTTCCCGCCTGTCGATGTTTTTCGATGACTGCATGCGGGTGACTGCATGCGGGTGATCGCATGGAGTTACTGGATGGATTTACTGCATGGCTCTATTGCATGGGTTTATTGCATGGGGTTACTGCATGAACCAGCCGTGGCTGACGACCAGGCTTTGACCGGTCAAGGCGTTGGTCTCGAACGCGGCCAGCATCAACGCGACATTGGCGACATCGTCCAGCGTGGTGAATTCGCCGTCCACGGTATCTTTCAGCATCACGTTCTTGATGACATCGTCCTCGCTGATGCCAAGTTCGCTCGCCTGTTCCGGAATCTGTTTTTCAACCATCGCAGTGCGCACGAAACCCGGACAGATCACGTTGGCGCGGATGCCGTGTTCGCCACCTTCCTTGGCCACGGTGCGGCACAAGCCGAGCAGGCCGTGCTTGGCGGTGACGTACGGCGCCTTGAGCTTGGAGGCCAGGTGCGAGTGCACCGAGCCCATGTAGATGATCGCGCCGCCCTGGCCGCGTGCCTGCATGTCCTTCATGCATTCGCGGGTCGTGAGGAATGCGCCATCCAGATGGATGGCCAGCATCTTCTTCCAGTGGGCGAAACTGAAATCGGTGATCGCGTTGATGATCTGGATGCCAGCGTTGGATACCAGCACGTCGACGCGGCCGTAATGTGCGATGGCCTGCGCCACACCGTCGACCACCTGCTGCTCGTCGGTGACGTCCATCGCCACGGCCAGCGCATCGCCACCGGCATTGCGGATGGCGTTGGCGGCCGCTTCGGCGGCGTCGATCTTCAAATCCGCGATCACCACCTTTGCACCGTTGGCCGCGTAGACCTCGGCGATACGCTTGCCCAGACCATTGGCGGCGCCGGTGACCAGGCAGATCTTGTTGTCGAGTCGGTTCATGCAGAGGGCTCCGTTGAGATTGAAAAAAAATATCAGTCACGCCCGCGAATGCGGGCTTGCACGCCTCGGATGGCGGGCCGTCCAAGTAGATGCGGATGGCGGGCCATCCAGGTAGATGCGGATGGCGGCCATCCAGGTCGACGCGGCTGCATGCCACGCCGACGCAGGACTCCAGTCATCGGAGGCAACACCGTGAGATCTGAATAATGCCACCGGCAAGCCGTGGGGCATGCCGGTCCGGATTCACATCTTTGCTGGAATGACCGGCTCGCCAACACGCGTGGCGATGTAGCGCACAGCATAACGACCGCGATGTCGACGCATCGTCGTCCATGCGGCCGATGGCAAAACCGTCGTTGGCGTGCGTGAAATCACTTCCTGGCCGGCATGAAGGCGTCGATTTCCGGCAATTCCACCGGCACGCCATCCGCGTTGCAGGTGCCCGCTGCGCACAGGCGCTCGCGCATGATCGGGGTGGCCTGCACGAGCAGGTGATAGATCACGTTTTGCTCGATCGTCCCGCGCACCGCATCGCTGCCGGGGCCGCGCGCCCAGACGCCGACATCCTCGCCGCCATGGCTCTCGTTGGACATCGGCACCGTGGATTCCTGCAGATAGTCGGGATGTCCGGTCTCCACGCCGCTCAGGTCCGGGCGCCCGTTTGACGCCGTGTAACCCTTGCCCCTGTGCGGGAATTGTTTGCTGCCGGCCGCTTGCGATGCGCTGGCGCCGGTATAGCCGGGACCGTTGGCGTAACCCAGCGTGGTGTAGGGCAGGCCGAGGCCGTCCGTCGCCAGTTCGCCGGGCGCACCGTCGAAGCTGCTCTTGCCGCGCACCTTGCCCAGGATCGGATTGCCGCGCACCGGGTAGCCGACGAAGTTGAGCGTGTGCGAATGATCCGCGGTAACGAGGATCAAGGTGTCGTCTTGCGAGGTGGCATCGATCGCCACCTGCACTGCCTGCGACATCGCGATGGTGTCGTCGAGTGCGCGGAAGGCATTGCCGTAATGGTTGGCCATGTCGATGCGCGCGCCCTCGACCATCAGCACGTAGCCATCGGAATCGCGCGACAACACGCGGATGGCGGCCGCGGTCATCTCGGCCAGGCTTGGTTCACCGCTGGGCGTGGTGTCGCGGTCATGGTTGAACGCCATGTGGTCGTGGTTGAACAGGCCCAGCAGCTGTGGCGCCTTGGCGGCGGCCGCGAGCTGCCGCGAGTTGGCCACGTAGGTGCCCTTTGGATGCGCGGCCTTCCATTCGGCGACAAGGTCGCGACCATCCTGGCGCTGGCCATGCTTGCCGCTGGCCTGCGGATCGGCCATGTCGGTGCGGGTGAATTTTGCGCGGCCGCCACCCAGGGCAACCGTGGGGCTGCCGAATCGCGATTCGATCAATTGCCGGGCAATGTCGTGGCAGCCCTGTTGCACGGCGGCGGGCGGCAGCGCGCCGTCGCTTTCCCAGCCGCGCGACGGCACGTGTGCATACGTCGCTGCGGGCGTGGCGTGGGTCAATCGTGCGGTGCTGACGATGCCCGTCGCCATGCCTGCGCTTTGCGCCAGCTCCAGCCAGGTCAGGTTGGCGTTGCCCAGGCTGCCGGCGCAATCGTCCTCGCGCGATGCCGGGCCGACTGCGATCGACCCCATGAATGTTTTCACCCCGGTGGTGATCGCACTCATCGTGCCGGCCGAGTCGGGTGTCTGCGAATCGGTGTTGTAGGTCTTGCTTAGTGCGGTGGCCGGGAATGCTTCCCAGGCCAGCTGGTTTTCCTCACCGGGCCGGCCCTTGCGCTGTCCATCGAGGATGCGCGCAGCGGCCACGGTGGTCAGGCTCATGCCGTCGCCGAGGAACACGATCACGTTTTTCGCGTGGCCGCGCATCGCGCCATTGCCGGCAGCGCGTGCGGCGCCGCTGCGATACCACCACGCGGCGGTTTCGTCTTCGGGGTGGACCGCAGCGGGCACGCGGATGACAGGCTTGGCGTGGTGTTGGATGGACGCAGGAACGGCGTTGCGAACGTTGCCGCTACACGCAGCGAGCAGGGTGGCGAGACAGGCAAGGAGCACTAAGCGCATTGATCAACTCCGGCAAGACGATCCCCATTATGCCAAGGGATGTGTAAGGCGCCTTGCGCGGGCGACGCTGTGTCGCGTTGACGGCACCGTGCAGGGGTCGTTGCTGCGTTATCGTGCGCGATCCCCACTGGCTTGCAAACACGATGACGAAGCTGATCCTGGCATGGCTGAAGATCCCGTTCTGGCAGCGCGTCGCGGCCGGATTCGTGCTGGGCGCACTGGCCGGTTGGTGGATGGGGCCCGCGGCGGAAACCTGGTTCCAGCCACTGGGCGATGTTTACGTCACCCTGATCCGCATGATCGCCACGCCATTGGTGTTTTTCGCCGTGGCCAATGCGATCTCCAGCCTGCATGGACAAAAATCCGTCGCCGCATTGGGCGGGCGCACGTTTGCATGGTTTGCGATCACCGCGGCGCTGGCGGTCTGCGTTGGCCTGCTGGTGGGCGTGGTGCTTGAACCCGGCGTGGGCATCAAGGGCCTGGCCGTGGCGTCGGATTACGTGGTCAAGCAGGTGCCCGGGCCGGTGCAGGTGCTGGTGGGCGTGGTGCCGTCCAATCCGTTCAAGGCGCTCGCCGACGGCAATATCCTGCAGGTGATCTTCTTTGCCGCGCTGCTGGGGTTCGCGTTGGTGAAGCTCGGCGAGCGCACCACGCACCTGCGCGTGCTGCTGGGTGAATCCAGCGACGCGATGATCCAGGTCACGCGCTTCGTACTGGAATTCACCCCGTTGGGCACGTTCGGCCTGATCGCCGCACTCGTGGGCGCCTACGGTTTCGAGAAACTGCTGCCGCTGCTGAGTTTTGTCGGTGCGCTGTACCTGGCCTGTGGCCTGCACATCGTGTTTGTGTATGGCGGCCTGCTGCTGGCGCACGGGCTCAACCCGCTGAAGTTTTTCCGTGGTGCGGCGCCGGGCATGCAGATTGCGTTTGCCGCATCGTCGAGTTTCGCCGCGCTGCCAGCCAGCCTGCGCAGCGTCACCCACAACCTTGGCGTCGACAAGGATTACGCCGCGTTCGCCGTGCCGCTTGGCGCCAGCATCAAGATGGATGGTTGCGGGGCGATCTACCCGGCGTTGACCTCGGTGTTCGTGGCGCAGTACTTCGGCCTGGACCTGAGCGCCTCGCAGTACTTCATCATCCTGCTGGCCTCGGTGCTGGGCAGCTTCGGCACCGCCGGTGTGCCTGGGACCGCGATCGTGATGGTGACCCTGGTGCTGAGCGCCGCCGGCCTGCCGCTGGAAGGCATCGGCTATCTCGTCGCCATCGATCGCGTGCTCGACATGATGCGCACCATGACCAACGTCACCGGCCAGATGCTGGTGCCAGTGCTGGTGGCCAAGGAAACCGGGATGCTCGACCACGAGATCTACAACGCGGCATCGACCAACCTCGGCATCGAGGACGGCGACGCAGCGGAATCCGAAGGCACCGCGCTATGACCGTGTTCGATGGCGATTACCGCTTGCTCGAGCGCTTCCCGGGCATCGATGACTACCGCCGCCTGCGCGTGGCGACCGGCTTGTCGTCGCGCTCGGCCGAAGCCGCGGCGCGCGGCCTGTCCGACACCATTTTTGGCGTTAGCGTGCTGCACGCCGACCAGGTGATCGGCATGGGCCGGATCATCGGCGACGGTGGCTGCTTCTTCGTGGTCACCGACATCGCCGTCGAACCCGCCCACCAGAAGCGCGGCCTCGGCAGGCGGATCATGACGGCGCTGGATGCCTGGCTGCGCGCCAATGCGCCGCTGTCCTCGAACGTCTCGCTGTTCGCCGACGGCGAAGCCAGGCGCCTGTATGCGCAATATGGATTCGTGGAGGCCGGTCCGGTGTCGGTGGGGATGGCTTACACGGTGCGGGCGAAGGCCATAGGCTTGCGGAGTCACGCAGAAAGCCAATGATCTGCTCTTCGGAAAAACGCTTCTTCACGTCCAATCTCCTTCTGCTTGGGGATTGGACTCCAGATCGGTGTGCTACTCAAAATCGGGGGGCGTCGGTCATCCACGGCAGCCGGCGTTCGATAGCCAAGTGTCTGATGCAGCCGTTTGCGATTGCTACGAAAATGCGTGCGCGGAGAGCTTCTTCTCAACGCTTAAGAATGAGTTGGTTCATGGCGAATCCGTCGCGACACGCGATGCCGCGAAGATGTCGATCGTCAGCTACATCTCGTCATGCAGATGATCGATACCGTGTTGCAGCAGCAAGCGAGCCGCTAAAGAAGAAGCCCCGCGTTAGCGGGGCTTCGGTGAATTAAAGAAGAAGCCCCGCGTTAGCGGGGCTTCGGTGAATTCAATTCGGATTACGAGTTACCGCAATATGAGAAATAATTCCCCCAGCTAGCTTCCAAGTAGTAGCTGTGGCGGTCACCCGACAGCAAAGTTGGGCCAATCACTTTTAGCACCATTGGGCTTTTACAAAAAACCGCAGTTCGGATAAGTCTCGTATCAGTTTGCTTCCAACCAAGCTGCGTCACATAACTAGCAATGTCTGCTTCCGCATCTTCTCCCGACGCAATGACTGTTGTGCTCGCTGCCACGTAAATCGTCTTATCCAAAAAATCAACTTTGCCACTTTCATATGCGTGCGGTACCGCAGATAACAATGACGCCTTAATCTGCTCATTGCTCGGTCTTGGTTGTCTCGTGTTGTTCGAAATATTTTTGAACACTAGGAAGCCGATCGCAGCAATCGCCAACGTACCTATGAAATTGATCCAAATTTTCATTCACCAGCCCCAGCCGCTCTGCATAAGGGGGCCGCTCCCGACGGTGCCGGGCGAAACCTCTACCCCAGTGCCAAAGCCAAACAACACAGCCCCGCCTGTCCCAGGGGAGTATTCATATCCTCCGCCAATCAATGCATGTGCGGTTGCGGAATACGAAAGCCCAGTGATTTGTTTGTCGGCTGCAGCCGCTTGTTGATCCCGAGTGGGGCATTGCTTCAACAAACTTGCACTATTGACCGATACGCCTAGCCCTCTAACAGGGTTTGGGTACTCTCTGGAAATTCCCGCCGATCCATAAAGATTGCCGCTGCGGCTCAGCGTGAGGCTGCCAGAGAACACATAGAGCGACACCGATAGTTGGATGTAGTCCGCCCTTTGATTCCACGGGACGTTCCCGGGCGTCTGTCCGAGCGAATACTGTGGCGACTCCAATCCCAACGGATCCACCGCATTAACGGGATTCCCCCCCACATAGGCATAGGTGTTAATGCCTCCCGCCAATCCGATCGGATCACTCTGCAAATACCGACCAATCATCGGATCGTAGTACCGGTTGATGTTGTACCAGAGTCCCGATTCCCCGTCCCAATACTGCCCGGGGAAGCCCAGATTGAACCCGCCGATGCTATCGAGCGTCACCGTGCGGTCGAAGGCGTAGTTACTGGCCCGCCATACCGCCGCCTTGGCGCTGTTGGTCACCAGTTCCGGCCGTCCCACCTGGTCATTGTGGACATAGTACAACTGGCCGCCGCGCACCACGCCGACCACCTCGCCGCCCAAGCGCAGGTAGTGGGTCCAGCTCTGGCCGTTCCAGTTGTACTCCAGCGCCAATTGGCCGTCCTGGCCGTAGACGTAGCCAGTGGCAGTGCCCGGACCGGCTGGGGTCTTGTAGGTGCGCTGGCCCAGCGCGTTGACCCAGTACGTGGTGGTGACGTTGCCGCGCTTGGCCGAGGTCATGCGGTTGAAGGCGTCGTAGCTGTAAGTGTCGCTGCCGGCGATGGTGACGTTGCCCAGGGGGTCATAGCCGAAAGTCCGGTTCTGGCCGCCGCTCAATCCCAGCAGGCGGTTGGAACTGGGATCCACGGCATAGGTGCTCACCAAGGTGCCACTCTTCTTCTGGGTGCGGTTGCCGTTGGGATCGAAGGTATAGGTATCGATCGAACCGCTGCCCGGCGTGGTCGAGGTCAGCCGCGACAGCGCATCGTAGGCGTGGGTCTGGGTCAGGCCGGCGTTCACGCCGTTGGTGAGCTTGCTGATCTCGTCGTTGGCGCTGTATTGCAGGCCCACACTCTGGATTGGCGTGGCGCCATTCTTGGTGCTGATCAGGGTGGGGCGGCCGTCCAGATCGGTGGGCGTGACCCGCTTGAGGCCATTGCCGTAGGTCAGTTCGACGATCGGTCCGAAGGGCTCGGACAGCGCAGTGTTGACCACCGTCTTGGTGGCGCCGTTGATGGTCGTGGTGATCGTCGTCAGCTTGCCGCCTGAATAGCCATAACCGACGCTGACCGCGCCGGGATAACTTATGCCGCTCTGGCGCCCCAGGTTGTCGTAGGCGTAACCCAAGTTGAAGGCGATCGTACTGGTACCGATCTTCTGTGCCTGGGACAGCCGTTGGCCTTGCGGCGTGTACGTGTAGTCGAGCGTGCCCTTGGGATCGACGACTTTGCACAACAGGCCCTTGCCGTTGCTGCAGGTATCGTAGGTGAACGACTGGGTCGTACCGCTGGCCACAATGCTGGTCACGCGACCGAGGCCGTCATGGCCGTAAGCCGTGGTCGCGCCGTTATTGCGCGTCATCAGGGTCAGCAGGCCCGCCGCATCGTACTGGAACGTGGTGCTGCCGGTATCCGGACTGGATTGCGCCCACAGCTGGCCGAAACCGTCGTAGACGTACGTGGTGACCTTGTTGCGTGGGTCGGTAACCGTGGTCAGCCGGTTGCCGTTATCGTACGCGAAGCGCGTGCTGCCGACCGGGTCGGTCGACTTGATGACACGACCTAGTGCGTCATAGGTCAGGGTGGTGAGCTGATTCAGGGAATCAGTCATGGTCTTGATGTTGCCATTGGCGTCGTAGGTGTATCGGACGTTCTGACCATTGTTGCCCCTTGTGGCGCGGGGTCGGCTCAACTCGTCATAGTCGGTGTAGCCGGCGCGCTTCAATACCGACGAGACAACCCACTCTTCCTCAACGTCCGGCTCGAGGCAATGGGCCCGATCGGCGTTGACCGGGAACAAGCATACGAACTTCAGAACGTAGTGGCCTTCCAATGCGCTGTCCCAGATGGCTGTGACATTGCTCGCAAGGTCATAGCCATACTCGCGTAGCTCTTCCGTGCCGCCGCCCGACAGCACACCGCTTACTGTGCGCGAAATACGTGTCAGGCGACGGGCTGTGTCATAAAGATAATCCGTGCTGACGCTGTCCGCCGTAGTCACTTTGGTGAAGCTGCCGTAGGCATCGTAGACATAGCTTGTATCCGCCGCAACGCCGTTTGGATAAGTGCGCACCCTGGTGATACGGCCGCGCGTATCGTAGGTCATATCGGTTACCGCACCGTTGATGCCGATCATGCGCCCGGGCTGTCCCAACCCGTTGTAGTTGCTGTACGCGACCGTGTATTGCAGACCGTTCTGGATCGAGGTCAAGTTGCCGAGTGCGTCGTAGGTGTAGGTGACGGTATCTGCCGACCCGGAAATCGGGCCGTCCATGGTCATGACATGCAGCATGCCGAGTTGCTGCGAGCCGCCCGGCCCGGGTGGACCATAATAACTGTAGGTGTAAGAGGTTGACTGCGACTGATTGGCGACGCCATTTGGCGACAGGTTCTTGGTCGCGATATTGCTCAGGCGTTGGGACCCGCCATAGCTATAGGTCGTCAGCGACAGCCCGGCGACTTCAATGGTAGCGATACGACTGTGGTTGTCCCACGTGTAATTCGTCGTTCGCGCAAGCGGCGTCCCATAGGCCTCTATCATCTGCAACAGTTGGCCCCTGGCGTTGTAGGCATACGTTGTGTCGTTGCCGTTGAAATCAGAGGCCAGTTGCGGATAGCCATTGGTGTCGTAAGTCACCTCGGAATACATGGTGCCGGGGCAATAAGTGCTCGGATGACCGGTCGTCGTTCTCGGCTTGCCATCCTCGAACGTGTACGTGGTCTGCTTGCCCAGCGGGTTGATTTCGACCACCGTCAACAGATCGTTCGCGCCCGCGGTATAGGACAAGGTGACTTTGTCCTGTCCGTTGTGCTCGGATTTGATCGCATAGCCGCTGCCATCGTAAGCAAAGGTCGAATAGCGCACCCCATTGATCGATTTTCCCGTCAAGGCGCCCGTGTCGGCTGATACTTCATAGTGATACGTGACACTCGTTGTCGGCGTGCCTGGCATCGAGATAGCAGACAGGCGATTCAGGCCAGCCCCGAAGATATTGGCACTGTAGGCGTACCCGTAATAGTTGCCCGCGGGATCGCGAACGGAGGTCAGCTGCGTACCTGTCCATGTGAAATCGACGTAGCGGCCAGACGTATGGGTGACGCGAGTGGGGTAGGTGCCGCTGTAGCTGAATGTCCAGCCGATGTTGTGATCGTCCTGGACATTCGCGATGTAGCCGGCTGACGAGTAGGTTTCGCGATTGAACATGTCGTCCGAAAGAACGAATGTGCCGTTCGCCTGAACGGTAATCGTCGAGATCGGGCTCGGTTTGTCTTCGTAGAAGAGCCCATTTGCATTTTTTACGTACTTGATCGTGCGTCCATCTGGGCGCCACGCATAGATGATCGTGTTGCTGCCGACGCCGCAGGTGCCGCCACCCGGCCGCGGATAGCAGGCGTTGATCGCGGTCGTGCCAAAGGTCAGCTTGTAGTCGAAATTGCTCTGCCAGTGGCCGCCAAACAATCCGAAGCCGGTCCAGTCGTGGTTGTAGATCCGTTCGAGGTAAAGGCCGCGTTCGCCGCCCGACGAGAAGTCAATTTCCGACTCGATCTTGTTGCCCGTTGACAGCACGATCGGATTGCCGACCGTGGCGGGCGCGCCGGCGGCAGGCGGCGACTTGTCCTCATCACACCCCTTCTTGCGCTGCGGGCGCTTGCCGTCGACCTTGGCGCCAGGATTTCCTACAAATCCGTCGCCGATGCGAAATCCCGTGTTGCCGTGATCGAATGCACCAGAAGAATATGGAGCACACCCTAAGCCTTTCACCATGACCCATCCAGACGGACAGTTATAGTGCTCCGTAACCGATACTTTGGGTAAAGTTGTGGGTTCATCAGCGGCTGCTTGTGTGACAAACGATGCCATGAGCACTGAAGCGACCATGATGAGGGCGCGGCGCCCGCTTCGCGACTGCGGAGGATCGGAAATGGCGTTAGTTGCGACCTTGACACTCTCTAATCCGTTCTTGGCGCTGTCCATGATCCTTCCTTGTACAGAGTTGTTGTTCCTGCCCATCCATTGCAGTCGTTCAGGGATGGCTGGCGCGTGTATGGCAGAACCCAAGGGGCTTGTGAAGCATGTGCCTTCTCTTAGTACGTGAACATCGGTTAGTACGTGAACATCGGTAGCTGGTGATGGTTATATCCAAGCTGTCCTGCGCGCTAGCGAACACAAGGTGACCGAAAGTAGACCAGTCGCAGTGAATATCGCTAGCCAGGTGACTTGGATATCATTTGGCCCGCACACGGGTGGTAGAGGGAGGGGGCATGACATTGCATTCGAGGGTGAAGCTGGCTCGGCGTTATGCCGGCCTCTCTCAAGCACAGCTCGCACAGCGCCTGAGCGTCCATCGCAGCGCTGTCACGCATTGGGAGCTGTCCAGCAAGCGCAATCCGAACATGGCGCATCTGCGGTTGCTGGCCGAGGTTGTCAAGGTTCAGTTCGAATGGCTGGCGACCGGTAGGGGCGAGATGGCGCTGTTGACGGATGCGCTGGACACAGTAGCGGCGGCGGACGCGTTGTTGATCGAGGACGAGTTGGAGATGCGACTCATGCTGGCGTTCCGCGACATACCTACCAAAGCGAAAGTGCCGCTGACCGAGATCGTCGAACAGCTGGCGGCTGGGCGTGTGGGCACGATGAAGCCGCGATAAGTTCAGACACCGTCAAGATTGGTCGGAACAAGAAACAATGGAGCCAGAGGAGACGTTTGCTTGAATCACAGCCGTCGACCTTGAGGTGCCCAAGATATGGCGGACGTTCGGAGGACATTGATGTGTCGCAGCCAGTCCAAATGCCAATGGGTATCGCTGCGTTCGACCCATCCTGTGATTCCTGCATTTTTCTCGATGCGGGCTCGGTCACAGGCTTTCGGCGTCACGCCCGCGAATAGCGCCACGACTGCATGCGGCCGTCGCGATACGGCATCACGCCGTGGAACGGGCGCGGGTCGTCGTCGAATACCAATGGCAGGAACTCGCGGTCGCCTTCCCACATCGGCAGTGTGTGCAGGCGGTCGAGCGCAACCCATTCCAGCGTGCCTTCCGGATTGCGCTCAAGCGGGGTGCCGGTGAACGTCGTCACCACGAACACGAAACCCAGCCAGTCCTCGCCGTGCTTGCCGAAGCCGGGCCAGCTGATGGTGCCGCGCAGGCTGAGTGCGTCGCAGGTGATGCCGGCCTCCTCGCGGATTTCGCGACGCATCCCGGCCAGCACGTCTTCATCGGGTTCTATCTTGCCGCCCAGCCCGTTGTACTTGCCAAGATGCTGGTCGTCGGCACGCGCGTTGCGATGCAGCATCAGGACCTCGCGGCCGTCCGGCGACAGCACGTAGCCGAGCGTGGCGACGATCGGCGTGTAGGGCATCAGCGTTCACCCTTGCGTTGCCTGGCGATCTGCGCGTCGAGCGCACGCGCGGCGCGGTCGGCGTAGGCGCTGCAACTCAACGTCCCCGTGTCGGCCGGCCCGTCGCGACCGCTGGCGTCTGCGTGCGGCGTGAGGAGCAGGTCGCAGGGCAGGACGCGGATCACGGCAAAGCCGTGGCGGAAATCCTCGACGATGCGCGGATAGCGCGGGTTGCCGAGCAGCTGGTATCCCGGTGCGGTGAGGCTGTCGACGTAGGCAATACGCAGCGGCGCGCCGTCGCGCGTGTCGGTCCAGGTCCAGCCCATGCTGCCCGGCGTGTGGCCGGGGGTGAAGTGGACGACGAAGCGCATGCCACCCAGTTCGACCGCCTCGCCATCGCGGACGAGGCGGTCGGCGTGCACCGGTGGGTAGAGGATGTCGTCGCCGAAGTGGATATCGTCGCTGCCACCGTGGGCGAGCAGCCACGCGGATTCGGCATTGCTCACCAGGGTTGCGCCGGTGGCACGCCGGATCGCCGCGAGCGGTCCGGCGTGGTCGGCGTGGGCGTGGCTGTGCAGGATCAGCTTCAGGTCGCCCGGCTGCACGCCCAGCGCGCGCATGTGGGCGAGCAGCATCCCGGCCGCCTGCGGCATGCCGCCGTCGATGAGCACCGCGCCGGCATCGGTCTTCACCAGCAGCGCATTGATGCCTTGGGTGCCGATGCGCCAGGTGTGGTCGGCGACCTGCTGCGGCGCGATCGGCTGCCGCCATGATTCAGTCGTTTCGTAGGCATGCAGCTGCGGCAGGACGGGCTCGGCGGCGATGGCTTTGCCGGCCAGGAACAATGCAGCGACGAGGAGCAGGAAACGGATTGAGGTCATGGCGAGGAATGGGCGGCGGGTGCGCCAGTTTCGGTGATCCGGCGCGCCGCGGCCAGAGACGGTGTGCCCAGGTATGCACAGTCTTCGCCCGACTTGCCGCGCTGCCTGCGCGGCGCCGTCGAAGGCGCCCTCGATCGATTGTCGGCGCACCGGCGACCATGACCCTGGTCTGTATTGCTGCGGGCCCCGGTTGAGTCTAGATTGGGGGTCTCGAAGGGGAACAAGGAAACGGCCGTGCGCATGCCACACCTGATGTTGTTGCTGGCGGGGTTGCTCCTCGCCGCCCCGGCCCACGCGGCTGGTCCCGAGGCCTGGAAACTGCCGGTCGCCACGAAGACGCTGGACAACGGCCTGACCGTGGTCGTGTCCGAAGACCACAGCGCGCCGCTGGTCGGCATCAGCGTGGTGTACCACGTCGGCATGCGCCTGGAGCCGCGCAACCGCACCGGCTTCGCGCACCTGTTCGAACACCTGATGTTCCAGGGCACGCCGGACGCGCGCAAGGGCGTATTCGACGCCGTGATCACCGGCGGTGGCGGCCAGAACAACGGGTCCACCCGCCCGGATTTCACCAACTACATTGAAACCGCGCCGGTGTCCGCGCTGGAGCCGATGCTGTGGCTGGAAGCCGATCGCATGAAGACCCTGGACTTCAACCCGACCACGCTCAAAAACCAGCAGGACGTGGTGAAGGAGGAGATCCGCAACAACGTGAAGAACCAGCCGTATGGCGCCTTCATGTGGATCGACATCTCGCAGCTGGCCTTCGACAAGTGGGAGAACAACCACGACGGCTACGGCAGCTTCAAGGACCTGGACACCGCGAGCCTCGAAGACGTGGCCGCGTTCCACCGTGACTACTACGGTCCCAACAACGCGGTGCTCGCCATTGCCGGCGATGTCACGCCCGAGCAGGGCTTCGCGCTGGCGCAGAAGTACTTCGGCGACATCCCCGCGCGCACGGCGCCGACGCCGCCGGACTATCGCGAGGGCCTGAACACCCAGGGCCGGCGCATCCAGCAAGCCGATGCGCTGGCGCAGGTGCCGGCGGTGGCGGCGGCGTGGAAGATGCCGGAGCGCGGCAGCAAGGACCAGGCGGCGATGGCGGTGCTGGGTTCGCTGCTGGCCGGTGGCGATGCGTCGCGGCTGTACCAGGGCCTGGTCAAGGGCCGCGAACTGGCGCTCAACGTTGAATCGCTGTACGGACTGACCAGCGCCTGGGAATACGACGGCCCGACCCTGTTCACGGTCTTTGCGCTGTACAAGCCGACCACCAACGCCGATGCGGTGCTCAAGGCCATCGACGAGGAGATCGCGAAAGTGCAGGACAGCGGCGTCGACGATGCGACCTTGGCGCGGACCAAGACGCGGATGCTGGCGGACTGGTACGACGGCCTGGAAATGTTCATCTTGCGCGCCGACACCCTGGCCAAGCTGCAGACGCTGTGGGGCGACGCGAACGTCGTCAACAAGGTGCCGGGCTGGATCGACGGCGTGACCTCGGCCGACATCCAGCGCGTTGCCAGGACGTACCTGACCGACGCCAACCGCAGCGTGATCGACCGCGTGCCGACCGCGATGCTGCCCAAGCCCGGCGCAAACGCCCCGGCGAAACCCGAAGCGCCGGCGCCTGCCGCGCAGAAGCCGTGAGGAGCGCACGATGAGCCGTCCGATGATCGTTACCTGCAAGACCACGCTGACTGCACTCGTCCTCGCCTGCACGACGCATCTTTCCGTCGCCTCCGCGGCCACGCCCGAACTGCCCAGGACGCTGCCGGCCTACGGTGTCGACAAGCCGCTGACTCTGCCGCCGGTGGCGAAGAAGACGCTGTCGAACGGACTCGAAGTCTGGGTGATCCAGCGCGACGGGCTGCCGCGGGTGGACGCCGTGCTGGCGGTACTCGGCGCCGGCCTTGCCGCCGATCCCGCCGATGCGCCCGGATTCGCCAACCTGTTCGCGGGGCTGCTCAGCGAAGGCACCGACCGGCATGATTCGAAGGCGATCGCCGAAACCATGCAGGGTCTCGGCGGCGGCATCGAGGCCAGCGCCAGCAATGACGGCGTCATTGTGTCCGCCAACGCGATGGCCAACTTCGCCGCGCCGATGGTCGACATGCTGGCCGAGGTGGCGCGCACACCGGCGTTTCCGGCCAGCGAGGTCAAGCTGGCCCAGGCCAACGCGCTGCAGTCCCTGAAGGCAGCGGAGGCCGAGCCATCGTTCAAGGCCGACCGCGCGCTGCTGGCCGCGACCTATGGCGACCATCCGTACGGCCGCACCCAGCCCAACGAGGCGATGATCACCGGGGTCACGCCCGAACGCCTGCGCACCGAGCACGCGCGCCGCTTCCACCCCGACCGCGCGCTGCTGGTGCTGACCGGTCGTATCGCCCCGGCCGAAGGGTTCGCGCTCGCCCAGAAGGCGTTCGGCGACTGGAAGGCCGGCGGCGAGGAGGTCGCGGCAACCCCGCCAGCGCAGCTGACCACCGACGCCCGACGCATCCTGATCCAGCGCGACGGCAGCGTGCAGTCGACGTTGCGCCTGGGCCGCCCAGCGGTCGCTGCCAGCGATCCCGACTACCTGCCGCTGCGGTTCACCGGCGTGGTGCTTGGCAGCGGCATCAGCAGCCGGCTCAACCAGAACCTGCGCGAAGGGAAGGGCTATACCTATGGCGCTCGCGCCTCGTACTCCGGTTCGCGCGCGGGTGGCCGCGTTTCTGGCGGCGCCGACGTGCGCAACGAGGTCACCGGAGCGTCGCTGAAGGAGTTCATGGGCGAATACGCGCGCCTGGGCAGCGAGCCGATGTCCGCCAGGGAGCTGGCCGACACCAAGCGTTACATCGTCGGCGGCTTCATCCTGACCAACCAGCTGCAGGCAGCGATGGCGTCGACCCTGGCCAGCAACTGGCTGGTCGGCCTGCCGGAGGAGTATCTGGAGCAGTTCGTGCCGAAGGTGCGCGCGGTCGAGGCCGCGCAGGTGCAGGCGATGGCGAAGAAGTATTTCGACCCCAAGGCCCAGTCGATCGTCGTGGTGGGTGATGCAGCTGCGATCGCCGGGCAGCTCAAGCCGTTCGGCGAGTTCGAGCTGCAGAAAAAGTAATCCGGCGTGACGCCGGCGCCCACGGGCGCCGGTGCGGCCGTTTCCGCGCAACCGTGGCGCCCGCATGCCTGGAGATCCTGGCTCTGGAGTTAGGCGCGCGCCGCCGCCTACCGTGCACAATGCCGCGTGGCCGCCGTGGGCGCGGCGGCGCCCAGGGAGCAGGCATGAGCGGACACCAGCGCGAACTCGACTTCCGGTTCCTCGCCGAACCGGCTGACGTCAACTACGGTGGCAAGGTCCACGGCGGCGTGGTGATGAAATGGATCGACCAGGTCGGCTATGCCGCCGCAGTCGGCTGGAGCGGACGTTACAGCGTGACGGTGGCCGTCGGCGGGATCCGCTTCGTCGCCCCGATACGCATCAGCGACCTGGTCACGGTGTCGGCCAAGCTGGTCTACACCGGCACCACCTCGATGCATTTTTCCATCGACGTGCGGGCGCGCGACCCGATGGGCGGGGCGGGGCGCCTGTGCACGCATTGCGTGATCGTGTTCGTCGCCCTCGACGGCGTCGAAGGCAAGCCGGCGCCGGTGCCCTCGTGGACGCCGCAGACCGACGAGGATCGTCGCCTGGCCGAATACGCAACCAAGGTGATGGAACTGAGCAAGGGGATCGAGCAGACGGTGGCGCGTTATCGCGAGGCCGACAACGACGTCAAGTCATGAAAAAGGCCGCTCGATGGCGGCCTTTCCAGCAGATGCCTGGCGCTCCGGATCAGACGCCCGGAACCCGCCGCGCCTGCATGTACTTGTGGTCCCAGTAGCCATCGGACAGGTTGGAGACCATCACGTCCTTGCCGGTGCGCGGGGCGTGCACGAACTGGCCGTTGCCCAGGTAAATGCCAACATGGTCGACGCGCGCGCCGCGACGGCTGAAGAACACCAGGTCGCCGGCGGTCAGGGCTTCGCGTTCGACTTTCTCGCCGTTGCTGGCCATCTGTCGGGACACGCGCGGCAGTTCGATACCCAGGGCCGTGCGGAATACATAGCCGACCAGGCCGCTGCAATCGAAACCGTCGGTGGACGTGCCGCCCCAGCGATACGGCGTGCCCAGCAGGCCCAGGGCGCGCTTGAGGACGCTCTGGATGCGGCTGCTGGCGTCGGCCGGGATGCCGGTGCCGTTGGTCTGGGCATCGATCAGCTTGTTGACGTCGGTTGCGTACAACATGTTGCGCTGCTCGGCCGCTGCGACCGGAGCGGCAATGGTCTCGCTGAGCGGGGCGGTGGTGCGCAACTGGTCGGCGGAATCACCGGCAAGTCCCGTGGCCGCGAAGGCTGGGGAGCATGCACACAGCCATCCGGCGAGGATGAGAAGAGATAGCCCGGAAGCAGGGCGACGGGTGGCGGCAGGGGAGCCTTGGATTGAGTCGATTGGCGTCACGCGTCATTCACAGCTGTCAACAAGATGTGATGGTGCACGACCAAACCCTTGATTTGGTTCAAATTTCGTTATCAAGGTGTGAAGACAGCTGCGACTGGCGTCACGTTTCCTACTTCACAATCCGCTTGGCACCGCTGTAATGGTCACGCCAATACGGGCCATCCAGGCGGTCGAGCCGCACCGTTCCGCCGCTGCTGGGGGCATGGACGAAGCGACCTTCGCCGACATAGATGCCGACATGGCTGACCTGGCCGGCGCGACCGAAAAACACCAGGTCGGCGGCGGCCAGGTGGTCCGGGGCGATTCGCGGGCCCTGGTAAGCGGCCAGGTCGCGCGAGCTGCGCGGCAGCTTGAGGTCGAGCATGTCGCTGTAGACGTAGTTGACCAGCCCGCTGCAGTCAAAGCCGCCGGCGGGCGTATTGCCACCCCATTGGTAAGGCGTGCCGACCAGGCTGATGGCGCGCATGAGCACGGCGTTGCTGGCGGCCGGATTGGTCGGCTGCACGGTGGGCCAGGCGCGTGGTGATGCTGCGGCCCTGGGCTGTGCGTTGCGAACCGGGTCGTGGCCGCAGCCAGACAGCAGCATGGCCAGCAATGCCAGCAGTGCGCCGATGTGCCGCGTGCTTGGCATCCGGGCGGGTGAGCCGGGATAATGCGGAAGATTCATCACGGTCGGCATCTTGGCCGAACCCCCCTCTTCCTGACAAGCGGCCGCGTCGCCTGTCTCCCGCTTGCCTGAATGAGAATGCCAATGAGCACCGAAGCCCTGAAGATCCAGAAGGACCGCGTCGTCCAGTTCCACTACACCGTGTCCGAGCAGGGCCAGGAAGCGATCGAGACGTCCAGGGACCGCGACGAGCCATTGGCGATCCTGGCCGGCCACGGCAACATCATCCCGGGCCTGGACAAGGCGCTCGAAGGCCATGTCGCCGGCGACCGGTTTGGTGTGGACGTGGCCGCCGCCGATGCCTACGGCGAGCGCCGGGACGGCAGCACCCAGCGGGTGCCGAAGAAACATTTCGGCGAGCAGAAACTGGCGCCAGGAAATCAGGTGGTGCTCAACACCAACTTTGGCCCGCGCGCGGTGACCATCCAGAAAGTCGGCATGAGCGTGGTCGATGTCGACCTCAACCATCCGATGGCCGGCAAGGACCTGCATTTCGACGTCGAGATCATCGACGTGCGCGAGGCCAGCAAGGAAGAGCTCGAACACGGCCACGTCCACGGCGATGGTGGCCACGCGCACTGACGCACGCAATACCAACGTGTTGACCGTCCGGGCGACTGCAACTGGCATCCGCTGACGTCCACGCCAGCGCGCACGTCCATGCGATTGTTTGGCGAGGCAGTGATGCCGACTGGGCACGCGCCTGCCAGATTCACTGCGCGTGTAGTCCAGCAGGTCGCCTGGCGGCCAGCACAGGTATCCGGACGGTACTGGGGCGAGTGCCGCATGGATCGCCGTGTTGGTGATGCGTGCAGCGGGCAGCGGGCAGCGGGCAGCGTGCAGCGGCAGCGGGCAGGAAAAGCACGATGGCCTACGAAGACGGCTCCCGCGCGCAAATGCGGATCGGTGCTTGAGCACACCAGGGCGCCAGGCTGTCGTCCTGCGACCAAGAATCGATGGCCCGATATGGAGAGCCCGACGTGGGCATCACCGCAGCTGCACGTAAACTGCCGGCATGAACGGACGCGATGATGTGCTGGTTGTTGGCGCCGGCGTGATCGGCCTTGCCAGCGCACTGGCTTTGCTTGGCGCGGGCCGCGGCGTGCGTGTGCTGGAAGCGGGAACCATTGGTTGCGGCAGTTCGCACGGTAATTGCGGAACCATCACGCCCAGCCACGCCGCGCCGCTGGCCGCGCCCGGGGAGGTCGCCAAGGCCTTGCGCTGGATGTTGACGCCCGATGCACCGTTCTACATCCAACCGCGCTTTGATCCGGCGCTGTGGCGTTGGCTGCTGCATTTTGCCGGCCATTGCAACGCACGCGAATGGCGCGCGGCCCTGGCCGCACGCGCAGCCCTGCTGACCTCGTCACGGGCATTGTTGCCGCAGTGGATCGAGCGCTATGGGCTGCAGTGCGAATACGCCGAGCAGGGCAGCGATTACGTGTTCCGCAGCGAAGCACAAATGTCGCATCTGCTGGCCGAGTTGCCGGTGCTGGCCGAGCATGGCATCGATGCGCAAGTCATCGATGGCGCCACCTGTTTGCGCGATGAACCGGCGCTGCGCGATGGCGTGTTCGGGGCGGTGCGGTTTCCCGGTGATGCGCGGCTGCGTCCGGATCGCTATGTCGCCGAACTTGCGCGCGCGGTGCGCGACGCGGGCGGGATGATCGAGGAGCATTGCGACGTGCACGGCATCGCGACCGATGGCGACGGAGTGTGCGTGACAACGTCGCGTGGTCAACGACGTGGTCTCGACGTGGTGGTCGCGACCGGCGCGTGGTCCCCGTTGCTGGCCAAATCGGCGGGCTTGATGGCATTGCCGATCCAGCCTGGCAAGGGGTATTCGATCACCTACGACTGCCCGGCATTGGTTCCCAGGCGGCCGCTCGTGCTGGCGGAGCGAAGCGTCTGCGTGACCAGTTGGGACAGCGGCTATCGGCTGGGCAGCACCATGGAATTTTCCGGTTACGACAACTCGCTTAACCGGCGTCGCCTCGATGCCCTGGAACGTGGCGCGCGCGATTACCTGCACCAGCCGGTCGGACCGGTCAAACGCGAGGACTGGTTCGGCTGGCGGCCCGTCTGTGTCGATGACCTGCCGATCATCGGCCGCGCGCCCGGCCATCGCCACGTCTGGCTGGCGACCGGGCATGGCATGCTTGGGGTCAGCATGAGTACCGCCACAGCACAACTTGTCGTCGACCTGGTATGCGCACGCACGCCGCAAATCGATGCCACGCCGTATTCACCGATGCGGTTTTCGTGAGCGCCGGGACTGATGCGGGGACGCTGGACTTCGACCTGGTCGTCATTGGCGGTGGTTCCGGCGGTCTAGCCGCCGCATTCCGCGCCGCCAGCCACGGTGCGCGGGTGGCGCTGCTGGAACCTGGCGAACTGGGCGGCACCTGCGTCAACGCCGGCTGCGTGCCGAAGAAGGCGATGTGGCTGGCCGCGCACGTTGCCGAGCGCATCGCGCTTGGCGGGCAGCTTGGATTCAACGTCGCCGCACCCGTTCTGGACTGGTGCGAGTTCATCGTCCATCGGCAACGCTACATCGGCAACATCCACGCCAATTATCGCAAGCGGCTTGACGATAACGGCATCGTGACGATCTGCGCGCGCGGTTACCTGCTGGGTGCGCACACGGTGCAGACAACCGAAGGTGTGTGCCTGCGTGCGGCGCATATCGTGATCGCCACGGGCGCGCGGCCGCAGCGGCCACGGATTCCCGGCGCCGAGTACGGCCTGGTATCCGATGATTTCTTCAAGTTCAACGCCGCGCCGGCGCGCGTGGCCGTGGTGGGTGGGGGGTATGTCGGCACGGAATTGTCGGGCCTGCTGCAGGCCCTGGGCAGCCAGGTCGAATGGTTCGTGCGCGGTGCGCGCGTGCTGGATGGTTTTGACGCCGAACTTGCGCTGCGATTGCAGGAAAACTACCGCCAGGCAGGCATCGGCCTGCACCTGGGCCATGACGTGCGCGGCGTGGAGCGTGTAAACGACTCACAGGTACGCGTGGTCGATGCCGACGGCAAGGCCGGCGGGGCCTTCGATGCCCTGATCTTTGCCACGGGCCGCCAACCCAACAGCGATGGCCTCGGCTTGGACGATGCCGGTGTCGTCACCGACGCGCGCGGCTTCATCCATGTCGACCAATGGCAGGACACCCATGCCGATGGCGTGCATGCAATCGGCGATGTCACCGATCGCATGGCCTTGACGCCACTGGCGATTGCCGCGGCGCGGCGGCTGATGGATCGCCTGTTTGGCGGCAACGCCGACGCCCGGCTTGATTACGACAACGTGCCGACCGTGGTGTTCGCGCACCCGCCGCTGGGCATGGTCGGCTGCACCGAGGAGCAGGCCCGCGCACGCCACGGCGACGACGACGTGCACGTGTACCGCGCCGATTTCCGCGACATGCTGCATGCGCTGGCCGACGTACCGCAACGCAGCCTGTTCAAGCTGGTTTGCGTGGGCGAAGAACGATGCGTGGTCGGCATCCATCTGCTTGGCGAGGGCGCGGACGAAATCCTGCAGGGGTTTGCGCTGGCGCTCAAGCGCGGCATCACCCTGGACGACCTGCGCGATACGGTGGCGATCCACCCCACCAGCGCCGAAGAAGTGGTGCTGGTGGGGTAGGAGGGCGGGTGGGGCAGGAGGGCCGCATGGGTGCAGATGGCGTTCCCGGCAAGGCGTCATCGCGCCCCTGCGGTGCTCCTGCAGAACGCTTGCGGGGTTAGGATTGCGCATGGATATCTTCACCCTGCATCGCGGCACCGCGCCGCTATTGATCAGCGTGCCGCATGACGGCACGTACGTTCCCGATGACATCGCTGCGCGATTGACCGATTCCGCGCGCTGCGTGCCCGATACCGATTGGCATGTCGCGCGCCTGTACACATTTGCGCGCGACATGGGCGCCTCGATGCTGGTGCCGACGCATTCGCGGTACGTCGTCGATCTCAACCGTTCGCAGGATGATGTCTCGCTGTATCCCGGCCAGAACACCACCGGCCTGTGCCCGATCGTGCAGTTCAACGGCACACCGGTGTATCGCGACGGCATGGCGCCGAGCGAAGCCGACATCCACGCCCGCGTTGATCGCTACTGGCGGCCCTATCACGCCGCGCTGCGTGCAGAACTCGATCGCATCCACGCCGAACACGGCCGGGTGGTGTTGTGGGAAGGCCATTCGATCAAGGGCGAATTGCCGTTCCTGTTCGATGGCCGTTTGCCCGACCTCAACCTGGGCACCGCCGGCGGCACGAGCTGCACGCCGGCATTGCAATCGCGCCTGCATGGCGTGCTGGCAGCGCAAACCGGTTACGAGCACATCATCAACGGCCGCTTCAAGGGTGGCTACATCACCCGCGATTACCACGACGTCGAAAATGGCGTCGAAGCCGTGCAGCTGGAAGTCAGCCAGCGCATCTACATGGACGAGGATTCGTTTGCCTATGACCCGACCAGCGCCGCGCAGGCACAGCGCGTGATCGGCAACCTGCTTGCGGCGGTCTTGCAGGGATAGCGGGGATCCGGCCCGCCGTCGTGAATGCGGCTTTCAACCGCGGATGCCCGGTATCCCGTCTGTTGCCGCAATCCAGGGCGTCACGGCGCTACGTTGAGGTGCTGGCCGATGAAGGCATCCACGCGCTGGTAGAGCAGGGCGCGGTTTTCCGGCTTGTAGAAGCCATGCCCCTCGCCGGAGGCGACCATGCTTTCGACCTTCACCCCTGACGCGGAAAGCGCGTTTTTCAAGGCATTGAATTGCTCCATCGGGACGCGGCGGTCGATGCTGCCCTGGGCGAGGAACACCGGCACGCCGATCTTGTCGACGTTGCGCGCGGGTGAGTTTGCGGCCAGAACGGCATCGTCGGTACCGAGTACCCGGTCGAGGTAACGACGCCCCGATTTGGTCCGGATGATGTCGCCTTCCTTCTTCATGATCGCAAGGTCATACACGCCAACATAGCCCGCCGCGCACTTGTACATGCCAGGGTTGCGGATCGGTTGCATCAAGGCCGCATAGCCGCCGAAGCTTGCGCCGAACGTGCAGATGCGAGTGGCGTCGACGAGCTTGTTGTTGACCAGCCATTGCACGCCATCGGCGATGTCGTCCTGCATCTTGCCGCCCCATTCGCGATAGCCGGCTTCCTCGAACAACTTGCCGCGACCACCGGAGCCGCGGAAATTGACCTGGAGCACGCCGTAGCCGCGGCTGGCGAAGAATTGCACGTCGCTGTCGTATCCCCAGGTATCGTGGATGCCGTGCGGGCCGCCATGCGGGATGACGATCAGCGGCCGCGTGCTGTCATCGCGTGCGGTGTAGAAGCCGGATAATTTCCTGCCATCGCGGGACTGGAACTCGATGCTGCGCATCGGTGCAAGCTGCGAGGCGGCGATCCATGGGCGCGACTCTGCGACCAGCAACATCTTCTTCGTGTTGCGGTCGTAAAGATAATAGTTGGCAGGTTGGCGGTCGGAGCGCGCGGAGAACAACACCTTGTTGTTGTCTCGGCTGAAATCCATGAATGAGACCAGCTGGCCGGGAAATGCCTTCATCAGTCCGGCGTGCAGGGCGCTGAATTCCGAGGATGGATCGAGATACTGGATGCCGGGTTTGCCGGCGTCGAAGGTCACCGCGAACGGAATCCCATTGCGACCGGCGAACTCGTATCCGCCGATGCTGGCATCGTCACGACCGGCCAGCTTCTCGCGTTTGCCGGTGGACAGGACGAAACGATACATCTGCGTGGGTTCGCCATGGTCGGAGACATCGGCATACAAGGTGTCGTTGTCGCTGGCAAAGCGGCCGCCTTCCATCGAATGGCCGACCAGGGATTTGGGCATCGGTTGCCACGTTGCCGATGGCGAGGCGCGATACTCGACCACTGGCTGGTCGTTGTCATCCTCGGTGAGCTTGATCCGCGGAATGCCGGCGTGGTCGAAGATGAAATTGGCGCTCCGCTTGACGCGTTCGATTTCCCGCCGCGAGCCCTTGACGGTGTCGACCTTGAAGATCGCGGTGTCGGCCACTTCGCCGCAGTCCCAGCACTTGAACGACACCAGCACCATGCCCGGTTCGCCGTCGAGCACCGCGACCACTTCGGCAAAGCCCTCGTCCTTGCGGCGACCGGATTTCATGCCTTCGTCGCGAAAGTAGCCGAACAACACGTTTTGATGCTTGCCGGACATATCCGAGGAAAACAGTTGCCCCAGGCTGACAGGTTTGGCACGAAGCGGTAGCGTCGTGGCACGAGCCAGCACCAGCTGCTGTTCGGTCGTCCAGATCACGTCCGAGACATGCTGTTGGTTGCCGAACTTGAGCACCTGCATCGGCGCGCTGCCATCGACCTTGACGACCTGCAGCTGGGTTTCCAGGCCGTTGTCGCTGGGCACGGCCAGTGCGATGTAGTCGCCGTCAGGCGACAATGACACCTCGCTGATCGCCGAATGCCTGGCGAAATCCAGCGGCGCCAATGATTGCGCATGTACCTGCATGCAGCAGCCGACGATGAGCACGATGGCCCATCGCAACAGTCCGATTCGATTCATTCGTGTTCCCCAGCGCACGCCCCCGTGCTGGAGGAATCCTAGCGTGATTCGGGCGTTGCCGTCAGGGGCCGGCAACATGGTTGTGCGGGCAAGCGGCAGTCGCGGAACCAACCGCTGCGGTAGGAGCGGGCCATGCCCGCGATGCTTTCCAGGGAGGCCATCGCGGGCATGGCCCGCTCCTGCGAAGGCATGTGGCGCTGCTGGCAGCGGAGAACTGGGCAGCGGATTGCCCGCCACCAGCGTCGGGGATTCAAACTTCCAGCGTCGCCAGTGCTCCCTTTGTCTCCAACCAGGCCTTGCGGTCGCCGGCGCGCTTCTTGGCCAGCAGCATGTCCATCAGCGCGCGAGTGGCGACGTCGTCGTCGTTGGTCAGTTGCACCAGGCGGCGGGTGTCGGGGTGGATGGTGGATTCGCGCAGCTGCGGCGGATTCATTTCACCCAATCCCTTGAAGCGGGTGACGTTGATCGCGCCCTTGATCTTCTCGCGCTCGATCTTTTCCAGCAGCAGGCCTTTTTCTTCCTCGTCCAGCGCGTAGAACACCTGCTTGCCGACATCCACGCGGAACAGCGGCGGCATCGCCACGAAGACGTGGCCGGCGGCGACCAGCGACGGGAAATGCATCAGGAACAAGGCCGTCAGCAGGGTCGCGATGTGCAGGCCGTCGGAGTCCGCGTCGGCGAGGATCACGACCTTGCCGTAACGCAGCCCGCTGATGTCGTCCTTGCCCGGATCGCAGCCGATAGCCACCGCCAGGTCATGCACTTCGTTGGAAGCGAGCACGCCGGTCGACGCAACCTCCCAGGTGTTGAGGATCTTGCCGCGCAGCGGCAGGATCGCCTGGAAATCCTTGTCGCGCGCCTGCTTGGCGCTGCCACCGGCCGAATCGCCTTCGACCAGGAACAGCTCGGTGCGCGACAGATCCTGCGAAATGCAGTCGGCCAGCTTGCCGGGCAGGGCCGGGCCCTGCGTGACCTTCTTGCGCACGATCTGCTTTTCGGTTTTCAGGCGCACGCTGGCGCGCTCGATGGCGAGCTGGGCGATTTTTTCACCCATCTCGGTGTGCTGGTTGAGCCACAGCGAAAACGCATCGTGCGCGGCGTTTTCAACGAAACCCGCGGCCTGGCGCGACGACAGGCGCTCCTTGGTCTGGCCGCTGAACTGCGGGTCGGTCATCTTGACGCTGAGCACGAAGGCGACGCGATCCCACACGTCCTCGGGTGCCAGCTTGATGCCACGCGGCAGCAGGTTGCGGAAGTCGCAGAACTCCCTCAAGGCATCGGTGAAGCCGGTGCGCAGGCCATTGACGTGGGTGCCGTGCTGGGCGGTCGGGATCAGGTTGACGTAGCTTTCCTGCACCAGTTCGCCTTCCGCCACCCAGGCCACCGCCCACTCGACGATCTCGCTGGTTTTCTTCAATTGCCCGACGAACAACTCCGGCGGCAGCAGTTCGCGATCGACCAGTTCGCCGCGCAGGTAGGCGCGCAATCCATCGGCATACAACCATTCGTTGCGCTCGCCGCTGGCGGCGTCCAGCAGGCGCACCGTGAGCCCCGGGCACAACACCGCTTTTGCGCGCAGCAGGTGGCGCAAGGCGCGCAGGTTGAACTTGGCGGTATCGAAATATTGTGGATCTGGCCAGAAGTGCAGGCGCGTACCGGTGTTTTTCTTGCCGACGCTGCCAACGACCTCAAGTTTCGAGGTGCGGTCGCCGTGGGCAAAGCCCATGTGGTATTCGTTGCCGTCGCGCTTGATGAACACGTCGAGCCGGGTCGACAGGGCATTGACCACGCTGACGCCGACGCCGTGCAGGCCGCCGCTGAAGGTGTAATTCTTGTTGTTGAACTTGCCGCCGGCGTGCAGGCGCGTGAGGATCAGCTCGACGCCGGGGATCTTTTCATCCGGGTGCAGGTCGACCGGCATGCCACGGCCATCGTCGGAGACCTCGCAGCTGCCGTCGGCGTGCAAGGTCACCTCGATCTCGCGCGCATGGCCGGCCAGGGCTTCGTCGACGGCGTTGTCGACCACTTCCTGGGCCAGGTGGTTGGGCCGCGTGGTGTCGGTGTACATGCCGGGGCGGCGCTTGACCGGGTCCAGGCCCGAGAGCACTTCGATGTCGGCGGCGTTATAGGGTGAATTCATGCGGCATCAGCAATGGCGTTGGAAGACATCGGCATAGCTTACCGATGCGTGGGCGTTAAAAACCCGTTGTTCATTGCCGAGCCGGGTGCTGCGGGCTAGGGTGCGCTTCTCGCCGTGGGGAGCGGGGCCGGCTGGCATCGTGCGGCTTGCAGATCGTTTGCACTTCCATCCATCGAACCGATTTCCAGCGGAGAACACCATGAAACAGAACCAGATCCTGATTGCCACGCTGCTCGCCGCCACCCTGGCCGCGCCGGCTGCGTTTGCGCAGTCGCAGACCACGGCCCAGCAGGCCAAGGATGCCGAGAAAATCGCGCAGGCCGCCGAGCAGAAGGCCGAGGCTGCCGATGCCGCAGCCAAGGTTGAGCAAGCCAAGGCGCAGGCGGCCGAGCAGAAGGCCGACACGGCCAATGATGCCGCCGAGGATGCCGCCGACGCTGCCCAGACTGCCGAGCCTGAAGAAGAGGAAGAAAACGATCGCAACTAGGTTTTTGCGGTTGTTTGCAGCGCATCGACACCGCGCCCCGGCTTGCCGGGGCGTTCTTTTTCGCGCCGCGTGCCCCCGAGTCGGGGGCGAATCGCTAGAATAGGGATTTCCAGCGGCGTGTTGATCACATGACTTCCCCCGGCTCGGCCACCCCGCTTGTTTTCGTCACCGGCGGCGTGGTGTCCTCCCTCGGCAAGGGCATTGCTGCCGCTTCGCTGGCGGCCATCCTCGAGGCGCGCGGCCTGCGCGTGACGATGATGAAGCTCGATCCCTACATCAATGTCGATCCGGGCACGATGAGCCCGTTCCAGCACGGCGAGGTCTATGTCACCGACGATGGTGCCGAGACCGACCTGGATCTTGGCCACTACGAGCGCTTCATCAATGTGCGCCTGGGTGGCAAGAACTCGATCACCACCGGCAAGATCTACGAAAACGTCATCCGCAAGGAGCGCGCCGGCGATTACCTGGGCGCCACCGTGCAGGTGATCCCGCACATCACCGATGAAATCAAGCGTTGCATCGACAAGGCCACTACCGGTTTCGACGTGGCGCTGGTGGAGATCGGCGGCACCGTCGGCGACATCGAGTCGCTGCCATTCCTGGAGGCCATCCGCCAGATCCGCACCGAGCGCGGCAGCGAAAAGGCCTTGTTCATCCATTTGACGCTGGTGCCATACATCGCCGCAGCCGGTGAACTCAAGACCAAGCCGACCCAGCATTCGGTCAAGGAACTGCGCTCGATCGGCATCCAGCCCGACGTGTTGTTGTGCCGTAGCGAGCAGCCGCTGCCCGACAGCGAGCGCCGCAAGATCGCCTCGTTCACCAACGTGTCCGAGAAAGCGGTGATCTCGGTCATGGACCAGGACAACATCCACAAGATCCCGATGTGGCTGCATGCCCAGGGCCTGGACCAGATCGTGGTCGAGCGTTTGTGCCTGGGTGATCGTGCTGCAAAAGTGGCCGATTTGTCCGAGTGGCTGGCGGTGGTGGATGCCGCAGAACATCCGATCGACGAGGTCACCATCGGCATCGTCGGCAAGTATGTCGACCACAAGGACGCGTACAAATCGGTTGGCGAGGCGCTCAAGCACGGAGGCATCCGCCAGCGCACCCGGGTCAACCTGAAATGGCTGGAATCCCAGGACATCGAGCGCGATGGCGCGGCCAAGGTACTGGAAGGTCTTGATGGCATCCTGGTGCCGGGTGGGTTCGGTGATCGCGGTTTCGAGGGCAAGGTGCTGACCTCTCAGTTCGCGCGCGAGCACAACATCCCGTACTTCGGAATCTGCTACGGCATGCAGGCCGCGGTGGTCGATGTGGCGCGCAACCTGGCGGGCCTGGCGGATGCCAACAGCACCGAGAACGACAAGCGCACGCCCTATCCGGTGATCGGGCTGATTACCGAATGGCGCACGCAATCGGGCGACGTCGAGCGCCGCAGCGAAGCCAGCGACCTCGGCGGCACCATGCGCCTGGGCCTGCAGGAACAGCGCCTCAAGCCGGGCAGCCGGGCGCGTGAAATCTACGGCCAGGACGTGGTCGCCGAGCGCCATCGCCATCGCTACGAAGTCAACAACCGTTACCGCACGCAGCTCGAAGACGCCGGCCTGGTGATTTCGGCCAAGTCGATGGATGACCTGCTGGTGGAAATGGTCGAGATGCCCAAGCATCCGTGGTTCATCGCCTGCCAGGCGCATCCGGAATTCCTGTCCACGCCGCGCCATGGCCATCCGTTGTTCGTGGGCTTCGTGCGCGCCGCGCGCGAACACAAGGCCGGTGGACGATTGTTGAAGGAGGCCTCGGCATGAAACTCTGCGGATTCGACGTTGGCCTGGATCAGCCGATGTTCCTGATCGCCGGCCCCTGCGTGATCGAGTCGATGCAGCTGCAGCTCGATGTAGCCGGCCAGTTGAAGGACATCACCGACAGGTTGGGCATCCCCTTCATTTTCAAGTCCAGTTTCGACAAGGCCAACCGCACCTCGGGCACCAGCTTTCGCGGCCCCGGCGTGGAGGAAGGCCTGAAGGTGCTGGCGGAAGTGAAAAGGCAGATCGGCGTGCCGGTGTTGACCGACGTGCACGAATACACGCCGCTGGACGAAGTCACCTCGGTCGTGGACGTACTGCAAACCCCGGCGTTCCTGTGCCGGCAGACTGATTTCATCCACAAGGTCGCCAGCGCCGGCAAGCCGGTCAACATCAAGAAAGGCCAGTTCCTGTCGCCGTGGGAAATGAAGCACGTCACCAACAAGGCGCGGGCCGCCGGCAACGAGCAGATCATGGCCTGCGAACGCGGCGCGAGTTTTGGTTACAACAACCTGGTTTCGGACATGCGCTCACTCAGCGTGATGCGCGATACCGGTTGCCCGGTGGTGTTCGACGCGACCCATTCCGTGCAGCTGCCCGGCGGCATGGACGGCAAGAGCGGCGGCCAGCGCGAGTTCATCCCGGTGCTGGCGCGCGCGGCCATCGCCGTGGGCGTGGCCGGCATCTTCATGGAAACCCATCCCGATCCGTCCAAGGCCCTGTCCGACGGCCCCAACGCATGGCCACTGGACAAGATGGAAGCCCTGCTGCTCACGCTGCAGGCGCTTGACGGCGTCACCAAGCGCAACGGCTTCCTCGAGAGCGACCTGGCGTGAATCAAACGCCGGTGGCCCATGCGGTGCGGCGGACCACAGTGTCGACACTGCGGTTGCCGCGCATTGCATGGGCGACCGATACAGTGAGCCTGGGCACCACGCGCCGGGGCCGGGCGCCTGCACGACGGCATTCGGCGCGCGGCCTGCAGTTTTATCATCGTTCGCCGGGCATGGCCGAGGCCTGCCCGTTTGCCCCTGATCTCCTGACCTTTACCGGTAACGCACAACCATGACGACCATCGCCAAGATCCACGCCCGCGAAATTCTCGACAGCCGCGGTAATCCCACGCTCGAAGCCGAGGTCACGCTGGCCGATGGCAGCTTCGGCCGCGCGATGGTTCCATCGGGCGCATCGACCGGCTCCAGGGAAGCGGTCGAACTGCGCGATGGCGACAAGACCCGTTACGGCGGCAAGGGTGTGCTGAAGGCAGTCGCCAACGTCAACGGCGTGATCGCACAGGCGCTGCAGGGCCTGGATGGCGACGACCAGGGCGCGCTCGACAAGCGCCTGATCGACCTCGACGGCACCGAAAACAAGGGCCGATTGGGCGCCAACGCGCTGCTCGGTGTGTCGCTGGCCAACGCGCATGCGGTGGCCGCGTCGAAGAAAATCCCGCTGTGGAAGCTGCTGGCCGACAGCAGTGCCGGTGGAAGCCGCGCGCCGGTCCTGCCACTGCCGATGATGAACATCATCAACGGCGGCGCGCACGCCGACAACAACGTCGACCTGCAGGAATTCATGATATTGCCGGTCGGCTTCGATTCGTTCGCCGAATCACTGCGCGCCGGCACTGAAATCTTCCATGCGCTCAAATCGGTGCTCAAGGGCCATGGCCTGAGCACGGCGGTCGGCGACGAAGGCGGCTTTGCGCCGGACTTGCGCAGTAATGTTGAAGCGCTCGACACCATCCTGGAGGCGATCGGCAAGGCGGGCTATCACGCCGGCGAAGATGTGCTGCTGGGCCTTGACGTGGCGGCCAGCGAATTTTTCGACAATGGCAAATATCATCTCGTCGGTGAAGGCAAGCGCCTGACCAGCGAGCAGTTCACTGATTTCCTCGCCGGCTGGTGCGCTGAGTATCCGATCATCAGCATCGAGGACGGCATGGCCGAGCAGGACGATGCCGGCTGGAAGCTCATCACCCAACGCCTTGGCAGTCGCGTGCAGCTGGTTGGCGACGATAATTTCGTCACCAATCCGAAGATCTTCCGCAAGGGAATCCAGGACGGCGTCGCCAACGCCATCCTGATCAAGGTCAACCAGATCGGCACGCTGACCGAGACGCTGGAAGCCATCGCGATGGCCGATGCAGCCAATTACGCGGCGATCATCTCGCATCGCTCCGGCGAAACCGAGGACACCAGCATTGCCGACATCGCCGTGGCCACCACGGCCACGCAGATCAAGACCGGCTCGTTGTGCCGCAGCGACCGCGTCGCCAAGTACAACCAGTTGCTGCGCATCGAGCAGTCGCTGGGCGCGGATGCGCGTTACGCCGGCCGTAATGCCTTCGTCTCGCTGAAACGCTGACGGCGCGACGGCCAATGCGCGTCCTGCGGATCATCGCCCTGCTGCTGGTCGTGTTGCTGGGCTGCCTGCAATACCTGCTGTGGTTTGGCCATGGCGCAGCGGGCGACGTGCGTGCGCTGGGGCAAAAAGTCGACCAGCAAGAACGCGACAACGGTGGCCTGAAGCAGCGCAATGATGCGCTGGCCGCGGAAGTGGAGGAGCTCAAGAACGCCGACGGCGGCGCTGCGGTGGAGGAGCGTGCGCGCAGCGAGCTCGGCATGATCAAGCCCGGCGAGACGTTCTATCGCGTCGTTGAAAGCCGCCCTGCCCAGCCCGCGGCGCAAGCCGATGGCGACGTGCGCGAGGACGGCGGGCAATGACCTGGGTGGTGGTGCCGGCGGCGGGGCGCGGCGTCCGTTTCGGCGGCGATATCCCCAAGCAATACCTGCCGGTGGCGGGCGAACCGTTGCTTGCCCACACGTTGCGGGCGCTGCTGCTGCATCCCAACATCCATGGCGCGGTGGTGGTGCTGGCGCAGGACGATGCGCTCTGGCCCGGTTGGCGCGAATTTGCCGGCAAGCCGCTGATCACCTGCATCGGTGGCGAGGCGCGCGCCGACTCGGTGCTGGCCGGGCTGGCCGCATTGCCCGACGACGTGCGCATGGACGATTTTGTACTGGTGCACGACGCCGCGCGCCCGAACGTTGCGCCGGGCGACATCGGCCAGCTGCTCGACCGTGGCTGCAACGATCCGGTGGGCGCGATCCTGGCGTCGCCCGTGCGCGACACGCTCAAGCGTGCAGGCGACGATGGCGGCATCGACGGCACGCAGGCACGTGAACGCCTGTGGCGCGCATTGACGCCGCAACTCTTCCGTCGCCTGCAACTCAGCCGCGCACTCGAGTCCGCGCGTGATGCCGGCGTCGAGGTCACCGACGAATCGATGGCGATGGAACGCCAGGGATTGCGGCCGCTGCTGGTCGAAGGCGCGGACGACAACTTCAAGGTCACCTCGCCGACGGACCTGGCGCGATTTGAATTCGTGCTGTCGCAGCAACACCCGTAAGGGCGCACCGGACCGCAGCGCAACGCGACGGCGATTTGCCGGCCAGCCTCCATCGCGCCCAGGTGCGCGCCTACAGGAAATATCGTGAATATGACGATCAGGATTGGACAGGGCTACGACGTACATGCCTTCGGCGAGGGCGACCACGCCATGATCGGCGGCGTGCGCGTTGCGCATACACACGGCGTGCTCGCGCACAGCGATGGCGACGTGGTGCTGCACGCCTTGTGCGATGCGATGCTGGGCGCGCTGGCGCTGGGTGACATCGGCCGGCATTTCCCGCCATCGGACCCGCGCTGGGCGGATGCCGACAGCCGCACGTTCTTGCGTCATTGCAACGCGTTGTTGCGCGAGCGCGGCTGGGCGCTGGGCAATGCCGACATCACGGTGATCTGCGAGCATCCAAAAATCGGGCCGCAGGCCGATGCGATGCGCGCGACGATCGCCGCTGATCTTGGCGTTGCCATCGACGCGATCAGCGTCAAGGCGACCACCAGCGAAGCACTTGGTTTCATTGGTCGCGGTGAAGGGATCGCCGCGCAGGCCACCTGCCTGCTCGTGCGCACGTGAGCGTGGGCACAACCGAAGCCGGCCTGCCGCAGGCGCACGGCGCGCCGGTGCTGTCGGCGACGATCCGCAGCACGGCCGAGGATTTCCGCGTCGAGGAGATCGACGGTTTCGAGGCGACGGGCGTGGGTGAACACCTGCTGCTCACGGTCGAGAAATGCGGCATGAACACCGCGTTTGCCGCCAAGGCCATCGCGCAGTGGGCGGGTATTGGCGAGATGTCGGTCGGGTATGCCGGCCTCAAGGATCGCCATGCAGTCACGCGGCAGCGTTTCAGCGTGCATTTGCCCAAGCGCATCGCGCCGGATATCGCGTCCCTACAGTCCGATGAGCTGCGCGTGCTGTCGCAAGCCTGGCATGCGAAGAAATTGCCGCGCGGCGCGCTGGCCGGCAACCGTTTCGAACTGGTCCTGCGCGATGTATGCGGCGACCGCGAGGCCATCGATGCGCGGCTGCAGGCGATCGTCGAACAAGGCGTGCCGAATTATTTTGGCGAGCAGCGCTTTGGTCGCGATGGCGGCAATATCGCCAATGCACTGGCGATGTTTGCCGGACGAAGGATGCCGCGAGAGCAACGCACGCACCTGCTGTCGGCGGCGCGTTCGCAGCTGTTCAACCAGGTATTGGCCGCGCGCGTGCGGGACGGATCATGGAACCACGCGCTGGACGGCGAAGTGTGGCTGCTTGACGGCAGCCGCAGCGTTTTCGGACCCGAACCCTTCAATGACGTGCTTGCCGAGCGGCTGGCGCGTTTTGACATCCATCCCAGCGCGCCGCTGTGGGGCCGAGGTGAGTTGCGTTGCACCGGCGCCGCGCGACAGTTGGCCGAAAACGCGTTGGTAGATGACACCGCATGCGCCCTGCGCGCAGGGCTGGAGGCGGCGGGCCTCAAGCAGGAGCGGCGTGCCACCCGACTGCGCCCGCAGGCGTTGACCTGGCAATGGCAGCAAGCCGATGTGCTGGGGCTTCAATTCGCCCTGCCGCCGGGTGCCTATGCGACCACCGTCCTGGCCGGGATGGGGCTTGCAGAGGATGCCCAGCGCGCTCGGCGACCGTTGGTCGGAAACGCAGGCTGAGCACTGGCGGGTCTGCATGCGCGGCGTATAAGTCCAGTCAAGGTGTGCGGCATCGGGTCGTGCGCCGAGCATCGCCGGAGAATCGCCATGAAGCTCATGCCGAGCATTGCTGTTGTGACCCTGTCACTTCTCGGGCTTGCCGCCTGCACCAGCGCCGGGACCAAATCCGCCTATGTCGCGCCTGCCACGGTTGAGCGCGCCTCCAGCCAGCAGGTGCGCACGGTGCAGGACAGCAACTACGTGGTCGAGGTCGAATCGATTGCACGCCAGCGCGGCGTCCAGGTGCACTGGATAAATCCGCCGACCAAGCGCATCTACGCCACACGTTAAGAGCTGCCTCGGCGCCGTCGTGGTCGCGGCGCCAGCAGCACCAGGACCGCGCCATTGCCGCCCTGTGCGGCGGGCGTGGAATGGAAGGCCAGCACGTCGCTGCGATGGCGCAGCATCCGGTCGACGAGGTTCTTGAGCGTCGGCAGGCGACTGTTTGAATGCAGGCCCTTGCCGTGGATGATGCGCACGCAGCCGACGCCGGCATTCCGCGCATCGTTGAGGAAACCACGCAGCAGCGCTTCGGCCTGCGTCGCATCGGCATGGTGCAGGTCGAGCTCCTCCTGCGCGGCATAGTCACCACGCCCCAACCGCTGCAGGACGCGTGGCGGCAGGTCGTCGCGGCGATAGCCCATCGCATCGTCGGCCTCCAGCCAGGTCACATCCAGCGTGCGCTGGAACGCGTCGCGGGCGTCGGCTTCGTCGCGCAAGGCCATGCGCGGTATCGGCCTTGGTTTGGGCGCGGCGGGCGGAAGCGGCGTGGCCGGCAGTTCGCGCACCGGGCCGATCGCGCTGCGGAACAGGGCCGCATCGTCGCCAGGCGCATCATCGGGTGGGGCGCGTCGTGCCGTCATCGCCAAAGCCTAGCGCGGATCGCGAAACGCCTGCACGCAAACGGGTGGTCGCGTGCATCCGCTATCATGGCGCGACGCATTTGCGATGGGGCACGGAAGAGAGGTTCATGCGCGTATTGGTGAGTAACGACGATGGCGTGGATGCCCCCGGCATCCGGATATTGGCCGAAGGGCTGCGCAATGCCGGCCACGAGGTGCTGATCGTCGCGCCGGATCGTGACCGCTCCGGCGCCAGCAATTCACTGACCCTCGACATGCCGGTGCGCGTGGCCCAGCAAGACGCAACCACCTGGCGCGTCTATGGCACGCCGACCGACTGCGTGCACGTGGCCATTACCGGGATGCTGGATGTCGAACCCGATATCGTGGTGTCCGGCATCAACAATACGGCCAACCTTGGCGACGACGTCATCTATTCAGGCACCGTGGCGGCGGCGATGGAAGGCCGTTTCCTGGGCCTGCCCGCAGTGGCCATGTCGCTGGCAACCAGCGATCACAAGGGCCGCCATTACGAAACCGCTGCGCGTGCCGCGGTCGAGATCGTCGCCCGGCTCGCGGCGGATCCGTTGCCCGCCGACACCATCCTCAACGTCAACGTGCCCGACCTTGCCTGGGAAGACGTGGCCGGCTTCGAGGTCACGCGCCTGGGCAATCGCCATCGCGCCGAGCCGTGCATCGCGCAGAAAGATCCACGCGGCCGCAACTGGTGGTGGATCGGCGCGGCCGGTTCCGAGCAGGATGGCGGCGCCGGCACCGACTTCCACGCCGTGCGCACCGGACATATCTCGATCACCCCGATCCACGTCGACCTCACGCGTTTCCAGGCGCTTGAGCAGGTGGCCAGCTGGGTGGGCGGGCTGGCCGCAGGCTTGCGTGAGGACGTGGCATGACCGCGCGCATGCGCCTGCATCCCGAGGCGATCGGCATGGGCATGACCTCGCAACGCGTGCGCGATCGGTTGATCGAGCGGCTGCGCGAAAACGACATCCGCGATGAGCGCGTGCTCAACGCCATCCGCACCGTGCCACGGCATTTATTTATCGACGAGGCGCTGGCCACGCGCGCCTACGAAGACACCGCGCTGCCCATTGGCCACGGCCAGACCATCTCGCAACCGTGGGTAGTGGCGAAGATGACCGAGGCCTTGTTCGCCGATGGCGCACAACCTGCCAAGGTGCTGGAAATCGGCACCGGTTCGGGTTACCAGGCCGCGATCCTGGCCGCGCTTGGGCTGGAAGTGCACACCGTCGAGCGCATCGGCGACCTGTTGCGCATCGCGCGCAAGCGTTTCCGCACGCTGGGCTTCAACGTACGCAGCAAGCATGACGACGGCCGCATCGGCTGGCCTGAAAACGGCCCGTTCGATGGCATCATCGTCACCGCAGCGGCGCCGACACTGGTCGATGCGCTGTCCACGCAGCTCGCACCCGGCGGCACGCTGGTCGCGCCGGTCGGCGGCAGCGGCGCGCAGTCGCTGCTGTGTCTGCGCAAGGATGCCGACGGCGTGATCACCCAGGTCAATCTCGCGCCCGTGGTGTTCGTGCCCTTGCTGTCAGGCCTGATGGACTGATGGCGCCGGCATGACCCTCTTTTGCGCATGACACACGGGCTCCCATGAAAATTTTCGCGCCACTGTACGAGCGCACCCTGGCGTTGGCGCGGCATCGGCGTGCGCCAGCGCTGCTGACCGGCCTGAGTTTCATCGAGGCGGTGATCTTCCCGGTGATGCCGGAAGTGATGCTCGCCCCGATGTGCCTGTCGCAACCACGCCGTGGCTTCTGGTTTGCCACGCTCAGCCTGATGGGATCGCTGGCCGGTGCGTTGGTGGGCTACATGCTTGGCCATTACGCCTACGAGTTGGTGCGTCCGCTGCTGACCTCACTGGGCTGGATCGATCGCATCGATGCCCAGGTGCAGGCGCTGCGCATCGTTGTCGCCGAGTCGCCGTGGAAGGCGTTCTGGCTGCTGGTGCTGGCGGGCTTCGCGCCGATCCCGTTGAAGATTTTCACCTGGGCGTCGGGTGTCGTTGGCGTGCCGTTGCTGCCATTCATTGCGGCCATGACCGTCGGTCGTGGCAAGCGCGTATACCTGGTGGCGCTTGCGATCCGCCTGGGCGGCGAACGCGCCGAACGTGCGCTGCATCGTTACATTGAGCCGGTCGGCTGGGCCGCGCTGGTGCTGCTGGTGGCCGGCATCGGCTACATCGTGTTCAGGGCCAATGCGGCATGACGTGTGAGGCATGGAGGCAACCGCTGAACCCGGGTCGGTCAAGCCGGGCAAATCAAGTCAACGGAATCCAGCGGATCGAATCCTACTCATCGCATGCAACTCATCGAATCCAACTCATCGAATCGAACTGACCGGATCCAAATGATCGAATCAAAGGAAGCAAGCATGGTGCGGGTAATCATGATAGCCGTCGTGGTGGCGCTGTTGGCGGCCTGCAGCAGCCAGGTCGTGCGCGAAAATGGTGCGCGTTCGTCGCGTGCCGGTTCGGCGGCAAAATATGGCGAAACCGTGGCGGTACGACGCGGCGACACCCTGTACCGGCTGGCGACCAACAACGGCATCAGCGCGCTTGATCTTGCGATGTGGAACAACATCGCCGCGCCGTACACCATCTATCCGGGCCAGCGCCTGCGCCTGTATCCCAACGATACGCGCCGCACCACCGTGGCCACCGGCGTCGCACGACCGACGACGCCATCGACCACGCGCACGCCTGGCGCCAACAATCCGGCCATCCGCCCCGCTGCGCCTGCGAAAGTCGACGTGGTGAAGGCGTCGTTTGCATGGCGCTGGCCGGCCGATGGACAGGTGGTGGGCACCTATGCGGCCGGTGACCCGACCCGGCAAGGCGTCGATATCGCCGGCACCGGTGGCCAGCCGGTACGTGCAGCCGCCGATGGCGTTGTGGTGTATTCAGGCTCGGGCCTGGTGGGCTATGGCGAGCTGATCATCGTCAAGCACAGCGATGAATGGCTGTCGGCCTATGGCCACAACCGTGCGCGCCTGGTCAACGAAGGCCAGGTCGTCAAGGCCGGCCAGCAGATCGCCGAAATGGGCCGCAGCGGCGCCGCTCGCGACATGCTGCATTTCGAGATCCGCTACAACGGCAAGCCGGTGGATCCGCAACAGCATCTTCCCAGGCGCTGAAGCATCGCGTGGCCTTGCGCTAGACTGAGGCCCGTATCGAAACACTGGCCCGGCCAAGGTTGCAGGCAGGGCCTGCAAGCCACGTCGTCACGGGGTGCGCAATGACCCGCTACGCCAGCACGAAACCCGCCACCACGTGTCGGTTTTCGCTGGCCAGCACGTTGAACGTGCGCGCCGCCGCTGCATTGGTCATCACCTCGATGCCAATGCCCTGCGTGAGGCAGGCGGCCATCACGTCGGGTTGCGGGAATGCCTGGGTTGCGCCGCAGCCGATCACCAGCACTTCGGGCTGCAGGGCCAGCAGCGGCTGCAGGTCGGCAGGCGTAAGCGAGGCGATGGCGGTCACCGGCCAATCCTCGATCAATGCCTGCGGGGTGATGATGAAACTGCGCAGCAGGGTGCGCTCGTTGACCAGCGCGCGCTGGCCATCGGCCCCGCGCATGGCGTAGGCAAAGTCGGGTTTTTCAAGGAAAAGCTGCATGCGCGAGGAACGCCTGGCGGGAGTGGGACGGGCAGCGGGATATGCGGATCACAGGAACATCGGCACGGCAGCTTCAAGGCCCCATATCCCGCCTCCAGCCTCCCGCCTGCACAGACCGCTATGCGCGCGGCAACACGATCCGGCGGTGGTCCTGGCTGGGGCGATAAAAAACCGCGACATGGCCGATCCGCTGCACCAGTGCCGCGCCGCTGCGTCGTGCCAGCTCATCGATCATGGCATCTCGGGCCGCGCGGTCTTCCGCGGCGACCTTCACCTTGATGAGCTCGTGGTGTTCGAGTGCTTCGCCGATCTCGGCGGCCACCGCGTCGGTCACGCCCTTGCCGCCGACCTGCAACATCGCCTTGAGATCGTGGGCTTGGCCGCGCAGGAAACGGGTCTGGGCCGAGGTCAGGGCGAGGGGTGCGGAATTGCGCGGCGCGGGGGCCTTGCCGGCATTGCCAGCGGTTTTGGACGACGGGCTGGAGGCGGCCAGGCCGGACTTTGCGGGGGCAGGCTTGTGTTGCGCCATGGAGGGCAAAGAGACATTCGGGAAGAGGCGTGCAGGGTATCATGGCGTCCCGCAAAGCCCTGATTTCCGGGCATTTCGCCCGACCAAACACCATGGCCACCCGCAGCAAGAGCAGCCAGCGCTGGCTGAAGGAACATTTTTCCGATCCCTACGTCAAAAAGGCGCAGGCCGAAGGCTTGCGTTCACGCGCGGCCTACAAGCTCGAAGAGCTGGTCCAGCGCGATCACCTGCTCAAGCCGGGGATGGTGGTGGTGGATCTGGGCGCGGCGCCAGGCGGCTGGTCGCAATGGGTGCGCCAGGCCTTGGGCGGCATGGACCAGGCCCATCCCGGGCGCGTGGTGGCGCTGGACATCCTGGAGATGCCGGCGCTGGCCGGCGTGGAGTTCCTTCATGGCGACTTCAGGGACGATGAGGTCTTGTCACAGCTGGAAACCACCTTGCAGGGACAGCCCGTCGACCTTGTCTTGTCCGACATGGCCCCCAACAAGAGTGGTATGGACGCGGTCGACCTGCCAAGGGCGCTGCATCTTGCGGAACTGGCCATGGAATTTGCCGATCATCACCTGCGACCGGGTGGGGCGCTGCTGATCAAGTTGTTCCAGGGCGTCGGATTTGATGATTATGTGCGCGAGCTGCGGCGGCGGTATGCCAAGGTGGCGATCCGCAAACCAGCGGCCTCGCGCAAGCGTTCGTCGGAGGTCTATGCCCTGGCGCAGGGCAAACTCATTCAGAGGAAGTAAGATCGTGTCGAACACAACCCCCTTTCGCGCTGACGCAAGCAACCCGCCTTCGGGCGAGGTGTATTGCGAGGAATATTCACAATGAGTGATCTGGTCAAGAATCTGATGCTGTGGGTGGTCGTCGCCGTCGTGTTGATGGTGGTGTTCCAGAGCTTCAGCCCGAAAACGGCCGGCGGCAGCCAGGACATCATCTATTCGCAGTTCCTGAGTGACGTGCGCAACGAGCGCATCAAGGAAGTCGACATCTCCAGCGACGAGCGCTCGATCAAGTTCGAGCGTAACGACGGCTCCAAGGGCGTGACCACCGCGCCGCGCCGCGATGAGCGCCTGATCGACGACCTGGTCAAGCACGGCGTGGCGATCAAGCAGGCGCCGCCGGAGTCGGGGATCACCCTGTGGTCGCTGTTGCTGAATTTCCTGCCGGTATTGCTGATCATCGGATTCTGGTTTTTCATGATGCGGCAGATGCAGCAGGGTGGCAGCAAGGGCGCGATGTCGTTTGGCCGCTCGCGCGCCAAGCTGCTCAACGAGGATCAGATCAAGATCACCTTTGCCGACGTCGCCGGTTGCGACGAGGCCAAGGAAGAGGTCTCCGAGCTGGTCGAGTTCCTGCGCGATCCGTCGCGTTTCCAGAAGCTCGGCGGCAAGATCCCGCGCGGCGTGCTGATGGTCGGCCCGCCCGGTACCGGCAAGACGCTGCTGGCCAGGGCTATCGCCGGCGAGGCCAAGGTGCCGTTCTTCAGCATTTCGGGCTCCGACTTTGTCGAGATGTTCGTCGGCGTCGGCGCCAGCCGCGTGCGTGACATGTTCGAGCAGGCCAAGAAACACGCGCCGTGCATCATCTTCATCGACGAGATCGATGCGGTCGGCCGCCATCGCGGTGCCGGCCTGGGTGGCGGCCACGATGAGCGCGAGCAGACGCTCAACCAGCTGCTGGTCGAGATGGATGGTTTCGAGGGCGGCGAAGGCGTGATCGTGGTTGCGGCCACCAACCGTCCCGACGTGCTCGACCCGGCCCTGCTGCGTCCGGGTCGTTTCGATCGCCAGGTCATGGTCGGCTTGCCCGACGTGCGTGGTCGCGAGCAGATCCTGCGCGTGCACATGCGCAAGGTGCCGCTGGCCGATGACGTGGTGCCGATGGTGATCGCGCGCGGCACGCCGGGTTTCAGCGGCGCGGATCTCGCCAACCTCGTCAACGAGGCGGCGTTGTTCGCTGCGCGCGATAACGGCAAGGACGTGCGCATGGAGCACTTCGACAAGGCTCGCGACAAGATCATGATGGGCACCGAGAACCGCTCGATGGCGATGAGTGACCAGGAACAGACGCTGACCGCCTACCACGAGGCTGGCCATGCCATCGTCGGACGCATGGTTCCCGAGCATGACCCGGTCTACAAGGTCACCATCATCCCGCGCGGCCGTGCGCTGGGCATCACCATGTACCTGCCCGAGGGCGACAAATACAGCTACAACCGCACCGCGATCGAGTCGCAGCTGTGCTCGCTGTACGGCGGCCGCGTTGCCGAGGAATTGATCTTCGGTGTCGACAAGGTCACCACCGGTGCCTCCAACGATATCGAGCGTGCCACCAAGATGGCCCGCAACATGGTCACCAAATGGGGCTTGTCCGACGAGATGGGGCCGATCGCCTACAGCGAGGATGAGGACGAGGTTTTCCTGGGCCGTTCCGTGACCCAGCACAAGAGCGTGTCCGACGACACTGCGCGCAAGATCGATGAGGTCGTGCGTGGCATCCTCGACAAGGCCTACGGCCGCACCACGCAGATCCTGACCGAGAACATCGACAAACTGCATGCGATGGCCAAGCTGCTGCTCGAGTACGAGACCATCGACGTGCCGATGATCGATGCGGTCATGGAAAACCGCGAGTCTCCGCCGCCGATGGGCTGGAGCAAGGGTGGCCCCGCGCGCGACGAGCCGAAGCCGTTCACCATCGGTGGGCCCGCGGCGCAGACCTGATCGCGGCTTGCCGTCATCACGTGGAAAGGCCAGAGTTCGCTCTGGCCTTTTTGTTTCCCGATCGTGGCATGGCGCAGGAAGACAGGAAAACCGGAGTGAATTCCGGCACGGGCGTCGCGATCGGTACCGGACTGATGACCAACGACAAAAAGAAGCGGAGCTAGGATGTTCGATACCACCCCGCAACTCGATTGCGCTGGCCGCGTGCTCAAGCTCGACCGGCCTCAGGTGCTTGGCATCGTCAACGCCACGCCCGATTCATTGTCCGATGGTGGCGAACATGCCACCGTCGAGGCGGCGATCGCGCATGGATTGCGGCTGGCGGGGCAGGGCGCCGATGCGCTCGACATCGGCGGTGAATCCACTCGCCCGGGCGCAGCCGAGGTGTCGCTGGACGAAGAATTGCGTCGCACCATCCCGGTGGTCGAGGCGTTGGCGCAGCAGACATCCCTGCCGATCAGCATCGACACCTCCAAGCCCGAAGTGATGCGCGCCGCAGTCGCCGCAGGCGCCGGCATGATCAACGACGTGTATGCACTGCGTCGCGAAGGTGCGCTGGATGCCGCTGCGGAACTGGGCGTGCCGGTCGTGCTGATGCACATGCTGGGCGAGCCACGTTCGATGCAGCAGGCACCGATCTATGACGACGTGGTCGCCGAGGTGCATCGCTTCCTTGCCGAACGCATCTTTGCCGCCGAGATGGCCGGCATCGAGCGCAAGCGCATCGTCGTCGATCCCGGCTTCGGCTTTGGCAAGACGCAAGCGCACAACCTCGCCTTGCTGGCGCAGCTGCAGCGTTTCAACGAGCTCGGCGTGCCGGTAATGGCGGGTTTATCGCGCAAGAAGACCATCGGTGCACTGACCGGCCGCGACGCTCCTCACGAGCGCATCCACGGCTCGGTGGCCGCGGCGCTGATCGCTGCCCAGCGCGGCGCGATGCTGCTGCGCGTACATGATGTCGCCGCCACCGTCGATGCGCTCAAGGTCTGGAATGCCGTCGCCGCGATTCCGATGCCGCGGGTGGCCGCGGCGGCGCCCGGGATCTCCTGGCCGGACGAATGACACGCCCGCGGTAGCTTCATGCCTTGGCGTAAACAGTGGTTAGCGGCCATACCCATCGTCCGCATCGACGTTCGCGCAATCAGCGGGACGCCGGGTGAACTGCTGTCACCGGATCGCGATGTGGCATGCTTGCCCGTGATCACGCGCAAAGAGCACGCGGAAAAACATGTCTGAAGCGTCGCCTCCACCCAAACCCACGCTTGGCGGACTCATGCGCGAGGCCGCGACTGAGCTCAGTGGCTTCGATAGCGGGGTGACCGTATACGGTGAAATGCCTGTTGAGCGCCCCGGGCGCGACCGTGCGTCGCTACCTCGACGAGCGCGATGCGCGCATTACGCGGCCGTTGCGTATGTTCGTCATGACACTGGTGCTGTACTTTGCCGCCGCGAGTCTCGGCGGGATCAACGAAGTGTCCGCGGCGTCCTGGCAACAGATCCTGGGCAGCCACGGCCCGGACGCAGCGCCATTCGTGGAATTTTTCGTCCGCTACCAGACTGCGCTCTTTGCGCTGGTGCTGCCATTGATGATGCTGGCCACGCGCGTCGCGTGGCCGCGTTCGGGGCGGACGCTTGCGGAGCACCTGATCCTCAACACCTATCTCTTTTCGGCGCAGATGCTGATCATTACCCCGTTCGTGCTACTCGGGTTTGAGCGGGGTTCGGGCAGTCTTGACCGCGTGCTGCTGGTGATCCATGTCGTCGTGGTCCCGATCCTGGCGATCGGCTATGCGGCCTGGATGATGGCGACTTTCTTCCCGGGGTCACGCCTGTGGTCGGCAATCCGGGCCATCGCAATCCAGCTGGGGATGTTGTTGCCGTATTGGCTCATCGTGCTGCTGATTTTCCGGCTTTGGACTGCGCTTACCGGAGCCGAGACTGGCTGATCTGGCGATTGCATGCATCGTCGATTTGCCGGCTCCACGTCGATCGAGATCCTCACTGGCATAGGGATGAAGGCGACAGGCCGCTCTCGCTGAGTCGCAAGCCTTGGCGGGAAAACACTCGCGACCTGCGCTATTTCCACAAACAGGCCGGCGCCGGTCGCCGCGACCCGCAACGGATATGCTGGCCGCACGATGGCAATCGACCACCGTCCACCCGCCATTGCCCTCATGGGCCCGACCGCGTCGGGCAAGACTGCGCTGGCGCTGGATTGGGCGCGGCGATTCGATGGCGAAATCGTCAGCGTGGATTCCGCACTGGTCTATCGCGGCCTCGACATTGGCGCGGCCAAACCCAACGCGAACGAACGCGCGTGGGCGCGGCACCACATGCTCGACCTGCGCGACCCATGGCAATCGTATTCGGCCGCGGAGTTTGCCAGTGGTGCCCGCATCGCCATCGATGGCATCGTCGCGCGCGGCAAGCTGCCGATCCTGGCCGGCGGCACGGGCCTGTACTTCCGCGCCTTGCTGCGCGGCCTGTCGCCGATGCCACCGGCCGATGCGGCCATGCGTGCAACGATCGATGCGCAAGCCGGTACGCAGGGTTGGCCTGCCTTGCATGCACAACTGGCGGATGTCGACCCCGTCGCGGCCGCGCGCATCCACGCCACCGATGCGCAGCGCATCCAGCGCGCACTTGAAGTCTTCCGCCTCAGCGGCAAGCCGATCAGTGCATGGCAGCGCGAATCAAGCGCGATGCAGCGCCTGCCATGCCGCGTGCTCAAACTGGTCATCGCCCCGCACGACCGAACCGTGCTGCATGCGCGTATCGAACATCGTTTCGACGCGATGCTGGCCGCGGGTTTCCTCGACGAGGTGCGGGCACTGCGCGCCATGCCGGCAGTGCAATCGCATCCACACCCGCTTGATTTGCCGGCGATCCGTGCAGTCGGTTATCGGCAGGCCTGGGAACATCTGGATGACAGGACGGGCGCGCGGGAATTTCGCGACAAGGTTATTTTCGCCACCCGGCAACTGGCCAAGCGCCAGCTGACCTGGCTGCGCGGCGAACTGGATGCGCGCTGGTTTGATCCGGCAACCGATGGTGGTGGGTTGGAGCAGGCCATCGAGATGTTTCTTGGGCCTCGCCACGGGTCGCCGGGGGCGTAATTCCGGTCCGGGTTGCAATGCGGCCATGCACGCCGCCGCCATTCAGCCATGACGCAGCGCCCGCGTGTTCGCGTTGCGACCGGCGTCACGCGGCCGCCGCCTACGCCGCACAACTGTTGTATAACATCGGGCTATCGCCGCCGGGGAGCGGGTCGGGCGATGTAGGCGTCAGCCAAAACAACAATAACTAGGTTGGGGAATATTCATGTCCAAGGGGCAATCTTTGCAGGATCCTTTCCTGAACGCGCTGCGTCGCGAGCGCGTGCCGGTGTCGATCTACCTGGTCAACGGCATCAAGCTGCAGGGCACCATCGAATCGTTCGACCAGTTCGTGGTGTTGCTGCGCAACACCGTGAGCCAGATGGTCTACAAGCATGCGATCTCGACCGTGGTGCCGGCGCGCAACGTTCGCGTGGGTCCCGGAGGCGGCTCGGTCGAATCGGGCGATGAGGAAAACGACAGCGCCGGCGACGAAGCCGAATAAGAGGCTTGCTTAGCGGCTCGGGCGCCGCCATATCGTCCGCTCATGATCCGATCACGGGCGCACGATGCCGACTACGTTGTTTGAACGATCCCGCAGGGGTGAACACGCCCTTTTGATCCAGCCACACGCCGGCGGTCCGCCCGATGAGGGCGCGCTGGAGGAGTTCGCCGATCTGGCGCGCTCGGCCGGTGCCGATATCGCCGCGCAGCTCAATGCGCGCATCGACCGGCCCAATCCGGCCACATTGATCGGCAGCGGCAAGCTCGAAGAGGTCAAAGCTGCGGCGGATGCCAGCGGCGCCGACCTGATCCTCGTCAACCATCCACTGACGCCGGGACAGGAGCGCAACCTTGAAAAAATCCTGCAACGGCGCGTGGTTGATCGCACCGGCCTGATCCTGGACATCTTTTCGCAGCGTGCGCGCAGCGCCGAAGGCAAGCTGCAGGTTGAGCTTGCGCAGTTGCGCCACATGTCCACGCGCCTGGTGCGCGGCTGGACCCATCTTGAGCGCCAGCGCGGCGGTTCGATCGGCTTGCGCGGCCCCGGTGAAACCCAGCTGGAGACCGATCGCCGGCTGCTGCAAAAGCGTGTCGAGCAATTGCAGAAGCGTCTGGACAAGGTCGAGGTCCAGCACAACCAGATGCGGCGCGCGCGCGTGCGCAGTGAATTGCCGCGCGTGGCGCTGGTGGGCTACACCAACGCGGGCAAGTCGACCTTGTTCAACGCCCTGACCGGCGCCGATGCCTATGCCGCCGACCAGTTGTTTGCCACGCTTGATCCCACCGTGCGCCGCGTGACGTTGGCCAGCGGCACGATTGTCATCGCCGATACCGTCGGTTTCGTCCGCGACCTGCCGCATGCACTGGTGGCCGCGTTTCGCTCGACGTTGTCGGAAGCACGCGAGGCCGATTTGCTGCTGCATGTAATCGACGCTGCGGATCCACTGCGCGAAGAACGCGCCGCGCAGGTCGACGCGGTGTTGCGCGAGATCGGTGCCGGCGATATCCCGCAATTGCTGGTCTACAACAAGATCGACAAGGTCGGTATCGGCACTGCCGGTGTGGATGCGATTCGCATTGATCGCAACGGCATTGATCACGACGGCATTGATGATGACGGCCTCGACCACGATGACCTCGGTGCGATCCCGGCCGACGTGGATGCCAACGAGATCAATGCCGCCGCTATCGACCCCGGTGTGCCGATGGCGCCGCGCCACGACCGCCCCGGTGGCGATGATCCCGACGCCAGCGTGCGCGAACGCGTCTGGGTGTCCGCACGCGATGGCCTGGGCCTAGACCTGCTGCGCACGGCGCTGGCGTCGCGCCTGGGCCTGCGCCGGATTGTCGCCGAGTTGCGCCTTCCACCCTCTGCCGGGCGTCTGCGTGCGCGCCTGCATGAACTCGAAGCCGTTCGCGGCGAGGTACACGACGAACACGGTTGGACCCTGAGCGTCGACCTCGCCATCAACGACGCGACCCGCCTTGCCGCCAGCGTCGATGGTGCCCCGGTGCGGGAGATCCTGCCGGCGGAGGAGCACGTCCCGTAACAGCTTCTTTTTGGTCGGAGGGGCTTTGTAGGAGCGGCTTTAGCCGCGATCTTTTGGCCGGTCTGCTTCTATCTGCCACAGCAGACCAAGATCGAACGCTCGCGGCTAAAGCCGCTCCTACAAAGCCGCTCCTACAGCCCCATCCGGACACAACCCATTCCCACAAGAGCCATCCCTACAACGACCATCCCACAACAGCCGATCCACTACGAACCCATTCGCGCAAGCACCGATCCTGCGGCTTGCCTGGGAATTCACGTCCCGCGCACTTCGAACCACCTTGCTTCCGGGCGAAGTCGGCCCGACCTAGTAAACTCCCCGCACGCGTCCACACCGGCCGCGGCAGAACATCCCGCACGCGCCCACTCCGGTCGCGGCAAAATACCCCGATTTGGAGCAGGCATGGCCTGGAATATTCCTGGCAAGAACGACGACAGCGGGTCCGACAAGGGCCGCCGCAATCCCTGGAAGCCCAAGCGGGGCAAGGGAGATGGTGGCCTGGGCGCGCTGTTCGACAAGTTCCGCGGCATCTTCGACGGTGGCGGCAATAGTCCGTTGCGCTGGATCGGGCTGGCGCTGGTGCTGTGGCTGGCGTTCAACTGCTTCGTGCTGGTGGCCGAGCAGGAGCGCGGCGTGGTGCTGCGCTTTGGCCAGGTCGCGCGCGTGCTGCAGCCCGGTCCCCACTTCAAGCTGCCGTGGCCAATCGAGCGCGTGACCAAGGTCGCCGCGACACAGATCAAGACCTTCAGCGACAACGTGCCGGTATTGACCAGCGACGAGAACATCGTCCAGGTCGAGATCAACGTGCAATATCGCGTCAGCGATGCACAAAAGTACCTGTTCGGCACGCGCGACGCTGACCAGATGCTCCAGCAGGCCGTGCTCAGCACCGTGCGCGAACAAGTCGGCCGCTCCGACCTTGACACCGTACTGGGTGCGCGCGAGGCGATCGGCGTCTCTGCACGACAGCAGCTGCAGGCATCGCTGGATGCCTATCGCACCGGCTTGGTCGTCACCGAACTCAACCTGCCCAACGCGCGTCCGCCCGATGAAGTCAAACCCGCCTTCGACGATGTCAACAGCGCCCAGCAGGACAAGGATCGCCTGACCAGCGAAGCGCAGGCCTACGCGGCCAAGATCGTTCCCGAAGCGCGTGGCCAGGCCGCACGCGTGCGCACCGTGGCGGATGGTTACAAGACCGCAGCCATCGCCGCCGCAACCGGTGATGCGGAACGCTTCACGCTGCTGGTCAACGCGTACCGCAACGCCCCGGAAGTCACCCGCAAGCGTTTGTGGCTGGAGACCGTGCAGCAGGTGCTGGCCAACAACCGCACCATCGTCGGTGGCGACAGCCGCCAGTTGATCTATGTGCCCATGGCGCAAGCCGGTGGCAGCACCGGATCGGCGTCCGCGGCGCCCATGTTGACGCCCGACATGATCGCCCCGGTGATCAATGCCAGCACCGGCGATGACACCCGTCCCGGCCGCAATCCACGTAGCGGCGCAGAAAACGAGGCGAACCGATGAGACTCAATCTAGTGATTCCGATCCTCATCGCCGCGCTGTTGGCGTTGATGGGGTCGGTCTACGTGGTCGCCGAAGGCCACACCGCCATCGTCCTCAACCTTGGCCGCCTGTCGCGTACCGACATCGGCCCGGGCCTGCATTTCAAGTGGCCGCTGGTCGAAACCGCTCTGGTGTTCGACCGTCGCCTGCAGGTGCTTGATGCCGAGCCGGAGCGCTACCTCACCTCCGAGCGCAAGGACATCAGCGTCGACTTTTTTGCCGTCGGCACCATCAGGGACGTGAGCGCGTTTTATCGCGCCACTGGCGGCGATGAGCAAATCGCCGTGCAGCGACTGGCACCGATCATCAAGGACTCGCTGCGCAACGAGATCAACTCGCGCACCTTGCAGCAAGTGGTGTCGGGCAACCGCTCGGAAGTCATCGGCAAACAGCTGGTCGGCATCAACAAGGGTGCCGCCAACATGGGCATCTACATCGTCGACCTGCGCATCAAGAAAATCGACCTGCCCAACGAGGGCAAGGTCATCGGCGATGTCTACAAGCGCATGAGCGCACAGCGCCAGCAGGTTGCCAGCCGCCTGCGCGCGGAAGGCGAGGAGCAGGCCCAGACCATCCGCTCCAAGGCCGACCGTGATCGCACGGTGATCGTGGCCGAGGCCGAGCGCGACGCGCAGAAGCTGCGCGGTGAAGGTGATGCCGAGGCGACCCGCATCTACGGTGAAGCTGCCAACCGCGACCAGGGTTTCTACGCCTTCCAGCGCAGCCTGGAGGCGTATCGCCAGTCGTTCTCCGGTGGCAATGGCGTGATCGTGCTGGATCGCAACGATCCGTTCCTGCAATACATGCGCAGCGACAAGTAGGCGATGTCCGACCTGTGGTCGGCACTGTGCCTGGTGGCGGTGCTGGAAGGCTTGCTGTTGTTCGCCTTCCCCGCCGCATGGAAGCGCATGGCCGAACAGATGATGCAGATGGATGGCCGCCGGTTGCGCATCGCCGGCGGTTTCCTGCTAGCGGCGGGATTGGTCGCGCTCTACGTCGTCCGCAGCGGCTGACGGCTTCCTGTCAGTACCGCCTCTCCCTGTTTGCGGGAGGGCGCTGGGATGGGGAATGAGCGTCTGGGCGCGGACGCTTTTGTTCGCTGGAGCGGGATGAAGACGACGCGCAAACAGGATCAACAGCATTTCGACCGCTGCGCGGCCGAGTTCATCTCTTTTGCCAGGCGCAAAAGAAACGAACCAAAGAAAAGGGCTTTCCCCGAGGGAGCAAGCCTATTGATTGATTGATCGGGGGATTTTTCGACTCGCCGTCCATGGCTCGATCGAAAAACCACGCACATCCTGTGCGCCGCCCTCCGGGTCTCCGGTAGATCCAGTCGTCCAGTGGTCTTCAGGGCCCGGGTTACAGGGCTGGCCCTGTCTCTTGTTTCCAAAGGCGTCTGGACGTCCTTGATCCCGGCCATTGCCTGTGGATGCCCGCCCAAAGCAGCAAAAGACTGGCCGCACCCTCTGAAAACCCGGAGAATGCACAAAAGCCGGAGGGGCAAGCTCGCAAGAGCGGACCGCCGGCTTTTCCGTGTGCGGATTCCTCTCCGCACACCTCATGGGTTGCGGCGTCCACCGCCCCAAAAAAGCGCAGGAGTTTTGCAATGGGTCAGTCAGTCGTGGTGCTCGGTGCCCAATGGGGCGATGAAGGCAAGGGCAAGATCGTTGACCTGCTGACGACGGACATCGGAGCCGTCGTGCGCTTCCAGGGCGGCCATAACGCCGGCCATACGCTGGTCATCGGTGGCAAGAAAACCGTGCTGCATCTGATCCCGTCGGGCATCCTGCGCGATGACGCGCTATGCCTGATCGGCAATGGCGTGGTGCTCAGTCCGGCCGCACTGCAAAAGGAAATCGCCGAACTCGAAGCCAACGGCGTGGAAGTCCGCTCGCGCTTGAAAATCAGCCCGGCCACGCCGCTGATCATGCCGTACCACATCGCACTGGACCAGGCGCGCGAGAAAAAAGCCGGCGGCAAGGCCATCGGCACCACCGGCCGCGGCATCGGCCCCGCGTACGAGGACAAGGTCGCGCGTCGCGGCATCCGCGTCGCCGACCTGCATTACCCGGAACAGCTCGCCGAACTGCTGCGCACGGCGCTGGATTACCACAACTTCGTGTTGACCAAATATCTCAACACCGACGCGGTCGATTTCCAGAAGACGCTCGACGAAGCGCTGGCCTTTGGCGAATACGTCGAGCCGATGAAGTCCGACGTCGCCGGCATCCTCCACGAGTTGCGCAAGCAGGGTAAAAAAGTGTTGTTCGAAGGCGCGCAGGGCTCGCTGCTCGACATCGACCACGGTACCTATCCCTACGTTACGTCCAGCAATACCACCATCGGTGGGGCGCTGGCCGGCACCGGCGTGGGCGCCGATGCGATCGATTACGTGCTCGGCATCGCCAAGGCCTACGCTACCCGCGTTGGCGGCGGCCCGTTCCCGACCGAGCTGCACGATGACGTTGGCCAGGCCCTGCGCGACAAGGGCCAGGAATACGGCGCCACCACCGGCCGCCCGCGTCGCTGTGGCTGGATCGACCTAGTTGCCCTCAAACGAGCGGTCGCCATCAACGGCATCAGCGGCCTGTGCATCACCAAGCTCGACGTGCTTGATGGCATGGACAAATTGAAGATGTGCATCGCCTACCGCTATCGCGGCAAGGAAACCGAATACGCGCCGCTCGATGCCCAGGGTTGGGACGAATGCGAGCCGGTGTACCTCGAATTCCCGGGCTGGACCGAGAACACCCACGGCGTGACCAACTGGAACGACCTGCCGCCCGCGGCGCGTGCCTACCTGCGCGCACTGGAAGAGCTTGCCGGCTGCCCGATCGCCATCGTCAGCACCGGTCCCGACCGCGACGCCACGATGGTGCTGCAGGATCCGTTTGCCTGATGTCGCACAGGCCTTTCTCCGCCTTGCGGCGCCTGCGGGCTTGCAAGGCTGGGAGGCTGGGAGGGCAGGCGCTCCACGCACCGGTAAAGGAAGTGCCTGATCCCGGCTGAGGCCGGGATCGAGCGATGCACGAGCAATCCATGTCCATTGCGTCGCTGCCGGAATGGAAACGTATCCTGCACGTGCACGACTCTGGCCGCGGGTTATGGCGTGTGGCGGAATGACGACTCACCTTGCGCATCATCACTGCCGCGCAGGCGGACAACCCAGTGCGCCGGGAAGGCGCTGCAGCGCGTCATCCTGCTTGTCGGCAGCCTGCCACGCGGATGATCGGGCAGAACGGTGGCGTGTAAACGGCCGTAACGCGACTTCCGGCATGCTGGGCGCATGGCCCCATTCCCCAGCTGGCTGCGCAGCCACCGTCGCGGCCTGATCCGCACTGTCCTGATCCTCGTCGCCATCGAGTTGCTGTACCTGCTCGCCGCCAACCTGTTCCTCAACAGCGCCTTGGCCGTGCGTGCCTTCAATCCCAAGCCTGAGCGCTTCCACATCCACTGGGATCGCGCCTACAGCCTGTATCCGGGTGACATCCACGCCAGCAACGTCCGCCTCGGCGGCCACGTGCGCCAGAACCGCTGGGTGACGGTCAGTCCCGAAGCCCGCGGTCGCATCAAGTTGCTGCCGTTGCTGGCGCGGCGAGTGAGCTTCGACACCATCCGTGCCGAGGACGTGGTGTTGGTGCTGGACCGCAACGTGCCGGACCTGCCACCCACAAGGTCGAACAGAAAGACGCCGCCATGGGCGCTGCATTTCGACGCCATCACCACCGACTCCCTGCGCTCGCTGCGCCTGGGCGACTGGAAGGTCGATGAGCTGGAGAATGCGCAGGCCACCTTCGCCCTGGACAAAACTTTGCGCCAGGGTGCGTTCGCGATCCTGCCGTCCACCCTGCATGCGCGCTCGGCGCGGCTGTCGTACGGCGACACGGTGCTGGCCCGGGACGCGCGCCTGGATTACGAGATGACCATGGCGCCCAGCACCCGCGCGCAGGCCCACGGATTCAAGCGCGTGCGTTTCGTCGATGCGCGCCTGCAGCTGTCCGGGCGTGCGCCGGGCCTGTCCATCGCCGGCGGCGACAGCGATTTCCTCGAGTTCGCCACGGGCCGCAGCGGCGGCCGTGTCGATGCCGACCTGGCGCTGGATGACGGCGTACTGGTGCCGGGTGGACGCCTGACCTGGTCGGCGCCGCTGGTGCTGCAGGACGGCCGACCCGATCCGCGCCCGGAACGCCTGCAAGTACAGGCCACCGTGCAGGAAACCGGCATCGCCGTGCGTGCACGTGTCCCTGCGCGTGCCGGAAGCGCCGATTTCATCGATGCGGACCTGCGGATCGCGCAACGCGAGCTGCAGCGGATCAGCGCGCAGGATCTGTTGCGCAAGACGTCCGGCCAGATCGCCTTGCGCTGGCATTTCCGCACGCTGGCGTGGATCAATCCGCTGCTGTCGAAAAACGGCTGGCTGCGCCTGGACGGGCAGGCCGATGTCGACGCACAACTGCAGCTGCGCGAAGGCCGCCTGGTCGCGGGCAGCCGCGCGAATATCCCGCGCGCGCAGGTGCACGCAGATCTGTTCGACACCGTGCTGACCGCGCAGGCGCAGGCCACGGCCAGCGTCGAAGGCCAGCGCACCACGGTGGATTTCGTCGCCAAACAATTCCATCTGGCCCCGCGCGATGCGCCAACCGAACCCTACGTGCAGGGCGAGAACTTCAAGTTGAACCTGGTTGCCTCCGAGGACCTGGCCAAGTTCCGCCGCACGCTGCAGGCCAAGCTGGATTTCGCCGATGCACGCATTCCCCGCCTGCAGGCCTATAACCGCAACCTGCCCGACAAGAGCCTGCGCTTCGAAGGCGGCAGCGGCACCCTGGACGCGGACCTGCGGCTGGACGCGCAGGGCAGGGTGCAGCAGGGCCACCTGCGTCTGCGCGGAAAGCAGGCGCAGGTGGTGCTGGGTCCGTCGCGGATCACCGGCAATCTGGACGTGGACACGCGCATCCGCCAGTCCGGTCGCGGCGCGCGCGATTACCGCATCGAGGCCCTGGAATTGAAGCTGGACCAGGTGCGCGTCGGCGGCCCCGACGATCCGCCTTGGTGGGCACACCTGTCGCTGGACCAGGGCAGCCTGCAGTGGCAACGTCCGTTCCGCGTGCACGGCGACGCACGGGTGCAGATGAAGGATGTCAGCGTGTTGCTGACCCTGTTTTCCGAACGCAGCGCCTTTCCCAAGTGGGTTGGCAACCTGGTCGACGCGGGGCAAGCGCAGGCCACCGCGCAGGTGACGCTGGCCGGCGACAGCGTCCTCATCGACAAGCTGCACGCCAGCAACAGCCGCGTCGACCTGGACGCGCGCCTGCGCGTGGCCGACGGCCATTCCAGTGGCGCGCTGTATGCAAAGTGGGGCGTGCTGGGGCTGGGGGTGGACCTGCAGGGCAAGCAGCGCAAGTTCCACCTGGCCAATGCCAGACAGTGGTTCGAGGGCCTGCCGCCGCTGCCTGCGCCCGCGGCGATGAAGCAGGCGACGCCTGCGGTCCCGAAGTAGAGGTCAGCCACGAGATAAGCCGTCTCCCATTGATGCGAGAGGGGGCGGAAGCGGGTGTCGGCGAATGCCATCGCTTCGGCGAGATCTGGATTTTGGGGGAAAGCTCGCGGCTGAAGCCGCTCCTACGGGACGCGCGGGATTTTCGGGATTTTCGGGATTTTCGGGATTTTCGGGATTTGCGGGATTCAACGTGGCGGGTTGCGCATTGCGTGGCTGCGCGGCGTAATGGCGTGATGGATGTGGACGATAGCCCGGGTGTTTCGGACGCGCGTTTCGTGACCGGCGGGCGCTGTTTCGTTTATGTGTTTCCGTGCACGTGGGAGGACCACTGCAAGATCGGATTTTCGCGCGATCCGCTGTCGCGCTTGCAGCAGTTGCATCGACGCTGGTACGAGCTGTTCGACATCGACCATGCTGTGCTGATCGAGACCGAGACCGTGCGCGATGCTCGCGACCTTGAGTTGGAGCTGCGTCGGCCGCTGGCCGAGCACAACGCGCCGGCGCCGCTGACGGTGCGCAAGCAGGCGGCCGGACATACGGAGTGGTTTCGCGGCGTGGCCCTGCAACTTGATGCGGCGGTGCAGGGGTTGCGGCGGCGCGGCCATGTCGTGCATGCGCCACTGCGTGATTGGCTGCGGCCGGCGCTGCTGTCGCGCAGCGATCCGTTGTTTGGGTGGACGCAGGCGCAGCTGTCGCCCGATGAACTCGACGGACTGGCTGGGCCGACGCCGGTGCAGCGGATGGTGCGCGATACGCTGGATGCCTATGCGGCGCTGCAGATCGAGTTGGAGCCGTTGTTGCCGGCTGAGGTGTGGCGATGGTATCGAGGGCCTTCGTAGACGCGCAGCGGATCGCGGCGGTTGTGGCGGTCGGGGCTCGTGCGAGGCGTGTGGCAGCGCGTCGTGGCAGATATGCCCCTGACCTTGCATCTGCAGAAACAAGGTCAGGGAAATCGGCAGTGCTCCGCGTGCCGACTGCCGACTAACTACGCCAGGGTGCGCAGCTTCGGCTCGCGGTCCCACTGCCGGGTCATCGCCGCCTTGATGAAGGACTTGGTGTTGCCCGCATCGACCACGCCGTCGTCCTTGGCGATGCCACCTGCCTTGAGTACGGCCTGCGCGCCGGCGTCGGCGGCGATGGCCTTGAGGTGGCCAAACGCATCGCGGACGAAATCGACCGCCGCAGCTTCACCGGCAAGACGCTTGCCTGCATCGCTGGACAGCACCAGCGCGACGGCGTCGAACATCACCGACGGAGTTCCGGCCAGCTGGCCATCGGCGGGGATCTTCTTGCCATCCGATAGCGTGGCGCCGCCAACCTTGGGCGCGACGATCTTGACCGTGGCACCCGCCGCCTCGATCGCCTTGCGCAATGCCTTGATCGCAGCAACATCGGAGCCGTCGTCGACGAGGATGCCGACAACCCGGCCTTCGAGCGTCGACTTCATCTTGCCGATGAGCTGCAGCGCGGGTGACAGCGGCAGGTCGAGGGTCTTGGCCGCGGCTTTCGCCGCAGGCGGCAGCGTGCCCAGGCCAAGGCCGTCGGCCACGCGCTTGGCGAGGGTGTCATCGATATTGCGCAGATGCCCGACCATCGCCTCGCGCACATGCAGCGTGCCGACCTTGGACAGTTCGAACACCAGCGCCGAGGCCATGTGCGCCTGCTCGGGAGCGGTCTGGCTGCGGAAGAACTGCCGCGGCTGGCTGTAGTGGTCAGCGAAGGTTTCATAGCGGATGCGACCCTTGGATTCGTCGTCGGCGGGCTCTGCGAAGCTGCGGAAACCGGTCGGCTGTTCGCGCGCTGTGTTCGGTTGCAGTGAACTTGGCTCGTAGTTCACCCGACCCTTGGGCGTGCGCATCTGCATGTGGCCGTCGCGCTGCTGGTTGGCGAACGGGCACTTGGGCGCGTTGATCGGCAGCTGGTGGAAGTTGGGCCCGCCGAGGCGGATGAGCTGCGTGTCGAGGTAGGAGAACAGGCGACCCTGCAGCAACGGGTCGTTGCTGAAATCGATGCCCGGCACGATGTTGGCCGGACAGAACGCAACCTGTTCGGTCTCGGCGAAGAAATTGTCGGGCCAGCGGTCGAGCACCATGCGCCCGATCACCGTCAGCGGCACCAGTTCCTCGGGGATCAGCTTGGTGGCATCGAGATGATCGAACGGGAAGCTGTCGGCCTGTCCCTCGGTGAACAGCTGCACGGCGAATTCCCACTCGGGGAAGTTGCCAGCAGTGATGGCCTCGAACAGGTCGCGACGGTGGTAGTCCGGATCGGCGCCGGCCACTTTGACGGCCTCGTCCCAGACATGCGATTGCAGGCCCAGTTTCGGGCGCCAGTGGAACTTGGCGAAGGTCGACTTGCCCTTTGCATCGACCAGGCGGAACGAATGGATGCCGAAACCCTCGATCATGCGCAGTGAGCGCGGGATCGCGCGGTCGCTCATCGCCCACATGATCGTGTGCATGGATTCGGGCGTCAGCGAGATGAAATCCCAGAACGTGTCGTGCGCGCTGGCGGCCTGCGGGAAGCCGCGGTCGGGCTCCATCTTCACCGAGTGCACCAGGTCCGGGAACTTCATCGCGTCCTGGATGAAGAACACCGGGATGTTGTTGCCGACCAGGTCGAAATTGCCTTCGCTGGTGTAGAACTTGACCGCGAAGCCGCGCACGTCGCGCGGGGTATCGATCGAGCCGGCACCGCCAGCGACCGTGGAGATGCGGGTGAACAGCGGCGTGCGCTTGCCCACTTCGGTGAACAGCTTGGCGGTGGTGTATTTCGACAGCGATTTGGTCAGTTCGAAGTAACCGTGCGCCGCCGAACCACGCGCATGCACGATGCGCTCGGGGATGCGTTCATGGTCGAAGTGGGTGATCTTCTCGCGCAGCACGAAATCTTCCAGCAACGTTGGCCCGCGCGGCGTACTGCGCAGCGAGTTCTGGTTGTCGGAGATGACCACGCCCTGGTTGGTGGTCAACGGTGGATGCGCACCGCCGGCGAGCTGGTGGAGTTCGTCGGCATTGCCGCGGGTCTCGCGTGCGGCGCTGGTCTTGCCGTTGCTGCTGGTCGTCGACTTGACCGATGCCGGGGATTTGCCCGGCGTCTTGTTGGTTGCCATCGGAACACTCCGAAACGGGGGATGAGAGATGCGGCGAATGCGCCATCCGGATGCTGGGCGCGGTGGCGTGAATGCAACGTCGTTCGCCAGCAGCCCGTCGCGGATTCGCAGGCGACCTGCGAAATGCATGCGTATTCACCTTTGTATCGGCGGCATGGTGCGCATCCGCGCGTGCGCTCGCCGGTAGGCAGTTGCCTCCGTTTAGTGGCGATGCATGTCGCGGATGCAGGGGCAGGCAGCCCTGTACGCAGGTGTCGTCGCAGCTAAAGCGGGCAAGCCGTTGATTCGGTTGCGGTCTTGGGTTTTGAGACGGCCTGCTGGCGTAATCAGTCTCAACACAGGGCTTGCGTTTACCCGCAAAGGTAAATAGATTTTTACCCATGACCAACGACCTCACCGACCGCCAGCGCGCCATATTCGACTTCATCCAGGGGCATGTCGCGATTGAAGGAATGCCGCCGACGCTGCAGCAGATCGCCGACGCTTTTGGTTTCCGCCAAGCCTGCGCGGCGCACAAGCACGTGCGGCGGTTGCAGCAGGCGGGCTACCTGCAGGTGCGTCCGAACGAGGCACGCGGGATCCGCGTCAATGATGCCCATGGGCATGCGCATGGGCATGCGCATGGCGTGCGACCGCGCCAGCGCGATGCGCAGCTGGAATTGCCTGTGCTGGGCCGCGTCGCTGCCGGCACGCCGATCGGTGCCGATGCCGATGCCGGCGTCGAGCGCCTCGTGCTGCTCGACCGCACGCTGTTCTCCAGCAAGCCCGACTACCTGCTGCGGGTGAAGGGCGATTCGATGCGCGACGATGGCATCTTCGACGGCGACCTGGTTGCCGTGCAGCGCAGCAGCGAGGCACGCAACGGCCAGGTCGTGGTGGCACGCATCGACGGCGAGATCACCATCAAGCGTTTCGAGAAGACTGCGGCGCGCATCCGCCTGTTGCCGCGCAATCCCGACTACGCGCCGATCGTGGTGCAGCGAGGCAGCGATTTCGCCATTGAAGGTTTGTACTGCGGCCTGGTGCGCAACAGCTGATGGACGCCGCCGCGCGCACCAATGTTGCGACCCTCGATGCCCTGCTGTCCGCACAGACGATATGGAAGGCCGGCCGCGCGCCGGTCTGCGTGGCTGGCGGCGAACCGACCGGCCATGCCGCCCTCGATGCGCTGCTGCCGCAGGGTGGCTGGCCCCGGCGCGCGCTGACCGAACTGCTGTTGCCGGCAGATGGCGTTGGTGAACTTGCGTTGCTGATGCCGACACTGGCCCGATTGACCCAGGCTGGCGGCGTGGTCGCGATGGTCGCGCCGCCATACCTGCCGTATGCGCCGGCGTGGCAGGCGATGGGCGTTGATCTTCGCTATCTCGAGATCATCGATGCCGATGCACGCAGCGCGCTGTGGGCGTTCGAGCAGTGCCTGCGCAGCGCTGCCTGCGCCGCGGTGCTGGGCTGGCCGCTGCATGCCGATGGGCCCGCATTGCGACGATTACAGGTGGCGGCCGATAGTGGTGACTGCCTGGGATTTGCCTTCCGCGACCGCAGGCACGCCGCCAACCCATCACCGGCGGCATTGCGCCTGGAACACCTGCAGGGCGCGTGGCATGTGCGCAAGTGTCGCGGTGGCAACGCGCCGTCGAAGGCAGTGGTCCTCGTAGGAGCGGCTGAAGCCGCTCCTACGGTTGGGGCCGTCAGGTTCGGAAAGCTTGCGGCTGACGCCGCTCCCACGGCTTGCTAGGCAACACGCATGCTCTGGGCCTGTATCGCACTGCCGCACCTGGCGCTGGACGCCGTCCTCCGCCGCACCCCGGATCCGTCGCGGCCGCTGGCGCTGGTTTCCGGTCCCGCGCACCTGCGCCATCTGCATGCGGTCAATGACGCTGCGGCGCACGCCGGGCTGAAACCCGGCATGCGGTTGTCGGCGGCGCACGCGCTGCTGTCCGACGTCGCCCTGGTCGAACACGATCCGCTGGCCGACGCGCGCTGGCACCGCTTCCTGGCCGCGTGGGCGTATCGCCACAGTTCGCAGGTCAGTGCGCAATGGCCGGGTGCGATCGTGCTGGAGGCGCGCGCGAGTTTCCGCCTGCTCGGGCCGTGGCCGCAGTTCGAGGCGCGGCTGCGCGAGGAGCTCGACGGCCTCGGTTTCCGCCATCGCATCGCGCTGGCGCCGACACCGCGCGCGGCCCGCGTGTTCGCCGGCCTGCGCGATGGCTTCGCGGTGACCAGTGCGGCGGCCATGCGCGAAGCATTGATGCGGGTACCCGTGCGTCGCGCCGCCTTGCCCGGCAACACCGGCGAGCGACTGCATCGCATGGGCGTGCGCACGCTGGGCGCGTTGCACGACTTGCCACGCGACAGCCTGCGTCGTCGCTTCGGGGTCGAACTGCTCGACCAACTCGATCGCCTGTATGGCGATGCCGATGATCCGCTTGACTGCTACCTGCCGCCGGATC
>JBBSST010000011.1:0-81693 GCA_038241735.1 Lysobacterales bacterium
ACGGCCGTGGTCCAGTAACTGCTGGCAATCGCCTGCGTACCGATGGCGGTGCTGAAACTGCCGCTGGCGTAGGCGCCCGCGCCCAGCGCGGTGGCAGTGTCGCTCAGCGCGCGCGCGAACTGGCCGATTGCCGTCGCGTACTGGCCGGTTGCCTGGCTCAGGTAACCGATTGCGGTGCTGGCTTCGCCGTCGGCTGCAGCCGATGTTCCGATCGCGACGCTGTTGGTGCCGTTTGCGGAAGCGAGCGCACCCAACGCAGAGGCACCCTCGCCCTGTGCTGTCGACTCTCGTCCGACCGCGGTGGCATTGGCACCGTCCGCTCGGCTTCTGAAGCCGAACGCGCTGCTGCCGTCCCCGATGCCGTGTGCATCGGATCCGATCGCCGTCGAGCGATCTCCTTCGGCAAAGCTGGCCTGCCCGAATGCGGTGGCAGCGACGCCGTTGGCGTGCGCATGGTCACCGACCGCCGTACTGTAAAAGCCATCAGCGTACGCATTGTCACCACAGCCAAAGGCGCTGTTGCCGTGGGCACCGGGGTCATTTGGCGAGGGTATGCCGGGTGGCACCGGGCCGTGGTCCATTTCGCAAGTGGAGCCCGCCATGACCGGCGCCGCGGCGCACGTCATCAACACGGCAAATGCAAGAGGGGAGTACTTGAACCTCGAATTGGTCATCATGCGTTTGGTGGGATGTGACACGATCTTCTCCTTGATGCGGCGAAGCCGGGATCAGCTGCCTGGTAAGGAGATCGCAATCCATGTGTCAGGACTGACATTTCCGCACAATCAGCGATTGCGTTACGCATTGGCCGGCGCGGCAAGCGCGAGAACGCGCGAGCGCAGCGGCCCCGGAGTCAGCGCGAAGCCGACGCGGTGACCCAACCAGCCCGTGTTGTTGGAGATGCCGCACGCAAAGCTTAGTAGTCGGTCCCTGCCTCGCCGACGACGCTTCCCTGGGTTCCGCACATTTCGCAGACCGCGCCCGCAAGCGCCGCCGTTTGTGCCAGGCATAACAGGACGACAGCGCACCGCACCGTCGGTGCGATTTGGCACAGGGTGGCCGCGAGCCAGCTTTGCGATTCACCGATTTCTCCCAAGTCAGGCCGCGATTGGCCGCATGACCAGACGATGGGAATTTGGAGGCTGCAACTGACGCGCGCTGCGAGCTCAGCGACCGGACGCGTCGCGCAAGACAAGGTTGATGCATTCACACGGCTCGCTGCAGCGCGGTGGCAGGGTCGCCATCGCCCGATCAGCAGGCTCGCCTGCACCGGCCGAGCACCCGCGATCAGGAGAAGCTGTTGAGCCCGAAAAAGACCGGGACCCGTGCGCTGCCGGCCAATGCGGCAAGTCCGGCGCGTGCATGCGCCAGTCGCGTTGCATCGGCGCGCGGCGCACCCAGCGTGCGCGCGGTGTCGTCGATCAACAGGTCGAGTTGCCAGATGACGGGTGTGTCTTCGGACCCGATGGCCGCGACCATGCGTTGGCGATCTGAGGTCATGGCGGCGAGGATGGCGGGATCACGCGTCTTCAGCGCGAGGGCCCAGGAGCGATGTAGCCGACTGCGGATGGTGCGAGGGTGCGCGTTGCCGAGTTCAGCCTTGAAGCCGGCCACTGCCTGCCCGAAATGGCGCAGCGCAGCGTCCAGGTCGCCGGCCTGCATCCGGCAACGTCCAAGACTGTCATGGACTTCGCCGACGTTCGGGTTCGATGGCGTGTCGCTGGTTGCCAGCGCGTCCGATAGCGCATTGCCAAGCACGGCCTCGGCGGCCGCGCAATCGCCTGCCTGCAGCTCGATTTCGCCAATGATCCACTGCATTCGGCCACGCGAGAACGAAGGCTCGCGCATGTGCGCGTGGATGTACGCATCGGCCTGGTGCACCAGCGGCAGCGCCGCTTCGGTCCGCAACGAGTATCCGAGGATCTTGGCTTTGACCAGGCCTATTTCGATCCGGTCCCGCGGATCCTCGATCCCGCTCGCCGATACCAGCTGCAGGTTGCGCTCGATGACGCGCAGCGCCTGTGCATAATCGCCGTGGGCCGAATATGCCTGCGCGAGCTGGCTGCGCGTAATCATCGTCCGGTTGGACGCCGGTCCCAGCAGCTGTTCGTACTGAGGCAGCACGGCTGCCAGCAGCGGGATCGCCCGTGCGTAGTTGCCCAGTCGCGAGTGCGCCAATCCGATGCTGAAGCGGGCGACCAGTTTCTGCAGCTTCGTGCTGTCGGGCGCGCGTTCGACTAGCGTACGCACGCGCAGGAATACCTGCAGCGCCTCGCGCAAGCGCCCGCTATCGAGGAGCACGTAGCCCAGCTCGCTGTAGATCTGCGCATAGCTGGCGGTGCCGTCCGCCGAAGCGTGTTCGTACAGCACCATCGCCTCGCGCAAGTCGCGCTCCGCTTCCTTCATTCGCCCGGCTTCGGCGAAGGCGTCGGCGCGGCTTGCGAGCAGCTGCGCAAAAACCGGTTCGCCGTCGACGACCACGCCGCGCAGCGTCGGCAATTCGCGATCGGCCAGCGCCAATACCTCGTCGTAGGCGTAGGTTTCCTGGTACGCATTCGCAAGCTGCACAACCCGCCGCGCATACAGGTCGGGATGCGCGCCGCGCGAACCCCGCAATACATTGACCGCGCGCACCAGGAATGGAATCGCCTTGTCATGCAATGTCAGGCTGCTGTAGACATCGCCAAGTTCGCCGAACAGTTGCGCGCGCGCGATTGGATCATCCGGGAAATAGCCGTCGATGCGTCGGCCGGCGCGGTCGAGCAGCTGCATCGCGGTGAGTTTCGCGCCGTCCGTGTTGTCGGGCGTGTTTGCATCGAAGATGTCGCGCATGAACACCAGCGTGGTCTCCGCGCGCTGGCGCTGCAGGCGTTCGGCGTGTTCGCGCTGGAACGCATAAAGCGTGCTGCCGACCAGGCCAAGCGCGAACACGGCCACGACCGCAACTGCGATTGCGTTTCGGCGTACGAACTTGACGCTGCGATAGAACGCGGTGTCACCGCTGACCGACACCGTGCGGCCCTCGAGGAAGCGCTTGAGGTCGCCGGAGAACGCCAACACGCTGGCGTAGCGGCGCGGCGGTTCTTTTGCGAGCGCCGTCTGCACGATGCGTGTGAGGTCGCCGCGCACGAAACGGCGGAAAGCCGGAAGGTTGGTATCACGCATGGCCACGCGCGCAGCCACCTCTTCCACCGTCCCGGCCGTCAGCGCTTTTTCCATGCGCTCGGCAGTGCGCGACGTGATCGCCTCGGTGGCCGCGTGCAGGTTGTCGTGGTCGACGTGGTATGGCAGGCATCCAGTCAACAGCTGGTAGAGGATTACGCCCAGCGCGTAGACGTCGGTGGCCGCGCTGATGATGCCGCCAGAAATCTGCTCGGGCGCGGCGTATTCGGGCGTGAAACCGGCGAACGCGCCGGTGCGCGTGTGGCCGGCCGCGTCGTCCAGGCGTTTGGCGACACCGAAGTCGAGCACCTTGGGATGGCCCTGTGCATCGACCAGGATGTTGGTGGGCTTGAGATCGCGATGCACCACGAAGCGCTCGTGCGCGTGCTGGACCGCGGCGCAGACCTGGCGGAACAGGTCCAGCCGCGCGCGCAGGTCGAGCCGTTGGGCGTCGGCCCATTCGATCAGGGTGCCGCCATCGACGTATTCGAGTGCGAACCATGGGCGGCCATCCTCGTCCAGTCCATGATCGATCAAGCGCGGCAGGTTGCGGTGCGAGAGGCTGGCCAGGATGTGCCGCTCCTGCAAGAAGCGCTGCGCCTGCAGGCTGCCGTCCCAGCGCCGGTGCAGGCGCTTCAGCGCCGCGCGCTGGCCGGTGTCGCGATCGTCGCGACACGCGGCGTAAACGGTGCCCATGCCGCCGCGCCCCAGCACGCGTTCGAGCTGCCAGTGGCCGAGGTGGCTGCCAAGGTCGTCGCGCGCATCCTCCTCATCGATCGCCAACGATGCGATGAGGGCGTCCGCCATGCCGCCCACGCCGGCGTCGAGCAGCCCGTCGGCGCGGTCGGCGGCCAGCATTGCCTCCAGCTCGATGCGCAGGCCCGGATCGTCGCCACACTCGGCGTCGAGCAGTGCGCGCTGTGCGTCCGGCTCCAGGTCGATGGCGCGGTCGAACACGTCCGACAGCCGACGCCAGCGCGCGGGGTCGGTGTCGACCATCTCAGGCGTCCTGCATGCGCGCGGCGAGGAACGCACGCGCCTTGCGCCAGTCGCGATGCGCGGTGCGTTCGCTGATGCCCAGGTGCGCCGCGATTTCGGCGAATTCCATGCCGGCATAGAACCGGCATTCCACCACCGTCACCAGGCGCGGTTCGAGCGCCTCCAGTGCCTGCAGTGCCTGTTCGATCTCCATCAGGTCGGCCTGCTTGTGTTCCTGGTCGATCGGAATGTCGGTGGCCAGCGTGATCTGCACCATGTCGCCACCCCGCTTGTCCGCGCGGCGCGCACGCACGTGGTCGATCAGCACGCAGCGCATCGCCTTGCCGGCAAGCGCGAGGAAGGGGCCCTGTTCGCTGACGTCGAGCTGGCGACCATCCAGGCGCAGGAAGGCCTCGTGCACAAGCACGGTGGGCGACAGCGTCATCCGCCGAGCGCCAGAGAGCTCGCGCTGCGCCATCCGCCGCAGCTGCGAATACAGTTCCTCGAAGCGCTTCCTGTAAGCCGCGTCAGCTCCGCTGCGCTGCTGTTGGTCGGAATCCACGTCGAGACGCTCCCCTGGTCAATGGCCCGAGTATGCACTGCGCGTGACGGCGCACAAACAGACTGTGGTCGCGCTTCGCGCAAGGGTCTGGTGGGTGCCGGCATCGCATCTGCACGCGATGGATGTCCCGTCGGCCGGGGCACGCGGATGCGCAACCGCTGAACCGGTACGCGCTCGCGGGGCTTCACGTCCGGGCTGGCGTTCAGCGATCGTGGCCACGTCAAACAGCGGGCGGTGGATGCGTGCATGTGCGCTTTTTTTTGCGAACTACAGTGGTCGCGGCGCACAATGTGCGCGGCGGCACTCCCCCGCGTGCCGCGGAGTTGCACCACGTGGATTCCGAGTTGCTGACACCACTGTTCCTGTCGCGGGTCCAGTTCGGATTCGTGATCTCGTTCCACATCCTGTTTCCCGCGTTCACCATCGGCCTGGCGCACTGGCTGGCCTTCCTCGAATGGCGCTGGCTGCGTACGCGCGATGCGCTGTGGCGCGACCTGTATTTCTTCTGGTTGAAGATCTTCGCGGTGTCGTTTGGCATGGGCGTGGTCAGCGGCATCGTGATGAGTTTCCAGTTCGGCACCAACTGGGCGGTGCTGAGTGAGCGCGCCGGCGCGATCCTCGGGCCGTTGCTGAGCTATGAAGTGCTCACCGCGTTTTTCCTTGAAGCCACGTTCCTGGGCGTGATGCTGTTCGGCTGGAAGAAGGTTTCGCACCGGATGCATTTTTTCGCTACCTGCATGGTTGCGCTGGGCACGCTGCTGTCGACGTTCTGGATCATCTCGGCCAACAGCTGGATGCAGACGCCGCAGGGCTACACGATCGTCAACGGCATGTTCGAGCCGTCGAGCTGGTCGCAGATCGTGTTCAATCCGTCGTTCCCGTATCGACTCGCACACATGGTGCTGGCCGCGTTCATCACCACGTGTTTCGTGATTGGCGGGGTCAGCGCGTGGTACCTGGTACGCGGGGTGCATGTTGCTGCCGGCAAGCGGATGCTGAAACTGGCGGTGGCCTTCGCGGCGATCGCGGTGCCGCTGCAGATCCTGGCGGGCGATTTGCACGGGCTGAATGTCGGCGAACACCAGCCGGTCAAGTTGGCGGCGATGGAAGCGCACTGGCATGACGACGGCAAGGACCAGGGCGTGCCGCTGGTGCTGTTTGCGTTGCCCGACCAGGACGGCGAGCGCAATCGTTACGAGGTCGCGATCCCGCGCCTGGGAAGTTTGATCCTCACCCACAGCTGGGATGGGAAAATCCAGCCGTTGACCGCCGTACCGGCAAGCGAGCGGCCGCCGGTGGCGCCGGTGTTCTGGGCGTTCCGGGTGATGGTCGGGCTTGGCGTGTTGATGCTGCTGTTGACGCTGGCGTCGCTGTGGGGATGGTGGCGCGGCTGGTTGTTCGAATCCGGTAAATGGTCAACGCGCGTCGTGCTGCAAAGCTGGCGATTGCTGAGCCCGGCCGGTTTCATCGCCCTGCTGGCCGGCTGGTATGTGGTCGAGATCGGTCGCCAGCCCTATGTGATTTACGGCCTGCTGCGCACCAGCGAGGCGGTCAGCCCCAACATCGAGGCCGCAGCGGTACTCGCATCGCTGGTCATCTATGCGACGACCTACGCGATCATCTTTGGCGCCGGCATCTGGTACATGTTGAAGATGATCCGTCGCGGACCGCTGCCGCACGAGCCACCACCGGAGCCGGGCAACGGCCACAAGACCGCAGCGCGGCCGCTGTCGGTGGGTGATCGCGACGACGATGCAAATGCAGCCACGGAGGTTTCGCCATGACGCTGGAACTGGTGTTGCCGGTGATCTGGTTTGCCGTGATCGGCTTCGGCGTGCTGATGTACGTGCTGCTGGATGGTTTCGTGCTGGGTCTTGGCATCCTTGCGCCGTTCGCCGAAGACGAGCACCAGCTCGACCACATGATGAACACGGCCGCGCCGATCTGGGATGGCAACGAGACCTGGCTGGTGCTGGGCGGCGCTGGCCTGCTGGCGGCCTTCCCCAAGGCCTATGCCTTGATCCTGTCGACGCTGTACCTGCCGGTATTGTTGCTGCTGATCGCGCTGATATTCCGCGGCGTGGCGTTCGAGTTCCGCTTCAAGGCCACGCGCGCGAAGCGTTTCTGGGGTGCGGCGTTTGGCTTGGGCTCGATCTGCGCCGCGTTTGCACAGGGCGTAATCCTGGGGGCGATCGTCCAGGGCATGCCGCTGCAGGACGGCAAATATCTTGGCGGTGCGTTTGGCTGGTTCAGCCCGTTCTCGATGCTCACCGGCGTCGCCGTGGTGTTTGGGTATGCGCTGCTGGGGTCGTGCTGGCTGATCCTCAAGACCGACGGTGCGACACAGAAAACCGCGCGCACGCTGACCCGGCCGCTGGTGCTGGTGGTGGTCGCGTTCATGGGCTTGGTCAGCACATGGCTGCCATTCCTGGATTCGCGGATCATGGCGCGCTGGTTTGACAGCGGCAATTTCTGGTGGCTGTCGCCGGTACCGCTGCTGGTGCTGGTCAATGCCATCGCCCTGTGGCGCGCGACGATGCGTGAAGGTCGTGATACCGCGCCGTTCGTGTTAACGCTGTGCTTCTTCGGCCTGGGCTTTGCCGGCCTGGTGCTGGGCATCTGGCCCAACATCGTGCCGCCATCGCTGACGATCTGGGACGCGGCCTCGCCGCCATCGTCACAGATCTTCCTGCTGGTCGGGCTGGCGTTCCTGCTGCCGGCGATCCTGGGCTACACGTATTGGTCGTACAGCGTGTTCAGGGGCAAGATCGCAACGGATGCGGGGTATCACTGAGGCCCGGTATTTCCGCGCAGGCATGGCGGCAGCTCGCAGGGCCACGGCCCTGGTTTCCTGCATGTTTCCGGTTTGTTTCCCGGTGCAGGCTCGACCTGTCGCACGTGCCGGGTGATCGTCCTGCGCAGCGCTGGCGATGCACGGCGCATGTGCACGACTCCGATGCAAACCTCGATCGGCAAACACGCCGCCTCCCATCGTCGTCATCACCAAGCTGTCGACGCTCGACTGGCCGGTTCCCCATCCCCCGGTTTTCCCGCACAATCCCTGCATATCCGCTGTTTCAATGGGTCATGCACGCCTACGTCTACAAAAGCCAGCGCAAGGCCGACACGTATGTCTATCTTGCCGCCCGCGATGATTTCACCCGCCTGCCCGAGCCCCTGCGCGCACAGCTGGGTGCACTGCAGTTCGTGCTGGATGTGGCGCTGACCCCGCAGCGCACGCTGGCGCGCGAGGACGCGCAGCGCGTGCGCGCCAACCTCGTAATGCACGGCTTCCACCTGCAGGTTCCTCCGGCCCAGGACAGCGATCCGATGACACAGGACTGGGGCACCGATGCCTGATCGGCCGACCCGGACGCGTTCGTTTTCCCTGCCGCTGCTGGCGGCGTTGGCGATCGGCGTGGTGTTGGCCGCCGTGGCCGGGTTTGGTGGCATCGTCGCTGCGCTCGCCGGGTGGCTGGCGCAACCGGCGCTGGCGCTGGCCTCGCGCGGCTGGCGCGGCGGCGATCTCGCGGATCGCAAACGTTTGCAAGGCGACGTGCTGTCACTGGCCTTGCTGTGGGGCGGGGCGCTTTTAATCACCGCTGCGCTGGTGGCATGGCCGCTGTCGGCGTTGCGCCAGAGCGGCAGCTTGGGCGCCGTGTTGGGCCTCAGCGCAGTGGTCGGGATCTGCGTGATCGGGCTGTGGCGCACCTGGCCGATGTGGCGCGCCGTGGAGCGCGATGGTGGCGCACTGTCGCGGCATTGGCGTGCCTTGAGCGATGTCGATGCCAGCGGCTGGCAGGGCATTGCCGCCGCCGCGTGCGTGGCATTGGTGCTGGCGGCCGTGTTGCTGCTGGCGTGGCCCGGATTGTTGTCGCCGACGGCGTGCTGGATCGTGGCCGCCGCCAGCGTCGTGCTGTGGCCCTTGCTGCACGTCGGCCTGCAGGCCATGTCGGCGCCGGCGCTGTTGCCGATGCAGATCGTCGAAATGGACGGCGACGATGCCGCGCCTGTCGACGAAATCATCGGCGACCTGCAGGCGCTGCTCTACGATGCGGCGCGACGTGGACGGGTTGATCGCGCCCTTGAATTGTTGGAGGCCGGTGCCGATGCGCAGGCATTGCCCGATGAAGCCGAACGCGACCAGCGCACGTTGCCGGTATTGGCCGCCGTCTTGCCCGACCTGCGCCTGCTGCGTGAGCTGATCGCACGGGGTGTCGACCTCAACGCCGCGCATGGCGGCATGACGCCGCTGCTGGCCGCCACCCGCGACAGCTGGCATGGCCGGCCGGATGCGGTGATGACCTTGCTGGCCAATGGCGCCGATCCGCGCGCCTGCGACCATGACGGCAATACCCCGCTGCACCATGCCGCGCGCAGCTCCGACCCCGGTGTCGCTGCGCTGTTGCGCGATGCCGCTGCCGACATGACCGCGCTCAACCAGGATGGCCTGACGTCGCTGGGGGTCGCCTGCGCGGCCGGCAACTGGCGGCTCGCGCGGTTTTTGCTTGAACGCGGCGCATACCCGGAACCCGAACTCGCCACGCCGGCATTGCTGGCCGCCGCCGGTGGCGACGAAGACGACCCGGCCGGCGTCGTGCTGCTGCTCAAGCACAAGGCCAAGGCCAATGCGCGTGATCGCAATGGCCGCACGGCCCTGCACCAGGCCGCGTTCGCCGGCCATGCCGAGATCGTGGCTGCGCTGATCGATGCGGGCGCCGACGTGCAGGCGCGCGATGCGAGCCAACAACGCACGCCGCTGCTGGAGGCCGCGCGTGGCGGGCAGCTGGCCACGCTGGAAGCGTTGCTTGCAGCGCATGCGGACGTCGGCGCCACCGACGCGCAGGGCAACGATGCACTGGCATTGGCGTGCCGTGCCGAGAGGGTGTCCTCGCCGCTGGTCCGCCGCCTGCTCGAGCTTGGCGCCGATGCCGCGCGCGTGGATGGCGATGGCAAGCGCGCCGTCGATCACGCCGCTGCGGCGGGTCGCTGGTCGCTGGTTTCGGTGCTCGACCCCGACTATCCGTTGCCGTCGAGCGTCATGGCCGATGCCGGTGACACACCGTTGCCCGATCGCGCGCCGCTGGCCCTGTTGCGTGATGCCCTGCGCGACGGCGCTCTCGAACACCACCATGAACACCACGACCGCCTGCTGTCGCTGTTGTCGCCGCGGGAGCTGGGTAGTTTGTTGATTGATGACGAGGCGCCCTTGTCGGTGACGCGCATCGAGTGGCTGCTGGATCATGGCGCCGACCAGGAAACGCGCAACGGCGACGGCGACACGCCGGTGTTCGCGCTGCTGTCGCAGGGCCCGGCGGCCGTGCCGGCCCTGCAGGCCTTGTTGAAACGGGGCGCATCGCCTGCCGGCGCCGGTGGCCTGGCGCGTTTCCTGGAAGCCTGCGCCGCAGACGACCAGGCCGGACGCGCGCTGGAGCAGTTCGCGTTGGGATTGCTGGAACGGGGCGCCGATCCATTCGCATCGTCGCCCGCGGGCAACCCGCCGCTGTCGCTGGCGGTACGGCTGGGCTGGATGGGCCTGCTGCAGCGCTTGATCGCCCATGGCGTGGACCTGGATGCACGTGACAGCCACGGCATGACCGCGCTGCACCTGTGCGCGGCGTTGTCACGCGAGGCGGCACTGAAATGGCTGGTGCTGCATGGCGCATCGCCCGATGTGCGCGCCGCGGACGGCCAGACCCCGCTGGGCGTGGCGCTGTCGGGTGGGCGTCGCGATCTGGCCGACTGGCTCGACTGGCGCGGGTGGCCACTGCCACGACGTGCATTGCGCGATACCGATATCCCCGCCGCGGCGATCGTTGGCGACCACGACGCTGTGCGCCGCCTGCTCGACCTGGGCTTGCCGGTGGACGCCGTCGATGCACAGGGCTGTACCGCGCTGCTGCGCGCAGCCGGTGGCGGTCATCGGGATACCGCCGAACTATTGCTGGCACGCGGCGCGGATCCACAGCGCGCCGCACACACCGGCGCAACGCCGCTGTCGGCGGCGGTGAGCATGCGCCAGGGCGAGATCGTCGATCGCCTGCTTGGCGCCGGTGCCACGCTCGAGCAACGCCTTCCCGGCGATGTCACCGTGCTGATGCTGGCCGCTGCGCTCGGCCTGCCCGATGTGTGCGCGCGCCTGCTGACGGCCGGTGCCAACGTGCAGGCCGCCGACGCGCAGGGATTGACGCCGCTGCACTGCGCGGCGCTGTACGGATTCACCAGTCGCGATCGCGCCCGCCTGCTGGCCTTGTTCGACACCCTGCTGCTGGCCGGCGCCCAAACCGATACGCCTGCGGCCGGCGGCGTGACCCCTCTATTGCTGCTGCTGGGCGCGCGTGCCGAGCCCGGCACTGCCTGCGACGAGGACGTGGTGATGGCGGGCCTGGATCACCTGCTCGACGAACAAGTCATGCTCGATGCCCAGGACCCGCGCGGGTTTGGCCCACTGCACCTGAGCGCGCTGCACGGCCAGCTGCGCATGGCCCAGCGCCTGTTGCGCGCCGGCTGCGATCCGGACCTGCGTGATGCGCTCAATCGCACCCCGCGCGAGATCGCGGTCATGCGCGGCTTCATCGATGTCGCCGCCGAGTTCGCGCCGCTGCAATCCGGCGTATCGATGGCAAGGTTCCTGCGCGATCGCGGCTGAAGCACGTCGCGCGCTGATTGCCGGCACTGACTGCCGGGCATGGACTGTCGGGCATGGACTGTCGGGCATGGACATACCGCCGGCCGGGTGACGCCTGGCGCACGCAAGAACCCCGGCGCCGCCGGATCAGCCGCCGCCTTCACCGGGCTTTGCGTCACCGCTGTCGGCCTCGAACAACTGCATCAGGTCGGCACGTGATTCGCGGGAGGTCTGCATCAACGCGGCGTCGTCGTCGTAGACCAGGTGCTGCGCACGCAGCAATTCCTCGTCGTGCTCGCGGAAGCGCCGGGCATGGTTGCCCGCCATCTCCTCGGAAATGCCGAGAGCGGCCAGGACCTGTTCGCCCATCTGTACGCTGGAGCCAAACAATTCGCGAAACACCACGGCGCCAAGATCCATCAGCCGCCAGGCGTGCTGGCGGTCGCGTGCGCGCGCAAACACCTTGGCGTTCGGATACATGCGCCGAATCAGTCGCACCGCCTTGGTGTTGGTGTCCGGGTCGTCCATGGCCATCACGAAGACCTTGATGCGGTCGCCGCCGGCTGCACGCAGCAGGTCAGGGCGGGTCGGGTCACCGTAATACAGTTCGTTGCCGAAGCGACGCAGGTCGTCGACCGTATCAAGGTTGCTTTCCAGCGCAACAAACACAATGCGCTGGGCCAGCAACATGCGTGCGACGATCTGGCCGAAACGACCCATGCCGGCGATCAGTACCTTGGGCCGATGATCCTCGATCTCATCGAAGGCCGGTTTTGGCGCGTCGCGTTTCTCCGGCAATTGCTTCACCAGTCGCGTGATGCCGATCAGCAGCAATGGCGTGAGCGCCATCGAGATACCGACGATGGCGACCAGGCGGTCATGGGTGACATTGTCGATCAGGCGCACGCGCTGCGCCTCGTTGAACACCACGAAGGCGAATTCGCCGCCCAGCCACAGTAGGCCGCCCAGCATCAGCGCGCTGCGCGAGGGCAATCGCCCGGGCCACAGCTTGCCAACCACGAACAAGATCGTGAACTTCACCAGCAGCAGCGCGATCACGCCGCCGACGATCAGCTGCGGCTCGGCCACCACGCGGTCAACGTCGATGCCCATGCCCACGACGATGAAAAACAGGCCCAGCAACAGGCCTTCGAACGGCTGGATCTGCGATTCGAGTTCATGGCGGAATTCCGAATCGGCCAGCAGCACGCCGGCAAGGAATGCACCCAGCCCTGCACTCAAGCCGGCTTCCTGCAGGAACCACGCAGACCCCAACACCGTGAACAATGCCGTGGCGGTGAACACTTCGGGCATGCGCGTGCGCGCGACCGCGCGAAACACCCAGCGCAGCAGGTAGCGACCGCCGATCACCACCAGCGCCACTGCGCCGATCGCCTGCAGCGCAACCGGCCAGGTCAGCGTCTGCTCCTTGGCGCCACCCAGCAGCGGGATCGCCGCCAACAGCGGAATCGCCACCAGGTCCTGGAACAGCAGGATCGCGAATGACATGCGCCCGTAATCGGCGGTCAACGCCTTGCGTTCGCCCAGCAGCTGCAGGCCGACTGCCGTCGACGAAAGCGCCAGGCCCATGCCCACCACCAGTGCGGTCTTCCAGTGCAGGTGGGCCAGCAGCGCAATGCCACCCAGCGCCAGCGTGGTCAGCAACACCTGCAGGCCACCGGAGACAAACACCGAACGGCGCATCACCCGCAGGCGTGCTGGCGAGAGTTCCAGGCCGATCACGAACAGCAGCATCACCACGCCGATCTCGGCGGCATTGAGGATGCGGTCGGTGTCGCGGACCAGGCCGAAACCGTCGGGCCCAAGCAGCACGCCGGCGGCCAGGTACGCCAGCACGGACCCCAGGCCGAGCTTGCGGAACACCGGCACCGCGATCACCGCGGCCAGCAGGAATACCAACGCCAGTTCCAGACCACTTCCGTGCATGCGCGTCTCGTGTTGATGCGACGCCCGGGGATTTCGAGCGCCTTCCCGTTTCCTTCCATGCATTGCGGCAGGACAGGATAGGAGTTGATCCGGCCGAAAAACATGCAGGCGCCCGGATCGATGGACCGATTATGCCCGCTCACGTGTTGCCGACACGCATCGTGGCGAGATACAGCGTCTCCCCGCAGGCAGGCGTGGCATGGATCTGAAAAGTGGCTATCCGTGGTGGGCGGTGCGTAATGGATTGATGCATGCATTCCCGCCGCTGCAGCAGGACCTGCGTTGCGATGTCGCCGTACTGGGTGGCGGCATTACCGGCGCCCTGATCGCCGATGAGTTGGCGCGCCACGGCCACGACGTGATGGTGGTCGAGCAGCGTGACGTTGGCTGGGGCAGCACCGCTGCCAGTACCGCGCTGTTGCAGTATGAAATCGATACTCCGATGGTCGAGCTGGCCAAGCAGTATGGCGAAGAGGCCGCCCTGCTGGCCTACCGCAGTTGCGCCGAAGCAATCCCGATGCTGGGCAGCCTTGCCAAAGGCGTGCGCGATGTCGATTACGCGGGCATGCAGAGCATGTATTACGCCAGCAAGCGTCGTCATCGCAGCGACCTGCAGGACGAGTTCGCGCTACGCAAAAAGCACGGTTTTGACGTGCAATGGTTGCCTGCAGATGATGTGCGCGCGCGCTACGGTTTCGATGCACCTTGCGCGATCCTCAGCGGCCTGGCCGCGCGCGTGGATCCTTACCGGTTTGCGTATCGCCTGTTGATGCGCCTCCAAAAAAATGGCGGAGGTGTCTTCGATCGCAGCCGCATTGATCGCATCGAAACCACCGATCGTGGCGTGACGCTGCACGGGGTGGAGGGCAACACGGTGCGCGCCAAACACCTGGTGCTGGCCGCGGGCTATGCCAGCCAGCAGTGGCTTAAGCAGGACGTCGCGCGCAATCGCAGCAGCTACGCCTTCATCACCGATCCCATTGCCGACGATGCGCTCGGCGCGTTGCGCGACACGATGATGTGGGAATCGGCGCGCCCATATGTGTACCTGCGCAGCACCGGCGATGGCCGCCTGCTGGTCGGCGGCGAAGATGATGCCATCGACATTCCCGCGCGCCGCGACGCGATGGTCGACCGCAAGGCGCAGACGCTGGTGAAGAAAGTGCAAAAGCTATTCCCGCATCTGCCGCTGCAACCGGCCTTCGCCTGGGCGGGCACCTTTGCCGAAACCAAGGACGGCCTGCCGTTTTTCGGCCCGCACCCGCAGCATGGCCCGCGCGTGCACTTCGCCATGGCCTACGGCGGCAATGGCATTACCTACAGCATGCTCGGCGCAGGATTGCTGCGCGCGCTGATCGAGCGGCGCAAGCATCCGCTGGCCGAGTTGTTCTCATTCGCCAGGCTGAAGTGATTCGACCTGGAATTTGTTTCTTCTGAATTCGCCACTTTGAAAAGATGGGTAGCGCAGCACGGTGCTGGAGGAAGCCGGTGTCGCGGCCGTCATGGCGCGGAAGTTCACCGCACCAAAAGGATCGATGGCGAAACGACTGGATCACTGGTCCGCGCGCCCATCGGGTTCGGCTTCGGCAAAAATGGCACGCGCTCAGCCCAAGGCCGGTCCATCCGATCCCGGGGATGGCGAAAGACTCGGTGGCCGCGCAGCCCATCCGGGATGCACTGGGCGATGGACAGGCGCAACCGCTGGATTCCCGATTAAAACTCAAGCAGGATGTCATCGGCACCACGCTCTGGCCATGGGGACGGAAATGACACGATGGATTGCATGTGTAGTAGCGCTGTTGCTGGCGTTCCCGCTGCTGGCCCAGGGCCCGAAAGCGGTGCGCAAGCAGGTTGAATCGAGCATGGTGCTGACCGGCACGATCGACGTGGGCGCGAGTGGTGATGTGGATGGCTACACGATCGACCACGTCGAAAAAATCCCCAAGGGCGTGTCGGGACTCGTCGCGAAATTCGTCCCGCAATGGAAATTCGAACCCGTGCTGGTGGCCGGCAAGCCGGTCAAGGCAAGGGCGAAGATGAGCATGCGCATCGTCGCAAAAGAACGCGATGACGGCAGTTATGTCGTAGGCATCGACGGCGCTAATTTTGGCCAGGATGGCCCGGGCGAAAGCGTGGACAGCAAGCAGATGCTGCCGCCAAGTTACCCGATGGATGCCGCCATAAACGGAGCAGGTGGCACGGTCTACCTGGCGGTGCAGATCGGCAGGGATGGACGGGTGCGCGAGGTCGTCGTTGAACAGGTCAACCTGACCATGATTGCCAGTGAAAGGGTCATGGCCCGATGGCGGGGTGCCTTCGCCAAATCGGCGTCGCGAGCGGCAAGGACATGGACGTTCACCCCGCCGCTCAGAGGCGAATCAATGGATGACAATTATTGGCTGGCTCGCATACCGGTCGCGTATTCCATGGGCGATGAAAAGCCAGGCGGCTACGGCCAATGGGAAGCCTATGTGCCCGGCCCCCGGCACGTCGCGCCATGGGGCGACTCCGACAGCGCCACCACAGCCAATCCCGACGCGCTTCCCGCGAGCGGAGTGTTCCAGATTGGCCAGGGGTTGCGACTGCTGACGCCGCTGGATCAAGGCTGAAGGTGTCGTGCTGGCAGTATCCAAAGCCCGGCTAGGCGCAGCGCGTCCGGGAGGCGGCGAAGCCAATGCGGTCGATGGCTTTGCCTCGGCGAGCAGGCGATGCAGGTGTCGTCCGTAATAAAAAACGCCCCGCGATCGCGGGCCGTTCCTTGTTTCATCACCGTGAACCTCAGCGCTTCATCGAAGCGAAGAACTCGTCGTTGGACTTGGTGCTCTTCATCTTGTCGAGCAGGAATTCCATCGCCGCGATCTCGTCCATCGGATGCAGCAGCTTGCGCAGAATCCAGATCTTCTGCAGCAGTTCCGGTTCGATCAGCAGGTCCTCGCGGCGGGTGCCGGACTGGTTGATGTTGATCGCCGGGTACACGCGCTTTTCAGTGATGCGCCGATCGAGGTGGACTTCGGAGTTGCCGGTGCCCTTGAACTCTTCGTAGATCACCTTGTCCATGGCGCTGCCGGTGTCGACCAGCGCGGTGGCGATGATCGTCAGCGAGCCGCCTTCCTCGACGTTGCGTGCGGCGCCGAAGAAACGCTTCGGGCGATGCAACGCGTTGGCGTCGACGCCGCCGGTCAGCACCTTGCCGGAGCTGGGCACGACGTTGTTGTAGGCACGCGCCAGGCGGGTGATCGAGTCAAGCAGGATCACCACGTCGCGCTTGTGTTCGACCAGGCGCTTGGCGCGCTCGATCACCATTTCGGCGACCTGCACGTGACGCGCGGCGGGCTCGTCGAACGTCGACGAAATCACCTCGCCGCGCACGGTGCGCTGCATCTCGGTAACTTCCTCGGGCCGCTCGTCGATGAGCAGCACGATCATGTGCACGTCGGGATGATTGGTGGTGATGGCGGTGGCGATCTGCTGCATCATGATCGTCTTGCCGGCCTTGGGTGGCGACACGATCAATGCACGCTGGCCCTTGCCCTGTGGCGCCATCAGGTCCAGCACGCGCCCGGCGATGTCCTCGCTGCTGCCGTCGCCGCGTTCAAGCTTGAAGCGTTTGCGCGGGAACAGCGGCGTCAGGTTCTCGAACAACACCTTGTTTTTCGACGCCTCGATCGGCTCGCCGTTGATGGTGTCGACCACGGCCAGCGCGAAGTAGCGCTCGCCATCCTTGGGCCAGCGGATACGGCCACTGAGATGATCACCGGTGCGCAGGTTGAAGCGGCGGATCTGCGACGGCGAGATGTAGGTATCGTCCGGGCCGGCGAGGTACGAGGCCTCGGCGGCGCGCAGGAAGCCGAAGCCGTCGGGCAGGATTTCCAGCACGCCGTCGGCGGCAACGCCTTCGCCGTGGCGGGTCAGCACCTTGAGCAGGGCGAAGATCACCTCCTGCTTGCGCGCGCGGGCGACGCCTTCGGAAATGTTCAGCTGCTCGGCGATATCCAGCAGCTTCTGCGCCGGCATCCGCTTGAGATCGCCCAGCGAATATTGCGGGAAGCCTTCGGGCATGTTCGGCGGTGGCAGGCGCGGGGCCTGGTCGTTGCCGTTGCCGTCCTGCGGCAAGCCGTCGTCCGGGTAGCGATCGCCACGCGGATTGCGTTCGCGGCGGCTGCGGAAGCGCTCGCGGCGCTGGTTGTTCTGGTTGTTTTGATTGTTGTTCTGGTTGTTCGGGCGATGGTTGCTGTCGCCCTGCTGCGCTTGCTGGCGCGGCTCATTGCCGGCCTGGCCGGTGGCAGGTGCGTCGGCAGGCGCGGCTGATCCGCCGCCGGGGTTGGCAGGCGGAGCGCTATTGGGTGGAGTCTGCTGCGGCGCGGACGCCTGCACGCTGGTCGGCGGCGTGGAAGCCGGAGCGGCGGTAACCGGGGGTGGCGATGACGAAGGCGTGGGCGCGTCAGGTGCCGCCGGCGTGGAGGCCGGTTTTGCGGTTTTGGCGACGCGCGGCTTGCGCACGCGCTTCTCGGCGCTGTCGCCGGGATCAGATGTGTTGTCGGACAAGTGCGAATTCCTCGCTAGCTGCGAGCGCCCGCAGATTGCGGGCGGGATGGGAGAAGTTTGGAGTCTTCAGAAGGGTGCGGCGGGCCTTGGAAGGCAACATCACGCCGGGTCATACAGAAACTAGCACCGTATCGGGGGTCACGGCAAGCGGTCAGCGTCCCGGCGCGAGCCGCCGGTCAGCTTGGACGGACCTCCTCCCCCTGCAAAAGGGGAGGACGGGGTTACAGCGCCTTGTCGATCATGTGCGCCAGCTGGGCCTTGCCCACCGCCCCGATCTGGGTCGCCTGCACCTGGCCATCCTTGAACAGCAGCAGCATCGGGATCGAGCGCACGTGGTATTTCATCGCGGTGGCGCGGTTCTGGTCGACGTTGACCTTGGCCACCTTGACCTTGCCGGCATAGGTCTCGGCCAGCTCGTCCAGGGCCGGCGCGATCATCTTGCACGGGCCACACCATTCGGCCCAGAAATCGACCAGAACGGGCTCGGAGGACTGCAGCACGGTGCTGTCGAAATCGGCGTCGGTGGCGTGGATGATTTTTTCGCTCACGTGAATCTCCCTGGCAATCAATAGGTTGGACAAGTCCATGACGCGCCCATGGCGGCGCCGGTTAACTGTTAAACTTGGGCGATTCGCGGCCGATTCAATGGTCATCCGGGTCGCGATCGATGTTCCTCCCTCGTGCCGGCAGTCTGCTCGGCCACCGCATTCCACGCAAGCGCGCACTGCCGCGCGGACCCTTCTGACACATGAGTGAAAACCCGCTTACCGATATCACCTTTTCCTCGTTCGAGCTGCATCCGACCCTGTTGGCCGGGCTCGACGCCGCTGGATTTACCCGCTGCACGCCGATCCAGGCGCTGACGTTGCCGGTCGCATTGCCCGGTGGCGATGTCGCCGGGCAGGCGCAGACGGGCACCGGCAAGACGCTGGCATTCCTGGTCGCGGTGATCAACCGCCTGCTGACCCGGTCGGCGCTGGCCGACCGCAAGCCCGAGGACCCGCGTGCGCTGATCCTGGCACCCACCCGCGAACTGGCCATCCAGATCCACAAGGACGCGGTGAGGCTGGGCAGCCAGCTCGGGCTGAAGTTCGCACTGGTCTATGGCGGCGTCGATTACGACAAGCAGCGCCAGATCCTGCAGGAAGGCGCTGACGTGATCATCGCCACGCCGGGGCGCCTGATCGACTACGTCAAGCAGCACAAGGTGGTGTCGCTGCACGCCTGCGAGGTCTGCGTGCTGGACGAGGCCGACCGCATGTTCGACCTGGGCTTCATCAAGGACATCCGCTTCCTGCTGCGGCGCATGCCGATCCGCACCGAGCGCCAGACCCTGTTGTTCTCGGCAACCCTGTCGCACCGCGTGCTCGAGCTCGCCTACGAGCACATGAACGAGCCCGAGAAGATCGTCGTCGAAAGCGAGTTCATCACCAATTCCAGCGTCCGCCAGGTGATGTACCTGCCGGCTGACGAAGAAAAGATCCCGCTGCTGATCGGCCTGCTCTCGCGTCGCGAAGGCGCGCGGACGATGGTGTTCGTCAACACCAAGGCCTGGGTGGAGCGGGTCGCGCGCGCGCTGGAACGCGCCGGCTACCGGGTCGGCGTGCTTTCCGGCGACGTGCCGCAGAAAAAGCGCGAATCGCTGCTGCAGAAATTCCAGAAAGGCCAGCTTGAATTGCTGGTGGCCACCGACGTCGCCGCACGCGGCCTGCACATCGATGGCGTGTCGCACGTCTTCAACTACGACCTGCCGTTTGATGCCGAGGATTACGTGCATCGCATCGGCCGCACTGCGCGACTGGGTGCCGATGGCGACGCCATCAGTTTTGCCTGCGAGCGTTATGCGCAGAGCCTGCCGGACATCGAGGCGTTCATCGAGCAGAAGATCCCGGTCGAGCCGGTGACCGCCGAGCTGCTGGTGGCGCTGCCGCGCAAGCCGCGCGAAGGCGTCGAGGTCGATGCCGAAGAAGGCGAGAGCATCGGCGAGATCTTCAAGGAGGCGCGTGAACAGCGCGCCGCCGATGACGCGCGTCGCGGCGTCAAGAGTGGTGGCCGCAGTGCCGGCGCCGGTGCCGGTCGCGGACCGCGCAGTGGCAGCACGGGCGAGGCCCATCGCGAGCGCGCCCCGCGTCCAGCGCGCAAGCCTGATGTAGCTGCCGCGCCACATATTGCCGCGCCACATATTGAAGCCGCAGCCGTCGTGGTTGCCCCGTCTGCCACCGTGCCCGGTGATGATGCCGAGCGCGCCCCGCGCAAGCGTCGCCGCCGTCGCAGCGGAAAGCGTATCGAGACAGGCGCCGACATCGTGCAACACGGCGGCGAGCCGAAGCCCGCGACGCCGCTGCCAGCCAAGCCCCAGCAGGTGAAAGCCACCCCGCGCATCGCCAAGCCGACGGCCGCGAAAGAAGCCCCCTCGCTGATTTCGCGCATCGGCTCGGGTTTGAAAAAGCTGGTCACACGGGCGCCACGCACACAGCACTGAGGCAAATCGGCGACACGACCCCGACGCCCGTACGGCGGGGCGCGCGTCGGCCGCATTCGTCAAATGCAGCGTGGCGCCATTCCAGCGTGTGGCCGCTGCATCAATCCGATCTGTCGCATCGGGCATAATCCCGATCCATGAGCGTCCTGCGTTTCGACAGTGTCAGCAAACAATACCCGGGCGGCCACGTCGCGCTGGCCGATGTCAGTTTCGAGGTGCGGCAGGGCGAGATGCTGTTTGTCACCGGCCATTCGGGCGCTGGCAAAAGCACCCTGCTCAAGCTCATCCACTTGTCCGAACGCCCCAGTCGCGGCGCGGTGTTGTTTGGCGAGCGCAACCTGATGAAGGTGCGCGGCCGTCGCGTCGCCATGCATCGACGCGATGTCGGCGTGGTGTTCCAGGACCACCGCCTGCTCACCGACCGCAGCGTGTTCGACAACATCGCCCTGCCCTTGATCCTGCGCGGCATGCGTCGTGGCGAGATCGGCAAACGCGTGCGCGCGGTGCTCGACAAACTCGGACTGGCCGAGCGTGAGCGCGCCTTGCCGACGCAACTTTCGGCCGGCGAACAGCAGCGCGTCGGCATCGCGCGCGCGATTGTCTGCGAGCCGCGCCTGCTGGTGGCCGACGAACCCACCGGCAACCTCGACCCGACCCTGTCGGCCGAGATCCTCGCGCTGTTTGCGTCGCTGCCCGAGCGCGGCACCAGCGTGCTGATCGCCAGCCATGACCTGGGCCTGGTCAAGCGCATGAAAAAACGCGTGCTGGTCCTGGACCATGGCGCCCTGGCCGATGACATTTCGCCGGAGGACCTGGCGGATGAATAACCACGTCGACGCGATTGTCACCACGTCGCCTGCGTCTGCGGCATCGCCATCGCGGCCACGCCGATCCGGGCTGGGGACCTGGTTCGACCATCACCTCTACAGCGTTGTCGCCAGCCTCGGCCGGATGTTGCGCAAGCCGTGGGCCACCGCGTTGACGATCGGGGTGATGGCGGTGGCGCTGGTGTTGCCGCTGGGCCTGTGGCTGGTGCTTGGCAATGTCGAGCGTTTCACCGGCAGCGTGCAGCAGTCGCGCGAGATCAGCGTGTTCCTGAAACAGGACGTTGACGCCGCGCACGCGCAGGTGCTGGTGGCGCAGCTGAGCGGCCGCCGCAATATCGGCAGGGTGCAGTTGCGCACGCCGCAGCAGGGGCTCGATGCGCTGGGCAAGAAAGGCGTGCCCGCCATTGCCATCGACGCGGCCGGTGAAAACCCGCTGCCCTACGTGTTGATCGTGACCCCCAACGGCGACGAGTCGCTGGTTGCCTCGAGCCTGAAGCAATTGCCCGAAGCGCAGATCGTCCAGCACGACGCGCAGTGGCGACAACGCCTCGACGGCTGGCTGCGTTTTGGTGGTCGCGTAGCGTGGGTGCTGGCAGCATTGCTTGGCGTTGGCGCCCTGCTGGTGGTCGGCAACACCGTGCGCCTGGATATCCAGGCGCGGCGCGAGGAAATCGGTGTGCTGCAATTGCTCGGTGCCACCGACGGCTTCATCCGTCGTCCGTTTCTGTATCTGGGCGCGTGGTACGGGCTTGGCGCGGGCATGGCGGCCCTGGCGCTGCTGACGCTCGCAGGCATGGCGCTGCGCACGCCGATTGCCGAACTCGCGGCCAGCTATGGCAGCCATTTCGCGCTGGCCGGATTCGATCCACTGCCCGCGCTTGCGGTCGCCGCCGGCGCGACCCTGCTCGGCTGGTTCGGTGCCGGCATCGTTACCGGGCATTACCTGCGCCAGACGCGCCCCACCGACACCTGATGGCGCGCACGGCATGAGCGCCCACGATCTCAACCACCTCGTCAGCGACAGCCCACGCGTGATGGTGGTCGATGGTTCGCGCCTGGTGCGCAGGCTGATCGGCGACGTCTTGCAACGGGTGCTGCCAAATGTCGATGTAGTGGGTTGCGGGGGCTTGGCCGAGGCGCGCGCGGCGCTTGAATCCGCACCGGTCGACCTGGTGACCACGTCCCTGGTGCTACCCGATGGCGACGGCCTGCAACTCGCGCGCACCGTGCGCGAAACCACGGGCCAACGCTACGTGCCGGTGATCGTGGTCTCGGGCGACGTACAAGCGCACCTGGAAGGGCGCCGCTTCACCGAGGATGTCACCGATTATTTCGACAAGGCCAACGGCCACCAGGCGCTGGCCACGTTTATCCGCGGATATGTGCAGCCCGAGCCGATTGCCGATGCCCATGTGCTGTATGTCGAGGACAGCCGCACGGTGGCGATGGCGACGATCCGCATGCTGCAGGCGCAATCGATGCGGGTGACGCACCTGGTCAGCGTGGAGGAGGGCCTGGACCATCTGCGCGCGCATGCCGATGGCGCCACGGCGCCCGGGGCCGACCTGGTGCTGACCGATGTCTACTTGAAAGGCGAATTGAACGGCCATGATTTCCTGCGCGCGATCCGCAAGGACTTTGGCTACGGGAAACGCCGCTTGCCGGTGCTGGTGATGACCGGTGATTTCAACCGCGTCAACCAGTCCGCGCTGCTGCGCGAAGGCGCCAACGATCTTGTCCTCAAGCCGATCGAGGAACGCCTGCTGGTGACCAAGACGCTGTTCCAGCTGCGCATGGCGCGGTTGCCGCAACAGCGCGACATGGATGACTGACATGAGCGCCGGAGCATCTGCAGGAACGGCTTCAGCCGCGCGCGTTTCCCCGCCTGCGACGACGAACTGCGAGAGAAGCTCGCAGCTGAAGCCCTGCTGCGGCAACTGACGCCCTGACCGCGCCCTGATGCCCGACGACCGCATCCAGCTTGAAGCGTCATGGAAGCAAAGAGTCGGCGACTGGTTGCAGCGCGACGACATGCAGGCGCTTTCGGCGTTCTTGCGTGCACGCAAGGCCGCTGGTGCGCAGGTCTTCCCGCCCGGTCCGCAAATTTTCGCCGCGTTCAATGCCACCCCGTTTGATGCGGTCAAGGTGGTCATCGTGGGCCAGGATCCCTATCACGGCGCCGGCCAGTCGCACGGCCTGTGTTTTTCGGTGAAACCCGGTGTGCGCGTGCCGCCGTCGCTGCTCAACATGTTCAAGGAAATCGAGCGCGACCTCGGCATCCCCCGTCCCGACCACGGGTACCTGATGCCGTGGGCGCAGCGTGGGGTGCTGTTGCTCAACGCCGTGCTGACGGTCGAGGAAGGGCAGCCGGGATCGCACCAGGGCAAAGGCTGGGAAGGTCTTGCCGATCACGTCATCGACACCCTCAATCGCGAGCGCGAAGGGTTGGTGTTCCTGCTGTGGGGCAGCTATGCGCAGGCCAAGGGCAAGCTGATCGATAGCCGCCGCCACTGTGTGCTCAAGACCACGCACCCCTCGCCGCTGTCGGCGCACCGGGGATTTCTTGGCTGTGGACATTTTTCCGCCAGCAACAATTACCTGTCGCGCAGGGGCGTTACGCCGATCGACTGGTCGCTGCCACCGCGCGCGCAGCTGGAATCGACGTGAAGACGATCACCGCGACCACGTGTCGCCCGCGCATACCGGGCGCAGCCTGGCGCCGGATACGATCCTCGAACACCTCACCTGCTGGGAACGCATGGGGCGATTGCCGGCTTTCTGATTTGTCCTGCTGAGTTGACTTGCTGAGGCGACTTGCTGAGGCGGCTTGATGGGTCGGGTTGAAGGGCGGGAAGATCGGGTGGGAAGCGCCCCTGTCATTCCATGAATGGAACAGTAGGGAACTTTCCCGTCACTTAGCAGTCACAGATGGACACTGCTAAAATGACTGCCATGACCACGACCACGCTCCGTTATCCCCTCATCGCCAACAACCTGCCGGTGCCCAGCGCATTGGGTTCGCTGGATGCCTATATCGGCGCCGTGCACCAGATCCCGGTGCTCACGGTGGAAGACGAACAGGCGTTGGCCCACCGTTTTCGCGATGGCGAAGACCTCAATGCCGCGCGCGAGCTCGTGCATTCGCACTTGCGCTTCGTGGTTCACGTCGCGCGTGGCTACAAGGGCTATGGCCTGCCGCTCGGTGACCTGATCCAGGAAGGCAACATCGGCCTGATGAAGGCGGTGAAGCGCTTTGATCCGGAAGTGGGCGTGCGCCTGGTGAGCTTTGCCGTGCACTGGATCCGCGCCGAGATGCACGAGTACATCCTGAAGAACTGGCGCATCGTCAAAGTCGCCACCACCAAGGCGCAGCGCAAGCTGTTCTTCAACCTGCGCAAGAGCAAAAAGCGCCTGGGCTGGTTGAACGCGGCCGAAGTCACCGCCGTGGCCAAGGATCTCAATGTTTCCGAGCGTGAAGTGCTGGAGATGGAGTCGCGCCTGTCCGGCCGCGACATCGGCTTCGACGCCCCCAGCGACGAGGACGACGACCACGCACCGCCGTCGCCGGCTGCGTACCTCAGGACCAACGAGGAAGATCCCTCGCAGGCCTATGAGCGCATGGACAGCGAAGACCACCAGCTGCAGCTGCTGCGCGAAGGCATGGGCCGCCTGGACGAGCGTTCGCGCGACATCATCAAGCGCCGTTGGCTGGATGATGAAAACAAGATCACCTTGCAGGAACTGGCCGACGAATACGGCGTCTCCGCCGAACGCATCCGCCAGGTCGAGGCCAACGCGCTGAAGAAGATGAAGACGCTGTTCGCGGCAGCGTAATCCGCCGTACCGCCATGGTGACAATCGAACGGCCCGGGAAACCGGGCCGTTCCTGTTTCTGTAGGAGCGGCTTCAGCCGCGAGCTTGTGACCTCGATCTTGCAGTCGCGGCGACAACAGGCTGTCGCCACGCCCAAGACAGCCGACGTCCAAGACGCGCGGCTGAAGCCGCTCCTACGGCCTCCTGGCGACTCCGCTTTACCTCTGTGGCGACAATCGAACGACCCGGGAAACCGGGCCGCTCTTTGTTTCTGTAGGAGCGGCTTCAGCCGCGAGCTTTCGGCCTCCGTTTCCGCGGGGTGATGGCAGCCAAGGTCCACATTCGCTCGAGACCGCAGTCGCTCCCGCCACGACAAGGGCGGAACGCTGGTGGCAGTTGGCGCGAGATCGTGGCATCTCTTTCCAGTCGCATCGTCCGGTTTGGCCGCGCTCGGCTTGGTCAACACGCGTGGCACAATCGCGATCATTGCCCACGGACTCCACCGAGCCAGGATGCTTCAGGAAGATCGCGCCCCGCTTTCCTGCGTGAACGGGATATGGACTACCACCATGGAACGGGATCGATGTTGGTTGTGGACAGGACAGCACATGCGGGGCAATGAAACGAAAAAGCCGGGTGGTCGTCCGCCTGCTTATGGAGCGCTGCGGTGAACCTGCGCCAAGCCGCGACGAGCACACCAGGGCGGGTGGCATCGGGCCTGCTGCTGATCGCGCTGATTCTGGTTGCGGCATTTGCGTACTCGAAGCGCCAAGTCGACGTGGTGTTCACGGCGCACGGCGATACGTCGGGCCGCCTGCAGGTATTCCACGACGCCAAGGGCGGATTTTCCGAAGCCGGGTCGCGATGGTTGCATTTGGGGGACGGGAAAAACGTCGAGGAAATACAGCAGGTCAGCGGACGCGACGCAACACAGCTGCGTTTCGATCCGCCCCTGGCGGGCGTGACGACGCTGTGTGGCCTGCGGATCGGGCGGAGCGGGTTGCCAGGGCAATACGAAATCCTGCACGCCGAAGGCATCAAGCTGGCTCGCAATAAGGATTGCCTGAAATTGCAGCCAGATTCCGATGCGCAGGATCCGAAACTGGTCGTGCGATTCGTCGGCGGCCCGCTGGACGCGATGCAACATGCCCGTACGTGGCAGAACGTTTTTCATGCAGTGTTGTCGGCCTTCCTGCTCGGCTTGTGTGGGATGTACAGTTTTCATCGGACAGCATTGCGCGAATGGCTGTCGGCGGTTCGCTTGCCCGCTTCGTTCAAGCTGCTGGACGCAAACGCGCACTGGATGTGTGCGGCGTTGATGCTGGTGTTTGGTGTGGCATACGTGCTGGTGACGCCGCCCGGTGCGGTTGCCGACGAGGAGGCGCACCTTGCGAAGATCATCCGGGTCAGTGAAGGGTTTCCGTTTGGTGGCTCCGGCTTGGCGCGCCTGCCTGATACCCGGGAAATGTACGGCCCATTCTGGGGCTACGCGGAAAACAAGGCAGCGTTTTCGGGTGAACAGCTCAATGCCCAGCTCGGGAAAAAGCTGGCATGCGCTGCGACGTCGAGCAACTTGCCGCGCGGGGCGAACAGCTACTTCCTGCACCAGTACCTGTTGCCCAGCCTGGCCTTCAGGGCCAGTTGCGCAAGCGGAGCTTCGTTCGGTGTGTTCCTGTATTCCGCGCGCCTGCTCAACCTGCTGCTGTCCATCGCACTTGTATTTTTCGCGTTGCGCCATGCAGTGCGCGGCAAGTGGGCGTTGTTCGCGGTCGCCTTGTTGCCCATGTCGTTGTTCCAGATGGGCTCACTGTCGGCGGACTCGCTTGCAATCGGGTTGAGCATTGCCTGGCTGGGCCTGATTTCCGGGATCGCTGGTTACAAAGTGCATCTGGGCCGGGGGTTGCTCGTGCTGTGGGTGCTGAGCCTGGCCATCGCGTTGTTGAAGCCCGGCGCGGCATGGATACTGGTCTGCCTGGTTTTCTGCAAGCCGGCTTTCGACAAGGCCGGATATTCGTTCGGTGCGGCGATGTTGAAATTCGTCGCCTTGCCGTGGGTGATCCATGCGGCGTGGACGCTCCTGGCGACGCAAAGTGCTGGGGCGTTTCCCGGTGTCGACGCGGTTGCCAATGCGCATTCACTACGTAGTGATCCCTTGGTCTTCGTCCATGCATGGTCCAACACGTTTCTGAGCGACCGTGTGTGGTCGCAGGCAAGGATGTTGATCGGGGTCCTGGGCTGGCTGGACGTGCGCCTGTCGCCGTGGGCGTACTCCGCCGGTGGAATGGCGTTGCTGGCGACGCTCTGGAGTAACGAGGATGCCGCGCCACGGCTGCCACGGTGGGTTTCACCTCTGGCCCTGGCGTTCGCGGTGGGTTCGATCGTGATGATCGCACTGCCGTTGTTCATCTACTGGAGCCCCCTGGATCTGGGCTTCATCCAGGGCCTGCAGGGCCGCTATTTCATCATCACGGTGGCGTTTGCGCTGGTCTGGTGTTCGTTCCGGACATCGCCGCCGATCCGTGCCTTGCTGGTGTCGGCGATCATCATCCTGATGGTGTTGATCAACCTTGATGCGCTGCAGGCGTTGTACCGGGCTTATTTCGTGGTCGGCAGGATCTAGGCGGATACCGATCCTGGTGATCCGTTGGATTTTTGCGGGCGATTCCGGTTCGGTCATGCCTTCGGTGTCGGCTGGTTCCTGTCATCCGCTTTATCCGCACCATCGCGCCCCAGGATGATCCGTGCCCCGCGCTGGTAGCTCCAGTACGCCCATGTCCAGTTGAGCATTACTGCCAGGCGATTGCGAAAACCGATCAGGAAGAAGATGTGCGCGGTCAGCCAGAACCACCACGCCAGGGCGCCGGACAATTTCAGTTTCCCAAGATGCACCACAGCGGCCATGCGACCGATGGTGGCGAGGTTGCCGTAGTCGCGGTAGTGGAACGGCGCGGTCGGCGTTCCGTCCAGGCGCGCGCGGATCGTGGCGGCCACGTGGCGACCCATTTGCTTGGCCGCGGGGGCGACGCCGGGCACGGGTTTGCCATCGAATTGCAGCGACGCCAGGTCTCCTGCGACAAAGACATCCGGCGCGCCGGGAATGCACAGGTCCGGTTGCACCAGCACGCGGCCGGCCCGGTCGAGGGGCACGCCGAGTGTCCTGGCCAGTGGCGATGCGGCCACGCCGGCGGCCCACAGGACGGTGCGGGCATGGATGCGGGTTTCGCCGAGCAGCACGCCCTCGCCATCGATCGCATTGACCGGCGTGCCGGTGTGGACTTCGACGCCGAGTCTTTCCAACTGCTGTCGCGACTTTTCCGATAATGATTCCGGGAAATTCGCCAACACGCGCGGCCCGGCTTCCAGCAACAGCACGCGTGCGTCGAGGGGATCGATGCGGCGGAATTCGCGCTTCAATGTGTGGCGCGCGATCTCCGCCAGCGTGCCGGCGAGCTCCACGCCGGTGGGGCCGCCGCCGACGATGGCGAACGTCAGCAGGGCGCGCCGTTTGCTGGCGTCGTCTTCGGCCTCGGCGCGCTCGAACGCCGACAGGATCCGGCGACGGATGTGCAGCGCATCGTCGAGCGTCTTCAACCCCGGTGCGTGCGCAGCCCATTGATCATGGCCGAAATACGCGTGCGTGGCCCCGCTGGCAAGCAGCAGGATGTCGTAATCAAGCGTGCCGCCGTTTTCAATTTCAATCTGGTGCGTGCGGGTATCGATGGCCACGACGGTTTCCATCAGCACGGTGACGTTGCGCTGCCTGCGCAGGATGTGGCGAAGCGGCGCGGCGATATCGGGCGCCGACAATCCCGCCGTGGCCACCTGGTACAGCAAGGGCTGGAACAGATGATGGTTGCCGCGATCGACCAGGGTGATGCGGATCGGCGCATTGGCCAGGGCGCGCGTTGCCCACAGTCCGGCGAAACCTCCGCCGATGACGACCAGGTGCGGCAGCGTGGCGCGTGGCGTGGCATCCATGGAGTGGGGTTCCGGAAACGACGCGGATTGCGTCCGGTGCAGCTGCATTTTGCACGCGCGGCAAGATGATGACGATGACGATGACGATGGCATCGCGGCGACCCGGCGCATTAATTTGTCACCGGGTGCGGAGGTGGAAAACGCAGGCCGGCCCGCATCGTCCGACCTCGATGCTGACAAGGTGCCATCGTCATGTTCGACACGCCGTGGTTGCGTTAGCCTTGTTCGCAGGCAACCGAGGACTGGATGATGACCGATCACGAAAAACGCATCGCGCTGCTGATCGACGCCGACAATGCGCCGGCATCGAAGATCGACGTGATCCTGGCAGAAGTCGCGCGACACGGCGTGGCCAACGTGCGCCGCGCCTATGGCAACTGGAAAAGCCAGCACCTCAATGGCTGGGAGAAAGCCCTGCACGTGTACGCGATCCGCCCGATCCAGCAGTTCGCCTATAGCACGGGAAAGAACGCATCGGACATGGCGATGGTGATCGACGGCATGGACCTGTTGTACGCGCGCAACCTCGATGGTTTCGCGATTGTTTCAAGTGACGCCGATTTCACCCCGCTGGTGATGCGCCTGCGCAGCGACGGTTTGAGCGTGTATGGCTTTGGCGAGGAAAAAACCCCGGAGCCGTTTGTCAGGGCATGTTCGACGTTCCTGTACCTGGAAAAACTGGGTGAACCGGAAACACGCGACTCCAATGCCCCACCCAAGGCGCGCACGCTGCGCGAATTGCAGGCGGACCCCGCCTTGATCCGCACGTTGCGCAACGCGGTGGATGCCGCGCTGGGCGACGACGGCTGGTCGCACCTGGGCGCCGTCGGCAGCCACATCAGCAACCAGGGGTCGTTTGATTCGCGCAACTATGGCTACCGCAAGCTGAGCGACCTGATCGAGGCCAGCGGTTTGTTCGACGTGCAGAAAAAAGGCTTGTCGATCTGGGTGAAGAACAAGCCCGCGGGCGCCGCGGTCAAGACCGCGCCCAGGAAGGCTGCGGCGAAGCAGGGAAAGCCGTAGACAATTTGTGCGAGGTTTCGCCCGCACGCCCCAAGCACGCAGGGACCTTTGGTAGGAGCGGCTTCAGCCGCGAGCCTTGACCACCTGCCTTTCGTGGATGAGGCGGCGCTCGTGATCGATTCACGGGCAACGGGGTTGTCGCGGCAACCACTCGATTCACGAGCGCGCGGCTGACGCCGCTCCTACCGAGCGTCCCTGCGGACGCGAGGGATTGTTCAGTACAGATCGACCGGGTCGACATCCAGCGACCAGCGCACCTTGCGTGCTTCGGCAAGTGCGTGCAATGCGGGAATGGCGACGTCGAGCGCCGCATGCAGGGCGCGTCGGGTGGGCGCCGACAGGATCAATTGCGCGCGATGCATGCCGGCGCGCCGGGGCATCGGTGCGGGCAATGGGCCATGCAGCTCGATGCGCGCGGTGTCGCCGTTCGAAGGCACACCGGGGATTTGCGTTGACGCTGTGCGTGCAGCAGTCGGCAATCCACCGGAGCCTGCTTTTTCAAAGGCGGTAAACGCCTTTCTTGCCGCGTGCAGGAATTGCATGGGTGCGTCCGCGTGCTTGGCTTCGGCGCGCAGCAGGGCCATGTAGGTAAAAGGTGGAAAACCGGCGGCATCGCGCTGCGCGAGTTCTCCTTCGGCAAACGCGTGGTAGCCCCCGGCGATCAGTGTCTGCAGCAAGGGATGCCCCGGATGATGGGTCTGTAGCAGCACCTCGCCGGGTTTTTCGGCACGTCCGGCGCGTCCGGCTACCTGGATCAGCAGTTGCGCAAGTTTTTCGCCGGCGCGGAAATCGGCCGAAAACAAGCCTTCGTCGATGCCGACCACCGCGACCAGGGTGAGGTTGGGCAAGTCGTGGCCCTTGGCCAGCATCTGCGTGCCGACCAGGATGCCGGGCTTGGCGCCAAAGGCTTCCAGGTGCTGCTCGAGTGCATCCTTGCGCCGGGTACTGCCGCGATCGATGCGCAGCACCGGGACGCCGGCGAATTTTTCCGCCAGCATTTCCTCGATGCGCTCGGTGCCCACGCCCTGCGGCTGCAGGGCGAGGCTGGCGCAATCCGGACACGCCATCGGCACAGACTGCCGCGCGCCGCAATGGTGGCATTGCAGGCGCCGGCCACCGGCGTGCACGGTCATCGGCATGCCCTTGTCGATGCTGCTGCAACGCTTGCATTGCGCGCTCCAGCCGCAGTCGTGGCACAGCAGGACAGGCGCGTAGCCGCGACGATTCTTGAACACCAGGACCTGGCCGCCGGCATCGACCGCCTTGCCGATCGCATCGAGCAATTGCACCGACAGGCCGGCATCCAGCGGGCGCTTGCGGATATCCAGCACGTGCACGTGCGGTGGTTTCGCCGCGCCCGCACGCTGGCTGAGCCGCAAATGCACGTAACGCCCGCTGCGTGCGTTGTGCAGTGATTCCAGCGATGGCGTGGCGCTGCCCAGCAGCACCGGTACGTCGAGTGCCTTGCCGCGCACCAGGGCGAAATCGCGCGCGTGGTAGCGGATGCCATCGTGCTGCTTGTAGCTGGCGTCGTGCTCTTCGTCGACCACGATCAGGCCCGCATGCGGCAAGGGCGTGAATACCGCCGACCGCGTGCCGACCACCACCCGCGCTTCGCCGCGCCAGGCAGCGGTCCAGACGCGTGCGCGCTCGCTGTCGTTCAAACCCGAATGCAGCGCGTGCACCGGCACGCCCAGGCGCGCGCGAAACCGCGACAGCGTTTGCGGCGTGAGTCCAATCTCCGGCACCAGCACCAACGCCTGTTTGCCGCGCGCCAGGCACTCGGCGATGGCCTGCAAGTAAACCTCGGTCTTGCCGCTGCCGGTGACGCCGTCGAGCAGCAGCGGCACGAAGCCGGTGCTGGCATGGAGGGTGTCGATGGCCAGCAGCTGTTCGGCGTTGGGGGTCGGCCCGGTCTGCGGCACCGGCGCCAGCTGCGAGGCGGCGATGGCGATGCGTTCGACCAGGCCCCGCTTGGCCAGCGCGCGGGCGGCGCTGCGCCAGCCGTCCAGCAGGTCGTCGAGTGCGTCCTCATCGCGCTGCCCCGGCGCGGCGGTGCCGTGGCCTGCGGCGTGCAGCCGCTCGGCAAGATGGCGCGGCTTGCTGCCTGCGCGCAGGCTGGACAACTGGGTGGCGCCGGCCTCGGTCAGTCGCCAGGCCCAGGCATGCGTATCGGGCAGCGGCTCGCCGCGCCGCAACGCCGCCGGCAGGGCGGTCGCCAGCACCTCGCCAAGCGAGGCGTGGGTATACCGCGCCAGCCAGCGCAGCGAGTCGAACAGCTCGCCGTGCAGCAAGGGTGTGTCGTCCAGGCAGGCCAGCACCTCGCGCAGTTCCGGGGCGTCGTCGGCTGCGGCGCCGACGCCGGCAACCACGCCGACCAATTCGCGTGGTCCAAACGGCACCCGCACGCGGCAGCCCACCCGCGCAGCGTTTGCCCCCGTGGCCTGCGTGGCGCGGTAATCAAACAGTCGCGGCATGGGCAGCGGCAGCGCCACCTGGAGGACGGCGTCCGCGTTGGAATCGGCGTCGGGCATCAGGCCAGTCTAGCGGGCGCCGGTCATGCGGGGATGCGACCAGCGTTTGCGTGCCATAGCTGTGAGGTTTGCCATCAATGACGTGCAAGTGACGGAAGCACCTAGGGTTTTTCCTTTATCCACATCGCCTGTGGATAAGCCTGTGCATGGCGGTCCGGATCGGCCTAAACCCATCGGTAAAACAGCCGGTATCGATGACTTGGTCAAAAAAGTGCCAAACCCTACTATTCTTTTTCAATCAATGACTTGGCCGTGAAACAAAGGCCAGTGAAAGCGCGCGATTGGGGAGGGAGCCAGCTTTGTGACGGATCGGTGACCGCTGTGCACAACCGATTTGGCGGGTTGCTGGACGAACCCTGCTTTTCGGCGTTCGTCAAGGGGGCCGACCCCCGGCGCGGCCGTTATCATGCCTCGGTCATGACACCGAGCAGACGATGCCGCGCACCCTGAACGACGCTGCAGCAGCACCGGCCGCGCTGGTCGCCTTCCTGCGCGGGGTGGAGCGCCGTGGCGCGGTGTTCGCGCAGCTGCAGGTGGGCGATGCGGCGACCGGCGACCGCGCCCTGATCGCCGCCATGCGGGCATTCCGCCTGCCGGCCGCGCGAATCCCGATCGCGGAGTGGCCGCAACAGTTCTGGAGCCTGCTGCTGGCAACCGGCGAACTGCGCGAGACCCTTGCCGCGCCGCATTGGGACAGCGGGTTTGATTTCCTTGCACGGGTCGGGCGTGGCCCGCGCGCCGCGCTGCTGCTGCGGTTGGTTGCCGGATTACCCGAGGCGGATGCTGCGGCCGTGCTGGGCGTCGCCCGCCCGACCTACCGATTGGCGCTGCAGCGCGCGCTGCCCCATCGCGACGATGGCCAGCCCGATGCGGAGGGCTGGCGCATGCTGGGCGAGGCGTCGCACCACGCGGTGCGCGCCCTGTCGGTCGAGCGCCTGGCGCACCTGGCGCGGATGCGCGAGGCGGCGATCCTGGGACGCAAGCTCGAACCAGGACATGCATCGCCGCCTACCTCAATGCCGATGGGCGACAAACTTCGCGCACGCTGGACAGGGCCGGCCATGGCGGCGGTCGCGACGCTGGCCGTGCTGGCCTTCATCGCGACGTTTTTCCTGCCGCTGGGCGATGCCGATCCAGCGGGCGACGGCTCGCGGATCGAGGTCACGGCCTTGCCGCCGGCGCAGGCGCCGATGGCGACCTTCGATGCGCAGACCGCGTTGGTCACGCATCCTGATTTCGATTTGCTGATCGCGGGCGACGACGACGCGGCCGCGCGCGATCCCGGTTTCTACGCCTGGCTGGCGGCCGGCGCAAAGGCCAGGCCGGGGGACACCTCGGCGGCGGCCGCAGCGGTGCCCGACGATGCGTCCTCGCAAGCCGACGGGACCCCGACCGAGAGCGAAGATGCGCCGTAGCCTGGCCACGATCGCGATGGCAGCCGGTGTTTTGATCGGCGCGCCGCTTGTCGGCATGTTCGGCGCCGGCATGGCGCGCGCGCAGTCGTTGCCGCCTGCGCTGCTCGAACGTGCGCAGGTAATGCGCGGGCCCACGCGCGCCGATCTGGAACGACATGCCGCGCAGCTGTCGGCGATGACACCTGCCCAGCGCGAGGCCTTCGGCCAGCGCGCGGCGCAGTGGGATGCGCTGGTGCCGGCGCGACAGCGCGAGCTGCGCGAAACCTGGCAGGCGTGGCAGGCCTTGCCGGCATCCGAGCGTGCGCGCGTGCAGGCAGCGGCGTCGATGTACGCCGGCTTGCCGGCCGACCAGCAACGGGCGTTGCGCACTCAGTACGACGCCCTTGATGGCAGCGAACGACGCGGTTGGTTGCTGGGTCCCGAACTCGGCGCGGATTACCCGAAGCTGCACGCCTTGTTTGCGCAGGTGCCGCAGGCGCAACGCGAGGACCTGCTGGCCGCGCTGCGCGTGATGTCGCCTTCGGCGCGCGCCGATCTTTCCGTGTTGGCCCAGCGCACCCCGCCGCAGGGTCGCGATGAACTGCGCACGCAACTGCTGGCGGTGCCAGCGACGCAACGCGGCGCGTGGCTGCGCGCGCGACTGGATCGCTGACCTCGCGTGCAGGAGCGCCCCACGGGCGCGATGAGGTGTGACCGGTAGTGGCTGATCGCGCCCGTGGGGCGCTCCTGCGAAATCCGATGGACGTGGAGGCCGTCGCGGCGGCAACGCCGACCTACGCGTAGACCACGCTGAACATCATCGTGAAGGCGGCGCCCAGCGACAGCAGGGTGATGTAGCAAAAGCCGAGGACCGAGTACTTCAGCAGCGTCATCCACCAGCCTTGGCCGTACACGCGTTTTTGCATCAGCAGCAGGTACAGCGGCATCCACGTCCACAGCGCCGCCTCGATCCAGTTGAACAGCGTGTGCACGCCGCCCGGGTCCGGTGCAAGCCAGCGCTGCACTGCCATCAGCCCGAACATCAGGAGCAACGCCAGGCACAGGAAGGCATGGCTGTGCAGGGCGACGATCAGGTGCTCCATGTACAGCCGCCGCTTGAAGACATACAGCAGCTTCAGCATCAGCGCGAACACCGGAAGCAGGATGAACAATGTCGAGGGCACCGCGCCGAGCACGGTATCCTTGAACAGGTCCGGATCGCTCCTGATGCGCCTGAGATTCCTCTGGCCCCGGCTCACCTGCGCATTGAGCCAGTGGTTGGCGAACTCCGGCCACCACGACACGATGAGCGGGTTGGTCCGTGCATCCCACGGCGATCCGTTGAAGGCGATGTCACCGATGTCGTCATCGTCGCCACCGGCAGAGGTTGTTGGAGAATCCTGTGGCGCTGTGGATTTCTTCACGATGCTTGCCGGAGCCGGCGTGCCATCGGCGCTCTTGCGTTGCAGCACCGCGATGCGCGCATCGGCGCTGTTGCGGATCGCTTTTTCCGCGATGCCCAGGCCGATGTCCAGGCCAGGCACTTCATTGTCCTTGCGTGCCTTGGCGAGGTCGGCGAGCGCCGCGTCGCGCCGGGTGACGACCTCCGCCACAGAGGTGACCCGGGAGAAACTGGAATCGTTGAAACCCGCATCGCCGGCATTGTCGAACTTGATCGCGTCGCCGCCAAAACTCAGCATCAACTGGGCGATGAAGAACGTGATGATGCTGAGGGTGACGAACAGTCGCACCGGACTGACGTAGCGGACCCGGCGACCGGCAAAGTATTCGCACGTCAGCCAACCGGGCTTGGCGAATAGCGGCCACAGGCTGCGCGGCATCCGCGAGTCATAGTTGAAAACGGTATCGGCGATGTCGCCCACGATGGAGGTGAAATGCCGCACCAACCCCTTCACCGGCTGGCCGCAGGCGTAGCAATAGCCGCCCAGCAAGGGTACCTCGCAGTTTTCGCAATGACCGCCTGCGGTCGGGGCATCTGCTGCTGCCGCGCTGTCACGTTGGCTCATGTGTCGTCTCTGCCGCGCACGCCTGTGCGCAACCGTTAACATAGCCGCCTGCCGTGACCCGGCGCCAGCGCCCGACATCCGATCGGCGGCGCGGCCGCAGTCACCCGGGCGTCGCCCGCACCTCCCCCATGCCTGTTTGTCTTCCCACGCAGCCACGCCTGCGCAATGAAGTGCGCACCACCGCCGTGCTCGCCGCGCCGCTGGTGGTTGGCCATGTTTCAACCGGCCTGATCGGCTTTGTCGATGCCGTGCTGGCGGGTCACCATGGCACCGCCACGCTGGCGGCAGTGTCGGTCGGCACCGCGCTGTTCTGGCTTCCGATGATGATCCCGATGGGCACCTTGATGGCGTTGCCGCCCTCGGTGTCGCAGCTCAATGGCCAAGGGCGCCGCGCCGAAATCGGCCCTCTGTTCCGCCAGTCGCTGTGGTTGGCGGGGATGCTCGGCGTGGCCCTGTTCGGCTTCCTCAGCGCGGCGGCGCTGGCGCTGGGCCCCATGGGCATCGCGGTTGAAATCCGCCCCGGCGCGATCGATTTCCTGCATGGGATCCGGTGGGGCGTGCCGGCGCTGACGCTGTATTACTGCATGCGCTATCTCAGCGATGGCCTGCACTGGACGCTGCCGACCATGGTGCTGGGCTTCGGAGGGTTGGTCGTGCTGGTGCCCATGGGTTACGCGCTGACGTTTGGCGTGCCCGGGTTTGCGGGCATCTCGATTCCGGAAATGGGCGCTGGTGGGCTTGGCATCGCCTCGTCGATCATGATGTGGATGCAGGCCCTGGCGTTTGTGGTGTACCTGGCGCGCTCGACGCGTTTCGCCGACCTAGGGCTGTTCAGCCGATTCGACCCGCCGCGCTGGACGCCGATCCGCGACCTGCTTGCCACCGGCCTGCCGATCGGGGTGACGGTGGCCATGGAGGGTGGATTGTTCATCGTCACCGCGCTGTTGATCGGACGCCTCGGCGAAGTGCCGGCGGCCGCGCAGCAGATTGCGATCAATGTGGCCAGCCTGTGTTTCATGGTTCCGTTTGCCGTTGCCGAAGCCACCACCGTGCGCGTCGGTCACGCCGTCGGCAGCGGGTTGGGCATGGCGGGCGTGCGCCGCGCCGCGTTTGCAGGCGGCGTGCTGGTGCTCGGCACGCAGGCCGTGGGTGGACTGGTGCTGCTGTTGGGCCATGACATCATCGCGGCGATATACACGCGCGATGCCGCGGTCGCGACGCTTGCGGCATCGCTGCTGCTGTATGCAGCGGCGTTCCAGGTTCCCGACGGCATCCAGGTGCTGTCTGCCGGCGCGCTGCGCGGGCTCAAGGACACGCGCGTGCCGATGCTGCTGGCGCTGTGCGCGTATTGGGGCATCGGCATGCCGCTCGGCGCGACCCTGGGCCTGGGCCTGGGCTGGGGGCCGAAGGGCATGTGGATCGGCCTGATTGCCGGATTGACCTGCGCGGCGTTCCTGATGGGCGGCCGCTTCCTGCGTTCATCGCGCGACCGCGCATCGCCACAGTGACCGATGGCGCATGAAAACCCCGGGGATGGCGCGATATGCTGGCGTATCGGCCAGTGGCGCGTCGCATAGAGCGGCTTGAGCCGCGCGCCCCTGATCCGCGGGCACGGCTCGCGGCTCAAGCCGCTCCTTCAATCACCCGTCATCGGCACTGCATTCCCCGGAGTTTTCCTGCATGAACCAGCCCGTCCGCCAAGGCGACCGCCACGGCCCCATCGCCAATTTTTTCATCTTCATCTGGGATGCGATGAATTTCACCCGGCGGCTGGCGTTCAACCTGCTGTTCTTCGGCTTGCTGCTTGTGCTGCTGGTGGCGATGGTCGCCAGTGGCCGTGCCAAGCCGCTGCAGGACCACAGCGCGCTGGTGATTGCACCGGAGGGCGCGCTGGTCGAGCAATACAGCATCGATCCGGGCATGCGTGCGCTGAATTCCCTCAGCGGCCGCGGCGCCGGTGAAGTGCAGCTGCGCGACCTGCTGCGCGCGATCGACGCAGCGCGCACCGACAAGCGCATCGAGCGCGTGCTGCTGCGCGTGGATCGCATGAGTTTTTCCGGCTACGCCTCGATCCGCGAAGTGGCCGCGGCGCTCGCCAAATTACGCGCATCCGGCAAGCAGGTCATCGCCTTCGGCGAGAACCTCGACCAGATGCAATACCTGCTGGCCGCGCAGGCTGACGAGGTTTACCTCGACCCGATGGGTGGACTGCTGCTGGAAGGCCTCGGCCGCTACCACCAGTTCTATCGCGAAGGCCTGCAGGACAAGCTTGGCGTCGACGTGCATGTGTTCAAGGTCGGTGAATTCAAATCCGCGGTCGAGCCTTTCATCCTCGATGCCGCATCGCCGGAGGCCAAGCAAGCCGACCTGTACTGGATGAATGACGTCTGGCAGCGATACCTCGCCGACATCGCCAGGACGCGCAAGCTCACCGTTAAACAAATCGCCGACGGCATCGACAACCTGCCGGCCGGGATCGAGGCGGCGGGTGGCGACCTGGCCCAATATGCGTTGCAACAAAAGCTGGTGGATGGCCTGAAGACGCACGAGCAGGTCGAGCAATTGCTGGTCAAGCGCGGCGCCGTTGACGACACCGCCGACGGCGGTTTCCGCCAGGTGTCGCTGATCGCCTACCTGCAACATCTCGACACCGCGCGCTCACCGGTCGACGCCCGCCCGCAGGTAGCAGTGGTGGTGGCCGAAGGCGGCATCGCCGGTGGCGAGCAGCCAGCCGGCAACATCGGCGGTGAATCCACCGCGGCCCTGCTGCGCGAGGCGCGCGACGATGACGATGTCAAAGCGGTGGTGCTGCGCGTGGATTCCCCCGGCGGAGAAGTGTTCGCTTCCGAACAGATCCGCCGCGAAGTGGTGGCGTTGCAAGGGGCCGGCAAACCCGTCGTGGTGTCGATGGGCGACCTCGCCGCATCGGGTGGTTACTGGATCAGCATGAATGCCGACCGCATCTACGCCGACCCGTCGACGATCACCGGCTCCATCGGCATCTTCGGCATGATTCCCACCATCCCGCGCACGCTGGAAAAAATCGGCGTGCACACCGACGGCGTCGGCACCACCAAATTTGCCGGCGCATTTGACATCACCCGGCCGCTGGCGCCGGAAGTCGGACAAGTGGTGCAGTCGGTGCTCAACAAGGGGTATCGCGATGTCACCGGCCGCGTCGCCGCCGCGCGCAAGCGCACGGTCGCGCAGATCGATGAAGTGGCGCGCGGTCGCGTGTGGAGCGGCGCGCAGGCGAAGGAACGCGGACTGGTCGATGCGTTCGGCGGCTTGCGCGATGCGATCAACGATGCCGCCTCGCGCGCCAAGCTTGGCAAGGTGGATGCCTATCGCGTGCGCTACATCGAGCGCATGGGCACACCGTTTGAGCGCTTCTTCACCAGCTTTGCCGGCACCCGCATGGGTAGCGCATGGCTGGCGCGCTCGGGCATCGCCCAGGACATGCTGGCAAGCGCTGTGATGGCGCGCGCCGCGCCGCAAATGCATCGTGACCTGCAGTTCCTCGATGCCGCCACCCGCAACCCCGGACAGCCGGTCAAGGCATTGGCATATTGCTTCTGCGGCTTCTGATTTCCCCGAACAGGCAAGACCCCATGCATCCGGCCACCCCCAAGGTGGCCGTATTTTTTTGCGCACGCAAAGTTCCTCCGACGCCCGTAGGAGCGACTTCAGTCGCGAGCTCCTCATCCAAGCAATTCCACCGCAGGAGCGACTTCAGTCGCGAGCCCTCCTGTCCAGAAATTCCACCGCATGAGCGACTTCAGTCGCGAGGTCCTCGTCCAGGCAATTCCACCGTAGGAGCGACTTCAGTCGCGAGCTCCTCGTCCAGGTAATTCCACCGTAGGAGCGACTTCAGTCGCGAGCTCCTGCCCCGCGTCACCGTGAAGTCGTGAACGCTTGCTCCCGCGCCTTACCCTGCAGCCGCTGGACGCATTGAAAGCCGCAACCGCCTAAGCGCCACCGGCCAAGCTGTGCGTCGGCCACTGTTCCCATCATCACAAATGAAGCCTCCCCGCAGGAACGCTCGCGGCTCAAGCCGCTCCTACAAAATCGCCGAGATCATCGGCAACGGCGAAGCTCATCCGGGGCTGCGGCACTCGTCACAACCACTCAGCCGCCGGCGGCCGCATCGATCGCCGCGCGCTGCTGTCCGGCTGCATCCTGCACGGCGCCATCGACGGCTTTCGCCTTGGCGATCGGCTTCTGGATCGCCTCGCGCAATTCGGCGTGTGCCTGCGGCTCGGGTTTCTGTTCGGTCGGCGGCTGCACCGGCTTCGTGCACGCGCCGCACATCGCGGTGAGCAACACGGCGCCGACGATGGTGGCAGCCGAGGTGAAGGCTCTGGACATGCTGGCATCCTCGCGGAACAGGCCTGATCGGCCGGCGTTATGCTACCCCGAACCACCACCGGAGACCGCACATGGACCCGCATCGCTGGCGACTCGATGGACAACTGGCCCTGGTCACGGGCGGCAGCGCCGGCATTGGCCGCGCCATCGCGCGTGAATTGCTTGGGCTGGGCGCCAGCGTGCTGATCGCCGCGCGCAACGGTGACGCTCTGGAGCTTGCGCGTGACGAACTCGCCGAACAATTCCCCGATGGCGACGTGCGTGCACTGATCGCCGACGTCGCCGACGACGAACAGCGCCGCGAGTTGCTGGACTGGGTCGAGGACCAGGGTGACGGTCTCAACATCCTGGTCAACAACGCTGGCGGCAACCGCACCCGGCCGGCCATCGATTACACCGAGGACGAATGGCGCGAGGTTTTCGAGATCAACCTGTTCAGTGCCTTCGAACTCTCGCGCTACGCCTATCCGCTGCTCACCAAACATGCCGCGTCGAGCATCGTCAATGTCGGCAGCGTGTCCGGCCTGACCCACGTGCGCAGCGGCACGCCTTACGGCATGAGCAAGGCTGCGATGCACCAGATGACCAAGAACCTGGCGGTCGAATGGGCCGAGGACGGCGTGCGCGTGAATGCAGTCGCGCCCTGGTACATCCGCACGCGTCGCACCTCCGACAAGCTGTCGGACCCTGACTATCTGGACGAAGTGCTGCTGCGCACGCCGATGGGCCGCGTCGGCGAACCCGAGGAAGTCGCCGCCGCCGTCGCCTTCCTGTGCCTGCCCGCCGCGGCGTACATCACCGGCGAATGCATCGCGGTGGATGGAGGGTTCATGCAATACGGGTTTTAGGTGACGCTTGCGGCGGCTTTCGACCCGCAAGAGACGTTCGGCCACTGGCCGGAAGCGGAGGCATAGGAGTAGGAAGCAAAGTTGCGAGTGGCCGCCAACAATCCGAAGCAGATTATTTGTGTGTTTACAAGATTCCGTAATGCAAAATTTTCTAAGAAGTTGTTAAGTTTGGTAAACAGCCGATTTACTCAGATTATCGTTCGATTATCGCGTCGCCATCGGTAGCTGTATCTGTAGCTCTAGCAGGCGTATTGAGTTGGGCATGACGAGGCTCGCGCACCGCGACCCGACGCTTCCACCACAGCCAGCCCCCGGTAACGATCAGAACTAGTGGCGACAGACCGAACAATGTCCACGCGATACGCCCGGCCATTCCCAATGCCTCGCCGCTGTGCAGGGGGAACAGCCACGAAAGGAGTACTTCCCCGGCCGGGGCTTGCAGTGGATCCCGCGTGTCCACCACCGCGCCATCGGGCGCAAGGCGCAGCCGCGTATCGCCGGTGTCCTTGCGCGGCTCTTCTGGCTGCAGCAGCCTGACGTCGTACCACGGCGCTTTTTCGCTCGGCAGGACAATGCGGCTCCAGGCGGCTTTCGCAAAGTGTCGTTCGGCGTTGGCGATCATCGCGTCCGGGGATGCGACTGATGGCCGCGAGTCGTAGGGCGGCGCGGCCATCGCCGCAGGTAGCGTCGGTAGGACTGCAGCCACCAGCGCGCGTCCTTGTTTTGGGAAGCACATGTAAGCGCCGGTCGATGCCATCAGTAGCAGGAAGGGAAGCATCCAGAAGCCGATGACGCGGTGCAGGTCGTAGGTGCGGCGTCGGACTGTTGCGCCGCGCTTGACGGTCAGCGTGCGGAGCCACGACTGGAGCGAAGATTTTTTCGGCCAAGCCGACACGGCTCCGGTCATGGCCAGCACCAGCAAGACCAGCCCGCCTACCCCGACCAGCACATGCCCTACCTCGCCCAGCAGCAGGGAACGGTGCAGTTCGTACAGCGCCGGCACCAAGTGCCGACGATCGATCCGCGCCACACCCCATTGGCGCGAGCCCAGGTACTGGCCGCAGCGCGCATCGATGAAATGCTGCACGCGCGCGTCGCCGGCGCTGCTCCACACAATGTATGCAGCACCCGGTATCTCCGGCGCGATCACCTGAGTGGCGCTCATGGCGCCCGGCTGAGCCGCATGCACGGCGAGCACGCGGGCGACGGGTTGGTCATCCGCACCACGACCCGGCCCGATGCAGTGGGGTCGCGGGGCGAACCAGTCAGGGTTCAGCGCGCGATCCAGATTGCCGTGCCAGGCCAGCAGCGCGCCGGTCAGCCCGAGCATGGCGAACCATAGGCCAAACGCCAGCGCCACCCATCGGTGCAGCCGCATCGCAAATGGGCGGACGTTTGGGACTACGCGGGCAGCGCTTGCACTCACTCGAAGGTGCGGCGCCAGCTGAAGCTGAAGGTGCGCCCGTGACCGGCGAAGTAATCCGAGCTGGTTCCGCCAGGATTGGACTGCGCGAAGTAACCGATGTACTGGCGGTCCAGCAGATTCTCGATACCCAGTCCGAATGTACCGAGGCGTGATGCCCAGCTGATGGAAAGGTCAGCGACGGTGTACCCCTCGAAATTTTCCTCAAGACTGGCGCTGCCTGCGCGGCGTCCCTGGTTGATGTGGCGCGATGCGTAACGAGCCGCCTGCATTCGTGCAGTCACAGCAGGCGTAATGGCCCAGCGCACGGCGCCGAGCAGCTTGTCAGGTCCCTGCGACCGCGCGCCCAGGGCCAGATCCAGTGGTAGGCCCGCCGCTGCGGCAGTCTTGCCACGCGTGGTTGCGTAGGTTGTCAGCAAGGTCCAGTCACTGCGCGGTCGCCATTCACCGGCAAACTCCACGCCGCTCACCCGAATCGGCACCCGCGCGATCGAACCGATGCCGGTCGCGCTGTCTACCCGCACCTGGCTGCCAAGCTCGCTGAGGGAGTCGTAGGCCGAGGCAGTGAAGCTGCCTTGACTTCCGGACCACGTGACGCCGATCTCGCGGTTGTCGGTGACAACCGGTTCCAGGGCGATAAGGCGGTCCACCGACTGGTTGGGGCGGTTCACCGCGCGAAGGACCAGGCCCACGTCGGGCAGCCCGAAGCCCTCGCTGTAAGCGGTGAAGGCCGACCACTGATCGGCAAACCGCCACACTGCGCCGATGTTGCCGACCCACTGGTCAAAGGAGCGCCGGCCACCTCGCACCTGTTGCCGCCCGTAGGTTGCGAGGGTTTCGTAGTTGGATACATTCAGCGTGGCCTGCTCGCGACGCGCACCGCCGCGCACGGTGATCGGTCCATTCTCGTATTCAACCTGGACAAACGGTGCCAGGCTGCGGAAGTCGAGCTCAGGTACCCAGGTGCGGCCGGTGGCGGCAAGGCGCTGCCGCGACTTGTCAGACAACCAGTCGAGCCCGACGGTGAGTTCCAGCGGCTCGACCAGAAATTCGGGTCGGGTCCAGCTGGCGCGAAGGCCCGCCTTGTCGGCGATGATCTCGGACTGGTCCACGAGCGTTCCCACCGGCGCCACCTGCGCGTCCTGGAATACCGCGAAGATGCCGGCACCATAGCTGGCGGCGAAGTCCTGGGTGTAGACCTGCACGATCGCGTCACCGCCGGCGAAGTCGGTGTGCGACCACTGCGCCGATACCGTGCGCACGCGATTGCGTGGCGGAACGCCAAGTGGTTCGCCCCGCGCGGCCGAAGTCGGTATGCCGGCGACGCGGTTCCCTTCCACCCGTGCCCAATCACCATCCCCGGCGATGCGGAACTGATTGAAGGACAACTGCAGGCGCTGGGCGGTGTTGAAATCCCAGCCGAACTTGGCGAACACGTCGGTGGCCTCCGAGTCCTGGGTATCGCCCTGGGTGCCTTCGATGCCCAGCCTGTCGCCATTGCCATCGACGCCTACGCCGCGCAGGGTCCTGCCAAGGTAAAGCAACGCGTCGAAGCGGCTCTTGTGCTCCAGCAGATAGCCTGCCTTGTAGGTGGCGTCGTCGCGCTCGAACTGGCTGCCGTATTTCAGATCCACCGTGTGCCGCGTGCCCTCCTGCCGAGGCGTGCGAGAGATGTAGTTGATGATGCCGCCGGTGGCGCCGAGCCCCTGTACCGCCGAGGCGCCGCTGACCACTTCGATACGCTCGATCACCGACGGATCGGCGAAGTAGCCCTCGCGCGCACCGGCGCGCAGCGGATTGCTCTGAGGCACACCGTCGAACAGGATCAACGGCGTGCGCCCGCGCAGTGACTCACCAAAGCTGGTGAGTTTCTGTCGCGAAGGCGAATAGCCAGGAACCTGCGTCGCCAGAACCTGGCTCAGATCCTCGGACACCAGCAACTGCTCATCGATCTCTTCGCGCGTGACCACGCTCACCGCACCCGGGATTTTATCGATTGCCTTGCTCCCGCGAGTGGCGGTGACCACCACTTTGTCCAAGGTCACAGCAGTGGCATCAGATTTTGCGACTTGGCGATCCGAATTTTGGTCGGCGGCGTGCGACTGGAGGGTAGCGGCAGCGAGGACTAGACCCAGCGCCAGATTGCGTGGTGGAAACATCGGGATCTCTCTTGCGAAAGCGCGTAACTATAATGCGAATGAGTCCCATTAGCAACGCTCCTCCTATGTAGCAAGCTCGAATTACCGGAATTGGAATCACTACCCCGCGAGTGAATCAGAGCTTCGCGCGGGACATCAAGTCCGCGTCAATAACGAACTCGACCTGCAAGCGCTGCTTGTTACCCAGCGATGGCAAGGTCCGCTTTTGGCCGAAAGCCGCCAGCTGCACCTTGGCGTCGGTGAGCAGCCATTTACGAATGCCAGACAATGATTCAGGTCGTTTTCCGGAAGGGAGCCCTCTGGCAAGAGGTCGCCCGGGATATGGTTCGTCACGTGCGGCAAAACACCGCGCAGGCGCAGATCGGCGAGGTCAGGCCTCCAGTGACGCCGCCTGGCTCGCATCCTCGGGTTTGATCGCAAGACTTGGATATCGTCGTCGGGACGCCATCTGTACCGTGGGCTCCTGCATCTGCGACAGCATGCACCTGCGACACCATGGGAGCGCATATGGACGCCATCTTGAACAGCAAGCACATCGACAACCGGCACCTGGGCGGCGCGAGCGCCAGACCTGAGGATGCCGCAGCAGCTACCGAGCGCGATCCGCGCTGGGCGTCGGTGCTTGCGCGCGATCCGAACGCCGACGGCAGTTTTTACTATTCGGTCAAGACCACCGGCGTGTACTGCCGGCCGTCGTGTGCCTCGCGGCGTGCGCGTGCGCAGAACATCCGCTTCCATGCCAGCGGCGAGGAAGCCGAGCGTGCAGGTTTCCGGCCCTGCAAACGTTGTCGACCGGACCAGCCGGGCCTGCACGCACAACATGCGACGAAGGTCGCGCAGGCGTGCCGGTTGATCGAGACATCGGAGCAGGTACCGAGCCTTGCAATGTTGGCGACGCAGGCAGAGCTCAGTCCGTGGCATTTCCATCGTATTTTCAAGGCGTTCACCGGGCTCACGCCTAAGACATATGCCAACGCCCATCGCGCCCAGCGCGTGCGCAAGGCCTTGGCGCACAGCGATTCAGTCACGGCCGCCGCCTACGATGCCGGCTACAGCTCCAGCGCACGCTTCTATGCGCAATCCAGTGAGGTGCTGGGGATGACCCCGCGCAGCTATCGCGCCGGTGGCGCCGATACGGTGATTCGTTTCGCCGTCGGCGAATGTACGCTGGGTTCGATCCTGGTGGCAGCCAGCGATCGCGGCCTGTGCGCGATCCTGATCGGCGACGAACCCGATGCACTGGCGCGCGAGCTGCAGGATCAATTCCAAAACGCCGAGTTGGTCGGTGGCGACGCGGACTTCGAAAAACGCGTGGCCGAGGTGGTGGGTTTTGTCGATGCGCCGAGGATTGGCCTGACGTTGCCGCTGGATGTGCGCGGCACCGCGTTCCAGCAGCGGGTGTGGAATGCACTGCGTGAGATCCCGGTAGGCGCGACGGCCAGCTACAGCGAGATCGCCAGGCGCATCGGCGCGCCGAAATCCGCGCGCGCGGTCGCACAGGCCTGCGCGGCGAACACGCTTGCGGTGGCGATCCCCTGCCATCGCGTGGTGCGCAACGATGGTGGTTTGTCGGGTTATCGCTGGGGAGTCGAACGCAAGCGCGCGCTGCTCGACAGTGAGGCCGGGTCGTGAGCGTGCGTCGTGCCACGCTTGAATCCGGGACGGGAATGCAGTCGCCGTCGTTGGATCTGTTCGCTGCGGATGCGCCTGTCGTGTGCAACCAACTGCTGGCGCCAGGCGCATGGTGGCTGCGCGGTCACGCATTGGAATGGATGCTGAAGTTGCTCGCGGCGATCGAACAGGTCATCGCTGCAGCACCGTTCCGCAACATGCAGACGCCGGGAGGCTTGCGCATGTCGGTGGCGATGAGCAACTGCGGCGCGCTGGGCTGGGTGATCGACCGACGCGGCTATCGCTATGACGCGAACGATCCGCTGGATGGGCAGCCGTGGCCGGAAATGCCGGGGGTTTTCATGGCGTTGGCCGATGCGGCGGCGCAGGTCGCCGGGTTTGCCGGCTTCGTACCCGATGCCTGCCTGATCAATCGATACGTTCCGGGTGCGCGCCTGTCGTTGCACCAGGATCGTGATGAACGCGATCTGGATGCACCGATCGTGTCGGTGTCATTGGGTCTGCCGGCGACCTTCCTGCTGGGAGGCGATGCGCGCAGTGACCCGCAGCAGCGGGTGAGGTTGCTGCATGGCGATGTCGTGGTCTGGGGTGGTCCGGCGCGCCTGCGCCATCATGGCGTGTTGCCGTTGAAGGACGGTCATCATCCGCTGTTGGGTGCGCAGCGCATCAACCTGACCCTGCGCCGCGCGCGCTGACGCCCACAAACCGCCTCCGGCGGCTGTTTTGCCATGAGCGCAGGACAGCCAGGGCAAAGCTGTGGAAGCCGCTTCAATGCAAGCGGCGGCGAAGGAACTCCCGCTACTTGCCGCAGGTCGTGTCGTTGAGAATCCTGGTGACGCGCGCAAATTCTTCCTGCAGCTTCTGCTTGTCGCCGCCCGGGGAATAACGCCACGTGGATTCGATTTCGCGCTGGCGTAGTTTCCAGGCATCGCAGGCGGCATTGTCGGGCACGCGCGAGCAAAGGTCGTATTTCATTTCGCACGCCTGGCCGCCGCCGGCATTGGGATCGCCGTTGACGCCGGTGGTCTGCAATTTCACGCAGCGCGGCTTGGGTTCGAAATCTTCGCTGAGATAACTGTCGTTGTCCCAGGTGTTGCATTGGAACAACGGCGGCGGTGGCAGGCGGTCGGCATCGGCGAGCGCGGCAGGTGGCGGCGCCTGCGGGCGTTCGACCACGGCAACTGCGGGCGGTGGCGTGGCCGGCGTTGGCGATGGCACGCTGGTGACGATGGACGGCGGCGCGACATAACGCGGGATCACGGTCGGCGCTTCGATCACCTGCTTGACCTGTTTGTGGCCCTTTGGGCACGGCGTGCCGTTCTGGATGGTCAGCGCGCCTCTGGCGTCGGTACAGCGATAAATGATGTCCTGCTGGGCATGGGCAAGTGGCGTCAATGCCAACAACAAAATCGATAAGACAAAAGCACGCATCAAGTTCCTCCGCAATCGGCCGACAGGCGCGCGTTGATGCCGCGCTCCTCGATGTTCAGTGTCGCACGCTCGGTTTGCTGCGCATTGAAAAAGCGGCGACGGACGTCTTCGCGACGATCGCGCAGGCGTGCACAGACTTCCGCCTGCGGCAACGCGTGGCAAGCGTCACGCACCCACATGCCGCCGTCATAACCGTGTCCCCGATGGGGTGGACGAGGGTGCGGCGGTGGCAATGAAGGTGGCGCGGTGCGCGTGACGAAGCGCGGCGGTGGCACGCTGTTGCCAGCATCGTTGCCAGCAGCGGCGCTGCGTGTCGTCGAGAGCGGCGCAATGCGGTTATAGCGGATGCCGGGCGCGGTGATCGGCGACCAATCCCCGTCCATCGACCAGATTGAAACCCAGCGTGGATTGCCGTCGTCGTTGTCGCTGGTGTAGACGCTGCGGTCGGGTTGCACGCATTCGTACAGCGGTTGCGGCGTGCGAACGATGATCACGCGTGGCTCCGGTGGAGATGACATTGGCGGCGCATTGGATGGCATCGCCGATGCAGGGCGCGGCGGCGGATCGGTCGGTTGCAACATTTGCCGGGTCTGCTGCGACTGGCCTTTCGCGCAGGGCGCATCTTGCAGGGTCAATTTGCCCTTGGCATCGGTACAGCGATAGATGGTGATGTCGCCGCCGGCCTGCGCGGCTGCGTTGCCGGTATCGACGACGCCTGCCAGCAACACCAGCGGCAACAGCCATGTGACTCGAACGATCATGCGGGCATCTTGCGCGCGCAGGAGCGTGCAGGACAGCCGCGATGCTGAACGCATGGCAGCGTTCAGGCGCGCAGTTCGGTGCCGCTGCGCGCGTCGCGGATCGGGGTCGGTCGCGGCAGGTGGCCGGTTTCGCCCATCACGACACCATCCAGTGCAGCCAGCAGCGTGGCGTCGATGGCATCGATGGTGCGTGGCGCCGGCGCCGCGGCAGGATTGGCGCTGGTGGAAATCAGTGCGCCGGCGAACGCTTCGCACAGCGCGGCCACCAGCGGATGCGCGCTGACACGAACCGCGACGCTGTCATGCGCGCCGGTGATCCAGCGCGGTACACGCGAAGTCGTCGGTACGATCCAGGTATGCGGGCCGGGCCACGTGGCGAACACGGCGTCTCGACGCGTGGCCGGCAACGCATCCCAATCGACCAGGCCATCGAATTGCGACACCGATGCGGCGATCAGGATCAAACCCTTGTCCACGGGGCGCTGCTTGATCGCCAGCAACCGCAGCGTCGCGACCTCGTTGAAGGGGTCGCATCCCAGTCCCCACACCGCTTCGGTGGGATAGGCCACGACGCCGCCGTCGTGGAGGACAGCGGCGGCTTCGGACGGCGTGAGCTGGATCATGTCCGGATTGTAAGGGCGCAGGTCGAGGTCACGTCGCCGCCGCCCGAATCCCAGCGAACCGCAACACATGCCACGCATGGCCGCACAAATCCAAACGCGTCGGGGCATGTCCCCGCGCCATGTCAGAACGGAGCGTCGTCACCTGTGCCAACGTTGGCGGCGGCTTTTTTCACGACCGTTTTCTTGGTTGCCTTCTTGGTCGTCTTTTTCGCGGCTTTACTGGCTGTCTTCCTGGTCGCGGTTTTCTTCGCCGTGGCCTTCTTCGGTGCCGCCGCCTTCTTGGCCGGCGCCTTTTTCGCAGAGGCCTTCTTCACCACGGCTTTCTTGCCAAAGCCCTTGCGCATCGGCTTGCCGGTTTCTTCCATCATCGCGATCACTTCATCGAGGGTCAGCGAAGCCGGTTCGCGATCCTTGGGGATGCGGCCGTTGAGCTTGCCGTCGCTGATGTAGGGACCGTAGCGACCGTTCAACACCTGGATGTCGCTGCCATCGAACGACTTGATGATGCGGTTGCGGGCGATTTCTTCTTTTTCCTCGATCAGGAAAACCGCGCGCGCCAGATCGACGGTGTACGGGTCGTCCTCCTTCTTCAGCGACGCATACACGCTGCCGCGCTTGGCAAACGGGCCGAAGCGACCGATGCCGACGCTGACGTCCTCATCCTTGTCCAGGCCGAGCTTGCGCGGCAGGCGGAACAGGTCGATGGCCTGTTCCAGGGTGATGGTGTGCATGCTTTGGCCGGGACGCAGCGACGCAAACGTCGGCTTCTCCTCCTCGCCTTCGGCGGTGCTGCCGATCGCGGCATACGGGCCGTAGCGCCCCAAACGCACGCTGACGGGTTTGCCGGATTTTGGATCGGTGCCCAGTTCACGTGCGCCGGTGGCCTGGCTGCGATCGACCGACTCGGTCTTCTCGTCGACAAGCTCCTTGAACGGGCCCCAGAATTTTTCCATCAGCGGCACCCATTGTTTTTCGCCGCGCGACACTTCATCGAGCTCGTCTTCGAGCTTGGCGGTGAAGTCGTAGTCGACATAGCGGGTGAAATGACTGCTGAGGAAGTTGGACACCGCGCGGCCCACATCGGACGGACGGAAGCTGCGGCTTTCCATTTCCACGTACTTGCGGAACAGCAGGGTCTGGATGATCGAGGCGTAGGTGGACGGCCGGCCGATGCCATAGTCCTCCAGCGTCTTGACCAGCGCCGCTTCGGTGAAGCGCGGCGGTGGCTGGGTGAAATGCTGGTCGGCGTGGATGCGATCCAGCGGCACGCGCTCGCCGGGTTTCATCCGCGGCAATTTGCGCCCCTCGTCGTCGGCGTCGGCGGCCTTGCTGTCCTTGCCTTCCTCGTACACGGCCAGGAAACCCGGATCGATCACGGTGGTGCCCGATGCGCGAAAGCTGTGCTCGCTGCCGGCGGCCAGCTCGACGCTGACGGTGTTGAGCGTGGCCGGCACCATCTGCGAGGCCACGGCGCGCTTCCAGATCAATTCATACAGTCGGCGTTCGTCGTCGGACAGGTAGCTGGCGACCTGGGCCGGGGTGCGCAGCGCGGAGGTTGGTCGCACCGCTTCGTGGGCTTCCTGCGCGTTCTTGGACTTGGTCTGGTAGGCGTTGGGCTTGTCGGGCAACGCCTTGGTGCCGAAATCACGCGCGATCACGTCGCGCAATTCGCCCAGTGCCTCGGCCGACAGGTTCACCGAGTCGGTACGCATGTAGCTGATCAGGCCGACGGTGCCCTCGTCGCCGATCGCCACGCCTTCATACAATTTTTGCGCGACCTGCATGGTGCGCTTGGTGGTGAAGCCGAGCTTGCGCGAGGCTTCCTGTTGCAGGGTGGAGGTGGTGAACGGCGGCGATGGCCTGCGCTTGCGCTCCTTGCTGGCCACGTCGGTGACATGCAGCGCGCCTTGCGCGGCGGCCACGATGCGGCGGCGCGCGTCCTCGGCGGTGTCACCGTCGGTCACGGTGAACTGTTCGAACTTCTTGCCGTCCAGCTTGCTCAGCCGGGCGGTGAAGGTTTGCGACGGGTGCGCGCATTCGGCCTCGACCGACCAGTATTCGCGGGCGACGAAGGCTTCGATCTCTTCCTCGCGCTCGACGATCATGCGCAGGGCCGGCGACTGCACGCGGCCTGCAGACAGCCCGCGCTGGACCTTGCGCCACAGCACCGGCGACAGGTTGAAGCCCACCAGGTAATCCAGCGCGCGGCGCGCCTGCTGCGCATCGACCAGGTCGATGGCGATATCGCGGGGATGCGCCATCGCCTCGTTGATGGCGCGCGGCGTGATCTCGGTGAACACCACGCGTTGCAGGGTCTTGTCCTTGAGCAGGCCGCGTTCGCGCAGGATCTCGGCAATGTGCCAGCTGATCGCCTCGCCCTCGCGATCCGGATCGGTCGCCAGGAAGATGCCTTGCGCCGATTTGGCGGCCTTGGCGATGGCGGTGACGTGCTTTTCGTTTTTCTCGATCAGGTCATAGCGCATGGCAAAACCGTTGGCCGGATCGACCGCGCCTTCCTTGGGCACCAGGTCGCGGACGTGGCCGTACGAGGCCAGGACGAGGAAGTCCTTGCCCAGGTACTTGTTGATCGTCTTGGCCTTGGCAGGCGATTCAACGATGAGGAGGTTCTTGGCCATTGCGGACGGTGCCTGTGGTTCCAGCGCGGGGGAGCGGGGTGAATGCCGCAGCAATATAGGGGGTTGGAGAAGCCGACGCCCGGGGCAACCGCTCCGGGCGTTCAGGTTTTCTCCATATATAGTGGAATCACGTCACGGGGCACCGTGTCAAGCGCAATCTTGCCCGCCACGGGAAATCGCAAGGGGGGGGCAGGCTCAATGGCCCGCCTGGACCGCCAGCCCGATCGCGGCCAGGATCAGCACCCCCATGCCGACCACCAGCAGGCCACACAGCACCAGAATCACGACCGCCACGGTGCCCAACTCACGCCGCTGCCGTTCCGGGTGCGCGGTGTATGCCCATTTGTCGACCACCAGCGTGTCGCACATCATGTCGTGCAGCGCCTGTTTGCGCTCGGTGAAGCCGGCCATCATGAAGCCGATGCCCAGGATCAGGCTGCTCGGGATCTGGGCGAAATACCGCGTGAATCCACGCCAGAAGCCGACGGGCCCGCCGTTGCCGCGGACCACCTTGATGCCGATCGCCATCTTGCCCGGCGTGGCCTGTTCCGCGGAGGCATAGAACCAGCCGGCGTAACAGGCGGCAAGCACCAGGCTGACCAGCTGGACCACTGCCTGGATGGCCAGCACGCCATTGGTCTGGAGGCCATCATTGAGCGACCCGCCCATGCCTATCGCCCCCCCTATCGCGGCGCCCAGCACGGCGCCGACGACACCCAGGAGGGTGGCATCGATGAAATAGGCCGCGACCCGCTTCCAGAATCCGGCAAACACCACCTCGCCACCGGTATGCAGGTCCGGATTGCGCACCAAGGGTGCCTGCGGCGGGGCGTAAGGCGAGCGCGGTTCGGCGATCGTGTAGGGATTGGCCAGGGCGCTGGCCGGTGCGTCGCTGGAGGCAGTCATGAAGCTGGCGCTGGCCAGCGCCGGGCGCGAGGTGTCCGCGACCACTTCGCCCATCAGCGTGTGCCACGGCTGCCATTGGGCAAGGCCCTCGCGCCAAACCAGGGTGTCTGGTGCCAACTGGCCGTTGGCATGCAGGTTGGCCAGGTCCCCGGCACTGACCGGGCCGTGGCGGTTGCGTTGATAGTCGCTGTAGTACCACTTGCTCATGCTGACGGGTCTTGGAGGGGGGAAGACGCGCAGCGCGCGCCGGGGTCGATGATGGAAAGGCCGGGCGTGCAGGGTGCCTACTGCGAACGGCATGCCGCGGGGCGATAGCGCTCAGGCAGGTCGCCACCGTTGCAATCCCAGGCCAGTTCGCCGTTCTGGCGATGGGCCTCGTGCAGCCAGGTCTTGCCATCGAGCTTGCTGCCCAGTCCGCGCAGGGTGAGTTCGAACGCGCAGTGGCCGTTGTCGAGGCGACCGAACTGCACGGTTGCATGCGCGGTGGCGGCGGAGAATTGCTGCGCCACCGTCGCGAAGTCATCGTTGTCCGGGCATGCGCCGTGGTCGGCAAGGTGTTGGGCGATCGCGAGCTTCATCGGACTGGCAGCAGCGAAGGCCCCGCTGGTTTTCGCGCGGAGGGTGTAGTCCTGGTAGGCCGGCACGGCGATCGCAGCGAGGATCGCGAGCACCGGCACCGCGATCACCGCGATCACGATGGCCACGATCGCGCAGCCGGACATTCCGCGCCTGGGCGGTGCGGACAGCGGCGGTTGCGCAGCGAACGCGGATGAGCGGGATTGCGCGACGTACGGGCGCGCTGGTGCCGTGTAAGCGGCCTGCGTGGGCAGCGGCAACGGCGGCAGCGGCGGGGGCTGCGAAGGATCCGGCACCACGCCGTCCAGCTGCAACTCTTCGACCAGGCGTTCCAGCGGCTGCCATTCGCGCAGGCCCGCGTGCCAAACCAGAGTGTCGAGCTGGATACGGCGCTCGACGTAACGCGCCCGCAGTTGCTCGGCCGTGAGCGGGCCGACACGGCCCTGGGACGGCTCGTGGTAATACCAATCGGTCATGTGACCCCCTGTCGCGCCCCTGTAAATGCTGTCATGCGACGGTTGGCTCGCCTCCCCAGGCGCGGCCGTCGACAGCGTGCTTTCTTACGACCTGCTCAATCCATGCGCGATTGCGACACGTTCAATTGCTAAGCGCTCAATCGCCGCTCGCCCAATCGCCGCACGTTCAATTGCCTCACGTTAACTGCAGCATGCGCAAATGCAGCCGGGCTGATCAATGCACGGGTTCTGGCTCGTCGGCAAACATCTGCGTTTCCATCCAGGCATAGGCAGCTTCGGCGCCGGGCTGGTTGAACAGCACCATCAGCACCACCCACTTGAGGTCGTCCAGGTCAAGTTCGTCCTGGTCCAGCGCCATCGCGCGGTCGAGGACGAGTTCGCGCTGGGCGGCATCGAGCACGCCGTGCTGTTCGAGGAACAGCAGGAAGCCACGGCACTCGACATCGAGCTTGTCGAGCTCCGGGCCCACGTACACCCGCGTCGGGCCATTGGTGCGCGGCGTGGTGGCGGTCGGGCGTTGTTCGGCCAGCGCGTCCAGCCAGTCGAACGCCTTGCTGATCTCCGCTGGGCTGAAGCCGGCCTGCAGCAAGCCGGCCTGCAGCGAGTCGCGATCACGGACAAGGTCCGCATCCTCGGTGAAGTAGTGTTCAAACAGGTAGAGCAGGACGTCCAGGATGCTCTCTTTCATTTCCCCCGGCCTGCGCCCTGGGGCGCGGAGTTGGCGGTGTTTCTTGCGGTGTTCTTGATGGCGTTGGACCTTCTGCAGTAGCGCCCGTGTTCGACAGCGATGCGACCATCGAGCTCCATGACCAGCAGCATGGAAGACAATTGGGCGGTCGTCAATCCGGTGCGTTCGACCAATTGATCCATACCGGTTGGGTCATGGCCAAGTGCCTGCCACAAGCAGTGGTAGTCGGGATCGTCGTCTACATCGGGCGGGGTGGACGGGCCGTCGGCCTGCCCGGACACTGAAATGGGGCCAGCCAGACGGTTGCGCAAGGCGTCGCCCAACTCGCTGGCCAGGGGCGCGATGGCGGCGATCACCTCGTGCGCGCTTTCGACCAGGCCCGCGCCGTCCCGGATCAGGCGATGGCAGCCACGCGCCATGGGGTTGTGGATCGAACCGGGCACGGCAAACACATCGCGGCCGCTGTCGCTGGCCAGTCGCGCGGTGATCAATGCGCCCGAGCGTTCGGCGGCCTCGATCACCAGCACGCCCAGCACCAGCCCGGCGATGATGCGGTTGCGGCTGGGAAAATATTCGCGACGTGCCTCGGTGCCGGGCGGGTCTTCGCTGACCACGGCGCCGTGCTCGGCAATGCGTGCGTGCAAGCCGGCATTGCTGCGTGGGTAGGGGATGTCGATACCGCTGCCAAGCACGGCCACGGTGATGCCGCCGGCAGCCAGTGCGGCGGCGTGCGCGGCGGTATCGATACCAGCCGCCAGGCCGCTGGTGACGCCAAGCCCGGTGCTTGCCAGGGTGTGGGCGAAGTCGCGGGCATTGTCGCGGCCACCCGCGGTGGGTGAGCGGCTGCCGACCACGGCCACTGCCGGGTGCCACAGCGCGGTGGGATCACCGGCGATAAACAACGCCAGCGGTGGGCTGCTGATGCGGCGCAACAGCGGCGGGTAGTCCGGGTCGTGCCAACCGAGCACGTGATGGTCGGGTCCGGCAAGCCAGGCGTGCGCGCGCTGGTGGAGGGCGGAATCGGCGACGTCGGCGCCCAACGCGCGTATTTGTTTGTCGTCCAGTCCGGCGGCACGCCACGCCTTGGCGCCGGCCGCAAGGGCGGCCTGTGGGCTGGCATGGGATTCCAGCAACTGCCGCCGGGGCGCGGAGCTACCACCGGCTGCGACCAGTCGCAACAGCGCATCGTGATGTGGTTCAGTCATGTCCACAGCGTAGTGGGGAAACAGCAACGGCGCCTTCCGGCGCCGTCGCGATGTACTGTAGGAAAATTCCGCTGGCCGCAGGAACCCGGCCTTCTCAACCCCTCAGTAAGGCGCATCCGGGTGCTTGAGGTGGTAGCCCACGTGGGTGGACTTGATGCTGTCCATGACCAGGCCGTAGCTGACCTTGTCGTAGGTGCGGAAGACGATGACATGACCGGCGAACTCGTCGGGCAGGCGCACCTTATTTTCGAAGAACACCGACTGCGAATCGCGGTCCGGGCCCTTCTCGACGCGATCCACGACATTGCTGCCTTCGCGCCAGATCGAGAACACCGTGCCGTTGTCGACGCCTTCGCGCGCGCCGACTGACAGCGCCACCACGTCGCGCGGACCGCCAAACGTCAGGTTGTCGGTGATCGCCAGCACGCGTGCCCGGCCATACGCCATCTGCTGTTTGGGCGGATGCGGGAAGAACTGCAGGTCGTAGGGCTGCGCGTCGACCGCGATCAGGCGGTCGCCGGTGCGGACCTCGCGGCCCGCTTCGTCCAGCACCAGGGTGCTGGCCTTGATCCCGCCGACTTCGCCGCGCGTGATCGTGCCGACGTTGACCCGCATCATCTCGAAGCCGAGCAGTTCGTTGCCCTTGTCGGGCATCACCACGTTGGCCCAGTAGTTCTGGAAGTCGATGGTGCGGCGGCCCCGGTAATCAAGGTCGTCGGTGTGCATCAGGTCGCAGCACAGGCCCGAGCGCGTCAGGTGGGTGTAGCGCACCGTGGGGCGCACGACCAGGTAGCGTTCGCCTGGGCGCGCCGTCGGCAGGCCGCGGATGTACGCCACCTGGCCCTGGCTGCCGCGCAGGCGGTCTTCCTCGAGGCTGACCACGTAAGGCAGCTGGTCGAAATTGTCGACCACGCGCAGATCCTTGAGGAACGGCTCGATGTCCGACAGCGGGATGGCGTTGATCGGCTGCGCATCGGTACGCGGGCCGGGCTGCACGCCGACGCGGTCCAGATACGCCAGGCTGATGATGTCGCCCGGATAGATCAGGTGCGGATTGCGAATCTGCGGATTGGCCTGCCAGATCTCCGGCCAGAGCCACGGGCGCTGCAGGAACTTGCCTGCGATATCCCACAGCGTATCGCCGCGGACCACCACGTAGGTATCAGGATGATCGCTGCGAAGACCCTGCGCCGCAGCGTAGGTCGCAACCATCAGCAACGCGACTGTAAAACCCGTGCGTAGCACCTTCGAAAGGCGCTGAAGCATGACGGCCATCTACTTGCTCCCCTTGGAATTTCCCCATTCCAGCCGGGGCACTATAACGTACAAGTCCCGGCGCAACGCAAGCCTTGCGGACGCTACAATGTCGCATCATTTGCACGGTTGTGACCGACGCCCCCCTTTGGGGTTCGATGGCCCGTCCGGAACGGGCTGCATGGCGGTTGGGCCGTCGCGATCTGTCCCGCACACATTATTCAATCTGCCATGTCCCTGCTATCAATCCTCGAATTCCCGAATCCGCGCCTGCGCAATGTCGCCTGCGACTTCGACACATCGCGCATCGCCACGCCGCAATTCCAGCGCCTGCTCGATGACATGTTCGAGACCATGTACATCGCCCCCGGCATTGGCCTGGCGGCGACCCAGGTCGACGTGCACGAGCGATTCATGGTGATCGATGTCAGCGAGGCGCGCGACCAGCCGCTGGTGTTCATCAACCCGGTGCTGCGCTCCAGGACCCGGCAGTTGCGCGAGCACCAGGAGGGCTGCCTGTCGATCCCCGGCATCTATGCCGACGTGACCCGCGCCGACGGCATCGAGGTGGAATCACTCGACCGCCACGGCAAGCGCGTTGTCCTGGAAATCGACGATTTGCTGGCGACGTGCATCCAGCATGAGATCGACCATCTCGACGGCAAGCTGTTCATCGACCACCTTTCGCCGCTCAAGCGCGAGCGCGCGCTGAAGAAATATGACAAGCAGCGCAAGCATGAGTAATCCCGCGAATCGGGAGTCGCCGGCTGGTGACAGGTGGGCGGTACTGCCGCCGGCGTCCTGCGTTGAGCGCGGAATCGACTCACGGGGCGGTGTTCGAGACGCTGGCCGGACAGCGTCGAGCTTTCCGGGTGTGCGCCCATGAGAATCGTGTTTGCCGGCACCCCCGCGTTTGCTGTCCCGGCGCTGCTCGCGGCCGCCAGTCGCCATGAAGTGTTGGCGGTCTACACGCAGCCCGATCGCCCCGCCGGGCGTGGACGCACGTTGACGCCGTCACCGGTGAAGCGCGCTGCGCTGGAGCGCGGCATTCCGGTAGTGCAGCCGCAAACATTGAAATCACAGGCCGCGCGGGATGCCCTGCAGGCCCTGCAACCCGACTTGATGGTGGTGGTGGCCTATGGCTTGATCCTGCCGCCGAAGATCCTGGCGATCCCCAGGATGGGCTGCTGGAACGTGCATGCCTCACTGTTGCCGCGCTGGCGTGGCGCAGCGCCGATCCAGCGCGCGATTGCGGCCGGCGACACCAGCACCGGCGTGTGCCTGATGCAGATGGACGCGGGCCTGGACACCGGCGCCGTTCTGCTGACGCAATCGCTGCCGATCGGCGCGGATGACACCGGTGGACAGATCCACGACCGGCTTGCCGCGCTGGGCGCGCAGGTGCTCGCCGATGGCCTTGGCCTGCTGCGTGCCGGGATGCGCCCGCAGCCGCAGCCGCAATCGGCCGATGGCGTGACCTATGCGCACAAGATCGAAAAATCCGAGGCGCGACTTGACTGGTCGCAACTGGCCAGGGTGCTGGCCAACACGGTGCGCGCCTTCAATCCATGGCCGGTGGCCGAGGCCATGATTGCCGGCGAACGGCTGCGTATCCTCGCCGCGGTGGCACTGCCGCTTGAACACGATGCCGTGCCCGGGACATTGCTGTCGGCGACGCGCGATGGCCTCGACATCGCCTGTGCTGATGGCGCACTGCGCATCCGGACGCTGCAACGCGAAGGCGGCAAGGCGATCACCGCTGCCGATTTCATCAACGCGCGGCGTGACGTCAAGGCAATGGTCCGGGGGGATCGTTAGCCTCGCGTCCACGCTGGCGCGTGGGACGCGTTCTTCGAGGCGCGTTTTTCGAGGCGTGTTCTTGAGGGCTGACGATCCAGCCACTGCGACTGCTTTCGCCTGCGGCGGATAGACCCGCCCTCCAGCCGCACATCAGCATTCCATCCCGGCAACGCTGCCGGTGGCATCGCGCCGTTATAGTGCGGGCATTGCGATCGTGGCCATGCAGCCGCATATCGCCATCCCCCCTGCGAGTGATCCGAATGTCCAGCCCGAGCCACGCCAGCGACACGACGATCACCCATCGCGACCAGCTGGTCGATTACATCGCCTCTGGCGAGAAGCCGGCGTGTGACTGGCGCATCGGCACCGAGCACGAGAAGTTCGGCTTCCGCCTCGACGACCTGCGGCCACCAACGTTCGACGGCGCGCGTGGCATTGAAGCGCTGCTGCATGGCTTGACGCGTTTTGGCTGGGAGAACGTCGACGAACACGGCCGCACTGTTGCGCTGTTGCGTGATGGCGCATCGGTCACGCTTGAGCCTGCGGGTCAGCTTGAGCTGTCCGGCGCGCCGCTGGAAACCATCCACCAGACCTGCAGTGAAGTCGACAGCCACCTCACGGAGGTCAAGGCGGTCGCCGATGAGTTGCAGCTGGGTTTCCTGGGCATGGGCTTCCAGCCCAAGTGGCGTCGCGATGACATGCCGTGGATGCCGAAGGGCCGCTACCAGATCATGCGTTCGTACATGCCCAAGGTCGGTGACCTTGGCCTGGACATGATGACGCGCACCTGCACCGTGCAGGTCAACCTGGACTTCGCCAGCGAAGCGGACATGGTGAAGAAATTCCGCGTGTCGCTGGCGCTGCAACCCATCGCCACGGCGTTGTTTGCCGATTCCCCGTTCACCGAAGGCAAGCCCAACGGTTATCTCAGCTATCGCTCGCATATCTGGACCGATACCGATCTCGACCGCACCGGCATGCTCGATTTCGTCTTCGACGAGGGCTTCGGCTACGAGCGTTATGTCGACTACCTGCTCGACGTGCCGATGTATTTTTCGTACCGCGAGGGCACCTACCACGATGCCAGCGGGCAGAGTTTCCGCGACTTCATCGAGGGCAAATTGCCGGCGCTACCGGGCGCGCTGCCGACCCTGGTCGACTGGTCCGACCACATGACCACGGCGTTCCCGGAAGTGCGGATGAAGAAGTTCCTTGAGATGCGCGGTGCCGATGGCGGGCCATGGAACCGGCTGTGCGCGTTGCCGGCATTCTGGGTGGGCCTGCTGTACGACGATGCCGCGCTGGACGCGGCCTGGGACCTGGTCAAGGATTTCTCGATGCAGGAGCGCAATGCGCTGCGCGATGGCGTGCCGAGGCAGGCCTTGAAGCTGCCGTTCCGCGGCGGCAGCGTGCGCGACCTGGCCTTGGAGGCGTTGAAGATTTCCGCGGCAGGATTGCGCCGACGCGCGCGCCACAACGCCAATGGCGCCGACGAAAGCATCTTCCTGGCGACGTTGATCGAATCCGCGCAGGACAACCTGACGCCCGCCGAACGCAAGCTCGCGCTGTTCCACGGCGAGTGGAAGGGCAGCGTCGATCCGGTGTTTCGCGAATTTGCCTATTGATCGCCGCTAGCCTGGCGACATCGCCTGCACAAATCGCGACGCCATGCGCGTGTAGTCTTTGATGCATGACGACAACCCCGGAACCACACGTCACGCCCGCCCCCGGCGACATGCCACTGCGTGAAATCGAATTCTCCCAGACCGATGCGCTGCTGCGCGACGACGTGCGCCGGCTGGGCACGATGGTGGGCGAAATGCTGGCAGAGCAGGCGTCGCCGGCATTCCTGGACCAGGTGGAATCGGTGCGACGCATGGCGATCGCCCGGCGCGAGGCGGATGAGCCGATCGACGCGCTGGCCCAGCGCCTGGCGCAGGTGCCGCTGGATGATGCCGATGCACTGGTGCGAGCGTTTGCCGCGTACTTCGATGCCACCAACCTGGCCGAACGCGTCCATCGCATCCGCCGACGCCGCGACCACCAGCGCATTGACGACGTGCCGCAGCCCGGCGGCCTGGAAGCGACGCTGCATGCTTTGCGCCAGGCCGGTGTGACGCTGGATGAACTGGTGGCGTTTTTGCCGAAGCTGTCGATCCAGCCCGTGTTCACCGCCCATCCCACCGAAGTGGTGCGGCGTGCATTGCTGGAAAAAGAACACGCGATCGTCGAGCGCCTGGTCGCTGACATCGATCGGGCGCGTACGCCGCCCGAACGCCGCGCCGACGAGGCGCGGATCCGCCTGATGCTCACATCGGCATGGCAAACCGCCGAAGCCGCGGCGCAAAAGCCGACCGTGGTCGACGAGGTCGAGCATGTCGGCTTCTACCTGGCGAATGTGCTGTATCGCAGCTTGCCGGTGTTCTATGAAGGCTTTGCCGACGCCATCGAGGCGATCTATGGCCAGCGCATTGCATTGCCGCAGGTGCTGCGTTTTGGCACGTGGGTGGGCGGCGACATGGATGGCAATCCCAACGTGGGCGCCGAGACCGTGCGCGCAGCGCTGGATGCCCAGCGCACGCAGGCGCTTGTGCAATATCGTCGCGACCTGCACGCGCTGTCGCGCATCCTTACCCAATCGCTCAATCGCATCGACGTGGATGCTGCCGTCATCGATCGGATCGATGCGTATCGCCAACAGTTGCCGGAGGTGGTGGCCGCATTCAAACCACGCCTGGCCGATATGCCGTACCGGCAGCTGCTCGATTTGATGGCCGCGAAGCTGGCGGCGACCGATGCACAACACGCGCATGGCTACGCCAGCGCCGATGACTTCATCGCCGACCTGCAACTGATCGATGCCAGTCTGGTACGCCATCGCGGTGAACACGCCGGACGCTTTGCGTTGCAGCGCGTGTTGTGGCGCGCGCGCACGTTTGGCCTGCACTTGGCCGCGCTTGACCTGCGCCAGGATTCGGCGGTGCACGAGGAGGCGCTGGCCGTGCTGCTCGATGACGCCGACTGGGCATCGCGGCCGCTCACCGGACAAATCGCACGCCTGCATGCGGTGATCGAAGATGGCGATGCCGAGCAGATGGCACATACAACCGCGGCACGGGAGGATCCGGTCGTCGCATCGACGCTGGCAGTGTTTGGCGCGGTGCGCGAAATGCGGCGAACGCATGGCGAACATGCCATTGGCCTGTACATCATCAGCATGAGCCGCCATGTCGCCGATGCATTGGCCGTGCTGGCGCTGGCACGCATCGCCGGGTGCGTCGAAGGCGGCGCCAGTGGTGAACGCGCGGTGCCGCTGGATGTCGCGCCACTGTTTGAAACCGTGGCTGACCTGGAGGCGGCGCCAGGCGTGATGCGTGCCCTGTTCGATGATCCAATTTATCGCGTGCACCTGCGCGCACGCGGCGACCGCCAGGTGGTGATGCTGGGCTATTCCGACAGCGCCAAGGACGGCGGCCTGATGGCGTCGCGCTGGGCGCTGCAACGCACGCAGGTGGAGTTGACGGCGCTGGCGCAGGCGTCCAGCGTCTGCATCGTGTTCTTCCACGGTCGCGGCGGATCGGTCAGTCGCGGGGGCGGCAAGACCGAGCGCGCCGTTGCCGCCGCGCCGCGCGGCTCGGTCAATGGCAACCTGCGCATGACCGAGCAGGGTGAAGTGATCCATCGCAAATACGGAATCCGCGCGCTGGCGCTGCGCAACCTGGAGCAAACAACCGCGGCGGTACTGCGCGCGAGCCTGCGCCCACGACCGGCCGATGCGCGCGAAGCCCGTTGGCGCGAGATCGCCGCCGAGCTGGCCGGTATCGCACGGATCCGCTATCGCGCGCTGGTGTACGACGATCCGCGCTTCGATGACTATTTCCGCGCCGCCACGCCGATCGACGTCATCGAGCGCCTGCATATCGGTTCGCGTCCGTCGCGTCGTCGCGATGCCGGCATTCGCGGCCTGCGCGCGATTCCGTGGGTGTTTGCGTGGGCGCAGAACCGCTCTGGCCTGACCGCGTGGTACGGCGTCGGTCACGCCCTGCGCCACGGCGTTGCGACACATGGACAAGAGGCCATGGCGGAGATGGCGCGCGACTGGCCGTTCTTCCGCACCATGCTCGATGACCTTGAAATGACCCTGGCGAAATCGGACATCGATATCTTCCAGCGCTATTCGCAGCTGGCCGTGACGACGCACCAGGAACTGTTTCCCGGCATTGCCGAAGAGTTCGTGCAGACCCGCGACGTCGTGCTGGCGATCCGCGGCGAAAACGAGCTGCTCAGCGAAGATCCGCGCTTGCGTTTGTCGATCCGTTTGCGCAATCCCTATGTTGATCCGATCAGCCTGCTGCAGGTCGAACTGCTGCGACGCTGGCGCGAAGACGGCAGCAAGGACGACGCTACGCTCGACGCCTTGCTGGCCACGGTGAACGGCATCGCCGCCGGCATCCAGAACACCGGTTAGCGATCCGGCCGAGCGACCCGTGGTTGCGATCGAGCGTTCCGCTCAAGCCATCGCCCCGCGGACGCTTGTGCACAAGGTCGTCCAATCCGGTTGCCTATACTTGCCCAGTGCGCGCATTCGTCGCGCTATCGGCATTGCCGCAGGAGAGACCCATGAAATCACGCGCCGCAGTCGCCTTCGAGGCCGGAAAGCCGTTGCAGATCGTCGAGATCGACGTCGCCCCGCCGCAGGCCTTCGAGGTACTGGTGAAGATCATCGCCACCGGCGTCTGCCATACCGACGCATTCACGCTCAGCGGTGACGATCCGGAGGGAATTTTCCCCACGGTGCTTGGCCACGAGGGCGGTGGCATCGTGGTTGAAGTCGGCGCCGGCGTCACCAGCGTCAAGCCCGGCGACCATGTGATCCCGCTGTATACGGCCGAATGCCGCAAGTGCAAGTTCTGCCTGTCGGGGAAGACCAACCTGTGCCAGGCCGTGCGCGCCACGCAGGGCAAGGGCCTGATGCCCGATGGCACCACGCGTTTCAGTTACAACGGCGAGCCGATTTACCATTACATGGGCTGCAGCACCTTCAGCGAATACACGGTGGTGCCGGAGATCGCGCTGGCCGTGGTCAACCCCGACGCGCCGCTGGAAAAAGTCTGCCTGCTCGGCTGCGGCGTTACCACGGGCATCGGCGCCGTGCACAACACCGCCAAGGTGAAGCCGGGCGACACGGTTGCGGTGTTCGGCCTTGGCGGCATTGGCCTGGCGGTGATCCAGGGCGCGGTACAGGCCAAGGCCGGGCGCATCCTCGCGATCGACACCAATGCCGGCAAATTCGAACTCGCGAAATCGATGGGCGCGACCGATTGCGTCAATCCGAAGGACCACGACAAACCGATCCAGGAAGTGATCGTCGAGATGACCGACGGTGGCGTCGATTTCAGCTTCGAGTGCATCGGCAACGTCAACGTCATGCGCGCGGCTCTGGAGTGCTGCCACAAGGGCTGGGGCGAGAGCGTCATCATCGGCGTTGCCGGCGCTGGCAAGGAAATCAGCACGCGACCGTTCCAGCTGGTGACCGGACGGGTCTGGCGCGGCAGCGCGTTTGGCGGCGTCAAGGGCCGCACCCAGCTGCCGGGGATGGTCGAACAGGCGATGAAAGGCGAGATCGACCTCGACCCCTTCATCACCCACAACCTTCCGCTGGAGCAGATCAACGAGGCCTTCGAGCTGATGCACGCAGGCAAGTCGATCCGCACCGTGATCCATTTCTGACCCGACAACGCCGTAGGAGCGGCTTCAGCCGCGATTTTTTTCAGGCGATCGTGACACGCCGCCGATGCCGCAATACAAGGCATCGCGACGGGCATCGCTCCAACAAAATGCAACAACAAGGCACCCACATGAAACGCATCGAGCATCGCGCCTGCTTTGGCGGCTGGCAGGACGTTTACCAGCATCGGTCCAACACCTTGGACTGCGATATGAACGTCGCGGTCTACCTGCCACCGCAGGCGGCCACGCAGAAGCTGCCGGTGTTGTATTGGTTATCGGGAATGACCTGCAACGAGCAGAATTTCATCACCAAGGCCGGTGCGCAGCGCTATGCGGCTGAGCACGGCATCATCCTGGTTGCGCCCGATACCAGTCCGCGCGGCCAGGGCGTTGGCGACGACGACGCCTATGATCTCGGCCAGGGCGCAGGTTTCTACGTCAACGCCACGCGCCAGCCGTGGGCGCCGCATTACCGCATGCATGACTACGTGGCCGATGAATTGCCGGCACTGATTAAGGAGAGTTTCCCGACCACCCAGGCGCGTGCGATCAGCGGGCATTCGATGGGCGGACATGGGGCATTGATCGTCGCGCTGAAGAACCCGGGACGCTATCGCAGCGTGTCGGCGTTTTCGCCCATCGTCGCGCCGATGCAGGCACCGTGGGGCGAGAAGGCATTTGGCGCGTATCTCGGTGACGATCGCGCCACGTGGGCGCAATGGGATGCGACCGAGCTGGTCAAGGCCGCAGCCGAACGATTGCCGTTGCTGATCGACCAGGGCAGCGCCGATGACTTCCTCGACAGCCAGTTGCAGCCGCAGTTGCTGCGTGCGGCCTGCGACGCCGCAGGACATCCACTGACGCTGCGCCTGCATCCCGATTACGACCACAGCTACTATTTCATCGCCAGCTTCATTGGCGAACACATCGCCTACCATGCGCGCGCGCTGCAGGCCCCGTAGCAGCGGCTTAAGCCGCGATCTTTCCCATTTCCGCCGTAGGAGCGGCTTCAGCCGCGATCTTTTCTTTTTGTGGGAGTGGCAACAACATGCTGTTGAACCCCCGCGACGACAACCGCCAGGCGCGCGGCGTGAACCGCTCCTACGCGGGCGGCTGGTCGCCCGTGAGAACGTAGTCGGTATAGGCGAAGCGTCCGTCACGCAGCACCGTCTCACCGTGTTGCAGGGCGAGCGGACGATCGAACATCGGCCCGTCCGAGACGCAGGTGTGGAATTCGCCGTTCTCGCCGCAGGGATCAACGCCAGACGGGAGTGCGTCGAGCAGGGCCGGATCGAATACGCGTCCGGCGAAGCGAGAATCGAGTTGGGTGGTGTCGACACAACACACGCGTGCACGCAGGCCGCCGGCCATCATTTCGCGGGCCAGGCTGCTGGTGTCCGAGCCGAACAAGGGCGTCAGCACGTCCCAACCAATCCGCGCGCATTGCTGCACGCGCCATGCGCGGATGTCTTCCAGCAGAAGGTCGCCAAACGCGGCAGTGCGCAGGGTCGGCCATCGTGCGTTGGCCTGGGTCAGCGCCTGGGTCATTGCCGCCTCATAACGGACATTGTCGCAAACGGACGGGATCATGGCCTCGATGAGCGGCAGGCCGGCGGCCATGGCCTGGGCATGCAGCACGTCGCGACGGATGCCCTGCATGGCGACGCGCTGGTATTCGATGGTGACGGTGGTCAACAGCGCGACGACCTCGATGTCGTCGCGTCGGCGCAGCACATGCAGCGCCCATGCCGCGTCCTTGCCACCACTCCACGACAACAGCACGGGGGTGCGGGCTGTCATCGCGATCGGAAAAACCAGGGATGCCTTGCATCGAAGCGGTGATTACACGAGGCGCTCATTGCAGCCGGACTGCGCTTATGCAGACGACACATCCCGCAGCTCCCACGCGCTGCCGGCCAGCAGGCGCAGGCGGTGCTTGAACACGCTGCCGGAAATCGAGGTAACGGCGATCAGGTCGATATGCAGATCATCCTGGTGGCCGGTGACGCTTGCGCCCGGGTCGGTTGCGCTGAACGCGGCATCGACGCCCTCGGGATCCTCCTGGGCCGAACGCCAGCGCTGGAACAAGCCATCGTTGCGCAATGCATCCTGCAGTTCCTGCGCCAGCCCCTCGGCAGACTGCGACTGGAACGAAAATGCGCCGGCTGCGCGCGCTTTTGCCGGGTCGGGCAGGCTGATGTAATAACGGGTGGCCATGCGTGTGTCGCCTCGATGAACGTCGGCAAAGCCTAGCAGCGATGCGTTAGCGGCGTGTCGACGCGCACGCCATGGCGGTCATGCGAAATCATGCGGCTGCGCGGCAAAACCGACCACCACCGCGCCCTTGCCGACGTTGACCATGCCGGTCAGGCTCATCACGCTTTCGAACACCTCGATGTTGAGCGCTTTGCACGTGTCATGCAGCGTCGTGTAGCCCGGCAGTGCGCGCATCTCGGCGAGCTCCCCGCCGTAGCACAACGTCAATGTCGGCGTCATCAATCCGGACTCGACCCGCCGCGTTGCGAACTCGAACATTTTCCGCACCGCCGCATCGAAGCCCTTGACCTTTGCCACTGGCCCGGTATCACCACGCCAGCCGCGCAGGATCGGCTTGATGTCCAGTGCCGTGCCCAGCGCCGCGCTGAACAATCCGATGCTGCGGTCGCCCTTGGTGCGTGCGCGATTGCGGATGTAATACAGGTCGCGCGGAACCAGGTAGCCATAGGTGTGCAGCGCAAGGTGCTCGAGTCGGGCGCGGATCCGCGCTGGTCCCTCGCCGGCGTCGCGCAGCCGGGTGGCTTCGATCGGCAGGATCGCCTGCGCGCAGAACAGGTTTTGCGTGTCGATCACCCGCAGCGCGAACGGCGTGGTGTTGCCCGCGGCGGTGCGGATGGCACGGTAATCGTTGAGGATGGCGAAACTGGCCTGCTGCGCGTTGTCGAAGATCGGGCTGCGCGTCCTGGTGATCGTCATGCAGAAGACGTAGTCGTAATCGATGACCAGGCGCTGCAGGAACAGATCGCGGATTTGATCAGCCGTGAACGGGATGGTTTCGGCGCTGGCACCACGTTCGGCGATATGGGCGTGCAGGAAGGCCAGCGTGGCGGACGGATCGCGATAGTCGACTTGGGTCGCATCGTCGATCCTGACGGTGATCGGCAGGATGTCGATCCGGTGTTGCTCGATGTAATCCTTCGGCAGGTCGCACGCCGAGTCGATGACAAGTCCGATGCGCATGGTCAAATTCTTCCCGCCGACACATTGAGCGCAACGATATCAGTCCGCACGTGGCCGTTTTGTCGTCGCGCCGTCAAGCGCGCCGGACGCCGATCGGCAACGCGGCGACACGCCGCATCTCCGCGTCATCGAGCACCGCTGCATCGCGCAGGGCAGCAGCCGCGAATTCATGCGCGTCGTTGCCCCAGAACAATTGCTCGCCAAGCGCCAGCGTCGGCACCCCGAACACGCCGACAGCAATCGCCGCGCTGGTGTTCGCGCGCAACGTCGCCTTGACGGCATCGCTGGAAGAGGCGCCAGGCACCACGCCAAGCTGCGAGGCAACCGGCAACAGCGCATCGATGCTGTCGCCGGCATTGCCATGGGTCCAGATCCAGTCAAAGATCGCGGTGATGGCCGCGGGCGAGCTGCCCGCTGCAACGCACAGCCGTAACGCCGCCAGCGGATTGAACGGATGCGCGGGCGGAAACCGCAGCGTGACACCCTGCTGTCGCGCCTGCCACACCACATGGCGATAGGTGAACTCGCGTTTGAGCGGTATCTCGCCAGGTCCCTTCTGGCCGATGGCGTCGAGCACCGCGCCGAACACGATCGGCACTGCTGCGACGGCATGTTCGGTGGACAACGCGCACACCTTTGGCCATTGCAGGAAGGCAAATGGCGAGATGAAATCGAAATACCAGCGCGGCCGGGTGTCCATGGTGCGAGTGTAGCTTCGGCGGCCGTGCGTCTTCAGGTCCGGACGCTTGCCCACGTCGGCGCAAAAGTGGACACTCGGGGTGGAAAGTCGGGGGGCGCATGAAAGGCATTGGACTTGTCATTGCGCTTTGGCTGCTGTGCGGATGGGCGCAGGCCCAGGACAGCGGCATCGTGCGCATCGCGCAGCTGCGCGGCGACATCGCCGTGCCCGCCATGCGTGCGACGGAGTTGCCGCGATTACCGCAGGCTGCCTTCGAGGTCACCGGCTCCACTGGCAAACTGGCCCCTGTCCGCAACGGTCACGGCTGGTGGCGACTGCAGCCGGCCGTCGTGCACGGCCCCCGCATGCTGCTGGTCTATCACCCCTACAGCGCGCGCATCACCGTGCTGGCGCCGCCTGATTACCGCGCGCAAACACAGACCATGTTCGATGCCCAGCTCGATCCGCGTTTCTCGCGGCGCGCGCTGGCGTTTCCGCTGCTGGCCGCCGGCCCGGTGTATGTCGGCGTCGAAGACGCGCGCTATCCGCTGCAGGTTGCCGTGCGACCAACCGACCAGGTGATTGCCGACGACCTGGTACACGTGCGCGTGATTTCGGTGGTGACCGGCGTGTTGGCCGGAATTTCATTGATGGTGATGTTGTTCTGGGCATTGCTGCGTGAGCGCGTCTACCTGCTGTACGCCGCGACGATGGCCCTGCAATTGCTGTACCTGCTGTGCGCCTATGGCGAGGCATATGCCTTGCCCGGCCTGCGCGTGCTTGCTCAGTACGGTGCGCCCGGAATCTGGGCCATCGCCACGCTTGCCACGGCCATCGCCTCGTTTTTCCTGATTGAACTTGCGGAATTGAAGCAACACGCGCCGTTGCCGGGACGCTTGTTGCGCTGGATCGGGGGCTACGCGTCGCTGCTGTTGTTGGCCCTGTTGTTGTCGCCATGGCCACGCGAGAAGAGCTGGTTCCCGGTGGTCGGCAACGTGACCCTGCTGGTCGCCAACGCCGTTGCAGTGCTGGGCCTGGGAGTCGCCTGGTGGCGTGGCAATCGCCGCGCTGGATACGCCATGCTGGCGTGGCTGCCGCTGGTGGCGCTATCGACTGCGCGTGCCGTGCAACTCAGCGCCGGCACTGAGTTGACGCCGATGATCGAATACGGCTTGCCGGTGGTGCTGGCACTGGCGTCGATCCTGCTGGTACTCGTGCTCGCCGATCGCGCGTTGACCGTGCGCGACGAACGCGATCGGGCGCGCCTGCACGCCGAACACGATGCACTGACCGGCGTACTCAATCGCAGCGGCATCGAGCAGCGCCTCGACTGGTCGATCGCACAGGCGCGGCGCGATGACCACGCATTGTCAGTCTTGTACCTGGACCTGGATCTGTTCAAGCGCATCAACGATGACCACGGCCATGCGGTGGGTGATGCCTGCCTGCGTGCGCTGGTGCGCGTGGCTGCGGGTGAAATGAAATACGGCGACCAATTGGGCCGCCTGGGTGGCGAGGAGTTCCTGCTGGTGCTGCCCGCCTCCAACCACCATGAGGCCCGCGATCTCGCCGAACGCATCCGTCGCCGCGTCGAGAGCGAGTGCGCTGATGTTGCCAATCTCGCCATTTCCCTCACCGTGAGCATCGGCGTGGCGCAATGCGACATCGACGACACCAGGGCGTCGTTGATTGCGCGTGCCGACCTGGCGATGTATGCGGCCAAGCATGGCGGTCGCAACCGCGTCGTCGGTCCAGACGTCGCCCCGGCCTGAACATCTGCGTCGATGCCGTCGTGACAGAATGTCGAAAACGGACGCCGCGATGAAAGAAAAACAACAGATCGTCGAGAACTGGTTGCCACGCTACACCGGCGTGCCGCTGGACGGGTTTGGCGAGCACATCCTGCTGACCAATTTCGGCGGATACCTCGGTCACTTCAGCCGGCTGACCGGTGCGTCGGTGGTCGGTATCGACCGGCCGATGCCCAGCGCCACCGCCGACGGCATCACCATGATCAACTTCGGCATGGGCAGCCCGAACGCCGCGACGATGATGGACCTGTTGTCGGCGATCGCCCCCAAAGCGGTGTTGTTCCTGGGCAAGTGTGGAGGTTTGAAGCGCAAGAACGAACTCGGCGACCTGGTCCTGCCGATCGCGGCGATCCGCGGCGAAGGCACCAGCGACGACTACCTGCCGCCGGAGGTCCCCGCGCTGCCGGCCTTCGCACTGCAACGCGCGGTCTCCACGATGATCCGCGACCTCGGCCACGACTACTGGACCGGCACCGTCTACACCACCAACCGCCGCGTCTGGGAGCATGACGATGCGTTCAAGGAACGCTTGCGGGTGATGCGCTGCATGGCCGTCGACATGGAGACCGCGACCATCTTCGCGGCAGGTTTCGCCAATCGCATCCCCAGCGGCGCGCTGCTGCTGGTGTCCGACCAGCCGATGATCCCCGATGGCGTCAAGACCGAGGCATCCGATGCCAGGATCAGCGCCGAGTATGTCGAGCGGCACATCCAGATCGGCATCGAGGCGTTGCGCCTGATCCGCCGGCACGGCAAGTCGGTGCGACACCTGCGGTTTGATGAGTGACGAGTGATGAAGAAACTTGCCTGCATCGCCCGGGCATCGCGTTGTCGCTGCGCAGGCGGTTACATCAGCGCGTTTCCACACCGCGAAACCGGCGAGGCTTGATGATTCCAGGATTGGTGTTTCGAGCGGCAGGATATTGAAGGATTGCGGAGGCCTTGCGCACGGTGAACGCTGCGCAAACCAAGCGCCAGCGCAGGAACACTCCGTCGACTCCTGGCCGAAGCGCCGGCCTTGGAGGTGGCCGCAGCGGGGACTAAACTGCAGGACCAAAACCGGTATCAGGAGCCTCACGTGGCCACCAAGACCCACACAGCCAGCTGCCACTGCGGCAGCGTCCGTCTCGAAGTCGATATCGACCTGGAGGCCGGAGGCGGCAAGTGCAACTGTTCGATCTGCTGCAAGACGCGCAATTGGAGCGCGAGCGTGAAACCCGATGCATTCCGCCTGCTTGGCGACGAGACCGACGTCATCGATTACCAGTTCGGCACCAACAGCGTGCACTGGCCGTTTTGCCGTGTGTGTGGGGTGCGTGCCTATGGATACGGTGACATCCCTGAAATGGGTGGAAAATTCTTCTCGGTCAATCTCGCCTGCCTCGACGACGTCTCGGCGGACACGTTGGCCGCGATGCCGGTGCGCTATTGCAACGGTCGCGACAACGATTGGCTGCATGAGCCCAGTGATGCGGAAAAAAAGTACCTGTAACCAGTCTTTTGCACACGGCGCGATGGCGGCGTTCAATCAATCGTGCCGCCGACAGCACATGCAGGCATGAAGACATGCACGCATCCTGATCAACAGTGACCTTGGATGATGGCTTGTCACCCGCAGCGGACGGTGGAAGTGGAGCAAATGACAGACGCGCAGGAAATCGTCGGCTTCTGGCGGGATGCCGGTTACCAGAAATGGTTCGGCGGCGGCGCGGCGTTCGACCGCGAATGCGAGACGCGCTTTCTTGCCGCGCATTTCTGCGCCGCACGCCGCGAGCTCGAAGGCTGGATGGACGCCGCCGAAGATGCGTTGGCGTTGGTGATCTTGCTCGATCAGATCCCGCGCAATGTATTTCGCGGCAATGCGCACAGCTATGCCACCGATCCGCTGGCGCGGCACTACGCGACGCGCATGATTGGCGCTGGGCTGGACATGCAGGTCGAGCCCGGCCTGCGCATGTTTTGCTATCTGCCGTTCGAACATTCCGAAGCCTTGGCCGACCAGCATCGGTCGCTGGAGCTGCACGCCACCCTGCCCGGGAAAGGTGCGGGCCGCTGGGCGCGCGAGCACTACGACATCATCGAGCGTTTCGGTCGTTTTCCGCATCGCAACGCGGCCTTGGGCCGCTCCACGACGACCGAAGAACAGGCATTCCTGGATGCCGGCGGGTTTAGCGGCTAAGCGCGATTGCAGCGCCGCCGGCTTGGGCACAGCGCCGGCTGCCTCGGTGCATCCGGGCGTCGGTGTGAGCAGCCTGACCGCAGCTCAGTAACGCGCAACCGATGGATCGACGTCCAGTGCCCAGGCCTCGATGCCGCCAACGATGTTGGACACATCGGTGAAGCCATGGGCGAGGAAATAATCCGCCGCTTGCGCACTGCGTCCACCGTGGTGGCACAGGAACGCCAGCGGCGTGTCTTTGGCGCGTGCCAGCAGGTCGTCGATGCCGCCGGTATCCATGACCGCATAGGGCACTGCAATCGCGGCCAGTGCACGCTCGTCGGGTGGACGCACGTCGACGATGGTCAGCCGGCCATCGCGCACCAGGGCGTCGGTTTGGGCGGGCGTGAGGTTGCGGGTGGCGGCGCGTGCGTTCATGCCGGCAGTGTAACGCTGCGTGGCATCATGCCGGAATGACGATATCGCGGACACCGACACGGGCGCCAATGCAGGCTGCGCTGCATCGCACGCCACGCCACCCACATGCCTGGATCGCGGTGCTGCTGGCGTCGCAATGCGTGGTGGTGGCGACGTGGTGGTGGTTTGGCTGGCACGTTGGATTGCCGTTGATGATCGCAACCCACCTGGTGTTCTGGTGGGGCGTGTTGTGTCCGGGCTCGGCGCTGTATGGCCCGGTGTTGACGCGATTGCCGATCAACGACATGCGGGTGTGGCTGACTATCGACGATGGTCCTTCCGACGAGACGCCGGCGTTGCTTGACCTGCTCGATGCGCATCATGCCAAGGCCACTTTTTTTGTCGTTGGCGAGCGCGCCGCGGCACGGCCGCAGCTTGTGCGCGAGATCGCTGCGCGCGGACATGGCATCGGCAACCACAGCGCCACCCATCCTGCCGGCATGTTCTGGGCGCTGGGGCCGCGGCGGATGCGTGCGCAGGTCAGCAACTGCCAGGACATGTTGTTCGCGATCACCGGCACCAGGCCGGCATGGTTTCGCGCCGTGGTGGGTTTCGCGAACCCGTTCGTGTCCGCGCCGCTGCGTGATTGCGGGCTGGCGCGGGTGGCATGGAGCGCACGGGCGTTCGATGCCGTCGAGGCCGATCCGGTACGCGTGTTGGCGCGGATCGAGCGCAAGTTGTCGCCCGGTGCGATCGTGCTGCTGCACGAAGGCGCACGGCACGGGCGCAACCTCGAGGCAATCGCGCTTCTGCTGCAACGCATGCAGGCATTGGGTTACGCCACGGTATTGCCCGAAGACCTGTAGCAGAACGCCGTCCGCACGACGCGGCAGGGCCGGGGAAATGCACCGCGCATCGGCGCGCTGCTACATCGAGTTGCTACACCGACGCGCTACACCGATGGGCGCTGCGCGACCAGCAGCCAGTTGTTGAACGGCGTGCTGCCCGACAGCGAGGTAAGCGTGATGTGCAGGCCGGCGCCTTCGAGCAAACGGCGCAATTGCCCGGCGTCGGGATACGCACGCGGCGCCGACTGCATCCAGCCAACCAGGTTGGCGGCGCGATCCGCCCATTTCGAGGTGCGGCCACGTGGGCTGCCATCGACAAAGCCGGTGCGGATCAGCAGTCGCGCGCCCGGAACCAGCAGGGCGATCGCCTGTTCGAGCAGGCGCTGTTGTGCGGGCATGTCGAGATATTGCAGGACGTCGAGGATCGCCACGCTGCCCGTGTGCACTGGTAATCCACGGGCAAGATCGACGACCTCGAAACCGACTCCGGGCAACTCCGCTCTTGCTGCCGCCTGTCGTGCACGCTGGATCTTGCCGGCATCGTTGTCGACGCCAAAATACGCCAACGACTGGCCATCGTCGCGCAAGGCGTGCGCCAGCAGGCCCAGGCCGCAGCCCAGGTCGAGGATCGGCGCAGGGCAGCCGCGCAAGGCCTGCAATACGCCGGGATAGAGCGGGTCGCGGCTGAGTTTGCTGCGCGTGTAGTAATAATCCCAACGATTGCCGAATGCCGATGCCGGCAGGTACGCGCGCGCGATCCGTGTCGCCTGGCCGCGTGACAGCGGCAATGCGCCGTCGTTCATCGTGCCAGCAGCCTGCGCGTGACCGGCCGCGCCAACTGCATCCACTGCGCGTACATCGCCGCGGATGGATGCAGGCCATCGTCTGCCAGCATGGCCACCTCCGAGCCGTGTGCGCGGCTGAGCGCGGTGATATCGACAAACGCGACGTCGTGCATGTCGCACACATCGCGGGCCACGGTGTTGAAGGCATCCAAAGCGTCGGCGATTTGCGTGCGATCGCGGCCCTGTGCGGTGGCGAACGGGGTCATCCCCCAATCGGGGATCGACAGCACCAGGACGCCATGCGCGCGCGTGCCGGCATGGGCGATCGCGCGTTCAAGCAGTCCGCTGAACTGGACGCGGTAGTCGTCGGCGCTGCGGCCGCGATACTGGTTGTTGACGCCGATCAGCAGGCTGACCAGTCCGTGGTCGTGGGCAGGCGCATCGGCGTCGAGCGCGGCGGCGAGTTCGTCGGTGGTCCAGCCCGTGGCGGCGATGATGTGGGGATCAGCCAGTGGGATGCCGTCACCGCGCAGGGCATGCGACAGTTGCATCGGCCAGCAACCCGATGCGTCGATGCCTTCGCCGATCGTGTAACTGTCGCCAAGGGCGAGATAACCGATCGAAGCCGGCGTGATCGAAGCAGGCGCGACCGAAGCAGGCGCGACCGAAGCAGGCGTGGCTGACGACATCATTGCAGCGCAGGCCCGCGCATCAGGCCACGGCCGAGGTCGCGGCGACGGCGTCGATGCCATCGCCGTCTGCGCGTCGTGACAGCACCTGGTCGATGCGGCGGAACACTTCGCGCAAGGCGTCGGGTTCAGGCAACAAAGTGATGCGGAAGTGGTTGCGATAGGGCACGTTGAAGCTGGAGCCGGGCACGATCAGCACGTCCTGGGTTTCCAGCAGTTCCAGGGCAAACTCATGGTCGTTGAAACCGCGGGCGGCCGCGCCCTCGACGCCGGGGAATGCGTACAGCGCCCCGGCGGGCACCACCAGCTTGAGGTGCTGACTGGCTGCGCAGCTTTCGATCACCGCACGCCGCGCCTCGAACAAACGTCCACCGGGCCGGCACAGCGGGGTGATGGTGTCGATGCCATGCAGCGCGGCCTCGATGGCAAATTGGCCAGGTACGTTGGCGCACAGGCGCAGCGCGCCGAGCAGGTCCATCGCATGGTGGAAATCGCCACTGCGCTGCGGGTCGCCTGACAACACCGCCCAACCCACGCGCCAGCCGCAGGCGCGATGGACCTTGGACAGGCCACCGAACGACAGGCACGCAATGTCGTCGGCGATCGGTGCGATCGGGAAGAACGTGGCGTCGTCGTAGAGGATGCTGTCGTAGATCTCGTCGCACATCAGCAGCAGGTCGTGCTTCGCGGCGATGGCGACGATGCGTTCGAGCAGCTCCCGGGGATAGGTCGCGCCGGTGGGGTTGTTGGGATTGATCAGCACGATGGCTCGGGTGCGCGATGACACCAGCGATTCGATCTCGTCGGGATCGGGCAGGAAACCATTGGCGACCTTGCAGCGGTAATACACCGGTCGACCGTCGTTGAGGATGGTGGCGGCCGACCACAGCGGATAGTCGGGCGAGGGCAGCAGCACTTCGTCGCCGGGGTTGAGCAATGCGCGCAACGACAGGTCGATCAACTCGCTGACGCCGTTGCCGATGAACACGCGTTCCGGGGTGACGTTGGGGGTGCCGCGCGCGTGGTGGAAGCGCGCAATCGCGTCGCGCGCGGCGGGCAGGCCCTGCTGGTGGGTGTAGGGGTCGGTGTCGTGGATGCGATCGGCGATGGCACGCTGCAGGTGCTCGGGTGCGCGGAAACCAAACGCACCGGGGTTGCCGATATTGAGCTTGATCAGGGTGCGACCCTGGGCTTCGAGTTCGCGGGCGCGACGGGCCAGGTCGCCGCGGATTTCGTAGCGGACTTCGGACAAACGTTCGCGGGTCTTGAGGGTAGGCGGCGACATCGGACGGCAAAAATCAATGAATGGCCGCAAATGCTAGCGGAAAAACCATGTTCTCGCGCCGTATGGATTCCGTAGGAGCGCCCCATGGGCGCGATGAGGCTTTGTCGGAAAGCCATCGCGCCCATGGGGCGCTCCTGCGGGGCAACGGCTGCCTGCACCGCGGACAAGGCTAGAATTCCGTCATGCCTGACCTTGATCGCCACGTTTGAATCCCGATTTCACTGCCCTGCGCGTGATTGGCTGGCCGTTTGATGGCCTGCCCCAGGCGGGTGACTGGCATGCGCTGATGACCCTGCATCCGCAGGCGCGACCGGCGCGGGTGATCGAGCAGCATCGATCCGGTTACATCGTCGCCGAGGGCATTGGCGAAGGGTTTTCGGTGGAATCGTTGCCGGAATGGCAGCGGCCGTCCGGCTATCGCAAGGGCACATCGTCGCAGGACCAGCGCGCAGCGGTCGGCGACTGGGTCCTGCTGGAAGGCGCGCGCATCGTCGCGCTGCTGCCGCGGCGCACGGCGATCAAGCGCGGCGCGGCCGGCGAACACTACAAGCAGCAGGTCATCGCCGCCAACATCGACACGGTATTGATCGTGTGCGGGCTGGATGGCGATTTCAATCCGCGACGCATCGAGCGCTATTTGCTGTTGGTGCATGGCGGCGGCGCCAAGCCGGTGGTGGTGTTGACCAAGGCCGACAAGGACGACAGCGATGCGCAGGCGGCGCTTGCCGCGCTGTCGGAGGTCGCCGGCCAGGACGTGCCGGTGCTGGCGGTCAACGCGCGCGATCGCGACAGTGTCGCGGTGCTCGATCCCTGGCTGCAGGCGGGCATGAGCGCCGTGCTGGTGGGCAGCTCCGGCGCAGGCAAGTCGACGCTGACCAACACCCTGCTGGGCATCGACCGGATGAAGACTGCCGATGTCCGCCAGCGTGATGCCCGCGGCCGCCACACCACCACGTATCGCGCGCTGATCCCGCTGCCGTCGGGCGCGTGCCTGATCGACACGCCGGGGATGCGCGAACTCAAGCCGACCGGCGAAGAGGACGTGGCCGAGAACTTCGCCGAAATCGAGTTGCTGACCGAGCACTGCAAATTCCGTGATTGCCGGCACGAGCGCGAGCCCGGCTGCGCCGTGCGCGCGGGGATCGAAGCGGGCACGCTCGATCCGCAGCGGTTTGACCATTACCTCAAGCTGCGCGATGAAGTCGCCGACGCTGCCGAGAAGCTTGCCGTGCGCCTGGCGCAGAAGGCAGACGCGAAAGGGCAGGGTAAAGCCCAGCACAAGCGGAGCAAGTGACCGGGATGCCCGACATCCGTGTAGGAGCGCCCCATGGGCGCGAGCGCTCTGCCGGTAACGCCATCGCGCCCGTGGGACGCTCCTACGAAGCTTTATCGGCGCGGCGGGGTCGGCTTCACCGATGAGTGACCATCCCGCCGACATCGCACATCACGCCGCGCTCGACGCCCGCATGGTCGATGCCGTCCGCGGGATTCGGGTGCTGACCCTGGTCAGTTGGCCGGCGAACGTGCAGCAACGCTTCCTCGACGGTCATGCGCGCGGTCTTGACGCCTTGCCAGAGGTGATCTATCCCGCGCTGGACTTCAGCCAGACCCGGCGCGAGCTTGATGCCATTGCCGCGCTGGCCGATGGCGATCATCCGCTGGGCATCTATCTGCTCGAATCCACGCGAAGCTGGGCGATCGCCGCGCAAATGCTGGAAGCGCTGGGCACGCCCGATGTGACCACGCACTCGGTTGCGCTGTACGGCCGGCCCGACGAACCATTGCCAGGCAACGGCCCGACCGCACGCGAGGCGGCGCGGCACTTCATCGACATCGCCAACGAACTGGATCGCGAACTGTTGTCGCCTGCCGAACAGGTGATGATTTCCGCCACCGCCCTGCAACTGCAGCTGCAGGGCGACTTGGACGCATTCTTCGGCGCACGCGTGATTTCGGTGGAACTCGATCCGGACATGATCGCCAAGGCCGCGGCCGGCGCCCATCGCATCCGCCTGCGCAGCGGCGCCCAATACAGTGACTACGATCGCCACCAGCTGCTGCAGCACGAGGCCTTCGTGCATTCGCTCACCGCGCTCAACGGCCGCGAGCAGCCGGTGCTGGGCAGCCTGGCGCTGTCGTCGCCGCGCACCACCGCCACGCAGGAAGGCCTGGCGACGTTTGCCGAACAGATCACCGGCAATATCGACATCGAGCGCATGAAGCGCGTCAGCCTGCGCATCGAGGCGATTGCGATGGCGCTCGAGGGCGCGGGATTCGTCGAGGTGTTCCGCTATTTCCTCGCCGCCGGGCAATCCTCCGAAGAAAGTTTTGCATCGGCGCAGCGCGTGTTCCGCGGCGTGCCGTTGACCGGTGGCCATGCGTTCACCAAGGACGCGGTGTACCTGCGCGGGCTGATCGGCGTGCACACGTTCTTCCGCTGGGCATTGCGCCAGGACAAGCTGCGCCTGTGCCGGCTGCTGTTCGCCGGCAAGATGACCCTCGGCGACGCGCAACGCTTTGCGCCGCTGTTCGATGCGGGCGTGCTGCTGCCACCGCGCTGGCTGCCGCACTGGGTGGCGCGCGCGAACGGCTTGGCCGGGATGCTGGCGTTCTCGCTGTTCGCCAACCGGATTCGCCTGGACCAGGTGTCCGACGATGCGCCAAGATTTGACGTCTGATTGACGCAGCCACGAACCCTCGTAGGAGCGCCCCACGGGCGCGATGAAGCCTTCCCGATAAAGCCATCGCGACGAACCCTCGTAGGAGCGCCCCATGGGCGCGATGAAGCGTTCCCGATAAAGGCCTCATCGCGCCCACGGGGCGCTCCTACGGCATGCGCGGCAGCGGCGTCATGGCCAACCCGCTAGAATCAATGGCCCGCCAGCTGCGCCGAGCACAATGTCCGACCAGACGCCTGAAAATCCTGCATCCGCTGACCAGCCCCTGATGGACGAGTTCAAGCAAGCCGCGCTCGATTACCACCGGTCGCCGCCCTTCGGCAAGATCAAGGTCACCGCGACCAAGCCGATGGTCACCCAGCGTGACCTTGCGCTGGCATATTCGCCCGGCGTGGCCTATGCCTGCGAGGCCATCGTCGCCGACCCCAACGCCGCCAGTGAGCTCACCGCGCGCGCCAACCTGGTGGCGGTGATCAGCAACGGCACGGCGGTGCTGGGCCTTGGCGACATCGGCCCGCTGGCCGGCAAGCCCGTCATGGAAGGCAAGGGCATCCTGTTCCAGAAGTTCGCCGGCATCGACGTGTTCGACATCGAGGTCGACGAACGCGACCCCGATAAACTTGTCGAGATCATCGCCTCGCTGGAACCCACGTTCGGCGGCATCAACCTGGAAGACATCAAGGCGCCGGAGTGCTTCATCGTGGAGCGCAAGCTGCGCGCGCGGATGAAGATCCCGGTGTTCCACGACGACCAGCACGGCACCGCGATCATCGTTGGCGCCGCCGTGCTCAACGCGCTGGAAGTCGCCGGCAAGAAGATCGAGGACGTCAGGCTGGCCACCGCGGGCGCCGGCGCGGCCGGCATCGCCTGCCTGGACATGCTGGTGGCGCTGGGGATGAACCCCCAACACATCCTCGCCGTCGACCGCGAAGGCGTGCTGCATACCGGCCGCGACAAGATGGACCCGGACAAACAGCGTTACGCGCGCGACACCGACAAGCGTGACCTCGCCAGCATCATCGACGGCGCCGATATCTTCCTGGGCCTGTCCGCCGGCGGCGTGCTGAAGCCGGAGATGTTGGCCAGCATGGCCGCCAGGCCGATCATCCTGGCGTTGGCCAACCCGTATCCGGAAATCCTGCCCGAAGACGCCAAGCGCGTGCGCCCGGACTGCATCATCGCCACGGGCCGTTCGGACTATCCCAACCAGGTCAACAACGCGCTGTGTTTCCCGTACATCTTCCGCGGCGCGCTGGACGTCGGCGCCACCGAGATCAACGAGGCGATGAAGCTGGCCTGCGTGCGTGCGATCGCAAAGCTGGCGCGCATGGAATCGTCGGACCTGGGCAGTGCATATGGCGGCGAAGTGACGTCGTTTGGCGCAGACTACATCATCCCGCGCCCGTTCGACCCGCGCCTGCTGACCATCCTCGCCCCGTGCGTGGCGCAAGCGGCGATGGACTCCGGCGTAGCGCTGCGACCGATCACCGACATGGTCGCGTACAAGGAAAAACTCGGCCAGTTCATCTATCGCACCGGCCTTGTGATGAAGCCGGTCTACGACCGTGCGCGTGCCGACCTGCAGCGCGTGGTGTATGCCGAAGGCGAAGAAGAAACCGTGCTGCGCGCGGTGCAGACCGTGGTCGACGAACAGCTCGCGCGGCCGATCCTGATCGGTCGACCGGACGTGATCCAGTCGCGCATCGCACGCCTCGGCCTGCGCCTGCGCATGGGCGAGGATTTCGAGTTGACCAACATCAACGACGACCCCCGCTTCAACGATTACTGGCAGCAGTACCACGCGCTCACCGAACGTCGCGGCGTTACCCCCGATGCAGCCAAGAACCTGATGCGTTCGCGGCCGACCCTGATCGCCGCGATCATGGTCGAACGCGGCGAAGCCGACGGCATGATCTCGGGCCTGGTCGGCCGGTTCCACAAGAAACTCGGTTACCTGCGCAGCGTGTTCGGCCTCGATCCCGGCGTCACCAGCACATCGGCGATGACCGGCGTGATCAACGATCGCGGCATCTGGTTTTTCCTGGACACCCACGTGCAGGTCGATCCCACCGCCGAGCAGATTGCCGAAAGCACCCTGCAGGCGACCTATCGCCTGAAACTGTTCGGGGTCGAGCCGCGCGTCGCGCTGCTGTCGCATTCCAACTTCGGCAGCCACGACAACCCATCGGCGGCGAAGATGCGCAAGGTGCGCGAGATCCTCGCCCGCCGTGCGCCCAAGCTCAACATGGACGGCGAGATGCAGGCCGATGCCGCGTGGGACGAACACCAGCGCCAGCGCATGTTCCCCAACACCACCCTGTCGGGCCGCGCCAACCTGTTCGTGATGCCCAACATCGACGCGGCCAACATCACCTACAACATGGTGCGGGTGATGACCGACGGCGTCGCCATCGGCCCGATCCTGATGGGCGTCGATCGACCCGCGCACATCCTCACCCCGGCCAGCTCGCCGCGCCGGGTGATCAACATGACCGCGATCGTCGCGGTGGAAGCGCAGATCCGCAAGCTGCAGCAGGAAAGCGCCGCCGCAGGTTGATCGTTCGTAGGAGCGGGGGTTGTCGCCCGCTTTTGAACGACCCTGGGGAAAAGCAGGGCGCGCAAGACGGGGCCGCCTAATTTTGGAACCCCCCCGGGGGCATTAACCGCAAGCCGCGACCGCAGTCCCACCG